>NZ_JBNIDE010000006.1:0-222005 GCF_059652115.1 Serratia sp. EC4 | reverse complement strand
ACTTTTCGCCCGGAGAGTCAAGCGTTTATTTCGCTTTCTTCTCGCTGACCCGGCGGCTTGTCAGTCGTTGTTCCCGGTCAGTGGAGGCGCATTATAGGGAGTTCTCGGCGGGCCGCAACCCCTAAATGCAAAAAACTTTTCAAGCGCGTTTTTTTTCAACAAAAGGGCGAAAAAGCGGCGAATTTATGTCACTTTTTCAGGCAAACAGCCATAAAAGCTGGCGATCACTGGAGTAAAATAGAAATAACGATGTCAGTAAGGATCCGCAGCCATGCCGTTAAATGCACAACAACAGGCCGCCCAACGCAATCTTTCTTATCTGCTTGCAGAAAAACTCGGCCAACAAATTCTGGCAGGCGATTATCAGGCCGGCAGCATCCTGCCTGGTGAAATGGAACTGGGCGAGCAATTCGGCGTCAGCCGTACCGCGGTGCGCGAAGCGGTGAAGATGTTAGCCGCCAAAGGCATGTTATTGCCGCGCCCGCGCATTGGCACCCGCGTGATGCCGCAAAGCCAATGGAATTTCCTCGATCAAGATTTACTGACCTGGTGGATGACGCGGGAAAACTTCGATCAGGTGATGCAACACTTCCTTATCTTGCGCACCTCGCTGGAGCCGCAGGCCTGCGCGTTGGCGGCAAACCACGCCAGCCCGCAGCAAACCAAGTTGCTGGCGGGGCTGATGGCGGAAATGCGCGCGCTGCATACCCAGTTTGATCGCGAGCGTTGGATCCAGGTCGATACCCAATTCCACCAGCTCATCTACGAGGCCAGCGGCAACCCGTTCCTGACCTCGTTCGCCAACCTGTTCAGTTCGGTGTACCAAAGCTACTTCCGCGCCATCACCGGCAATGAAGTGATCAAGCTGCGCCATCATCAGGCTATCGTCGATGCGATACTCGCCGGAGACAGCGCAGGCGCCCTCGTCGCCTGCCAGGTACTGCTGAAAGAGAAAGACTAGACACGCTCCCCGCTTATATATAGAAGAAAGAGACGAGGGACAGACGACCATTTAACCAGGACCGACCATGACCCAATCCGCGCGCAGTATGGCAGGACTACCGTGGATCGCCGCAATGGCGTTCTTTATGCAGGCGCTGGACGCCACTATCCTCAACACCGCGCTGCCGGCGATCGCCCAAAGCCTGGGGCGTTCGCCGCTGGCGATGCAATCGGCCGTCATCAGCTACACGCTGACGGTGGCAATGCTGATCCCGGTCAGCGGCTGGCTGGCGGATCGCTTCGGCACTCGACGGGTATTCATCTTCGCCGTCACGTTATTCACCCTCGGTTCGCTGCTGTGCGCCTTGTCTCCTACGTTGAGCGCGCTGGTCGCCTCTCGCGTGCTGCAGGGTATCGGCGGCGCGATGATGATGCCGGTCGCGCGCTTGGCGCTGCTGCGCGCCTACCCGCGCAGCGAACTGCTGCCGGTGCTGAACTTCGTCACCATGCCCGGCCTGGTCGGGCCGATTCTGGGGCCGCTGCTGGGCGGCTGGCTGGTAACCTACGCCACCTGGCACTGGATTTTCCTGATCAATATCCCTATCGGTCTGCTCGGCATCTTCTATGCACGCAAATACATGCCGGACTTCACCACGCCCAAACGCCGCTTCGATTTCCTTGGATTTATGCTGTTCGGCCTGAGCCTGGTGCTAATCTCCACCGGGCTGGAGCTGTTTGGCGAGCGGGTGCTGGCCAGCTACGTTTCGCTGGGCATTCTGCTCAGCGGCTTCGTAATGCTGTTCGGCTACATCGCGCACGCACGCCGCCATCCTCAGCCACTGATCGGTCTCGACCTGTTCAAAACCCGCACCTTCTCGGTCGGCATCGCCGGCAACGTCGCCTCCAGACTGGGCACCGGCTGCGTGCCGTTTTTAATGCCGCTCATGCTGCAGGTGGGATTCGGCTACACGGCGATCGTCGCCGGTTGCATGATGGCGCCAACCGCCATCGGCTCGCTGATGGCGAAATCCACCGTCACTCAGGTACTGCGCTGGTTCGGCTACCGTAAAACGCTGGTCGGCATCACCGTTATCATCGGGGTGCTGATCGCCCAGTTCGCCCTGCAAAGCCCGGGCATGCCGCTGTGGCTGATGATCCTGCCGCTGTTCGTGCTGGGCATGGCGATGTCCACCCAGTTCACCGCCATGAACACCATCAGCCTGGCGGATTTGAACGACGCCAACGCCAGCGCCGGCAACAGCGTCCTGGCGGTCACCCAACAGCTGTCCATCAGCTTCGGCGTGGCGATCAGCGCGGCGGTGCTGCGTTTTTACGAATCCCTGTCGTTAGGCACCATGATCGACCACTTCCATTACACCTTTATCACCATGGGGATCGTCACCGTGGCGTCGGCGCTGGTGTTTATGTTGCTGAGAAGGAAAGATGGCCGCAATTTGATCAGCGGCCAGGAAAGCAAGAAAGAAGCGAAGGCGGCCAGTTAACGGCGCCCCACCGAGGCGCGTTCCACCAGCTCGGGCGTCAGCACCAGCACCTGGGGTGCGCGCTCCGGGTTCTGCAGGCGGTTGATCAGCGCATCGATCGCCAATTCGCCCAGCGAATCCTTCGGTTGGTGAATGGTGCTCAGCGGTGGCGCCAGATAACGCGCCAGCTCAATGTCATCGTAACCCATCACCGCCATATCCTGCGGCACGGAAAGCCCGGCCTGATACAGCGCCTGATAAACGCCTACCGCCACCGCGTCGTTGCCGGCGAACACCGCATGCGGCGGCTCGTCCAGCGCCAGCAGTTGGCGCATGGCGTTTACCCCGCCCTCAAACTCAAAGTCGCAATGCACTTCATACCCTGGCGGAACCGGCAATCCGGCGCGACGCATCGCGTTGCGATAGCCTTCCAGTCGGTGACGGGCGGTGGTTTTATCCTGCGGACCGGCGATGCAGGCGATCTTGCGGTAGCCGCGGGCGATCAGATGGTCGGTCGCCATCTCGCCGCCCAGCAGCGAGTTATCCTGAATAATGTCGTTGGCGCCCTCGAACGGCGCCCAGTCCATCATCACGATCGGCAATGACGGGTAGCGGCTCAGGGCATCTTGCGATGGCCGGTGGTTTTCGGTGCACATCAACAGCAAACCGTCGACGCGCTTTTGCAGCAGCGTCTCCATGCTGCGGTTCATGCGCGCGGCGTCTTCTTCGGTATTGCACAGAATTAAACTGTAGCCGCGTTCATAGCAGCTGCGCTCCACGCCGCGCACCACTTCGGCATAAAACGGGTTGTTGCTGGCGGTCACCAGCATGCCGATGGTGCGCGTCTGATTGAGCTTCAGGCTGCGCGCCAGCGCGGAAGGCGCATAGTTCAGCTGTTCCACGGCCGCCATGACCTTGTCGCGCACGCTGTCGCTGACAAAGCGATTGTTGTTGACCACATGCGAAACGGTAGAAGTTGAAACGCCCGCCAGGCGGGCGACATCTTTCATGGTGGCCAAAGGATCACCCCTGTTGCTGCAAGAAGGCGTCGATCTCTTCACGCCACGGCACCGAAGGCTGCGCGCCAGGGCGGGTCACGGCGATCGCCGCCGCCGCATGGGCAAAACGCACCGCGTCGGCCATGACCTTGCTTTCCAACAGGGCGGTCACCAGCGCACCGTTAAAGGTATCGCCGGCGGCGATGGTATCCACCGCTTGCACCTTGAAGCCGGGCACCCGTTTGCCGTTGCCGTTTTCGCTCAGCCACACGCCGCGGCTACCGAGGGTGATGATCACCGTCGCGATGCCCTTGTCGTGCAGCGCCTGCGCCGCACGCGCCGCATCGTCGTCGTTGTCCACGGCGATGCCGGTCAGGCGCTGGGCTTCGGTTTCATTCGGAGTGATGATATCGATCATGGCCAGCAGCTCGTCCGGCAGCTCGCGCGCCGGGGCCGGGTTGAGGATCGCCTGCGTTTGATGTTGCTTCGCCAGGCGGGCGGCGGCGATCACCGTCTCCAGCGGCGACTCCAGCTGCATCAGCAGGGCATCGGCGTCGATCACTTTTTGTTGGTAGCGCGCCAGGTAATCCGGCGTCACCGCGGCGTTGGCGCCGGCATCAATGCCGATCACGTTCTCGCCTTCGGCGTTGACGAAGATCAGCGCCACGCCGGTGGTGCTGTCGGCGATGGCTTCAATCGGTTGAGTATCAATGCGATCGCTCGCCAGCTGCCGGCGGATACGCTCGCCGATATCATCGGCGCCTACGCAGGCGATAAAGGCGATCTCCGCCCCGCTGCGCCCGGCCGCCACCGCCTGATTCGCGCCCTTGCCGCCAAACGCCACCTTATACTGTTTCCCGATCACCGTTTCGCCCGGGTGGGGGAACTGTTCAATATTGAGGATATGGTCGGCATTGATGCTGCCAAGAACCACCAGCTTACCTGTTTCCATCGCATTGATTCCTGAATTGCGCGCCATCGTAAACGCCCCGTTCCGATGGCGCTGGTATGACTTACTGAGTGACCAGCTTCAAATCCACCGGGATGGTCGCCGGCACTTTTTCGCCTTTCAGCACCTTATCGGCGGTTTCCACACCGATCACGCCGATCTGATCGGGGCGCTGCGCCACCGTCGCCGCCAGCTTGCCGCCTTCGACCGCTTTCACGCCGTCAGCGGTGCCGTCGAAGCCTACCACGATCACGTCGGTTTTACCGGCGGTTTGCAGCGCACGCAGCGCGCCCAACGCCATTTCATCGTTCTGGGCAAATACCGCCTGCACATCCGGGTGAGCGGTCAGCAGGTTCTGCATCACGTTCAGACCCTTGGTGCGATCGAAATCGGCCGGCTGGCTGGCCAACAGTTTGAATTTATTCTGATCCAGCGACTGTTTGAAGCCTTCGCCGCGTTCACGCGCGGCGGAGGTGCCGGCAATGCCTTCCAGCTGAATCACCTTGGCATCGGCGCCCGCTTTCTTGGCGATGAAGTCGCCGGCCATTTTGCCGCCCACGCGGTTATCCGAAGCGATGTGGCTCACCACGTCGCCCTTGCTCGCCACGCGGTCCAGCGTGATGACCGGGATCTTAGCCTGGTTGGCCATCTTGATGGCGTTGCCCACCGCGTCGGAGTCGGTCGGGTTGATCAACAGCAGCTTGGGCGCCCGCACCATCAGATCCTGCACGTTGGCCAGCTCTTTCGCCGGGTTGTTCTGGGAATCCAACACCACCAGGTTGTAGCCCAACTTGTTGGCCTCTTGCTGCGCCCCATCCTTCATCGAAACGAAAAACGGGTTGTTGAGGGTGGACACCACCAGCGCGATGGTGTCTTTGGCCATGGCATTGGCGCTCAGGGTGGCGCTCAGCGCGATGGCGGAGGCTAAGGTTGCCAGTTTTTTCATTTTCATCATCGTGATTCCTGTAGGGGGAGGTTACTTGTTGCTTTTGTTATCTACCAGAACCGCCAGCAGTATCACCACTGCCTTCACGATCATTTGGTAGTAGGAAGAAACACCCAATAAATTCAGGCCGTTGTTCAGGAAGCCGAGGATCAGCGCCCCGATCAGCGTGCCGACGATGCGCCCCTTGCCGCCGGCCAGGCTGGTGCCGCCCAGCACCACGGCGGCGATGGCGTCCAGCTCATAGCCGGTGCCGGCGGTTGGCTGCGCCGACGACAGGCGCGCCACTTCGATTACCCCAGCCAACGCCGCCAGCAGGCCGCACAGCGAGTAGACGATAATCTTCACTTTATCGACGCTGATGCCGGACAGACGGGTCGCCGCTTCGTTGCCGCCCAGGGCATAAATATAGCGGCCCAAGCGCGTATGGTGCAGCATATACCAGGCGGCGATGAACACGATCGCCATGATCCAGATCGGCGTAGGCACGCCTAGCGGACGGCCGATGCCGAACCAGCCGAAGGTGTCGGCCACATCGGTGAAACCGGTGTTGATCGGGCTGCCGTTGGTGTACACCATGGTGACGCCGCGCAGCAACAGCATCATCACCAGCGTGGCGATAAAGGCCTGCACTTTGCCTTTGGCGACGATCACTCCGGTGCAGGCGCCAACAGCGGCGCCCAGCGCCAGTGCCGCCGCCACCGCCACCAGCGCGTTGACCTCAAAGCCGACGATCGACGCCGCCACCGCGCCGGTCAGCGCCAGTAGCGATCCCACCGACAGATCGATGCCGGACGTGAGGATCACCAGCGTCATCCCCACCGCCATGATGGCGTTCACCGAGGTCTGCTGCAAAATATTGAACAGGTTGTTCAGGGTGAAGAAGTTCGGGCTCATGGAAGAGACCACGGCGATCAGCACCAGCAGCGCAATCAACGACTTCTGCTCTAACAGCCACTCTTTACTGAACCAGCGCTTAGCTGCGATAGTCTGGGAACTCATATCTGATTACTCCTGCTTTACGCCGTATTGCTTGCCGACGGCTGCCGCCATCAACGCTTCCTGGGTGGCCTGTTCAATCGGGAACTCGCCGCTGAGATGCCCTTCGTGCATCACCAGAATGCGATCGCTCATGCCCATCACCTCCGGCATTTCCGAAGACACCAGAATGATGCTCAGCCCTTCCTGTTTGAACTGGTTGATTAACTGATAGATCTCTTTTTTGGCGCCGACGTCGACGCCGCGCGTCGGCTCATCGAGGATCAGCACCTTCGGCCGGGTCATCAGGCCGCGGGCGATCGCCACTTTCTGCTGATTGCCGCCGGAAAGCAGACCGATCGGCTGCTCCATCGACGGCGTTTTGATATTGAACAGGCGGATGAAGTCCCCCACCGCCTGCCGCTCGTCGGCCTGCTTCAAGCTGCCGTCGGCGCGGCTGAAGTAGCGCAGCGCGGTCAGCGACATGTTTTCCTTCACCGACATGCCCAGCACCAGGCCGTCGCGCTTGCGGTCTTCCGAGATATAGACAATGCCGTTCGCCAACCCATCCTGCGGCGAATGGGTGACCACCTCGCGGCCGTCCAGGCTGACGGTACCGGCCTTGCGCGGCGCGGCACCATACAGGATCTTCATCAATTCGGTGCGCCCGGCGCCCATCAGCCCGGCCACGCCGAGGATCTCGCCGCGATACAGCGTAAAGCTGACGTCTTCAACGCCGGGGCCGGAAAGGTGGCTGACGTCCAGCCGCTTTTCCCCGCGCGGCAAATCAAGGCGCGGGTATTGTTCTTCCAGCTTGCGGCCGACCATCATCTCAATCAGCGAATCTTCCTGCAGCTCGCTCACCGGCCGCTCGGCGATAAACTGCCCGTCGCGAAATACCGTCACGTCGTCGCAGATTTCAAAAATCTCTTTCAGGCGGTGCGAGATATACACGATGCCGCGCCCTTCGGCCTTCAGCTCGTTGATCACCTTGAACAGCGAGGCGGTTTCGGTGTCGGTCAGCGCATCGGTCGGTTCGTCCATGATGATCACTTTCGATTCGAAGCTCAGCACCTTGGCGATCTCCACCATCTGCTGATCGCCGATCGACAGCTCGCCCACCAGCCGATGGCTGCTGTAGCGCAGGTTGAGGCGCGCCAGCAAGCGATCGGCCTCGGCGTACATGCGCTTCCAGTCAATGCGGCCGAAACGGTTGACGAACTCGCGGCCGAGGAAGATGTTTTCCGCAATCGTCAGTTGCGGGATCAGGTTCAGCTCCTGATGGATAATGCCGATGCCCGCTTCCTGCGAATCCTTGGGCCCGTTGAATACCACCTCTTTACCGAGAAAATACTGACTGCCGGCGTCTTTCTGGTAGATGCCGGTCAGCACTTTCATCATGGTGGACTTCCCGGCGCCGTTTTCCCCCACCAGCGCCATCACCTTGCCGGGATAGACGCTGAGGGCGGCGCCAGAAAGCGCCTTCACGCCGGGAAAGGCTTTATCAATCCCTTTCAGTTGCAGTAAAGGTTGCATACGCGCCTCAGAAAGTTACGCCGGCGCACAGGATCACGTTCGCGTAAGGCGAACACTCCCCGCTGCGAATCACCGCCCGGCTGTGCTCGGTTTGCGCTTTAAACGCCTGATGGCTGATATAGCGCACGCTGATGGTGTTACCCTGGCGTTGGCCCAGTGCGGTCAGTTCCGCCAGCAGCGCCTCGTGGAGCGACGGATTCTGTTTCACAATCTCTTCCGCCAGAATGGCGCTTTCTACCTGCATCTCTTGCGTGACCGCCGCGAACACCTGCATGAAGGTCGGCACGCCCTGCGTCAGCGCCAGATCGATGCGCTGCGTTTCCGCCGGTATCGGCAGGCCCGCGTCGCACAGAGTGAGCTGGTCGGTATGCCCCAGCCGGGCAATCACGGCAGACACGTCGGAATTCAGTAATACGCCTTTTTTCATCTTCTCACTCCGCTAGCGAAACGTTTCGCTCTTTGGGGGAGTTTAAAAAAACGGCAGGGGAAGGCAACCGGGACAATGCAGAAGTGTGATCGTTATCGAAACGTTTCGTTCGCACACGGACAAAGCGCAAACAAAAGGGGCTCAGCCATGCTGAGCCCCTGTCAGGCGGATTAGATCTCGACCTGCGTGCCGAGTTCAATAACCCGGTTCGGCGGAATTTCGAACTGATCCGGCGCGCGCAGCGCATTGCGGCTCAGAGCGACGAACAGTTTGCCGCGCAGGTAGAGGTACCATGGCCGCTTGGTGAGGATCAGCGATTCATGGGACATGAAGAACGACGTCTCCGACATGCGGCACGGCAACCCTTCCAGCCCGCAGCGGTGGAACACTTCCTCGACGTTCGGCGTTTCACGCCAGCCGTAGCTGGCCACCACCCGCCAGAAGGTCGGCGACAGCTGCTCGATGGTTACCCGGCGCACGTTGTGCACGTAAGGCGCATCCTCGGTGCGCAGCGTCAGCAGCACCACACGCTCGTGCAGCACCTTGTTGTGCTTCAGGTTGTGCAGCAGCGCAAAAGGAATGACGTTGGTGGCGCGCGACAAGAACACCGCGGTACCCGGCACCCGCACCGGCGGCGATTTCTCCAGCGAGGCGATCATCGCCTCCAACGAGTTGCCGTGCTCATGCAGGCGGCGCAGCAGGCGGAAGCGCTCGCTCTTCCAGGTGGTCATAATGATGAACATCACCAGCGCCAAGGTCAGCGGCAGCCAGCCGCCGGAGAACAGCTTCAGGGCGTTGGCGGAAAACATCGGCACGTCGATGATCAGCAAGATGGTCACGATGCCGATCGCCAGGAAGCGATTCCAGTGCCAGTTATTGATCGCCACCGAGGTGACCAGAATGCTGGTCAACACCATGGTGCCGGTGACGGCGATGCCGTACGCCGCCGCCAGGTTGCTGGAGTGCTCAAAGCCGATGATCACCAGCACCACCGAGATGTACAGCGTCCAGTTGATCACCGGAATGTAGATCTGGCCGGATTCCATTTCCGAAGTGTGAATGATGCGCATCGGCGACAGATAGCCCAGGCGCACCGCCTGGCGAGTCAGCGAGAAGACGCCGGAAATCACCGCCTGCGAAGCGATCACCGTCGCCAGGGTCGCCAGAATCAGCAGCGGGATCAGCGCCCAATCGGGCGCCAGCAGGAAGAACGGGTTTTTGATCGCCTCAGGATTTTTCAGCAGCAGCGCCCCCTGGCCGAAGTAGTTGAGCACCAGCGAAGGCAGCACCACGGTGAACCAGGCCAGACGGATCGGGAACTTGCCGAAGTGCCCCATATCGGCATACAGCGCCTCGACGCCGGTGATCGACAACACCACCGCCCCCAGAGCGAAGAACGACACCTTCTTATATTCCATGAAGAAATTGAGCGCCCATTTGGGATTCAGCGCCTGCAGCACTTCCGGGTTCGAAATGATGCTGCGCGCGCCCAGCACCGCCAACACGATGAACCACAGCAGCATTACCGGGGCGAACAGCTTGCCGACGCTGCCGGTGCCGTGCTTTTGGATAACGAACAGCAGCGTCAGCACCAGAATGGAGAGCGGCACGATATAGGCGTCAAGCGCAGGCGCGGCGATTTCCAACCCCTCTATCGCCGACATCACCGAGATCGCCGGGGTGATCACCACCTCGCCATAGAAGAAGCTGCCGCCGATCAGGCCCAGTATCACCAACACCGCAGTGGTGCGCGCCGAGGTATTGCGCCCGGCCAGCGACATCAGCGTCAGAATGCCGCCCTCGCCGGCGTTGTCCGCGCGCATCACGTAGGTGAGATATTTGAGGGAAACGATCACGATCAACATCCAGAAAATCAGCGACAGGAAGCCGAAAACCACGTCTGGACGAACATCGAAGCCGTAATGGCCGGAGAAACACTCTCTCAACGTATAGAGAGGGCTGGTGCCGATATCACCGTAGACCACGCCGATGGCAGCCAAGGTTACCGCCGATAAGGACTGCTTATGCTCTGCGCTCATAATTCGTTTCTTTATCAGAACATCCGTTAGCGATGCATCCGCATCAGGCAAAATACGGGCTCAAAGATCCGTCACGCCCACCAGAAAGCCGCACAGTATGCACCATTTATACCGCTTGCCTACCCTTATATCAGAGCCGAAAAATAAACAAAATGTGAACCGAATATCCGGCTTAACTTAGAAAAATATTACTAATCAACAGGCTATACCACTAAAAATAATGGTGGTTTATCATCGGATTATCGACCAAGATTGGCTAACTCTCGGACAATGCGACAATTATATGACGCCATCATCCCTTCTGGCAGAACGAATTTCCCGCCTCAGCAACGCGCTGGAGAGCGGTCTTTATGAGCGGCAAGAGGCAATCCGTCTGTGCCTGCTGGCGGCGCTGAGCGGCGAAAGCGTATTCCTGCTCGGCCCGCCCGGCATCGCCAAGAGCCTGATCGCGCGCCGGCTGAAGTTTGCCTTCCGCAACGCCCGCTCCTTTGAATACCTGATGACGCGTTTTTCCACGCCGGAAGAGGTCTTCGGCCCGCTATCTATTCAGGCGCTGAAAGATGAGGGGCGCTATCAGCGTCTGACCGCCGGCTATCTGCCGGAAGCGGAGATCGTGTTTCTGGACGAGATCTGGAAGGCCGGCCCGGCGATCCTCAACACCCTGCTGACGGCGATCAACGAACGCCGTTTTCGCAACGGCAACAGCGAAGAACCGATCCCGCTGCGCCTGCTGGTCACCGCCTCCAACGAACTGCCCGAAGCGGACAACAGCCTCGAAGCTTTATATGACCGCATGCTGATCCGTCTGTGGCTGGACAAGGTGCAGGATAAACAGAATTTCCGCTCGCTGCTGGTCAACCGCCAGAGCGAAAGCCAAAACCCGGTGCCGGCGGCGCTGAGCATCAGCGACGAAGAGTTTCTGCAGTGGCAATCGCAGATCGACAAAGTCGCGCTGCCGGAAGCCTGTTTTGAGCTGATCTTCCAGCTGCGCCAGCGGCTGGATGCGCTGGAGCAGGCGCCTTACGTCTCCGATCGGCGCTGGAAAAAAGCCCTGCGTCTGCTGCAGGCCTGCGCCTTCTTCAGCGGGCGCGATGCCATCGCCCCGCTCGACCTGATGCTATTGAAAGACTGCCTGTGGCACGATCTCACCTCGCTGAAGCTGCTGCAACAGCAGATCGATCAGTTGCTGACCGAGTCGGCCTATCAGCAGCAGTCGATGCTGATCCAGTTGCAACAGATCCACACCCGCTGGCTGCAGGACCAGCAGCAGCAAAGCGATCGGCAGGCCATCAGCCTGGTGAAAAAAGGCGGCATGTTCAGCCGCAAACCGCAATACGCGCCGGCCACGCCGTTCGCCGTCGGCACCCTTACCCTGCTGTTGCAAAAGCCGCTGCAGCTGCATGACATTCAGGTCAACCATCTGAGCATCGAAAGCAGCGCGCTGGACAACTGGCTGCAAAAAGGCGGCGACGTGCGCGCCAAGCTAAATGGCATCGGCTTCGCGCAGCCGATCGATTTGGACGTGGACGATCAACTGCACCTCACGGTGTTGGACGTCAGCCGCCAGCCGTCATTGCTGGCGCTGCCGGGCAAACAGGCCACCGCCACGCCGCAAGCGCTGCTGGATGAAATGGACGGATTGGCCCAGCGCCTGGCGGAGCAACGCCGCGCCTTCAGCCAACATCAGCCCTGTCTGTTCACGCCCGCCGCCGGCCTGGCCAAGATCGAAGCCAGTTTGCTGCAGGTCGCGGAACAGGTTAAACAGCAACAGCAGCAAATGCGCGGCCAGTAACCATGCTCAGTCTGGAGACGCTCGATCTGCTGCTGGCGATCACCGAAGGCGAGATGATCGAGGAGATGATCGTCGGCATGCTGGCCGCGCCGCAGCTGTCGGTATTCTTTAAAAAGTTTCCGGCCCTTCGCCGGGCGCTGGATCGCGATCTGCCGCGTTGGAAGCTGCAGCTTAAGGAACGTCTGCAGGAGGCGATGGTGCCGCCGGCGCTGGCGCAGGAATTTTACCGCTACCAACAGTGCCAGTTGGAGAACAACACCCAGTTTTATCACAACCTCAACGACACGATGGAACTGCTGCGCCAGCTGGTCTCGCCGTTTTATGAACAGGCGCGCGCGCTGGTGGACGCCGCCGATCTGCCCAATCACCCGCTTGACGACAGCTTTCAAACCCTGTTTCTGCAGCGCTGGCGCATCAGCCTGACGCTGCAAGCCACCATGCTGCACCACCAGTTGCTGGAACAAGAGCGCGAGCAACTGATGGCGGAGCTGCAGGAGCGCCTGGCGCTGAGCGGCGCGCTGGAGCCGCTGCTGTCGGAAAATGACACCGCCGCCGGCAGGCTGTGGGATATGAGCAAAGGCCAGTTGCAGCGTGGCGATTACCAGCGGCTGGTGGAGTACGGCAACTTTTTGCAGCAGCAGCCGGAGCTGAAAAAGCTGGCGCAACAGCTGGGCCGCAGCTATCAGGCCAAGGCGGTGCAGCAACAGGACGCGCAGCCGGAGCCGTTCAGGGTCATGGTGCAGGTGCCGGCCACGCTGCCGGAAGAAGTGAGCGGCATTCATCAGAGCGACGACATCCTGCGCCTGCTGCCGCCGGAGCTGGCGACACTGGGGATTGAAGAGCTGGAATTCGAGTTCTACCGCCGCCTGTTGGAAAAGCGGCTGCTGAGCTACCGTCTGCAGGGCGACGTCTGGCAGGAACAGATCCTGATCCGCCAGGTCACTCACCAGCAGCAGGATCAACAGCCGCGCGGGCCGTTTATCGTCTGCGTGGACACCTCCGGATCGATGGGCGGTTTCAACGAACAGTGCGCCAAGGCCTTCTGTCTGGCGCTGCTGCGCATTGCGCTGGCGGACAACCGCCGCTGCTACATCATGCTGTTCGCCAACCAGATCGTACATTACGAACTCACCGCCGCCAGCGGCATTGAGCAGGCGGTGCGTTTTCTCGGCCAGCAGTTTCGCGGCGGCACCGATCTGGCGGCCTGCCTGAACGCCACCGTCACCAAAATGGCGGAGAGCGGCTGGTTCGATGCCGATGCGGTGATCATTTCTGATTTTATCGCCCAGCGGTTGCCGGAGGAGGTAATAAAGAAGGTGAAACAGCAGCAACAAAGCCACCAGCAACGTTTTCACGCGGTGGCGATGTCCGCCTATGGCAAACCCGGCATCATGCGCATCTTCGATCATATCTGGCGCTTTGATACCGGGTTGAAAAGCCGTTTGATGCGCCGCTGGCGGCGCTAGGCGGTTAGAGCAGGCCTTCGACCGCGCCGCGCACTTCCGGCGACCACACGCCGCACTGCACCTGGCCGATATGCGACAGCTGCAACAGCAGCATCACCAGACGCGACTGACCGATGCCGCCGCCGATGGTCTGCGGCATATCGCCGCGCAGCAGCGACTGGTGCCATTCCAGCTTCATGCGCTCTTCATCGCCGGTCAGCGCCAGCTGATGTTTCAGCGCCGCGGCGTCGACGCGGATGCCCATGGAAGACAGCTCGAAAGCGTCCTGCAGCACCGGGTTCCACACCACGATATCGCCGTTCAGGCCCGCCAGGCCATCCGCCGTCGGCGTAGTCCAGTCATCATAATCCGGCGCACGCACATCGTGCGATTTGCCATGCGACAGCTTGCCGCCGATGCCGATCAGGAACACCGCGCCCAATTCTTTGGCAATCGCCCGCTCACGCCCTTTGGCGTCCAGATCCGGATAGCGCTGCAGCAGGGTTTCGCTGTGCACGAAGTGGATCTGTTCCGGCAGGAATGGGGTCAGGCCATGCTCACGGCTGACTTCCGCCTCCGTCGCCTTGATCGCAGCGTAAATGCTGCGCACGGTGTTTTTCAGGTAGTCCAGGCTGCGCTCACCGTCGCCCATCACCCGCTCCCAGTCCCACTGATCGACGTACACCGAGTGGATTGGCGTCAGACGGTCTTCATCCGGGCGCAGCGCCTTCATATGGGTATACAGGCCTTCGCCGGCACCGAAATCGTAGCTGCCCAGGGTTTTGCGTTTCCATTTCGCCAACGAATGCACCACTTCGAAGGTGGCGTCCGGCAAGGTTTTGACTTTGACCTGCACCGCTTTCTCGCTGCCGGAAAGGTTATCCTGCGTGCCGTCGCCCAGGCGGCTAAGGATCGGAGCCTGCACTTCGATCAGACCGAGCTGTTGCTCCAGCTGGCGGGAGAAGAAGGATTTGACCTGGCTGATTTGTTGTTGTTTTTGGATAAACTGTTTTTTCATTGCCGTATCTCTTGTAAACCTGTCTCTGTTGCCATCGATTAAGCAACAAAATGACACGACTATTCAATATCCATTAATCAATATTGCCTTTTCACTTTTAATCGTTCATTTTTACCCGGACAGAATTCAACAATCGTTAATTAATGGGGGATTAAATGGCGGAAATTTATCAGATCGATAATCTCGATCGCGGCATCCTCAACGCCCTGATGGACAATGCGCGCACACCGTACGCCGAACTGGCGAAAAACTTCGCCGTCAGCCCCGGCACTATTCATGTGCGGGTGGAGAAGATGAAGCAGGCCGGGATCATCACCGGCGCGCGCATCGACGTCAGCCCCAAACAGCTGGGCTACGACGTGTGCTGCTTTATCGGCATCATCTTAAAGAGCGCCAAGGATTACCCTTCGGCGCTGAAGAAGCTGGAAAGCCTGGAAGAAGTGGTGGAAGCCTATTACACCACCGGCCACTACAGCGTCTTTATTAAGGTAATGTGCCGATCGATCGACGCGTTGCAACAGGTACTTATCAACAAGATCCAGACCATCGACGAGATCCAGTCTACCGAAACGCTGATCTCGCTGCAGAACCCCATTATGCGCACCATCGTGCCGTAACCCGCCAAATTGCATACCCACATTATCCACAGGTAGATCCCAGCCGATTCACAGCGTACAATGCAGCCACTTTGAGTGAGAAGGTTGGGATCGTTGGTTCATGGCAGACATTACTCTGATCAGTGGCAGTACGCTTGGCAGCGCCGAATACGTGGCTGAACATTTGGCTGAAAAGCTGGAAGACGCGGGTTTCTCTACCGAGATGCTGCACGGCCCTGAACTGGATGAACTGCCGTTGACCGGCCGCTGGCTGGTGGTCTCTTCCACGCACGGCGCCGGCGAACTGCCGGATAACCTTCAACCGCTGCTGGAACAGATCGCTGAGCAGCAGCCGGATCTTTCCGAGGTGCAGTTCGGCGCCGTCGGTTTGGGCAGTTCGGAATACGACACCTTCTGCGGCGCGATCAAACAGATCGACGATCTGTTGATCGCCAGAGGCGCTAAAAGGATCGGCGATCGTCTTGAGATCGACGTGACCGAGCATGAAATTCCCGAGGATCCGGCCGAGGAATGGGTAAAAAACTGGATTAATTTACTCTAATTCGTCTAAAGATCGCGCGAACGATTGTGGATAACTAAGCTTAAAAGCAGGGTAAAAGCCGTAGTTATCCCAATAACAACCGTAGAGCGCTTTTTGTCCTGTGCATAACAAGCCTTTTAGATCCCAGCTTATCTGCGTCGGGATCACCGATCATTCACAGCAAACGATCCTCCTTAATCTGCTGATCTTCATCGTGAATAGTCACTTATCCACAGAGGATCGCGATCCTAATAAGAGATCTAATAAAGAGATCTTTAAATAAAAAAGATCTTCTTTTAATTACCGACGATCCGGACCACTTGGTCGATCGTCTAAACTTGAGTAGAATCCCCGACCCCAGGGCAAATACGATCGTTCGCAATACGGCGAGGTGCAGTTCCATGTTTTATCCAGATCAATTTGACGTCATCATCATCGGTGGTGGCCATGCAGGTACCGAGGCCGCCATGGCCGCGGCGCGCATGGGACGTCAGACTTTATTATTGACACACAATATCGATACGCTGGGACAGATGTCTTGTAACCCGGCGATTGGCGGTATTGGTAAAGGGCATCTGGTTAAGGAAATTGATGCGCTCGGCGGCTTGATGGCGACAGCGATCGACCATGCCGGCATCCAGTTTAGGATACTAAACGCCAGTAAAGGCCCTGCCGTTCGCGCCACTCGCGCTCAGGCGGATCGCGTCTTGTATCGCCAGGCGATCCGTACCGCGTTGGAGAACCAGCCCAACCTGATGATCTTCCAACAGCCGGTTGAGGATCTGATCGTCGAAAACGATCGCGTAGTCGGCGCCGTCACCCAAATGGGCCTGAAATTCCGCGCCAAGGCGGTGGTATTGACCGTAGGCACCTTCCTGGACGGCAAGATCCATATCGGCCTGGAGAATTACAGCGGCGGCCGCGCCGGGGATCCTCCTTCGATCTCGCTGTCGCAGCGTTTGCGTGAACTGCCGCTGCGCGTTAACCGCTTGAAAACCGGTACGCCGCCGCGCATCGACGCCCGCACTATCGATTTCAGCGTACTGGCGCCGCAACACGGCGACACGCCGGTGCCGGTATTCTCGTTCCTGGGCGATGCCAGCCAGCACCCGGAACAAATGGCGTGCTACATCACCCACACCAATGAAAAAACCCATGACGTGATCCGCAATAACCTCGATCGCAGCCCGATGTATGCCGGGATCATCGAAGGGATCGGTCCACGTTACTGCCCGTCGATCGAAGACAAGGTCATGCGTTTTGCCGATCGCAACGCGCACCAGATCTTCCTTGAGCCGGAAGGCCTGACCAGCAACGAGATTTACCCTAACGGGATTTCCACCAGCTTGCCTTTCGATGTGCAGATGCAGATCGTCCGTTCGATGGAAGGAATGCAGAACGCGCGTATTATTCGCCCTGGTTATGCCATCGAGTACGATTTCTTCGATCCGCGCGATCTGAAGCCGACGCTGGAAAGCAAATTCATTCAGGGCCTGTTCTTCGCCGGCCAGATCAACGGCACCACCGGGTATGAAGAAGCCGCCGCGCAGGGCTTGCTGGCCGGCCTGAATGCCGGGCGTTTCGCCGATGAACAAGAGGGCTGGGCGCCACGTCGCGATCAGGCCTACCTCGGCGTGCTGGTGGACGATCTCAGCACCCTTGGTACCAAAGAGCCGTACCGCATGTTTACCTCTCGCGCCGAGTATCGTCTGATGCTGCGCGAAGACAACGCCGATCTCCGCCTGACGGAAAAAGGCCGCGAGCTGGGCCTGGTGGACGACGTGCGTTGGGCGCGTTACAGCGAGAAGCTGGAGCGAATCGAACGCGAACGTCAGCGCCTGCGCGACATCTGGATGCATCCGCACGCCGAGAACGTCGAACAGGTCAATGTGCTGCTGAAAGCGCCGCTGTCGCGTGAAGCGAACGGCGAAGAACTGCTGCGTCGCCCGGAGATGGATTACGCGCAGTTGACCGGCACCGACGCCTTCGCGCCGCCGCTGGACGACGTCCAAGCCGCCGAGCAGGTCGAGATCCAGGTCAAATACGAAGGCTATATCGCTCGCCAACAGGAAGAGATCGAAAAACAGCAGCGCAACGAGAATACCGTGCTGCCGCTGGATCTTGACTACCGTCAGGTTTCGGGACTGTCGAACGAAGTGATCGCCAAGCTGAACGATCACAAACCGAACTCCATCGGCCAGGCTTCGCGCATCTCCGGCATTACGCCAGCGGCGATCTCGATTTTGCTGATCTGGCTGAAAAAGCAGGGACTGCTGCGCCGCAGCGCATAAATCCCGCATCCAGGCGGCCGTTTGCTCAACCCGTAGCCAAACGGCCGCTGACATCACTTGCGCCCTGAATTATCATAGTCGCCTCATTGCGCCAGCTAACCATCCGCTGGTCGTTCAGCGCCTGCCAGAGGATCCGTTGTGCAAAAAAAATTAGACTCGCTGCTCGCGGCAGCAGGCATTGAGCTGCCCGATCAGCAGAAACAGCAGCTGCTGGGCTATGTCGGCATGCTGGATAAGTGGAACAAGGCTTATAACCTCACGTCGGTGCGCGATCCGCAACAAATGCTGGTGCGCCACATCCTCGACAGCATTGTGGTCAATCCGCATCTGCAGGGCTCGCGTTTTATCGATGTCGGCACCGGCCCCGGTTTACCGGGCATTCCGCTGGCGATCGTGCGCCCGGACGCGCATTTCACGCTGCTCGACAGCCTGGGCAAGCGCGTGCGTTTTCTGCGTCAGGTGCAGCATGAGCTGGGCCTGAACAATATCGAGCCGGTGCAGAGCCGCGTCGAAGCGTTTCCGGCCGAGCCGCCGTTCGATGGCGTGATCAGCCGGGCATTCGCTTCGCTGCAGGATATGCTGTCCTGGTGCCATCACCTGCCGGCGAAAGGGCAGGGGCGTTTTTACGCGTTGAAAGGCGTGCGTCCGGATGAAGAACTGACGCAGCTGCCGGCTGGCGTTAGCCTGGAGTCCATCGTGCGGCTGCAGGTGCCTGAACTGGAAGGCGAACGTCATCTGGTGATTCTTAAGGCAAACTGAGTTTGCTTTTGATCAAACAAGCGTGAATTAAAGGTCGTACCCAGCAGAAAGGTAAGCAGGCTAATTAGTTGGTCGCTTTTTTTAGTTAATTTACTTTCTATTAACACAAAAAACGCGGCTAATTAGCGACAATAGAGTAATTGCATTTGGAAATAGTCACGTTAGCAATCATGTGCGAAAGATTGGCGTTTGCTGCTAATGTTAATTGGCTGTTGGAATATTGCCCCGCTGCTTGTCAATAAAAGGTTTTCATCGGGTATACGGATTGTTTTTGAACAGTTAACTGATAATGTTTTGATTTATATAATCTTTTGATCGCTCAAATTGCTAAAGACGGTTTGGTTGACCATCGGCTATAAATCAGGAAGGGACATTACTGTGATCGGCCTCGCGTTTCTAAACGCAACGCTGGAATAATCAGACAATTAAATGCGCCCTATTATTCCGACCGTTTTCTTGTGAAAATAGGCTGGAATAGGGAAATTTAAATAATTGTTCACCTTTTCGCTACTTATCGATTGAATTCGTTGGTATGCCCCGTATAATTTGCTCGTTTTTTGCTGCTTGACTCAGGACAGCAAAAACAGTTGTATACGTCACTCAGCATACCCCCTCTGGGGTACGGAGAGAACAAACGTCATGTCTGTGTCCCTTTACAGCGGGAAAGTCGCACGCAAACTGCTGTTTTTGCAGTTAATGACTTTTGTTCTGATCAGCGTTGCTTTCTGGCTGAAAAGCCCGGAATGGAGCGCTTCGGCGCTGGCAGGCGGTCTCGCCGCCTGGTTGCCGAGTGCAATGTTTATGCTGTTTGCCTTGCGCCATCAGGCGCAAACGCCGGCGCCCGGTAGGGTCGCCTGGTCGTTCGCCATCGGCGAGGGGCTAAAGGTCGTGATCACCATCGTTTTGCTGATCGTGGCGCTGGGGGTGTTCAAGGCGGAGTTTATACCGCTTGGCCTGACCTATTTAGCGGTGTTAGTGGTGCAGATAGTGGCACCGGCCGTGATTAACAGTTACCGAACTTAACTAAATAAGGGTAAGAGGCATCATGTCTGCAGGAGAAGTCTTGACTCCACAGGAGTATATCGGTCACCACCTGACGCAGCTTCAGGTCGGGACTGGGTTCTGGTCGATCAACATCGACTCGATGTTTTTCTCCGTCGTCCTCGGGGCGCTTTTCCTGGTGATCTTCCGCAAAGTGGCCAAAAACGCCACCAGCGGCGTGCCGGGTAAACTGCAAACCGCCGTGGAGCTGGTGGTCGGTTTCGTCGACAGCAGCGTGCGCGACATGTACCACGGCAAGAGCAAGGTGATTGCGCCGCTGGCGCTGACCGTGTTCGTCTGGGTGTTCCTGATGAACTTGATGGACCTGCTGCCCATCGACTTCCTGCCTTACGTTGGCGAACACATCCTCGGCCTGCCTGCGCTGCGCGTCGTGCCTACCGCCGATGTGAACGTCACGCTGTCGATGGCGCTGGGCGTGTTTATCCTGATTCTGTTCTATAGCATCAAAATGAAAGGCGTTGGCGGGTTTGTTAAAGAGTTGACCATGCAGCCGTTCAACCACCCTGTATTCATTCCTATCAACCTGATTCTTGAAGGTGTCAGCCTGCTGTCCAAACCTGTTTCACTGGGTCTGCGACTGTTCGGCAACATGTATGCGGGTGAGTTGATCTTCATCCTGATTGCCGGCCTGTTGCCGTGGTGGTCACAGTGGGTCCTGAGCTTGCCTTGGGCTATCTTCCACATCCTGATCATTACGCTTCAAGCCTTTATTTTCATGGTTCTGACGATCGTCTATCTGTCGATGGCGTCTGAAGAGCACTGATTTTCTTAAAACACTTGCACTTTTAAACTGAAACAAACTGGAGACTGTCATGGAAAACCTGAGTATGGATCTGCTGTACATGGCTGCCGCTGTGATGATGGGTTTAGCGGCAATCGGTGCTGCGATCGGTATCGGCATCCTGGGTGGTAAATTCTTGGAAGGCGCTGCTCGTCAGCCTGACCTGATTCCTCTGCTGCGTACACAGTTCTTTATCGTTATGGGTCTGGTCGACGCCATCCCGATGATCGCTGTAGGTCTGGGTCTGTACGTGATGTTCGCCGTCGCGTAAGTAGAGCAACCCTCTACGACGTAACCAAACTATTAACTTTTAAAGAGGCATTGTGCTGTGAATCTTAACGCAACAATCCTCGGCCAGGCCATCGCGTTCGTTCTGTTTGTCTGGTTCTGCATGAAGTACGTATGGCCGCCGATCATGGCTGCCATCGAGAAGCGTCAGAAAGAAATCGCTGACGGCCTCGCTTCTGCAGAGCGTGCCAAAAAAGATCTGGACTTAGCGCAAGCCAATGCGACCGACCAGCTGAAAACTGCCAAAGCAGAAGCTCAGGTGATCATCGAGCAAGCGAACAAACGCAAAGCTCAGATCATGGATGAAGCGAAAGCCGAAGCCGAGCAGGAACGTAACAAAATCGTGGCGCAGGCTCAGGCTGAGATCGAAGCCGAACGTAAGCGCGCTCGTGAAGAGTTGCGTAAGCAAGTCGCGATGCTGGCAATTGCCGGCGCCGAGAAGATCATCGAACGTTCCGTGGATGAAGCTGCTAACAGCGACATCGTTGATAAACTGGTCGCTGAACTGTAAGGAGGGAGGGGCTGATGTCTGAATTTGTAACTGTAGCTCGCCCCTACGCCAAAGCAGCTTTTGACTTTGCCGTTGAGCACCAAAGCGTAGAGCGCTGGCAGGACATGCTGGCGTTTGCGGCTGAAGTCACTCGCAATGAACAGATTTCTGAACTGCTGTCTGGCGCGGTTGCGCCAGAAACGCTGTCCAAGACGTTCATCGCGGTTTGTGGCGATCGGCTCGACGAACATGGCCAGAACTTTATCCGTGTAATGGCCGAAAATGGACGTTTACTGGTTCTTCCTGCCGTGCTGCAGCAGTTCATCGAACTGCGCGCCTCGCTGGAATCCACCGTCGAAGTCGAAGTGCTCTCTGCGAGCGCGCTGAACGACGAACAGCAGGCGAAAATCGCCGCTGCGATGGAAAAACGTCTGTCACGCAAAGTTAAGCTGAATTGCAAAATTGACAAGTCTGTACTGGCCGGCATCGTTGTTCGCGCCGGCGATATGGTGATTGATGGCAGCGTTCGCGGTCGTCTTGAACGCCTGACAGACGTCTTGCAGTCTTAAGGGGACTGGAGCATGCAACTGAATTCCACCGAAATCAGCGAACTGATCAAGCAGCGCATTGCTCAGTTCAATGTAGTGAGCGAAGCTCACAATGAAGGTACTATCGTTTCCGTCAGCGACGGGATCATCCGCGTACACGGCCTGGCCGAAGTTATGCAGGGCGAAATGATCGCGCTGCCTGGCAACCGTTACGCAATCGCATTGAACCTGGAGCGCGACTCCGTCGGTGCCGTGGTCATGGGTCCGTACGCGGATCTGGCCGAAGGCATGAAGGTTAAATGCACCGGCCGTATCCTGGAAGTTCCAGTCGGTCGTGGTCTGCTGGGCCGCGTAGTTAACACCCTGGGCGCGCCAATCGACGGCAAAGGCCCGATTGAGAACGACGGTTTCTCTCCGGTAGAAGCTATCGCGCCAGGCGTTATCGAGCGTCAGTCCGTTGATCAGCCGGTTCAAACTGGCTACAAATCCGTTGACGCCATGATTCCAATCGGCCGTGGCCAGCGTGAGCTGGTGATCGGTGACCGTCAGACCGGTAAAACCGCGTTGGCGATCGATGCGATCATCAACCAACGCGACTCCGGCATCAAATGCGTTTACGTGGCTATTGGCCAGAAAGCGTCCACCATCGCTAACGTGGTGCGCAAACTGGAAGAGCACGGCGCATTGGCCAACACCATCGTGGTGGTGGCGACCGCTTCCGAATCCGCCGCACTGCAATACCTGGCGCCATACGCCGGTTGCGCAATGGGCGAATACTTCCGTGACCGCGGTGAAGACGCGCTGATCGTGTACGATGACCTGTCCAAACAGGCCGTTGCTTACCGCCAGATTTCCCTGCTGCTTCGTCGTCCGCCAGGTCGTGAAGCTTACCCAGGCGACGTATTCTACCTGCACTCCCGCTTGCTGGAGCGCGCAGCGCGCGTCAACGCCGAATACGTTGAAGCCTTCACCAAAGGTGAAGTTAAAGGCCAAACCGGTTCACTGACCGCTCTGCCGATCATTGAAACCCAGGCGGGTGACGTTTCCGCGTTCGTTCCGACCAACGTAATCTCGATTACCGATGGTCAGATCTTCCTGGAATCCAACCTGTTCAACTCCGGTATTCGTCCGGCAGTTAACCCGGGTATCTCCGTATCCCGTGTTGGTGGCGCCGCGCAGACCAAGATCATGAAGAAACTGTCCGGCGGTATCCGTACCGCGCTGGCGCAGTATCGTGAATTGGCTGCGTTCTCCCAGTTCGCCTCCGATCTGGACGACGCGACCCGCAAACAGCTGAGCCACGGTCAGAAAGTGACCGAGCTGCTGAAACAGAAACAGTATGCGCCGATGTCGGTTGCACAACAGTCTCTGGTGCTGTTTGCCGCAGAACGCGGTTACCTGAACGACGTCGAAGTCGCCAAAGTGGTGAGCTTCGAAGCCGCGCTGGTCGCCTATGCGGACCGCGAGCACGCCGAACTGCTGAACCACATCAACCAAACTGGCAACTTCAACGATGAGATCGAGGGCAAGTTGAAAGACGTCCTCGAGACCTTCAAGAAAACCCAGTCCTGGTAACGCCGAACGGTCCTGCTGTTGAAAGACAGCAGGCCGTCTGGCACTGAGGAGAAGCAGAGATGGCCGGCGCAAAAGAGATACGTAGTAAGATCGCTAGCGTGCAAAACACGCAAAAGATCACTAAAGCGATGGAAATGGTCGCCGCCTCCAAAATGCGTAAATCGCAGGATCGCATGGCGGCCAGCCGTCCTTATGCAGAGACCATGCGCAAAGTGATTGGTCACCTTGCGTTAGGGAATCTGGAGTACAAGCACCCGTACCTGGATGAGCGTGACGTTAAGCGCGTCGGGTATCTGGTGGTGTCTACTGACCGTGGTCTCTGCGGCGGCTTGAACATCAACCTGTTCAAAAAGCTGCTGGCGGAGATGAAAGCCTGGTCCGAAAAAGGCGTCGAAACCGACTTGGCGCTGATTGGCTCTAAAGCGGCCTCTTTCTTTGGTTCCGTGGGCGGCAACGTGGTTGCCCAGGTGACCGGCATGGGGGACAAACCTTCCCTGTCGGATCTGATCGGGCCGGTGAAAGTGATGCTGCAGGCCTACGACGAAGGTCGTTTGGACAAGCTGTACATTGTCAGCAACAAATTTGTTAATACGATGTCCCAAGAGCCGCAAGTGCTTCAGCTGCTGCCGTTACCGCCAGCCGATGACGAAGAGCTGAAGAAAACGCCTTGGGATTACCTGTATGAACCCGATCCAAAAGTGCTGCTTGATACCTTGCTGCGCCGCTATGTGGAGTCGCAGGTTTATCAGGGCGTCGTGGAAAACCTGGCCAGCGAGCAGGCCGCACGAATGGTCGCGATGAAAGCCGCAACCGATAACGGCGGTAGCCTGATCAAAGAGCTGCAGTTGGTATACAACAAGGCGCGTCAGGCCAGCATCACTCAGGAACTCACCGAGATCGTTTCGGGAGCCTCCGCGGTTTAAGCTAGGTTTACGAATTACGTAGAGGATTCAAGATGGCTACTGGAAAGATTATCCAGGTAATCGGCGCCGTGGTGGACGTCGAGTTCCCTCAGGATGCCGTACCGAAAGTGTACGACGCTCTTGAGGTAGAAAACGGCACCGAAAAACTGGTGTTGGAAGTTCAGCAACAGCTGGGCGGTGGCGTGGTTCGCTGTATCGCAATGGGGACCTCCGACGGTCTGCGTCGCGGTCTGAAAGTGAACAACCTGGACCACCCGATTGAAGTGCCGGTGGGTAAAGCTACCCTGGGTCGTATCATGAACGTATTGGGTCAACCGATCGACATGAAAGGCGACATCGGCGAAGAAGAGCGTTGGGCGATTCACCGCGCGGCGCCAAGCTACGAAGAGCTGTCAAGCTCTCAGGAACTGCTGGAAACCGGTATCAAGGTAATGGACCTGATTTGTCCGTTCGCCAAGGGCGGTAAAGTCGGTCTGTTCGGCGGTGCGGGCGTAGGTAAAACCGTAAACATGATGGAGCTGATCCGTAACATCGCGATCGAGCACTCCGGTTATTCCGTGTTTGCGGGCGTGGGCGAGCGTACTCGTGAGGGTAACGACTTCTACCACGAAATGACCGACTCCAACGTTCTGGACAAAGTATCCCTGGTTTACGGCCAGATGAACGAGCCACCAGGTAACCGTCTGCGCGTTGCGCTGACCGGTCTGACCATGGCGGAGAAATTCCGTGACGAAGGCCGTGACGTTCTGCTGTTCGTTGACAACATCTACCGTTACACCCTGGCCGGTACCGAAGTGTCCGCACTTCTGGGCCGTATGCCATCCGCGGTAGGTTATCAGCCAACGCTGGCGGAAGAGATGGGCGTTCTGCAAGAACGTATCACCTCGACCAAGACCGGTTCCATCACTTCCGTACAGGCCGTTTACGTTCCTGCGGATGACTTGACTGACCCGTCTCCAGCCACCACCTTTGCGCACTTGGACGCAACCGTGGTACTGAGCCGTAACATCGCTTCTCTGGGTATCTACCCGGCCGTTGACCCGCTGGATTCCACCAGCCGTCAGCTGGATCCGCTGGTCGTTGGCCAGGAGCACTACGACGTAGCGCGTGGCGTGCAGTCCATTCTGCAACGCTACCAGGAACTGAAAGATATCATCGCGATCCTGGGTATGGACGAGCTGTCTGAAGAAGACAAGCTGGTCGTATCCCGTGCGCGTAAGATCCAACGCTTCCTGTCTCAGCCGTTCTTCGTGGCAGAAGTCTTCACCGGTTCTCCGGGCAAGTTCGTATCGCTGAAAGACACCATCCGTGGTTTCAAAGGCATTATGGACGGCGACTATGACCACCTGCCGGAGCAGGCGTTCTACATGGTTGGCACCATTGAAGAAGCAGTGGAAAAAGCCAAGAAACTGTAACGCCTTGAGAGGAGGGTGATATGGCTATGACTTACCATCTGGATGTAGTCAGCGCGGAAAAACAGATGTTTTCCGGCCTGGTGCAGAAGATCCAGGTGACAGGCAGCGAAGGTGAACTGGGGATCTTCCCTGGCCATGCGCCGCTGCTGACTGCCATCAAGCCTGGCATGGTGCGTATTGTTAAGCAGCACGGTGAAGAAGAGTTCATCTACCTGTCCGGCGGCATCCTCGAGGTGCAGCCGAGCGTGGTTACCGTGCTGGCGGACACTGCTATCCGTGGTACTGACCTCGACGAAGCGAGAGCGTTGGAAGCTAAGCGTAAAGCTGAAGAACACATTCGCAGCTCTCATGGCGATGTCGACTATGCTCAGGCATCCGCTGAACTGGCGAAAGCGATCGCAAAACTGCGCGTTATCGAGCTCACCAGAAAAGCGATGTAATGTTTGGGTGTCCTGCACCCAACTTTAAGAAAGCGGCCTATAGGGTCGCTTTTTTTTTACTTTAAAATAAGCATTTCAGCCCGGCGTACAGAGTGGTGTATAACCCCTGATATCGGGAAAGAAACGTCGCCGATCGCCGACAGTTTTTTCGTCCCAGCGTCGAATTGGCCGCGATAGCTGCAGGCCAAGGCCCGCGCGGCCTGCGCCGGGTTCGTGCAGAGAAATATGTAGTAATATCGCCGCTAAACGGTTTTACTTTCGTCTATCAAAATGGAGTTATCAGGTTGCTTATGTCGAACAGCGCAATGAGCGTGGTTATCCTCGCCGCGGGCAAGGGAACACGCATGTATTCCGATCTTCCCAAGGTCTTACATCCGTTGGCCGGCAAGCCGATGGTGCAACACGTCATTGATGCCGCGATGAAACTGGGCGCGCAACATGTACACCTGGTATACGGCCACGGCGGCGATCTGCTGAAAAGCACGCTGACCGAGGGCGCGCTGAACTGGGTGCTGCAGGCTGAGCAACTGGGCACTGGCCATGCGATGCAGCAGGCGGCGCCGCATTTTGCCGACGATGAAGACGTATTGATGCTGTATGGCGACGTGCCGTTGATCTCCGTGGATACGCTGCAGCGTCTGTTGGCGGCCAAGCCGCAGGGCGGCATTGGCCTGCTGACGGTCAAGCTGGACGACCCGAGCGGCTATGGCCGCATCGTGCGCGAGCAGGGTGACGTGGTGGGCATCGTCGAACACAAGGACGCCAGCGAAGCGCAGCGTCAGATCAATGAGATCAATACCGGCATCCTGGTGGCGAATGGGCGCGATCTGAAGCGCTGGCTGGGGATGTTGAATAACGATAACGCACAGGGTGAGTTTTACATCACCGATATCATTGCGTTGGCGCATGCCGACGGCAAGAAAATCGAAGCCGTGCACCCATCGCGTTTGAGCGAAGTGGAAGGCGTGAACAACCGTCTGCAGCTGGCGACCCTGGAGCGCGTGTTCCAGTCGGAACAGTCTGAAAAGCTGCTGCTGGCCGGCGTAATGCTGTTGGATCCGGCGCGTTTCGACCTGCGCGGTGAACTTGTTCACGGCCGCGACATCACTATTGATGTGAATGTGATTATCGAAGGTCACGTCAAGCTGGGCGACCGGGTGAAAATCGGCGCCGGCTGCGTGCTAAAAAACTGCGTGATCGGTGATGACTGCGAGATCAGCCCTTACAGCGTACTGGAAGACAGCGTGCTGGAAGCAGACTGCACGGTGGGGCCGTTCGCCCGCTTGCGCCCAGGCGCGGAGCTGGCGGCAGGGGCTCACGTCGGCAACTTCGTGGAAATGAAAAAGGCGCGCCTGGGCAAAGGCTCCAAGGCCGGTCACCTCAGCTACCTGGGCGATGCTGAAATCGGCGATGACGTGAATATCGGCGCCGGCACCATCACCTGCAACTACGATGGCGCCAACAAGCACAAGACGCTGATCGGCGATGGCGTGTTCGTCGGTTCCGATACTCAGCTGGTGGCGCCGGTGTCGGTCGGTAAAGGCTCCACCATTGCCGCCGGCACCACGGTGACGCGAGATATCGCCGAAAACGAACTGGTCCTGAGCCGCGTCAAGCAGGTGCACATTCAGGGCTGGCAGCGCCCGGTGAAGAAGAAGCCATAGTGTGTTTTGCGTTGGGCTCTATTCACGAGCCCAATACAAAACATAATAACCCCACCATCTACAGGCTCGGGGACGCACGGTAAAACCGGCAAAAATCAGGTCAAGGCATCGAAAACGTCCACGAAGGACGTTCATTAGGAATACAACTGATGTGTGGAATTGTAGGCGCAGTAGCGCAACGTGATATCGCAGAAATTCTGTTGGAAGGTTTACGCCGTCTCGAGTACCGCGGTTATGACTCCGCCGGTCTGGCGGTGGTCGATGAAAAAGGCAACGTCAGTCGCCTGCGTCGCGTAGGCAAGGTGCAAAAGCTGGCCGAAGCGGCGGAACAAACCGATCTGCACGGCGGTACCGGCATCGCTCACACCCGTTGGGCTACGCACGGTGAACCGACCGAAGCGAACGCGCACCCGCATGTTTCCGACTACATTACCGTGGTGCATAACGGCATCATCGAAAACCACGAGCCGCTGCGCGAACTGCTGATTGAACGCGGTTACCGTTTCAGCTCTGAAACCGATACCGAAGTGATTGCGCACCTGGTGCACTGGGAACAACTGCAAGGCGGTACGCTGCTGGAAGTGGTTCAGCGCGTGATCCCGCAGCTGCGCGGCGCTTATGGCACCGTGGTGATGGACAGCCGCGATCCGAGCGTGCTGGTCGCGGCGCGTTCCGGCAGCCCGCTGGTTATCGGCCGCGGCGTCGGGGAAAACTTCATCGCTTCCGATCAGCTGGCGCTGCTGCCGGTCACCCGCCGCTTCATCTTCCTGGAAGAGGGCGACGTGGTGGAAGTGACTCGCCGCACCGTCAACATTTTCGACAAACAGGGCAACGCCATCGAGCGCCCTGAGATCGAATCCCAGGTGCAGTATGACGCCGGCGACAAGGGCGCTTACCGCCACTACATGCAAAAAGAGATTTACGAACAGCCGCTGGCGCTGAAAAACACCCTGGAAGGGCGTTTCAGTCATGGCCAAATCAACCTGAGTGAGCTGGGGCCGCACGCCGACGAGCTGCTCGCCAAGGTGCAGCACGTGCAGATTATCGCCTGTGGCACTTCTTACCACTCCGGTATGGTGGCGCGTTACTGGTTCGAAGCGCTGGCCGGCGTGCCGTGCGATGTCGAGATCGCGTCCGAATTCCGTTACCGCAAATCGGCGGTGCGTCCGGGCAGCCTGATCATCACTCTGTCGCAGTCCGGCGAAACCGCCGACACTCTGGCGGCGCTGCGCCTGTCCAAGGAGCTGGGTTATCTCGGTTCGCTGGCCGTTTGTAACGTTGCCGGCTCTTCGCTGGTGCGTGAATCCGATCTGGCGTTGATGACGAAAGCGGGCACGGAAATCGGCGTAGCCTCGACCAAAGCCTTCACCACGCAGCTCACCGTGCTGTTGATGCTGGTGGCGCGCCTGGGCCGTCTGAAAGGCATGGCGGAAAGCGTGGAGCACGAGATCGTGCATGGTCTGCAGGCGTTGCCGGCGCGTATCGAGCAGATGCTGTCGATGGATAAAGAGATCGAAGCGCTGGCGGAAGGCTTCTCCGACAAGCACCATGCGCTGTTCCTCGGCCGTGGCGATCAGTATCCGATCGCCATGGAAGGGGCGCTGAAGCTGAAAGAGATCTCCTATATTCACGCCGAAGCTTATGCGGCGGGCGAGTTGAAACACGGCCCGCTGGCGCTGATCGACGCCGATATGCCGGTGATTGTGGTGGCGCCGAACAACGAACTGCTGGAAAAGCTGAAGTCCAACATTGAAGAAGTGCGCGCGCGCGGCGGCCAGCTGTACGTGTTCGCCGATCAGGACGCCGGCTTCGTCAGCAGCGAAGGCATGACCATCATTCCTCTGCCGCACGTCGAGGAAATCGTCGCGCCGATCTTCTACACCGTGCCGTTGCAGCTGCTGTCTTACCATGTGGCGCTGATCAAAGGCACCGACGTTGACCAGCCGCGCAACCTGGCGAAGTCTGTCACCGTAGAGTAATTTGCCGCAGGTAAACTGCAAAAGCCGGCCTTAGCGCCGGCTTTTTTCATGAGTGACCTTAAAGATGACAGCGCTGCCGTTTCGGTGATAAACGTTGTCATATTCAAGCGGATAGGCCGCGCCAAGCCGGTTTTTTATTGCTTGGGAAATGTGCTGTTTCACGGCTAACCTTCTGATTTAAATACAAACAAACACTCATTAAATGCACTGTAATATAACTGTCATATTGCGTACATTTTTCTGTCACCAAACTGTCCTATTTTCCCTCCTGCAGCAATACTTACTCTGATTAAAACGACTCGAAGTCGATTTTAAGTATCCCATTAGGAGGGATTATGAAACTGATGCGTACCACCGTCGCCAGTATTGTGGCAGCGACCTTCTCCCTGACCGCCGTGTCCGCGTTCGCTGCTGCCAGCCTGACCGGTGCAGGTGCGACATTCCCCGCTCCGGTTTACGCCAAGTGGGCAGATTCTTATCAGAAAGAAACCGGCAACAAAGTTAACTATCAGGGCATCGGCTCCTCTGGCGGCGTAAAGCAAATCGTGGCCAACACCGTTGACTTTGGCGCTTCCGACGCCCCGCTGTCTGACGACAAGCTGGCGGCCGACGGCCTGTTCCAGTTCCCGACCGTGATCGGCGGCGTGGTGCTGGCGGTGAATATTCCGGGCATCAAATCCGGCGAACTGACGCTGGACGGCAAAACCCTGGGCGATATCTACCTGGGCAACGTCAAAAAGTGGAACGATCCGGCTATCACCAAGCTGAACCCAGGCGTAAAACTGCCTGACCAAAACATCGCCGTAGTGCGCCGCGCCGACGGTTCCGGCACTTCGTTCGTGTTCACCAGCTACCTGTCCAAAGCCAATGCGCAGTGGAAAGAAAAGATTGGCGCCGGTTCTACCGTTAACTGGCCGACCGGTCTGGGCGGTAAAGGCAACGACGGCATCGCCGCCTTCGTTCAGCGTCTGCCAGGCTCTATCGGCTACGTAGAATACGCTTACGCCAAGCAGAACAACCTGGCTTACACCAAGCTGGTGTCCGCCGACGGCAAACCGGTCAGCCCGACCGAAGAGAGCTTCAGCAACGCCGCCAAGGGTGCGGATTGGAGCAAAACCTTTGCTCAGGATCTGACTGACCAGAAAGGCGACAACGTGTGGCCAATCACCTCCACCACCTTCATCCTGGTGCACAAAGAGCAGAAAAACCCTGCTCAGGGCGCCGAAGTGCTGAAGTTCTTCGACTGGGCCTACAAAACCGGTGCAAAACAAGCTAACGAGCTGGATTACGCCACCCTGCCGGCAGAAGTGGTTGAGCAGGTGCGTGCGGCCTGGAAAACCAACGTAAAAGACAGTTCAGGTAAAGCGCTGTACTAACAACGCAGGGGCGCGGGTTCGCCGCGCCCCACACAGTTCTTCAGGCTCCGATCCCGGTTGGGGCTGCCAGGGTTCAAACAGAGAGTAATCTATGGCTGAGTACAAGCCGACCATCAAAGCACCGGGCAAAAACGGTGACATCATTTTCAGCGCGCTGGTGAGACTGGCTGCGCTGATTACCCTATTGTTGCTGGGCGGCATCATCGTTTCGCTGATCTTCGCCTCCTGGCCAAGCATGCAGAAATTCGGCTTTGCGTTCCTGTGGACCAAAGAGTGGGACGCGCCGGCGGAGCAGTTCGGCGCGCTGGTGCCGATCTACGGCACCGTGGTCACCTCGCTTATCGCGTTGATCATCGCCGTGCCGGTGAGCTTCGGCATCGCGCTGTTCCTGACCGAACTGGCGCCGAACTGGCTGAAGCGGCCGCTGGGCATCGCCATTGAGCTGCTGGCGGCCATTCCGAGCATCGTCTACGGCATGTGGGGACTGTTCGTGTTCGCCCCGCTGTTCGCCGAATACTTCCAGACGCCGGTGGGCGACGTGCTGTCGGGCATTCCAATCGTTGGCGAGCTGTTCTCCGGCCCAGCCTTCGGCATCGGCATCCTGGCCGCCGGGGTGATCCTGGCGATCATGATCATTCCTTACATCGCCGCAGTGATGCGCGACGTGTTCGAACAGACCCCGGTGATGATGAAAGAGTCGGCCTACGGCATCGGCTGCACCACCTGGGAAGTCATCTGGCGCATCGTGCTGCCGTTCACCAAAAACGGCGTCATCGGCGGGGTGATGCTGGGCCTGGGCCGTGCGCTGGGGGAGACCATGGCGGTGACCTTTATCATCGGCAACACTTACCAGCTCGACAGCGCTTCGCTATACATGCCGGGCAACAGCATCACCTCGGCGCTGGCCAACGAATTCGCTGAAGCCGAGTCCGGCGTGCACACTGCCGCGTTGATGGAGCTGGGTCTGATTCTGTTTGTTATCACCTTTATCGTGCTGGCGCTGTCGAAACTGATGATCATGCGTCTGGCCAAGAATGAGGGGCGTTAACATGGCGACGATGGATATGCAAAACGCAGTCGTTCTGGCGGAAAGCCGCCGCAAAATGCAGGCCTGGCGCCGGCAGAAAAATCGCCTCGCGCTGTTCCTGTCGATGGCGACCATGGCGTTCGGGCTGTTCTGGCTGATCTGGATCCTGATCGCCACCGTCACCAAAGGCTTCGACGGCATGTCGCTGGCGCTGTTCACCGAGATGACCCCGCCGCCGAACACCGCGGGCGGCGGCTTGGCCAACGCCATCGCCGGCAGCGGCCTGTTGATCCTGTGGGCGACCCTCTTCGGTACGCCGCTGGGCATCATGGCCGGCATCTACCTGGCGGAATACGGCCGTAAATCCTGGCTGGCGGAAGTGATCCGCTTTATCAACGACATCCTGCTGTCCGCACCGTCGATCGTGGTGGGCCTGTTCGTTTACACCATCGTGGTGGCGAAGATGGAACACTTCTCCGGTTGGGCCGGCATCGTGGCGCTGGCGTTGCTGCAGGTGCCGATCGTCATTCGCACCACCGAGAACATGCTGAAGCTGGTGCCGGATACGCTGCGCGAGGCCGCCTATGCCCTGGGCACGCCGAAATGGCGCATGATTTCCGCCATCACGCTGAAGGCGTCGGTGTCCGGCATCATCACCGGCGTGCTGCTGGCGATTGCGCGCATCGCGGGGGAAACCGCGCCGCTGCTGTTCACCTCGCTGTCGAACCAGTTCTGGAGCACCGACCTGATGCAGCCGATCGCCAACCTGCCGGTGACCATCTTCAAATTCGCCATGAGCCCGTTCGCCGAATGGCAACAGTTGGCTTGGGCCGGGGTGCTGTTGATCACCCTGTGCGTACTGTTACTGAATATCCTGGCGCGCGTAATTTTCGCCAAGAAAAAGCATTCGTAAAATTTTGAGCGCCGCTTTGGCGGCGCTGATGAAAAGAGAGAAGTCTTGATGAGTATGGTTACTGACGCTTCCAGCAGCAAAATTCAGGTACGCGATCTGAACTTCTACTACGGCAAATTCCATGCGCTGAAGAACATCACGCTGGATATCGCCAAGAACAAGGTCACCGCGTTTATCGGCCCATCCGGCTGCGGCAAATCCACCCTGCTGCGCACCTTTAACAAGATGTACCAGCTGTACCCGGAGCAGCGTGCGGAAGGCGGCATTCTGCTGGACGGCCAGAACATCCTGACCGACAACTCGGATATCGCGTTGCTGCGCGCCAAGGTCGGCATGGTGTTCCAGAAGCCGACGCCGTTCCCGATGTCGATTTACGACAACATCGCTTTCGGCGTTCGCCTGTTTGAAAAGCTGTCGCGCGCCGATATGGACGAGCGCGTACAGTGGGCGCTGACCAAGGCCGCGCTGTGGAACGAAACCAAGGACAAGCTGCACCAGAGCGGCTACAGCCTCTCCGGCGGCCAGCAGCAGCGTCTGTGCATCGCCCGCGGCATCGCCATTCGTCCGGAAGTGCTGTTGCTGGATGAGCCTTGCTCGGCGCTGGATCCGATCTCTACCGGCAAGATTGAAGAGCTGATCAGTGAACTGAAGGCCGATTACACCGTGGTGATCGTGACGCACAACATGCAGCAGGCGGCGCGCTGCTCCGACTCTACCGCATTTATGTATCTGGGCGAGCTGATCGAGTTCAGTGATACTGATAACCTGTTCACTGCGCCGCAGAAAAAGCAGACTGAAGACTACATCACTGGCCGTTATGGTTGATAGGAAGCATCATGGATAACCTGAATTTAAACAAACACATTTCCGGCCAGTTCAACGCAGAGCTCGAGCATATCCGCACCCAGGTGCTGACCATGGGCGGGCTGGTGGAGCAACAGCTGACCGATGCCATCACCGCGATGCACAATCAGGATGGCGAGTTGGCCAAGCGCGTAATTGAAGGCGACGCCAAGGTCAACATGATGGAAGTGGCGATCGACGAAGCGTGCGTGCGCATCATCGCCAAGCGCCAGCCGACCGCCAGCGATCTGCGCCTGGTGATGGCGATCATCAAAACCATTTCCGAGCTGGAGCGCATCGGCGACGTGGCGGACAAGATCTGCCGCACCGCGCTGGAAAAGTTCTCGCACCAGCATCAGCCGCTGCTGGTCAGTCTGGAGTCGCTAGGGCGCCACACCGTGCAGATGCTGCACGACGTGCTGGACGCGTTCGCGCGCATGGATCTGGACGAAGCGATCCGTATTTACCGCGAAGATAAAAAGGTCGACCAGGAATACGAAGGCATCGTGCGTCAGCTGATGACCTACATGATGGAAGACTCGCGCACCATTCCGAGCGTGCTGACCGCGCTGTTCTGCGCCCGCTCTATCGAGCGTATCGGCGACCGCTGTCAGAACATCTGCGAATTTATCTTCTATTTCGTCAAGGGGCAGGATTTCCGTCATTTGGGCGGCGATGCCCTGGAAAAGCTGCTCTCTCCGGGCGGTAAAGACGAAAAGGCCGACTAACTCTTTCCGGGTAATATCCTTCAAAGGCGCGGTTTCCCGCGCCTTTATTCCATCTTAAACGCGTAAAGATAAAAAGGTTATAAATATAGCTTTTTATATTATTTCCTGACCTATGTGGCGCTTGCTAGCTTATTCGCCAGCAGGACATCAACCACTTAGGAGCTTTCTATGAAACATCGCGCTTTGGCCTTAACGTTGTTAGCCAGTCTGACCGGCCTCGCCGCCGGCGCCGCGCACGCGGACAAACTTGACGATATCAAGCAAGCCGGCGTGGTGCGTATCGCGGTGTTCGACAGCAACCCGCCGTTCGGCTACATCGATCCGCAGAGCAAAAAGCTGGTGGGCTACGATGTGGACGTCGCCGACGCGATCGGCAAAGCGCTGGGGGTGAAAGTGGAGCTGCGCGCCACCAACCCGGCCAACCGCATTCCGCTGCTGGTGTCGAAGAAGGTTGACCTGATTGCCGCCAACTTCACCATTACCGACGAGCGCGCCAAGGAAGTGAACTTCAGCGTGCCGTATTTCGCCACCGGCCAGAAATTCATCGCCCGCAAAGGCGTATTGAAAACCCCGGAAGACATCAAGAAGCTGCGCATCGGCGCGGACAAGGGCACGGTGCAGGAAATCACCCTGCGCGAGCGTTTCCCGACGGCGAAAGTGATCTCCTACGATGATACCCCGCTGGCGTTCGTGGCGCTGCGCAACGGCAACGTGCAGGCGATCACTCAGGACGACGCCAAGCTGGTCGGCCTGCTCGGCAACCTGCCGGCGGCGCAGAAGGCGGAATTTGAAATTTCGCCGTTCAGCCTGACCAAAGAGTATCAGGGCGTGGGCATTCCCAAGGGCGAGGATCGCCTGACCGCCGCGGTGAATGAGACGCTGATCAAGCTGGAAAACGACGGCGAAGCGGTTAAGATTTACGATCGCTGGTTCGGGCCGGAGACCAAATCCGCCCAGCCGCGCGGCGATTTCAAAATCGCGCCTTTGGATCAGCAACCGAAAGCCTGATTTAACCGCTCGCGGTGAGATCGGTACGGAGGGGCGCAGCTTGCTGCGCCCCTGATGCATTCTGCAAGACAAGGATTGAACATGAATCTGGACTGGCTGCTGGCGCCGCAATACCTGAACTGGCTGTGGCACGGCTTTCTGCTGACGCTGTGGCTTTCCGCCTGCGCGGGCCTGGCGGCCACGCTGTTGGGCTTCGTGCTGGCGGCGATGCGCGACAGCAGCCTGAGGCCGCTGCGTTGGCTGGCGATGGGGTACAGCTCGCTGTTTCGCAATACGCCGCTGCTGGTGCAGCTGTTCTTCTGGTACTTCGCCGCCGGGCAAATCCTGCCGTCCGCCGCCATGCAGTGGCTGAACAGCGCACATCAGGTCGGCCCGCTTGAGTGGCCGTCGTTCGAGTTTCTCGCCGGTTTCTTCGGCCTGACGCTGTACTCCACCGCCTTTATCGCCGAAGAGATCCGCTCCGGCATTCGCGGCGTCGCCGGCGGGCAGAAATATGCCGCTCAGGCGCTGGGGCTGACCGGCTGGCAGGCGATGCGCTACGTGGTGCTGCCGCAGGCGCTGAAAATCGCGCTGCCGCCGCTGCTGGGGCAATACATGAACGTGATCAAGAACTCGTCGCTGACCATGGCGATCGGCGTTGCCGAACTCTCTTACGCCTCGCGTCAGGTCGAAACCGAAACCCTGCGCACCTTCCAGGCGTTCGGCGTGGCGACGGTACTGTATATCGCCATCATCGCGCTGCTGGAAGGTTGGGGCATGTGGCGACAACAGCGTAAACCGCTGGGAGGACATTGAGATGGATTTCAGCGTGATTCATGACAACCTGGGTTACCTGCTGTGGGGCACCTGGCCGGATGGGCCGCTGGGCGGCGCGGCGCTGACGTTGGCGATCAGCCTGATGGCCGGCGTGGTCTCGGCGGTGCTCGGCACCTTACTCGGCGTGGCGCTGGCGATGTCGCGCGGCGTCGCCGCCGGGCTGCTGGCGGCGGTGTTGGGCTTTTTCCGCGCTATTCCGGTCATCATGCTGATCTTCTGGACCTATTTCCTGCTGCCGATGGTGTTTGGCGTCGAGATCCCGGAAATTACCACCGTGGTGTGTGCGCTGGCGTTGATCGCTTCGGCCTATCTGGCTCATGCGGTGAAGGCCGGCATCGCCGCGATCGGTCCCGGCCAGTGGCAGGCCGGGCTTTCTCTGGGGCTGACGCGCTGGCAGACGCTGCGCATGATCGTGCTGCCGCAGGCGCTGCGCATGATGGTGCCGTCGTTCATCAACCAGTGGATTTCTCTGATCAAAGACACCTCGTTGGCTTATATCGTCGGCGTTGGCGAATTGACCTTCCTGGCGACCCAGGTCAACAACCGCAGCATGGTCTATCCGATGGAAGTGTTCCTGTTTGTGGCGCTGGTCTATTTCGTATTCTGCCTGGCGCTCGATCTGCTGGCCAACGCGGTCAACCGCCGCTTCGGCGCGCAAACCCGCGCGCTGAAGCGGTCCTGGCGCTGGTGGCGCAACAAGCCGCCGTTGCCGGCCAGTTAATCGGCCGTCAGCCGCCAGCCGCGTTCGCGCCACAGCGCGGGCAATTGAGCCAGGTCGTCAAACGTGGTCACCAGCGGGTGATCGATCGGCGGATTATGCGGATCGGCGCAGAAGTAAAAGACCGGAATGCCGGCATTGATGCCGGCCTGCGCGCCGGCGGGCGAATCGTCCACCAGGATGCAGCGCGTCACCGGCACCCGCATCTGTTCGGCGGCGTGAAACACGATCGCCGGATCCGGCTTCCAGCGCTGAATGTCATAGCCGCTGAACAACCGGTCATCAAAATAAGGCAGCATGCCGGTCAGGCCGAGCGAGTGCTGCATCTTGCTGACCGGCCCGTTGGAGACGGTGCAGACAGGCACCGTCACCTGTGCCAGCAGCTCGCGGGCGCCGGCAATCTGTTGCAGCTCGCTGTCGAACAACCGCGCCACTTCCTGCCGATACAGCGGCTCCAGCGTCTCTTTTTCCAGGTCAGTGCCCTGCTCGGCATTGACCCGATCGATGATCTCGTACAGCTTCACCCCTTTGTATTTCTTGAATACCTCTTCCAGCGACAGATGAATGCCGTAGTGGGCGAACATATGGACATAGGCTTTGCTGCACAGCACTTCGCTGTCCACCAGCGTGCCATCGCAGTCGAACAAAATGCAGTCAATCTGATTCATGCGGGACAGGTTCCTTCGGGTTAACGCCGCCAAGGCGACTCAGCGATCACTTGATCAGGTTACGCGCCTTGAGATCGTGCAAAATCAGCGCGGCGACGTGTGAGCACTGCGGCAGATCGCGGCTGTCGCACCACTTCAGCTCGGCGATTTCGGCGGCCGGCTGCAGTTGCCCGGTAAAGTCGGCCTGGTAGCAGCGAATGCGCACCTGGGTGCCGTCCTGCTTGCCGTCCGCCGGGCCGGTGAACTCGCCGTAAAACGCGATGGATTGCGGCTGCAGCGCAACGGTCAGCTCTTCGTCGATTTCGCGGCACAGCGCCTGTTCGTCGGTTTCGCCCGCTTCGCGCTTTCCGCCCGGCATATAAAACAGCGTCTTATTGTGCGAGCGCACCAGCGCCACTTTGTCATCTTTCAGCGCGATCAACGCCAGCTTATCGATAAAGGTCGAAGACATGCGGATTCCTGTTTTTAACGGATAGGGACAGAGGGGGCGATAGACCATTTTATCGGCCGTGCCGGCAAACGGCAACGCAGCGGGCGGCAACGGGGTATGAATGCCTGTAAATACAAGCCGTTGACGCGTTTAGCCGTAAAGACGGCGAAAAAAACCTGTGACCGGCGTCAAAAGCCCCACTTTTTGTTATAGGATAGCCGGCGACTGTCCATTCCCATTTTCGGAATTCTGATAATGACCAAACCAGTATCTGGCCTTGACGCTGAGCAAGGCTTGCTTGGGCGCGTGTTTAAACTCAAGCAACATGGCACGACGGCGCGTACGGAAACGATTGCCGGTATCACCACCTTCCTCACCATGGTGTATATCGTGTTCGTTAACCCGCAAATTTTGGGCGCAGCGGGCATGGATACCCAGGCAGTATTTGTCACCACTTGTTTGATCGCCGCCTTCGGCAGCATCTTTATGGGCCTGCTGGCGAACCTGCCGGTGGCGCTGGCGCCGGCGATGGGCCTGAACGCCTTCTTCGCCTTCGTGGTGGTCGGGGCGATGGGCATTTCCTGGCAGGTGGGCATGGGCGCCATCTTCTGGGGCGCGGTCGGCCTGCTGCTGCTGACCATTTTCCGCATCCGTTACTGGATGATCGCCAACATTCCGGTCAGCCTGCGCGTCGGCATCACCAGCGGCATCGGCCTGTTCATCGGCATGATGGGGCTGAAAAACGCCGGCATCGTGGTGGCCAATCCGGACACGCTGGTGACCATCGGCAGCCTGACCTCGCACAACGTGCTGCTGGGGGCGCTCGGCTTCTTCATCATCGCCGTGCTCTCTTCGCGCAACTTCCACGCGGCGGTGCTGGTATCTATCGTGGTCACCACCCTGATCGGCTGGATGCTGGGCGACGTGAAATACGGCGGCCTGTTCTCCCTGCCGCCGAGCATCACCTCGGTGGTGGGCCAGGTCGACGTGGCCGGCGCGCTGAACATCGGGCTGGCCGGGGTCATCTTCTCGTTTATGCTGGTGAACCTGTTCGACTCTTCCGGCACCCTGATCGGCGTCACCGATAAAGCCGGCCTGACCGACAACCAGGGCAAGTTCCCGCGCATGAAGCAGGCGTTGTACGTTGACAGCATCAGCTCAGTGGCCGGTTCGCTGGCGGGGACCTCTTCCGTGACCGCTTACATCGAAAGCTCGTCCGGCGTCGCCGTCGGCGGCCGCACCGGTCTGACGGCGGTGGTCACCGGCCTGCTGTTCCTGCTGGTGATCTTCCTGTCGCCGTTGGCGGGCATGGTGCCGGCTTACGCCGCCGCCGGCGCGCTGATCTATGTCGGCGTGCTGATGACCTCCAGCCTGGCGCGGGTGAAGTGGGACGATCTGACCGAAGCGGTACCGGCGTTTGTCACCGCGGTGATGATGCCGTTCAGTTTCTCGATCACCGAAGGCATCGCGCTCGGCTTTATCTCCTACTGCGTGATGAAGCTCGGCACCGGCCGCTGGCGTGAAATCAGCCCGTGCGTGGTGGTCGTGGCGCTGCTGTTCGTGCTGAAGATCGTCTTCGTCGACGGCCATTGACAGCCAAAGGGCCGACGCCCGTCGGCCCTGAAATCTTAGACGCCCGGCGTCGCATCCGGCGCCCGATCCAGCACCCATTGCAACGGCCGCCTGAAGCGCGCCTGCCAACTGCCGGCGGCATCCTCCCCCTGGGCGAAGTGCAGCGTCTGCACCTGATTATCCTCCCCGAACAGATTGGCGAAGTGCAATGCCAGCGCCTGTTCGCTGAAATTCTGCCGATCGTAATACGCCATCACGATTTTCTTTTGCGCCGCCAGCGACTGCTGGGCCGGCTTGATCTCGCCGTTGGGGGCGATCAAGAGCGCGCCGGCATAAAACTGCGGGTACTTGGCGATCAGGTTGGCGGCGTGCAACGCGCCCTGGCCGCGGGCGCTGAGGTAAATCCGCCGGGGATCCAGCTTTAGCTGCGGAGCCAGCTGTTGCAGCGTACGCTGAATGGCGGTTTGGGTGCTCTCGTCGCTGTAATTCGACCAGCGGAAGCTGTTTTCCGACAGCATCTGCGTGCCGTTGAGCTCGATGTAGGCCACGCCCATTTCGCCGAACAGCAGCCGCTCCTCGGGACTGATGGCGGCGGCTTTGCCGTAGGTATGCAGGAAGATCACCGTTGGCCACCCTTCGGGCGGCGTTTCGCCGTCCGGTATCGCGTAGCTGGCCTTGCCTTCATAGCGGCGAGCGTGCTGCAGATAGCGCGCTTTGGTGGCGGCCAGGATAGATTGGTAGGTGGCGGAGTGCTGGATGCTGTTGAAGGCGTCGTCCTCCAGCAGGTTGTAGTAGTACCACAGGCCGCGGTCGGCGCTCAGCTGCAGGTAGCGCTCCGCCAGCTCGGTTTGCCCTTTCTCCGCCGACGACACCGCCAGCTGGTAGGGCGCCCAGACATTGCGGCCGTCTTCGCGCATCAGCGTCAGGTACAGCGACATGGCGCCTAGTTTTTTATCTTCCTGGTTTTGCGCAGATCGCGACAGCTGGGCGTTGAGCGCGCTGTGCGCAGGCAGCTCCAGCGGTTCTTCACCGGCGGGATAACGCATGTCTGCGGCGAAAGCGGGACTGGTGATGGAAACGAAAAATAACGCTAAAATGAAAAAATACATGATGCTATGGCTTTAATTTCAATAAATTGACGGACGTCATGTCCTGTTGCGGCGCCCCGCGGGCGCCGCGAGACCTTCACTCCACGCGGCGAATAAAATCGCTGAACGCGGACAGCTGGCCGGTCAGGAAATCCAGCGTTCCCTGATCGCTCAGTTCACCGGCCTGTTCATCGACCTTGCTTTGGATCACGCCGCCCATAAACTCAGGCTTGTTCATTACCATCGCATCGAGGAACACCAGGATCTGACGCAGATGGTATTGGCAGCGCGCGCCGCCGATCGGCCCCATTGAGCTGGTTTGAATGGCCACCGGCTTGCCGGCCAGCGGCTGATTCGGTACGCGAGACAGCCAATCGATGGCGTTTTTCAACCCGCCGGGCACGGAATAGTTGTATTCGGGGGTGACGATGATCACGCCGTCGGCCTGGCGGATCTGCTCTGCTATCGCTTCGACTGCGGCAGGGAAGCCTTCACCCTGTTGCATGTCGGCGTCGTACAGCGGGATATCGCGGATGGAGGGCAGCGCTTCAATGGTGACGCCCTGCGGAGCCAGGCCAGGCAGGGCGCGGGCCACCATGGCGTTGTAGGAGCCTTTGCGCAGGCTGCCGAGTAGAGTGACGATTTTTAAGGCTTGGTCTGACATGGTGATTCTCCCTTTCGAATGAGCAGATTCAGCGTACAACATGGGCGAATAGTAGGCTAAAGCGCGGGTCGAGAATAGGCGATTGCTCAACATTTAGCTGTCTTTACAATTTAATCCAGTAACTCGTGCGGTAAAGACCGCGTTATCCGCTTTGCGCCGCGTCAACCTGGCGTCTTCAGGCCCGTCAGTTTAACGAAGCGTGAGGATGCCGCCGGGCTGCGCGGCGATATTTCCCCGTCTTTGTGCAGGCCGCCGCGCTCTTCGTAGCGCCAGCACAGCAGACGATCCAGCTCGGGGCTGCCGGCGCAGGCCCAGCTCAGATATTCGTCGGCGTCGCTCATCACCTGAACGTCCGGCGTGGCGCTGGAGCGCAGGTGACCGGAGAAGGGATGCAGACGCAGCGTGGACTGGCCGCTGTTGCCGAGGCCGGAAATTTTCAGCACGCTTTGCCGAATGCTCCACAGCTGAGTCTCCGCCTCCAGCCGATCGTCCTGCGCGCCGATCCAGGCACTTTCCGCCGGCGTCTGATGCGCGTTCTGCAGCGCGCTTTGCCGGCTGCCGCGCGCCCGCATCACTTCGATATCCAGTCCGACTTTGCCCTCGTCGCTAAGCAGCACGCCCACGGTGTTGCTGGCGTAGGCGAGGCTAAAATCGGGCAACTGATGATCGGCGAAGCAGGGGCGGCCGGTCGGCGTGGTGGCGATGGGGGGCAGCGTCGGCAGGCCGTACAGGTAGAACATCATTTCGGCGAGCAGAATGCGCCCTTGCAGGTAGCGCGTGCGGCGCTTAACGGAAAAGGTGCGGGTGGCGGCTATCACTTCGTCGGAGAGTCTCTGGGTATCCAGGACAGCGGAGGCCGGGGTCCATCGGGCAAAATGACACGCCATTGTTCACTCCATGACAGAGGGTCGCTAAGAACGCAGGGGTGTTAGATTAAGACTAAGTTGAGGATTTATCATCAAAAAACACTATGCGGATTATCCGATTTGTTGGCTTTTGCGCTGTGCAGGAGGGAATGGGGGCATGCAAGGCGAAGGTTATTCAGACCTCAAATCGCGTTGCGTAATGGGGTCGTACATAAAATTAATCAGTTCCGAAGCCAGCCGCTTTCGAATCGACGGCGTCCAATGAACCCATAAAATACCGCCTGATAAGAAAAAGTTGGCGGAGAGAGCAGGATTCGAACCTACGACACGATGACTCGTGTGGATTTAAGAAACGGTTAGTTTCTTAAATCTGGCTTAAACCACTCGCCCACCTCTCCGCATTCGTTTGTTGGAAATATAAAACCACATAATAAAAATGGTTAAAATAACCTGAACTTGAAAATGTGACCAAACCCACAAAAACCCTATTTATTGTAGGTGTTTATTAATTATCAGAGTCAGGTCACTAAATTTACATTAGCTATTGTTATAAAAAGTTGGCGTCATTGGCTACGAATAGGGAAGAAGGGTATGCCAGATCTCGAATTAATGCCGCTGCAAAGCGCCGATTTTTATAAGACAGCTGAACGTGTTGTTTTTAAAGAATATAAATGTAACTGCAAAAAAGGTTGGAAGGGTGAAGATCGCTTTATCGTCTACAAAGCCGATCAGAATGGGATCGCTGAGGTTATCAACAATGAGGTTTCAAATAACAACGTTGAAGACCTCATCGCGCTGGCATCGTCTTTTTTGACGGATAAGGTGGTGATTTCCGGTGGGCATACCGTGGTTAATTTGGACGATCGTTTTTCTGTCAGCAGTGAAGTGGAAAAGTCCGCGCGCTTCTGCATTGACTACATTGCCGAATCCATCAGACGGCTCGGTGTTCAGCCTGACTTCTTGATGGAAATAAATGATTTCTATATGGAAAAAAGCGATGGCAGCGAGATAGACGGCGCTAACGAATTCAGGAAGATGGCGACATCGCCGTACATCATTCCGGAAAAAATAAACGACTACATTCTGGCGTCTAATCAACGTCATGGCATTGATATCAATGCATTTTATGTCAGTGAGAAAAACATGGCGGATCGCTTTAAACGCCACATTAAAAACCGTATGGATAAAGAGGCGTATTTTCAGCGCCAAGACGGAAATGTGAAGATGACGGTGGGTGAACACGCGTTCGATATCATCAAGGAAAATAAACCGACCTGCGCGGCGGGAAATGCCGCGACGTTCAGGGCCATTCGGTATCGTATTTCCTCCAATAAAATCTTTGATAATTATACGTCGCATATTGGCGTTTTTCCGCTGTGTTCACGCGTCAACGTGCTTAACGGCTATCGTGCGGCCGCGACTTTTTACGATAACTTCGCCTTGCCTTCTTTGCTGGTCTTCTTCGGCAAATCCTGTTTCGAATGACATTTTTTGTGCCAACTGGCTATGTGTCGCGCATAGCCATGATGGTTGAGCATCATCATGAAAATCTCACACTTGTATTGGCCAGTCACTTTCTTCTCCACGGCATTCGGCGCCGGGATTTTCTTTTTGCCGCAGGCGGTGGGGCCGGGCGTGCTGGGGATGAAGGTGTTCATGCTGTTTATCGTTATCGCCATGTCGGTATCGATGATGGCGCACTATCTTTTTTTCAAATTCATCATTTCGCACCCGGAGAAAGATTTCCTGGCGGCATCATCGACGTTTATCGGCGAGCGGGCAGCGGCAATCGTCTGTGTGCTGTTTATTTTGTCGATGATTATTATCGTGCTGATAAATTTCATCACTTTGGTCAACGTCGTCGCGTCTTTTTTCCACAACGGATTCTGGGTTAGGGGCGGCATTTCGCTGTTGCTGAGTGCCGCGCTGTCGGCGGCATGGTTGGCGTTTAGTCAGCGAGTCGAGCACCTGATTTCCAGAATGGCACTGGTTTCTATCGTACTGGTGGCGATCCTGGCGGTGTTTTTCCTGTTACAACCTGCAGGGGGGCGGCAGGCGGTGCAGGCGTCGCCTGGCATTTCATTGCAGACGTGGCTGCTGCTGCCAATTTTTCTTTTTACATTTAACTTTACCCCGTGCATCCAGCGCTTTGCGAAAAGCGCCGTGCGACCGCAGGCACGCAGTATTCTGTTTGGCAAGGTACTGATCATGGCGTTTATCGTCATGATCGTTATCGCCATCAGCCGTTTGCTGACGCTGGATGACATCTCAATCATTAACAGCCGCAATGTGGATGCGCTGTTTTATACCGCCGGTTTGACCGGCAGCGCCATGGCGTGGTTAGGCGCTGCCCTGTTGCTATGTTTACTGACCGGCGGCGCCTATATCGGCACGTTGACCGGCGTGATCGATGGCATTACGTCCTTCGGCGTGGCGGGCAAAAAGAGAATCATCGCAGGGAATATCGTTGTCTGTACGTTTATTGGTACGATCAACCCGAGCATTATCAAGATCATCTCGGGCTGGTCGATACCCGTTATCGTGATGACCGTCTTTTTCATCCCATCACTGTATTTTTTGCTACGGGGCGACGGTAGGCAAAAGGGGATCGGCGTCGTCGTGCTGGGCTCCGGCATCGCGGTAATCGCGACGTTGTTGGTGTAAAACGGCACGCTTAATCCAGAACCAGCGTATCGCCGGTGGCCGGCGCGATCCCTGCCGGCAGCCATAGTCGGCCCCAGGCGCCGGTACAGTGGCAGCCCATGATCTTTTCCGGCTGATGCTGCCGTAAAAAACGGCGGACGCGCCAGAGCGTGCGCGGGGAAGCGCAGCGCAGATGAAAACCGCCGATCAAGGCGTGGATCCTGTCGATTCCGGTGATTTGCTGGCAATGGCGCACGATATTCACGATCCCTCGGTGCCCGCAGCCGGTCACGATCACCAGACCGCGATCCGATTTGTAAATCAGCACCCCTTCGTCAATAACGTAATCTACCGCTGCGTTCTCCCCGGCGATCACCCCGTAGGCGCGGGGTGCGGGCACCGCGATTTCGCCTGACCACATAAAGCGATCGCCGATCGCCAGCGGTTCGCGGCTGTATTGCATGCGGTGGCGTGAGTAGTCGATATCCAAAGAGAGCTTTTTGATTTTCCGAGTGTGGCCCAGCACCTTCAGCGCCGCATAGCGCTCATCGCCGACCTGCGGGTGGCAGATGATACGGCTGTTGTCCGGCAGCCAGGCGACGCCGCCGCAGTGGTCATAGTGGCCGTGGGAGAGCACCGTTGCGGTGATACGGGAGAGATCGACACCCATCAGCGCCGCATTGCGCAGAAAGCTGTCGTCGGGGCCGGTATCGAACAGTATGGACGTCGTCTCGTCCTCAATCAGCAGGCTTAACCCGGCCTTGGCCTGCAATAGCGGGTTGGCGCCGGCGGCGCGGCGGTTTTCCAGCAATACCTTGAGGGTCAATGCCATGTTGACTCGTTCCTGAGAGAGATTCCTGACTGGCCAGTATAGCGCGGGACGCTGCGGCGGCTCTGTGAGCAGGCGCGCAGAGCGAGAGCGGAAAAGAAAAACGGCCGGAACAAGGGCTTGTCCCGGCCGTGAAGGCGTCTGGCGGTGTTACTTGCCGATACAGAAGCTGGAGAAGATGCGGCCCAGCAGATCGTCGGAGGTGAATTCGCCGGTGATTTCGCTCAGGGCCAGCTGCGCCTGGCGCAGTTCTTCGGCCAACAGCTCCCCCGCGTAAGCGCTCACTAACTGTTCTTTGCCCTGCACCAGGTGCTGCGCCGCCAGTTCCAGCGCCTGCAGGTGGCGGCGGCGCGCCAGGAAGCCGCCTTCCATGTTGCTGGTGAAGCCCATGCTCTGTTTAAGATGATCGCGCAGCACATCGACGCCTTCGCCGGTGCGGGCCGACAGGCGAATCAGTGAGTGGTTATTCACTTCCGTCAGACCCAGCGTTTCACCGGTGATGTCGGCCTTATTGCGCACCACGGTGATCGGCAACGTGCCTGGCAGGCGCGCCATAAACTCCGGCCAGATCTCCGCCGGCTCGGTGGCGGCGGTGGTGGTGCCGTCAACCATAAACAGCACCCTGTCGGCCTGTTCGATCTCGTTCCATGCACGTTCGATGCCGATGCGTTCCACTTCGTCGCTGGCGTCGCGCAGGCCGGCGGTGTCGATGATGTGCAGCGGCATGCCGTCGATATGGATATGTTCGCGCAAGACGTCGCGGGTGGTGCCGGCGATATCGGTGACGATCGCCGCCTCGCGCCCGGCCAACGCATTGAGCAGGCTCGATTTGCCGGCGTTGGGGCGCCCGGCGATCACCACCTTCATCCCTTCACGCAGCAGGCTGCCCTGGCGCGCTTCGCCGCGCACGCTGTCCAGATCCGCCATGACGTCGTTGAGCTGCGCCTCGATTTTACCGTCGGACAGGAAGTCGATTTCCTCGTCCGGGAAGTCGATCGCCGCTTCCACGTAGATTCGCAGGTGAGTGAGCGCTTCCACGAGCTGGTGGATGCGGGTGGAAAACGCGCCTTGCAGCGAGTTCATCGCCGAACGCGCCGCCTGCTCGGAGCTGGCGTCGATCAGATCGGCAATCGCTTCGGCCTGCGCCAAATCGAGTTTGTCGTTGAGAAACGCGCGCTCGGAGAACTCGCCGGGCCGCGCGATGCGCACGTCGGGCAGCGCCAGCACGCGCTTGAGCAACAGATCGAGGATCACCGGCCCGCCGTGGCCCTGCAGCTCCAGTACGTCTTCGCCGGTAAAGGAGTTCGGCCCCGGGAACCATAGCGCGATGCCCTGATCGAGGGTGGCGCCCGTGGCGTCGCGGAACGGCAGATAGTCAGCGTAGCGCGGCTTCGGCAGCTTGCCGAGCAACGCCAGGGCGACGTCTTTGGCCTTGCTTCCGGAAATGCGCAGAATGCCGACGCCGCCGCGTCCCGGCGGGGTGGCTTGGGCTACGATGGTATCGGTGGTGCTCATAACGGTTCTCTCTGACGATTAAGATGCAAAAAGGCGGTCTAATGACCGCCTTTGGTGTTACTGCAAGGGTCGGCGCGCCGAACCCCTACACTACGCTTAGCTTTTTTTCTTGTCGCGGCTGTGCAGGCCGCGTTTTTCCAGACCACGGTAAATCAGCTGCTGCTGCAGGATGGTCACCAGGTTGCTGACGATGTAGTACAGCACCAGACCGGACGGGAACCACAGGAAGAATACTGTGAAGATCACCGGCATGAAGGTCATGATTTTCTGCTGCATCGGATCAGTCACGGTGGTCGGCGACATCTTCTGAATGAAGAACATCGTCACGCCCATCAGGATTGGCAGGATGTAGTACGGGTCTTGCGCCGACAGGTCATGGATCCACAGGGCGAACGGCGCGTGGCGCAGCTCGACCGAACCCATCAGCATGTAGTACAGCGCCAGGAAGATCGGCATCTGAATGATCAGCGGCAGGCAGCCGCCGAGCGGGTTCACTTTCTCCGCCTTGTACAGCGCCATCATCTCTTGGCTCATGCGCTGTTTGTCATCACCGATGCGCTCGCGCATCGCCTGCAGCTTCGGCTGCAGCATGCGCATTTTCGCCATCGAGGTGTACTGCGCCTTGGTCAGCGGGTACATGATGCCGCGCACGATGAAGGTGATGATGATGATGGAGAAGCCCCAGTTACCGATAAAGCCGTGGATGAACTTCAGCAGTTTGAACAGCGGCTGGGAGATAAACCACAGCCAACCGTAATCCACGGTCAGATCCAGGTGCGGCGCCAACTGGGCCATCTGGTCCTGCAGCTCCGGGCCGACCCACAGGGTCGCGTTCAGCTGCTGCTGAGCGCCCGGCTGCACCACGACCGGCGTAGATTTGAAGCCGATGGTGGACAGGTTGTCACCCGGTTTGGCGGTGTAGAAGGTGTTGTCACCCTTGGTCGCCGGCACCCACGCGGTGGCGAAGTACTGCTGCAGCATGGCGACCCAACCGTCTTTGGTGGTGACGCTCAGGTTTTCATCTTTGTCGAACGCGTATTTCTGGTACTTGTCCTCGCTGGACGAGTACGCCGCGCCGCGGAAGGTGTGCAGCGCGAAGTTGCTGCTGCCGGTGTCGCGGTGCTTAGGCAATTCGGTGGTCTGCTTCAGCTGGCCGAACAGGGTCAGCTCCAGCGGCGTCGCGCCTTTGTTGTCGATGCTGTAATCCACGCCGACCGCATAGTGGTTGCGTTTAAGCACGAAGGTCTTGGTGTAGACCGCGCCGTCTTTATCGGTGTAGGTCAGCGGGATGCGCAGCTCGTCCTGGCCTTCCGGCAGGGTGTAGCTGTCCTGCGCCGCCTGATACAGCGGGCGTTCGCCGTTGGCCGGGTTGTCCGGGCCGTTTTTACCGGTCAGGCCGCTTTGCGCCTGATAGACGAACGACGGGGTGGTTTCCAGCAGTTGGAACGGAGTCGATGAACCCAGAGTATCCGGGTAGGCCAACAGTTTAGCCTGCTCGATATCGCCACCACGGGTGTTGATGGTCAGTGACAGCACGTCGGTGTTCACGGTAATCAGCTTACCCTGACCACTGGCTGGCACGGCCTGGCTGGCGGCATCACCGGCTACTGCGTTCGAAGTCTGTTGCGTGGTCTGTGCGGCCGGCTGCGGAGCATTGTCCGTTTGCCATGCCTGCCAGATCATGAAAGACACGAACAGCAGAGCGATGAGAAGAAGATTGCGTTGCGAATCCATCGTTAGTGTTCTCTGTTATCGTCGGTTTTTGGCGGCACCGGATCATCGCCACCTGGGTTCAAAGGGTGGCATTTTAATACGCGTTTCAATGCTAACCAACTGCCTTTTATCATGCCAAACCTGCTTAATGCCTCAATTGCGTAATGAGAGCATGTCGGCTGGAAGCGACAACGAGGCCCTAGCAGCGGGCTGATGACGAGCTGATAGGCCCGCACCAGCCCGATCAGGATGCGGGAGCCTGGCGACAGTGGCGACGCCATAATTTATCCAAAGCTTCCGTCAGCGCGCGGTTATCCAAATCCGCTATCCCCTTTTTGGCCACCACGACAAAATCCATCGCCGGTAATTCGTGCTGGCGCAGGCGGAAGCTCTCGCGGGTTAGGCGTTTGATCCGATTACGCTCGTGCGCGCGTTTGACGTGTTTTTTGGCGACGGTAAGACCGATGCGGGGATGCCCCAGCTGGTTCAGGCGGCCGAGGATGGTGATTTGCGGCGTGCCAGCCCGTTGTGGCTGCTGGAAGACGAAAGTGAAATGAGTGGGAGTTAACAAACGTAACTCCCTGGGAAAAGCGAGCTTAACCACTCAGCGGGTTAGCTTTATTACTTAGAAACAGTCAGACGAGCACGGCCTTTCGCACGACGGCGGGCCAGAACTTGACGACCATTTTTGGTGGCCATACGAGCACGGAAACCGTGGCTACGGTTGCGCTTCAATACGGACGGTTGGAAAGTGCGTTTCATAGCGATTTCTACCTAAACTTAAAATAATTACTGATCAGTAAACGCGTTTGGCTACTCGGCGTGAAGATGACCGACGCCTCAATCGCAATACATAAAGAAGCGGGATTGTAATAATTGTACAGTCCTGAGTCAATTCGCATCGCGCCAGCCTACCTGGTTGTCTGCCAATAACGGAACAAAATCCGGTCTTGGCCCGTGGTCACCGCAGAATCCTGTCTGGCTAATGACGCACCATAAAGGAACCAGGTATCACACGTAGGGCGAAGATTATACGGACTCGGGGTGAAATCGCAAGGATCCCCGTGAGATCCTTTGCGCGCGATCGCAGGATCCGGCGTGGATAACAGGGTATAACCGGTTGACAATGTAAAAAACGCGGCGCAGCGGCCGGGATCTGCGCGGTCATTCGGCGCTGGCGGTGAAAAGATCGCCGCCGGCCGCGGCCTGTGGATAAAATGGATCTAATCTGTGAGGAAGGGGAGGATCTCTTGCTCGGATTGCGCTATGATCCGTCATTCCGATCGCGATCCCTCATGCCGGGATCGTGAGGGACACAAACCGTGAAAGGCGGTTCGCATCCCCCACAGGCAAACAGCCGATGCCGGGTATGTGTCAAAAATCATGAGTTATAAAAAAGTTGCCCGTTTCTTTTCTTTATTGATCTTGTTCGAGTGGAGTCCGCCGTGTCACTTTCGCTTTGGCAGCAGTGTCTTGCCCGATTGCAGGATGAGTTACCTGCCACAGAATTTAGTATGTGGATTCGCCCATTGCAGGCGGAACTGAGTGACAACACCCTGGCGCTGTACGCGCCTAACCGTTTTGTGCTGGATTGGGTTCGCGATAAGTACTTAAACAACATCAATGGTCTGCTGAATGATTTCTGCGGCACGGACGCGCCTTTGCTGCGTTTTGAAGTCGGTAGCAAGCCGATCACGCAGGTGATCAGCCAGACCGTGACCGCCAGCGTCAGCAGCGTCCCTGCGGCTCCGGCGGCGCGCACGGCCGCGCCTTCGCGCCCGAGCTGGGACAACGCGGCGGCGCAACCCGAGCTCTCTTATCGCTCCAACGTCAACCCCAAACACACCTTCGACAACTTCGTCGAGGGTAAGTCCAACCAGCTGGCGCGCGCGGCGGCTCGCCAGGTGGCGGACAATCCGGGCGGCGCCTACAACCCTTTGTTCCTGTATGGCGGCACCGGCCTGGGTAAAACTCACCTGCTGCACGCGGTCGGCAACGGCATCATGGCGCGCAAGGCCAACGCCAAAGTGGTCTACATGCACTCGGAACGCTTCGTGCAGGACATGGTCAAAGCGTTGCAGAACAATGCCATCGAAGAGTTTAAGCGCTACTACCGTTCGGTCGACGCGTTGCTGATCGATGACATCCAATTCTTTGCCAACAAGGAGCGTTCGCAGGAAGAGTTCTTCCATACCTTTAACGCCCTGTTGGAAGGCAATCAGCAGATCATCCTGACCTCGGATCGCTATCCTAAAGAGATCAACGGAGTGGAAGATCGTCTGAAGTCCCGCTTCGGCTGGGGGCTGACGGTGGCGATCGAGCCGCCGGAGCTGGAAACCCGCGTGGCGATCCTGATGAAAAAGGCCGACGAAAACGACATTCGTCTGCCGGGCGAAGTGGCGTTCTTCATCGCCAAGCGCCTGCGTTCCAACGTGCGTGAGCTCGAAGGGGCGCTGAACCGCGTGATCGCCAACGCCAACTTTACCGGCCGGGCCATCACCATCGATTTCGTGCGCGAAGCGCTGCGCGATCTGCTGGCGCTGCAGGAAAAGCTGGTCACCATCGACAATATCCAAAAGACGGTGGCGGAGTATTACAAGATTAAAGTCGCGGATTTGCTGTCCAAGCGGCGTTCGCGATCCGTTGCCCGCCCGCGCCAGATGGCGATGGCGCTGGCGAAGGAACTCACCAACCACAGCCTGCCGGAAATCGGCGATGCGTTTGGTGGCCGCGACCATACCACGGTGTTGCACGCCTGCCGGAAGATCGAGCAGTTGCGTGAGGAAAGTCACGACATCAAAGAAGATTTCTCCAATTTAATCAGAACATTATCTTCATAGCGCTATGAAATTTATCGTTGAACGTGAGCATCTGCTAAAACCGCTGCAACAGGTGAGCAGCCCGCTGGGCGGCCGCCCGACCTTGCCGATCCTGGGCAACCTGCTGCTGCAGGTGACGGAAGGCTCCCTGCTGCTGACCGGCACCGATCTGGAGATGGAGATGGTGGCGCGCGTCGCCCTGTCCCAGCCGCACGAGCCGGGCGCGACCACCGTGCCCGCGCGCAAATTCTTTGATATCTGCCGTGGCCTGCCGGAAGGGGCGGAGATTGCCGTCACGCTGGAGAGCGAGCGCATGCTGGTGCGGTCCGGCCGCAGCCGCTTCTCGCTGTCCACGCTGCCCGCGGCGGACTTCCCGAACCTGGACGACTGGCAGAGCGAGGTGGAATTCACCTTGCCGCAGGCGACGCTGAAGCGCCTGATCGAAGCCACCCAGTTCTCGATGGCCCACCAGGACGTGCGTTACTACCTGAACGGCATGCTGTTTGAAACCGAAGGCGAAGAGCTGCGCACCGTCGCGACCGACGGCCACCGCCTGGCGGTGTGCTCGATGCCGATCGGCCAGCAGCTGCCGTCGCATTCGGTGATCGTGCCGCGTAAAGGGGTGATGGAGCTGGTGCGCTTGCTGGACGGCGGCGATTCGCTGTTGCAGCTGCAGATCGGCAGCAACAACATTCGCGCCCACGTCGGCGATTTCATCTTCACGTCCAAGCTGGTTGACGGCCGTTTCCCGGACTATCGCCGTGTTTTGCCGAAGAACCCGGACAAAACGCTGGAGGCCGGCTGCGATCTGCTCAAGCAGGCGTTCGCCCGCGCGGCCATTCTCTCGAACGAGAAATTCCGCGGCGTGCGGCTGTACGTCAGCCAGAACCAGCTGAAGATCACCGCCAACAACCCGGAGCAGGAAGAGGCGGAAGAGATCCTCGACGTCAGCTACGACGGCGCGGAGATGGAGATCGGTTTCAACGTCAGCTACGTGCTGGACGTGTTGAACGCGCTCAAGTGTGAAGACGTGCGCCTGCTGTTGACCGACTCGGTCTCCAGCGTGCAGATCGAAGACGGCGCCAGCCAGGCGGCGGCCTACGTTGTCATGCCAATGCGGTTGTAGTCTCGTTACCTTGAATTACAGCACCGTCATCGGTAAAGAGATTGCATGGCTCTGACGCGTTTATTGATTAAAGACTTCCGCAATATCGAGGCGGCGGATTTGGCGCTGGCGCCGGGATTCAACTTCCTGGTCGGCGCCAACGGCAGCGGCAAGACCAGCGTGCTGGAGGCGGTGTATACGCTCGGCCATGGCCGCGCCTTTCGCAGCCTGCAGGCCGGTCGGGTGATCCGCCACGACCAACCGGAGTTCGTGCTGCATGGCCGCATCGACGGCGCGGAGCGCGAGCTGTCGGTAGGATTGAGCAAGAGCCGTCAGGGTGACAGCAAAGTACGCATCGATGGCAGCGACGGCCACAAGGTGGCCGAGCTGGCGCAGCTGCTGCCCATGCAACTGATCACCCCCGAAGGTTTTACCCTGCTGAACGGCGGGCCGAAATTCCGGCGCGCTTTCCTGGACTGGGGCTGTTTTCATAACGAACCCGGTTTTTTCACCGCCTGGAGCAACCTGAAACGGTTACTGAAGCAGCGCAATGCCGCGCTGCGCCAGGTGAGTCGCTATGCGCAGATCCGCGCCTGGGATCAGGAACTGATCCCGCTCGCGGAGCGCATCAGCGAATGGCGGGCGGAATACAGCGACGCGATCGCCGCGGATATCACCGCGACCTGCGCGCAGTTTCTGCCTGAATTCGCCCTGAGCTTCTCCTTCCAGCGCGGCTGGGACAAAGAGAGCGACTACGGCGAGCTGCTGGAGCGCCAGTTTGAGCGCGACAGGGCGTTGACCTATACCGCGGTGGGGCCGCATAAAGCGGACTTTCGCATTCGTGCCGACGGCACGCCGGTAGAGGATTTGTTATCGCGCGGTCAGCTTAAGCTGCTGATGTGCGCGTTGCGCTTGGCGCAGGGTGAGTTTCTCACCCGGCAGAGCGGGCGGCGTTGCCTGTATCTGATTGATGATTTTGCCTCCGAGCTGGACACCGGCCGTCGCCGGTTGCTGGCCGATCGCCTGAAAGCCACCCAGGCCCAGGTTTTTGTCAGCGCGGTCAGCGCTGAGCAAGTGACCGACATGGCCGGTGAAAAGGGCAAGATGTTCCGCGTGGAACAGGGTAAAATAGAGGTTCAACCACAGGACTAAAATGAGCGAGAAACGTTGATGTCGAATTCTTATGACTCCTCAAGTATCAAGGTATTAAAAGGGCTGGATGCGGTGCGCAAGCGCCCGGGCATGTATATCGGCGATACCGATGACGGCACCGGTCTGCACCACATGGTATTCGAGGTTGTGGACAACGCTATCGACGAAGCGCTCGCGGGCCACTGTAGCGACATTCAGGTCACCATCCATGCCGACAACTCGGTATCGGTGCAGGATGACGGCCGCGGCATTCCGACCGGCATTCACCCGGAAGAAGGGGTTTCAGCCGCAGAGGTCATCATGACCGTGCTGCACGCCGGCGGTAAATTCGACGACAACTCCTATAAAGTTTCCGGCGGCCTGCACGGCGTGGGCGTCTCGGTGGTTAACGCCCTGTCGGAGAAACTGGAGCTGGTGATCCGCCGCGAAGGCAAAGTGCACGAACAAACTTACAGCCACGGCGAGCCGCAGGCGCCGCTGACCGTGGTGGGCGAAACCGAGCAGACCGGCACTATGGTGCGCTTCTGGCCAAGCCACCAGACCTTTACCAATGTGACCGATTTCGAGTACGACATTCTGGCCAAGCGCCTGCGCGAGCTGTCCTTCCTCAACTCCGGCGTGTCTATCCGCCTGAAGGACAAGCGCACTGACCGTGAAGACCACTTCCATTACGAAGGCGGCATCAAGGCGTTTGTCGAGTACCTGAACAAGAACAAAACGCCGATCCACCCGAACGTGTTCTACTTCTCCACCGTGAAAGACGACATCGGCGTGGAAGTGGCGCTGCAGTGGAACGACGGTTTCCAGGAAAACATCTACTGCTTCACCAACAACATTCCGCAGCGCGACGGCGGCACGCACCTGGTCGGTTTCCGTACCGCGATGACTCGTACGCTGAACAGCTACATGGAGAAGGAAGGCTACAGCAAGAAGGCCAAGGTCAGCGCCACCGGCGATGACGCGCGTGAAGGCCTGATCGCCGTGGTGTCGGTGAAGGTGCCGGATCCCAAGTTCTCCTCTCAGACCAAGGACAAGCTGGTCTCTTCCGAGGTGAAAACCGCGGTTGAAACGCTGATGAACGAGAAGCTGGTGGATTACCTGATGGAAAATCCGGGCGACGCGAAAATCGTGGTCGGCAAAATCATCGACGCGGCGCGCGCGCGCGAAGCGGCGCGTAAAGCGCGTGAGATGACCCGCCGCAAAGGCGCGCTGGATCTGGCCGGCCTGCCGGGCAAGCTGGCGGACTGCCAGGAACGCGATCCGGCGCTGTCCGAACTGTACCTGGTGGAAGGGGACTCCGCGGGCGGCTCTGCCAAGCAGGGGCGCAACCGCAAGAACCAGGCTATCTTGCCGCTGAAGGGGAAAATCCTCAACGTCGAGAAGGCGCGTTTCGACAAAATGCTCTCTTCACAGGAAGTGGCGACGCTGATCACCGCGCTGGGCTGCGGCATCGGCCGTGACGAGTACAGCCCGGACAAGCTGCGTTACCACAGCATCATCATCATGACCGATGCCGACGTCGACGGTTCGCACATCCGTACGCTGCTGTTGACCTTCTTCTACCGCCAAATGCCGGAAATCATCGAGCGTGGCCACGTGTTCATCGCACAGCCGCCGCTGTACAAGGTGAAGAAAGGCAAGCAGGAGCAGTACATCAAAGATGATGAGGCGATGGATCAGTACCAGATCGCCATCGCGATGGACGGCGCCACGCTGCACACCAACGCCAGCGCACCGGCGCTCGGCGGCGAGCAGTTGGAAAAACTGGTGGCCGAGCACTATGGCGTGCAGAAGCTGATCGGCCGCATGGAGCGCCGCTACCCGCGCGCGCTGTTGAACAGCCTGATCTATCAGCCGACGCTGAACGAAGGCGATCTCAGCGATGAAGCCAAGGTGAAGACCTGGATCGCGTCGCTGGTGCAGGCGCTGAACGACAAAGAGCAGCACGGCAGCAGCTATGATTTCGTGATCTTCGAGAACCGTGAGCGCCAGATGTTCGAGCCGGCGCTGCGCATCCGCACCCACGGCGTGGATACCGACTACAAGCTGGACTTCGACTTCATCCACGGCGGCGAATACCGCAAGATCTGCCAGCTGGGCGAGCAGCTGCGCGGGCTGATCGAAGAGGGCGCGTTCATCGAGCGCGGCGAACGCCGTCAGCCGGTAGACAGCTTCGAGCAGGCGCTGGAGTGGCTGGTGAAAGAGTCGCGCCGCGGCCTGTCGGTGCAGCGTTATAAAGGTCTGGGCGAGATGAACCCGGAGCAGCTGTGGGAAACCACCATGGATCCGGAAAGTCGCCGCATGCTGCGCGTGACCGTCAAGGACGCCATCGCTGCCGATCAGCTGTTCACCACGCTGATGGGCGATGCGGTTGAACCGCGTCGCGCCTTTATCGAAGAAAACGCCCTGAAAGCGGCGAACATCGATATCTGATGCGTTAATGGCTGTGAAAATCCGCGCCGGGCGACCCGCGCGGATTTTTTTTGCGCCTTTTTTGGCGCTGACAGCCGTGGCTGAAACGCGTTAGCATGGGAAAAAACCACTGGGAGAAGCGTTGAATGGCTATTGAACTGATTGCGATCGACATGGACGGCACGTTGCTGGATCCGCAGCACCAAATCACGCCGGCGGTAAAGCAGGCTATCGCGGCGGCGCGGCGCAAAGGGGTGCACGTGGTGCTGGCCACCGGGCGGCCATATGTCGGCGTGCAGGACTATCTGCGCCAGTTGGACATTCAGGGCCCCGGCGATTTCTGTATCACCTATAACGGCGCGCTGGTGCTGCGTGCGGCTGACGGCGCCTGCATTCTGCAAGAAACGCTGGGCTTTGAGGATTATCTGCACTTTGAGCAGATGGCGCGCGAGTTCGGCGTTCACTTCCAGGCGTTTGATTTCGATACCCTGTATACCCCGAACAAGGACATCGGCAAGTACACCATACACGAGGCGGAAATGACCGGCATTCCGCTGAAATACCGCAGCGTGGAAGAGATGGATCGCCAGATGCGTTTCCCTAAAGTGATGATGATCGACGAGCCGGAGCTGCTGGACAGCGCTATCGCGCGCATCCCGGAAGAAACGCGCGTGCGTTACACCATCCTGAAAAGCGCGCCTTACTACCTTGAGATCTTGCACAAAAACGTCGATAAAGGCGCCGGGGTGAGAATGCTGGCCGAGCATCTCGGCGTGGCGCGGGAAAACATCATGACGCTGGGGGATCAGGCCAACGATACGGCGATGATCGAATATGCCGGCGTCGGCGTGGCGATGGGCAACGCCATTCCCGAGCTGAAAGCGGTGGCGCAGTTTGTCACCAGCGCCAATACCGAAGACGGCGTGGCGCGCGCTATCGAGAAGTTCGTGCTCAACGCCTGATAACGCGGGGCGCTGCGGCGCCCCTTTATACTTTCGCCAACACCCCTTTGGCGATCTGCAGATCCTGAATCGCCAAGCCGGTGAGATCGGCGATGGTGATGTGCTGCGGCTCGCGTCGTACCCGCCCTCCCTGCGCCAAGACGGCGCCCATTTCGACGATCGGCGTTGAAATCAGCTTGTGCTGCCGATAAGCCGTCGCGATCTCGCCATAGTCCGCACACTGCGCCAGGGCATCAACCAGCAGCGCGTCTGCGCGGGCCACCAGCTCGGTCGCCAGCTCCTGCTTACCGGGCGCGTCGGCGCCCACCGCGGTAATGTGCGTGCCGGGCCGAATATCCGCCGCCTGTAAAATCGGTTCGCGGCTGGGCGTGGTGGTGACGATCAGCTGACAGTGCGCCGCCAGCTCCGCCGCATCCTGCGTGACCCGCACCCGAAAACCCTCGGCCTCGACATCGCGTCGATACGCCGCCAGCGCCTGTTCGTTGCGGCCCCACACCCATACCTCGCGGCAATCGGTCACCGGTTTCAGACATTGCAGCTGCAGCCGCGCCTGCAGGCCGGTGCCGACCATGCCTATCGCCTGAATATGCGGCGGCGCGCACAGATCGGCGGCGATGCGGCCGGCCAGTGAGGTGCGCAGCGCGGTCAGCCAACCCTCATCCTGCAACAGTGCGCGGGGCTCGCCGGTGTGGGCGGAGAACGCCATCATCAGCCCTTGATTGCTCGGCAGGCCTTGTTCGGCATTGCGATAGAAACCGGTGGAGATCTTGACCACGAACAGTTCGTCGCCTTCCAACCAGGCGGATTTGATGCAGCAGTCGCCGGCGGCCTGTTCGAACAGGAAATGCTGCGCCGGCGGCTGTTGTACCCGCTGTTGCGAGTAGGCGATAAAACCCTGCTTCAGCAGCGGCGTTATGGTCTCGGCGTCGAACGCAGCGAGAATTTGCTGCCGATTAAGGATGCGCATCGGCGATGGCCTTGAGGTATTTCTCCAGCACGATGTTTTTACCGCACAGCACCACCGCCACCTTTTTACCTCGGTATTCCGGCGCCAGTTTGATCGCCGCCGCCAACGCCACGCCTGCTGCGCCTTCGATAATCCAGCGATCGCTGGCGGCGATCCGGCGCATCGCGAGTTTGATCTCCGCCTCGCTGACCAGCACTTTACGGTCAATCAGCTGCTGGCACAGCGGGAAGGTCACGGCGCCCGGCTCGACGCCGCCGGCGGTGCCGTCGGACAAGGTTTCTTGTTCTTCCACCGGGAAGATATGGCCGGCTTCCAACGCGCTGTACAGGCTGGTGGCGTTTTCCGGCCAGCAGGCGATAAGCTGCGTGTTTGGCGACAGTTGCCGCAGAACGGTGCCGATGCCGGCGATATAGCCACCGCCGCCCACCGCCACGAATACCGCGTCCAGATCGGCGAGTTGTTCAACCAGCTCCATGCCGCAGGTGCCCTGGCCGGCGATCACCTGTTCGTCGTTATACGGCGAGATATAGGTTTTCCCCTGTTCGCGTGCGGCCAGTTCCCCCGCCAGTTCGGCGTTCAGCGCATCGCCCGGCACCAATTCCACGATGCCGCCCAGCGCCCGGATGGAGTCGAGCTTGATGCTCGCCGCCGTCTCCGGCGCATAAACCGTGACGCCAACGCCCATACGCTGCCCCGCCAGAGCGACCGCCTGGCCGTGGTTGCCGGTTGAGGCGGCGATCACGCCGCGCCGGCGTTGCTCGTTATCCAACAGCCGCAGCTTGTTGCTGGCGCCGCGAAATTTAAAGGAACCGGTGTGCTGCAGGTGGTCGCATTTCAGATACAGCTCGCAGCCCAATTGCTGAGAAAGCATCACGCTGCGCTCCAGCGGCGTGACCCGCACCTGAGGGCGCAGTTGCTGATGAGCGGAAACAATGGCATCGAAGAGGGTGTTCATACCGGCTCCAGAAGATTTGTTTGGACTAAAAATCCAGTTTGTACTTTTTTGTATTAATTGTAAACCCCGCAGCCCGACCCTCGGGCACACCGATCAGAAAACGGCAACGGTCGGAAGGAACATTGCGTTTTCGGTGAAAATAATCATAAACCGGTCGTCTAGCGGCACGATTTTTTATTTATTTGCGTTAAGTAAGGCGCCGCCGCTGCCTTATTCTTATAAGGAAGATGAGAATGAAAAAATAGCGTTTTCATCACCCACCCTATTACATTGGCGCCGTTGAGTTTCGCCGGCAGGAATACAATCGCCTAGTCGGCCGCTTATTTCCTGCCGAAGCCGTCGATCGGCTTAAATGATAAGACGCTGAAAAATAATTGCGTGATTTCGAGCCGAAAAATTCCTCCCGCCTCACCCTCACAGGCCATATGAAACGCTGCGGGCGATCCGGTAAGATGACGGCTCAGTGCCAGCATGTGCAGGAGAGCCGCCATGAGCCATCGGGAAAAACAACTGACTTTCGACCCTCGTGGGCATCAGTTAACCAATATCAACGTCTGGACGCCGGACAGCCAATGGCTGGCTTATGACGTGCGTCCGCACGGCGCCTCTTTCACCGGCCTCAGCATCGAGCGTGTCAACGTCGCCAGCGGCGCGGTGGAGGTGATTTATCGCGCCCAGCACGGCGCCCACGTCGGCGTGGTCACGGTCAGCCCCGATGCGCCGGCGCGCTATGCCTTTATTCACGGACCTGAGCACCCGGACAGCGCCTGGCAGTATGATTTTCACCACCGCCGCGGGGTGATCGTCAGCGAACCGGATCGCGAGTTGGCCATCACCCTCGACGCGCTGGATATCACCGCGCCCTATACGCCCGGCGCGCTGCGCGGCGGCAGCCATGTGCACGTTTTCAGTCCGGACGGCAGCCGCCTCAGCTTTACCTACAACGATCACGTGATGCATGAACGCGATCCGGCGCGCGATCTGCGCAACGTCGGCGTGGCCGTGCCGCTGCACGGGGTTAACCCGCCAAAACAGCACCCGCGCGAGTACGACGGCAGCCACTATTGCGTGTTGGTCAGCGAGACGGTGCCGCAGCCGCGGCCGGGCAGCGATCAGATTAATCGCGCTTACGAAGAAGGCTGGATCGGCCGCGAAGGCTACCGTAAGGCCGACGGCAGCCGGCAGCGCTGGGCGCTGGCATTTATCGGCGATACGTTGTCCGCCGCCGGAGAGAAGCTGTCTGAGGTGTTTATCGTCGATCTGCCGGAGAACGACGTCGACTACGCCCGGGCGGGCGCTCTGCCGCTGCAGGGGACGGAAAGCGAGCTGCCGGCGCCGCCGCTTGGCGTCAGGCAGCGGCGGGTAACCTTTACCGGGGATCGCCGTTTTCCTGGCGTGGCTGGTGCGCCGCGCCACTGGCTGCGCAGTTCGCCGGACGGCAGCCAGATAGCTTTTCTGATGAAGGACGACGGCGGCGTGGTGCAGCTGTGGACGGTGTCGCCTAATGGTGGCGAGCCGCGCCAGGTGAGCCGCAGCGAGCATGACATCCAGTCGGCGTTCAGCTGGCACCCGCAGGGCGGGACGATAGCCTTGGTGTGCGACAACAGCGTGATGCTGTGCGAGGTGGCCAGCGGCCGCCTGCAGCGATTGACGCCGCGCAGCGTGCAGCCGCCGTCGGGGGATGCCGTGGTGTTTTCGCCGGATGGCAAGAAAGTGGCGTTTATGCGCGAGATAGCGGGGTTCAACCAGATCTTTGTGGTTGAGGCGTAAGGCGGGCCTGATGACCCGCTGCGTGCGCGATTAGTGCGTGGCGGTGCTGTCGTCGCCCTGGCCGGGATTGCCGGTCGCCGCCAGATTCTGCTGCTCGCTGCGCAGGATACGCGCTTTTGGCGAGTCTGCGGTGGCGTCGTTGCCGGAGCGCAGATAGTCGTAAGGCAGCAGCACGGTATCCATCACCGCGGAGAACGGCAGATCCAGCGCCACCAGCGGCATCATCGCCCAGCTGGTGTTGTCGTCCTTCAGCATGTCCACGCTGGCGCGGGTGCCGGGATAGTAACCCTGATTCGGGCCGGTATGGCTCATTACGCTGGAGCAACCGCTGGTCGCCAACAACATGCAGCCCGTCGCTATCGCTTTCATCGTCGTCATTAATCCATCCTGCAGGGTTGCTGTTCCCCTAAATTAAGCTGATTTATAACATCCTGTTGCTGCTTTAAAAGAAGCAAAATCCCGCTCTGTGGCGGCTCTCTCACTTTAGTGTAAGTGGTAAAAAAAACTTTTACCTTATTGATGCAAATTTTTTTTGATCCTCGCCTGTTGAATTGATGAAAGCAACCCCCATTTTATCATCAGAGCCGAATTGAGAATTCGCCGTAAGGGAATTCTGGCTTAATTAGCCTGTCCAGAGTGGAAGGCGTATTTATTTCAACCTCGCTGAAGTGCCTTAGGAGGCTGTTTTATGCGTAATTTTGATCTTTCCCCGCTATACCGTTCCGCCATTGGTTTCGATCGCCTGTTCAACGCGCTGGAGGCTGGCCAGAGTCAGGGCAACGGCGGTTATCCCCCTTATAATGTCGAACTGGTGGATGAAAATCATTATCGGATCGCCATCGCGGTAGCCGGGTTTGCCGAGCAGGAGCTGGAGATCACCACGCAGGATAATCTGCTGATCGTGCGCGGGGCGCACAACAATGAACCGGCAGAAAAAACCTATTTATACCAGGGCATCGCCGAGCGTAATTTCGAGCGTAAATTCCAGCTGGCCGAACATATTCAAATTAAAGGCGCCAAATTGGAGAATGGCCTGTTGTATATCGACATGCAACGCATCGTGCCGGAAACATTAAAACCGCGCCGCATCGAAATTAAATAAATTTCCGGTTCGCCGGCAGGTACGCTGCCGGTAAATATGAAGCCATGATTAGCCTGCCGTCAGGGGGCTGAATAAACACATCTCGCTTAATGAAAGGAGTTGTTCCTATGCGTAATTACGATTTATCCCCGCTTCTGCGTCAGTGGATTGGTTTTGATAAATTGGCCAGTTCAATGGGCGGCCAGGAACCTCAGGGGTTCCCGCCGTATAACATCGAGAAAAGCGATGACAATCACTACCGCATTTCTCTGGCGCTGGCCGGTTTCAGGCAAAGCGAACTGAATATCGAAGTGGAAGGGCCGCGGTTGACCGTCAGCGGTAAACCCACGCCGCCGGAAAAACAGGTTGAATACCTGCATCAAGGTCTGGTGTGCAAAGAGTTCCAGCTGACTTTCACCCTGGCGGAGCATCTGCAGGTGTCCGAAGCCAAATTTGAAAACGGTCTGCTGCACATTGATCTGGTGCGTCAGGTGCCGGAAGCCTTGCAGCCGCAGCGTATCGCCATCGGTGCGACGCCGGAGCTGGAAGCGAAATAACCGACTGAAAAGCGGTCATCATCATGCGAGGGAGATCCCAACGGATCTCCCTCGCTGCGTTATGTGGCGCGTGCCACAGTCCCCCCTTCTGCCCGATGCCATAATCCTTGTTAATTGTGTGTCTTTGGCCGCAAATCCCGTGTTCAACTTTTTTGGCAAGGATGTGACCTATGAGCGATATCGCCCTGACCGTCAGCATGTTGGCGTTGGCGGCCGTCATTGGGCTGTGGATGGGGAACTGGAAGCTGTATGGCGTCGGGCTGGGCATCGGCGGCGTGCTGTTCGGCGGTATCCTGGTTGGCCACTTTGCCCAGAGCGGGCAAATCAGCCTGAACGGGGACATGCTGCACTTTATCCAGGAGTTTGGCCTGATCCTGTTCGTCTACACCATCGGCATCCAGGTCGGCCCCGGTTTCTTCTCTTCGCTGCGCGTCTCCGGTCTGCGGCTCAACGCCTTCGCGGTGCTGCTGGTGGTGACCGGCGGCATAGTGGCGGCGGCGGTACACAAGCTGTTCGACGTGCCGCTGCCGATCATCCTCGGCGTGTTCTCCGGCGCGGTCACCAACACCCCGGCGCTGGGCGCCGGTCAACAAATCCTGACCGATCTCGGTTCCGATCCGGCGCTGGTGGACGGCATGGGGATGGGCTACGCCATGGCCTATCCGTTCGGCATATGCGGCATCCTGCTGGTGATGTGGCTGATCCGGCTGTTTTTCCGCATCAACATCGAGCGTGAGGCGCAGGCGTTTGAAAGCCGTCTGGGCAATCAGCGCGAGCTGCTGCACGCCATCAACGTGGCGGTGCGCAACCCCAATCTGCAGGGCATGGCGATCAGAAGCGTGCCGCTGCTCAACGGTGAAGCGATCGTCTGTTCGCGCCTCAAGCGCGGGGAGCTGCTGATGGTACCGGCGCCGCATGAGCGGCTGGAGCTTGGCGACTACCTGCACCTGGTGGGCAAACGCGAAGATCTGGAGAACGCCCGGTTGGTGATCGGCGAAGAGGTGGATGCCTCGCTGTCGACGCGCGGCACTGCGCTACAGGTGGTGAGGGCGGTGGTGACCAACGAGCAGGTGCTGGGCAAGAAAATCCGCGATCTGAATCTGAAGCAAAAGTATGACGTGGTGATTTCACGCCTCAACCGCGCCGGCGTGGAGCTGGTGGCCGGCAGCAACGTGACGCTGCAGTTTGGCGACATTCTCAACCTGGTCGGCCGGCCGGAGGCCATCGATGCGGTGACGGCGATTGTCGGCAACGCCCAACAAAAACTGCAGCAGGTGCAGATGCTGCCGGTCTTTATCGGTATTGGTCTCGGGGTATTGCTCGGTTCCATTCCGCTGTTCGTGCCCGGCTTCCCGGCGGCATTGCGGCTGGGGCTGGCCGGCGGGCCGCTGGTGGCGGCGCTGATCCTGGGGCGCATCGGCAGCATCGGCAAGCTGTACTGGTTTATGCCGCCGAGCGCCAACCTGGCGCTGCGCGAACTGGGCATCGTGCTGTTTCTGGCGGTGGTCGGATTGAAGTCGGGCGGCAACTTCATCGATACGTTGCTGCACGGCGAGGGGCTGACGTGGGTCGGGTACGGCGCCTTGATCACCGCTATTCCGCTGCTGAGCGTCGGCATTCTGGCGCGCACGGTGGGCAAGATGAACTATCTGACGCTGTCCGGCATGCTGGCGGGATCGATGACCGATCCGCCGGCGCTGGCCTTCGCCAACGGTCTGCATCCCACCAGCGGCGCCGCCGCGCTGTCTTACGCCACCGTGTATCCGTTGGCGATGTTCCTGCGCATCATGTCGCCGCAGCTGCTGGCGGTGCTGTTCTGGACGCTGTAATCCATCAGGGCGCCGTGGTGGCGCCCCGATGGGTTGAGCTTAGTTCACTTCCTGATGCGCGCGCTCGATCTCTTCCGCCAGGATCGCCACGCCGCGCTCGATTTTCTCCGGATCGGGCACGTAGTTCATGCGCATGCATTGGTGAGTGTGCGGCCAGTCGTGCTCCAGCCCCGGGAAGAAGTAGTGGCCCGGCACCATCAGCACGCCGCGCTTTTTCAGGCGCTGATACAGCACTTCGGTGGTGATCGGCAGATCCTTGAACCACAGCCAGAGGAAGATAGCCCCTTCCGGTTTGTGGATCAGGCAGCGCTCCGGCGACAGGTAGCGGCGAATAATCTCGATGGTGTGCTCGACGCGCTGTTTGTAGAACGGGCGAATCACCTCGTTCGACAGGCGCAGCAGATCGCCGCGCGCGATCATTTCCGTCGCCATCGCCGGCCCCATGCTGCCCGGCGACAGGCTGATGATGCCGTTCATGTTGGTCAACGCGGTGATCACCTTCTCGTCGGCGATCACGATGCCGCAGCGCGAGCCCGGCAGGCCGAGTTTGGACAGGCTCATGCACAGAATGGTGTTCGGGTTCCACAGCGGCGTGGCGTCGCTGAAGATAATACCGGGGAACGGCACGCCGTAGGCGTTATCGATCACCAGCGGAATATCGCGTTGCTGCGCAAGCAGGTCGAGCTTCATCAGCTCTTCGTCGGTGATCACGTTGCCGGTCGGGTTGGTCGGCCGTGAAACGCAGATCATGCCGATGTCGTCGCCAAGGGTGAGGTGTTCGAAATCAACGTGATATTTGAACTGGCCGTCCGGCAGCAGCTCGATGTTCGGTTTGGCGGAGACGAACAGCCCTTCGTCCAGCCCGGCGTCGGCATAGCCGATATATTCCGGCGCCAATGGGAACAGCACGCGGCGGCGCGAACCGTCGGCGTAGCGGCCGGCGAACAGGTTGAACAAGTAGAAAAACGCGCTTTGGCTGCCGTTCGTCAGTGCAATATTCTGTGGCGAAATCTCCCAGCCAAGCTCGTCGCGCAGCAGATTGGCCAGCGCTTTCAGCAGCGCGTCCTTGCCTTGCGGGCCGTCGTAGTTGCACAACGCTTCGGTCAGTTTGCCCTGGTCGAGCATCTCCTGGCACAGCTGTTTGAAGTAGGCTTCCATCTCTGGGATCTGCGCCGGGTTGCCGCCGCCGAGCATGATGGCACCGGGGGTGCGCAGGCCTTCGTTCAGGTCGTCCATCAAACGGGTAATGCCCGCATAACGGGTAAATTTTTCGCCGAAAAGTGAGAAAGTCATAGGTGTAGCAGTACTGTTTCTTAGCAGGTAATCCCCCACCATACCGCCAGACAAATCCCGCTGCAATGCGGCCGACAAATCGGCCAATGGGCACAAACTTCGCTCATTGGCCGATTAGTAGCATATTACGCTGGATTATTGTGACCGTTCGCCGGCCCATACCACCATCACCTTATCGTCGCCGAGCCGACGGCTGAAAGCATAGTAGGCGGCGTGCGGCCACGGGGTTTGCACGCCGCCGCCGATCGCCGGGTGGCGAGCGCGGAACTGCCCCAACCGTTGCCAGTGGGCCAGCAGCGGGGCTTTTTCCCCCTGCAGCTCAGGCCAGTTCATGTCGGAGCGGGTGCCCTGCAGCGGATCGGAGCCGGTTGGGCCGAGCGGGCGGCCGCTTTCATCGCCGTAGTAAATCTGCACCGCGCCCGGCGCCAGCAACAGCAGGTTCGCCGCCTGCTGTTGGTGCACCTGCGAGCCTTTGGCGTCGCTGGCGAAGAACAGCCGGGTGTCGTGTGAAGAGAGGTAGCTCAGCACGTTGAAGTCCTGCAGCCGTTCGGCCATCTGCCGGTAGGTGGCGTCGATATCGGCGAAGCAGCCCAGCGCCTGCGACGCCTGGTCCTGGAAATCGAAGTTGATCATCGCGTCGAAACCGTTTTGGTAATAATCGCTTTTCATCACCCCGTGGCCCCAGGCCTCGCCGGTCATCCAAAACGGCGCATCATCCAGCGCCTGCTGCGGATGCTCCGCTTTCCACGCCGCCAATGCCGCCGTGGCGCGCTGTTTCAACAGCGCCAGCGTCGGTTTTTCCACGTGCTTGGCGGTATCGACGCGGAAACCGTCGATGCCGTAATCGCGCACCCACTGGCTGAGCCAGATGGTCAGGTAATCGCGGGTGGCGGCGCCGGGCATGTCGCGCGCGGCGGTGTCGGGTTTGTGGCGGTAGAACAGCGGCAGGCCGCTGGCGCCGGGCGCTTCGGTTTTGATGTCCGGCAGGAAGGCCAGCGACATCGTCAAATCGTCATAGCCCGGCGCGTCATAGTCGCCGATGTCGGTGCGGATCCAATTTTTCCCCCACCATGGGCGCCAGCCCGCCTTGTCGCTGAAGTTGATGTAGTCGTTGAAGCTGTGCCAGTTTTGCCCTGGCCCGGGGCGCCAGTCGCTCCAGTTTTTCCCCAGGGTTTTCTCCACCTCCGCGCCTTGCAGATACAGCGAGCCGAAGTGGAACGTCTGCATATCCGCCAGCGTGGCGTAGCCGACGTGGTTCACCACCACGTCGAACAGAATGCGAATGCCGCGGCGATGCGCCTGCTCGACCAGCGTGCGCAGCTCCTGTTCGGTGCCCATGTTGGCGTCGAGGCGCGTCCAGTCCAGCGCGTAATAGCCGTGATAGGCGTAATGCGGGAAATCGCCTTGGGTGCCGCCGCCGACCCAGCCGTGGATCTGCTCCAGCGGCGAGCTGATCCACAAGGCGTTGACGCCGAGCTGCTGCAGATAATCCAGCTTCAGCGTCAGGCCGGCCAGATCGCCGCCGTGAAAGGTGCCTATTTCCTGCAGGCCGTCGCTGCGGCGCCCGTAGCTGTGGTCATTGGCCGGATTGCCGTTCTCAAAGCGATCGGTCAGCACGAAGTAGACCGTGGCGTTATGCCAACTGAACGCCGCCGGTTTCGCCGTGGCGGCGGATTCCAGCAGCAACAGGCCGCCGCTGGCGGCGGCGGGCTGCAGCGTGATTTTCCCCTGGCTTACCTGCGCCGTTTGACCGGAATAGAAATCGCGCAGCGTTTCGCCTTCGGCGAAGGTGGAGGCGACGTCGACCGTGACCGGCTTGCCGTCCCAGCGCGGGCAACTGCGCACGGCAACGGCGGCGTTTTCCGGCGCGCGGCTCAGGCTGAGCTGCAGCGTCGGCGTGCCGCTGCGCGTGTCGATGCGTACCTGATAGTCACCGGCGCGGAACTGCCGCCAGCTGACCGGCGGGTTGGCGCCGCAGGGCTGCAGCGACAGCGCCTGGTTAAGTTTTACCGCCTCGGCCGGCTGCCAGCAGTGGTTATCCTGATACAGGCGCAGCGGCAACTGGCCCTTGGGCAGCGCGGCCTGGCTGGCGAACAGCCCGGCGGCCGTTTCGTCGAAGGCCGGGAATCCCGGCAACGTCCAGCCGGCCAGCGCCGAAGGCGACAGCAGCATCAACAAGGGCAGGGGTAACAGTTTCATGGCTCTCCTTACGCGCGGCAGGAAGCGTTTTTTCCGCTGGGTAGCGCCAGTGTGGCAAACGGCGGAAAAATGGCCTCCTCCCTGAGAGGGTTTTTCGGGGAGGAGAAGAAGGGCGGAGCGTTTTCGGATTGATTCGGCTTGGCTTTGCGCGCGCGCTGCGGCAGATTAAACGATGAACATCAAAGGAGGTTAGCGATGACGGACAAAAACTGGCGAGAAGAGATCGTTCAGGCAATTCAGGATGCCGAATTGCAGCACTTCGCCGAAGAACATCAGCTGCAGGCGCTGTTCGCGCCGCAGCAGGAAGAGCAACACGGCCGGTTATCCGCAGACCACCGGCCGCGCTGAGTTATTTCCGCAACAGCTGCGGGTTGACGCAGTTTTCTTTCACCGTGCCGGTCAACGCGGCGATCAAATTATCCACCGCGCAGGCGGCCATGCCGTAGCGCGTTTCATGGGTGGCGGAACCGATGTGCGGCAACGCCACCACGTTCGGCATGCTGAGCAGCGGCGAATTGGCCGGCAGCGGCTCTTTCTCGAACACGTCCAACCCGGCGGCGTGGATCACGCCGTTTTGCAGCGCTTCGATCAGCGCCTGCTCATCCACCACCGGCCCGCGGCCGGCGTTGATCAGAATGCCGCTTTGCTTCATCTTCGCCAGCTGTTCGCGGCCGATCATGTGGAAGGTTTGTTCGGTCAGCGGCAGCGTGATGCAAACGAAATCCGATTCGGCCAGCAGGGTATCCAGATCGCAGCGGCGCGCGTTGAAGCGCTGTTCCGCCTCTTCGTGCGTGCGGCGGGCGTTGTAGAGCACCGGCATGCCGAAGCCGAAGTGCGCGCGCTGCGCCAGCGCCAGGCCGATGCGCCCCATGCCGAGGATGCCGATGGTTTTGTGGTGCACGTCGACGCCGAACCAGTCCGGCCCGATGCTGCCGTGCCATTCGCCGGCCTTCACCCGCTCCGCCACTTCCACCACCCGGCGCGCGGTCGCCAGCACCAGGCTCATGATGGTGTCGGCGACGGTTTCGGTCAGCACCGTCGGGGTATGCATCAGCAGCACGTTATGGGCGTTGAGCGCCTCGACGTCGAAGTTGTCGTAGCCGACGGAAACGGTCGAGGCCGCGCGCAGTTTGGGCGCCTGCTGCAGGAAGGCTTCGTCAATTTTACCGCCGGAACCGATGATCCCTTCGGCCTGCTGCAGCGCCTGGCGCAGTTCGTCGCGGTTCTCCGGCTGCAGGCCGTTGAAGGCGTGCACGGTGAAGTGCTGTTCCAGACGTTCACGTAGATCGGCGGGCAGGCTTTTGTACAATACGATAGAAGGCTTCATCACGAACTCCAGCTGAGCCAAAGGGGGCATGGCGCCCCCCCGGTTGGGTTAACAGAGAAAAAGTATAACCGGATCAAGCCAATTGCGGCTGGATCTCGTTGCGGGCGGGCTTGACGATCAGCGTCAGCACCACCGCCACCACCAGTGCGATGGCCATAAACATGTAAGAGGCCGCCGGGCTGCCGGTGGCGCCATTCAGATAGCCGACGAACCACGAACCGAAGAACGAACCCAGCGCACCCATGCTGTTGATCAGCGCCATGGCGCCGCCGGCGACGTTTTTCGGCAGCATTTCCGGAATGATGGCGAAGAACGGCCCATAAGGGGCATACATCGCAGCGCCGGCGACCACCAGCAGGCCGTAGGAGATCCAGAAGTGGTTGGCGCCGACGGCGTAAGATCCGAAGAACGCCAGCGCGCCGATCAGCAGCAGCGGCCAGACGAACAGCTTGCGGTTTTGCATTTTGTCCGACGCCCAGGAGACGACGATCATGGCGATGGTTGCCGCCAGGTAAGGCACCGCCGACAGCCAGCCGGCTTCCACCATGCCCATCTGCATGCCGCTGCGCAGGATGGAAGGCAGCCACAGCACGAAGCCGTACACGCCGATGCTCCAGGCGAAGTACTGCACGCACAACAGGATCACGTTGCGTGAGCGGAAGGCTTCGCCGTAGTTGCGCACGGCCTTGATGCCTTTCTGCTCTTCGTCCAGCTGCTGTTGCAGCGCCTGTTTCTCATCGGCGCTCAACCAGCCGGCCTGCGCCGGTTTGTCTTTCGCCAGCACCCACCAGCAGAACGCCCAGATAACCGCCGGAATGCCCTCGATGATAAACATTTCGCGCCAGCCGAAGGCGTGGATCAGGTAGCCTGACACCACCGACATCCACAGTACCGTCACCGGGTTGCCGAGGATCAGGAAGGTATTGGCGCGTGACCGTTCCGATTTGGTGAACCAGTTGCTGATGTAGATCAGCATCGCCGGCATCACCGCCGCTTCCACCACGCCGAGAATAAAGCGGATGGCGGCCAGCATCGGGATATTGCTGACCACGCCGGTCAGCGAGGCGCAACCGCCCCACAGGATCAGGCACCAGAAGATCAATTTTTTGACGCTGCGGCGTTCGGCGTAGATGGCGCCGGGAATTTGGAAGAAGAAATAACCGAGGAAAAACAGCGCGCCCAACAGCGAGGCCATGCCCTTGGTGATGCCGAGATCTTCATTGATGCCGGCGGCAGAGGCGAAGCTGAAGTTGGCGCGATCGAGATAGGCCAGGCTGTAGGTGATAAACACGATGGGCATGATGTACCACCAGCGTTTGGCCGCGACAGTCGCTTTATTCATGTTCAGTATCCTTCAGTGGTGTTGCATCCCCTTCGCACGGCACGCTGGGCGTGAAAGACAAAGGGGCAGATGCTCTCCCGACGCGTCCCGGTTGTAGGGCCAGAGGCTGACGTCATGCGGAGAAGTCGTTTTTTTTATTGTTATTCGGCCAGCGCCGCACGGGTCGGCAGGCCTTCGCTGTCGCCGATGGCCTGGATCGCCAGCGAGCCGATTTTGTTGCCGCGCTGCACCGCCTGTATCAGCGTTTTGCCTTCCAGCAGGGCGCTGAGGGTGCCGACGGCAAAGCCGTCCCCGGCGCCGACGGTATCCACTACGTTGTCGACCTTGACCGCGGCTACCGCCGCCTTATCGCCGGCGGCGGTTTTAAACCAGGCGCCGTCCGGGCCGGTTTTGATGATCACCGCCTGCACGCCGCGTTCCAGATAGAAATCGGCGATGCCTTCCGGCGTCGATTGGCCGGTGAGGATCTGCCCTTCTTTCAGCCCCGGCAGCACCCAGTCGGCGGCGAACGCCAGCTGGTTCAGCTGCTCGATCATCACCTCGCGGCTGGGCCACAGCACCGGGCGCAGATTGGGGTCGAACGAAATGGTTTTGCCCATGGCGCGCATCTCGCGCGCCGCATGGTGGCACAGCGCCAGCGATTCGCTGGACAGCGCCGCCGCCACGCCGCTCAGGTGCAGGTGGCGCGCGGAACCGAAATACTCGCGGTTAAAATCGGCAATCGACAGGTGGCTGGCCGCCGAGCCCTTGCGGAAGTATTCCACGCTGGGATCGGTACCATCGGTGGTTTTGGATTTCACCTGAAAACCGGTGGGGTAGTGGCCGTCGACCGTCACCTGCCGGTAATTGATGCCTTCCTTTTTCAACTGCTGCAGGGTGAAGCGCCCGAATGAATCGTTGCCGACGCGGCTGACCCAGCCGACGTTCATGCCCAGACGCGCCAGGCCGATCGCCACGTTCAGTTCGGCGCCGGCGATGCGTTTGGTGAAGGTTTCCACCTCCGCCAAGTCGCCGGTTTGCGCCGCTACGAACATCGCCATGGCTTCACCCAGCGTGACCACATCCAGGGGCGCCTGCTGCGCCGTCGTTGCCGTTAACGTTGTCATCATGGAGTTACTCCGCACGCAAGATATTGACGTAATGGCGGGTGACGGCTTCCAGGTCATCGCCCTGCAACGGGAATTCGATACCGCGCGGCACATCGTGCGGCAGGCGGGCCAGCAGGTCGCGCCAGCTGCCGTCGGTATCGTCCAGCGCGATGGCGCGCCAGCCGCGCGGGCCTTGGGTGGCGGCTTTGACGTGCACGTAACCGACGTGGCGGGCCAGGCGTTCGGCGGCGGCGAAGGCGTCTTGCCCCACCCACAGCCAGTTGGCCATATCGAAGGTCATGCTGACCGGCAGGTGGCTATCTTCCGCGGCGTGGAAAAAGGCGTTCAGCATCGACAAAATGCCGCAGTCCGGTGTTTGGTCGTTCTCGACCACCAGCTTGACCGGGTGTTGCTCCAGCGCCACTTTCAGCTCGGTAAAATCGAAGCCGGGGCGGAAATGGCCGAGGGACAGCTTCAGCTGGCGCGCATTCAGCGTCTGCGCTTCCGCCAGCAGCGCCGGCAGGTTGGGGTTCAGCGTATGTTGCGGGGTGAACAGCGCCTCAGGGGCGGAGTAGACGGCGAAAAGCTGCTGGCGATCGATCTCTTGCGCCAGCGCCGGCAGGCTGTCCAGCTCGCCGGCGGTGAACAGTTCGCGGCGGATCTCCACTCCGTCGGCGCCCGCGCCGGCGATGAGGGGCAACAGCGCGCGCTGGCCGCCGTGTTGTTTGACGGTATCGGTGCCGTAGGCGCCGGTGACCACGATGATTTCTGTTTTCATTTTGACTCCTGAGGCGGCATTGTCGCCGCCGCTGCTGTTACCGGTACGTTAAATGGAACCGGTTCCAGCGAAAAGCGGCAGAGTGTAAAAATATGATCGCAATCACGAAGCTGAGCAAAAAACAGCCGGCGAGGGCGGGGCGGTCAACGGCCCCGGAAAAGGCGGGTTAGCGGGTGGTGGAGCCTCGGACGATCAGCTCGCCGGAGAACATCTGCTCGCCGCTGGGGGCGGCCAGGCCCTGAATGCGCTGCACCAGCCGCTCCAGCGCCGCGTGCCCCATTTGGTAGGTGGGCTGTTTCAGCGTGGTGATGCCGACGCCCGCCAGTTCCGCCCACTCCAGCTCGTCGAAGCCCAGCAGGCCGATGTCGTTGCCCCACTGGATGCCGAGCCGACGCATGGCGCGCGCCACCTGCAGCGTCAGGGCGCCGTTGGCGGAGATCACCGCCTTGCGCATGCCGCGGTGGCGGCCGCTGAAATCGCTCAGCACCTGCTCCAGTTTCTGCCGATCGTTGAGCGGCGTTTCGGCCTGCTCCGCCAACAGCGCGGGGTGCTGCGCCATGGTATGCCTGAAGGCGTGCAGGCGTTCCAGGCGGGTATTGACCGTACCGAGCGGCTCGCTGAGGAACAGGATCGCTTCGAAACCTTGTTGCAACAGGTGTTCGGTGGCGACGGTGGCGGCTTCGCGGTTGTTCAGGCCCACCACATCGCAGGCGAAGTCGGGGATTTTGCGGTCGATCAGCACCATCGGCAGCATCGACTGTTGCAGCGTGGATAACGCTTCCTCGCGCATGCCGACCGCGTTGACCACAATGCCTTCCACCCGGTAACTGCTGAGCAGCTGCAGGTAGTGCTGTTCCTGATTGACTTCGTTGTTGGTGTTACACACCAGCAGGGTAAAACCGTGTTGACGGCAGGCGGCCTCGATGCCGCGCATCACGTCCACTGAATAGGGGTTGGTGATATCGGCGAGGATCAGGCCGATCAGGCGGGTCTGGCCGCCCTTCAGGCTGCGCGCCATCTGGCTTGGCCGGTAGTCGAGCTGCTGGATAGCCTGTTCGATGCGCTGTTTGAGATCGTCGGAAAGCAGGTGCTGTTCACCATTCAGATAGCGCGACACGCTGGTCTTGCCGGTTTTGGCGATGCTGGCCACATCGCTGATGGTGGCGCGTCCTGAGGCGCGCGTTGCCTTGCCTGTGCTCACAGCCGATCCCTCCTGCGGTTAATTGCCAAGGAGACTACCATACCCGATGTGCGAGCGGGAATATTGAAGGATAAGGAGAAAGTCGGGAGGAAGCGGCGGGGCGCAGGTGGCGCCCCGCACGGGATTACTGCAGCGGGCTGAGGGTGATCTCGACGCGGCGGTTTTGCGCCTTGCCTTCCGCGGTGCTGTTGGAGGCGATCGGGTTGTCCGGGCCGGCGCCGGTGGTGCGGATACGGTTCGCCGCCACGCCCTGGGTGATCAGCGCGCTGGCTACGCCGTCGGCGCGCTGCTGCGACAGGTTCATGTTGAGCGAGCGGGAACCGGTGCTGTCGGTGTAGCCGACCACGTTGACCGCGGTTTTCGGATACTCTTTCAGCACCATGGCGACGCCGGTCAGGGTGTTGGCGCCCGCCGGTTTCAGCGTGGCGCTGCTGCTGTCGAAGGTCACGTTGTTCGGCATGTTCAGCACGATGTTGTCGCCCTGACGGGTGACGCTGACGCCGGTGCCTTTCATCTTGTCTCGCAGCTTGGCTTCCTGCACGTCCATGTAATAGCCTGCGCCGCCGCCGAGGGCTGCACCGGCCGCTGCGCCGATCAGCGCGCCCTTGCCGCGATCTTTCTTGGAAGAGGACAGCACGCCGACGCCGGCGCCCAGTGCGGCGCCGAGGCCCGCGCCGATGCCGGATTTGCCGACTTCGGATTCGCCGGTGTAAGGGTTGGTGGTACAGGCTGACAGCGTGAGCGCGACGCTCACTGCGCCGGCAATAATTGCAATGCGTTTTTTCATGTTCTTGTCCTTAATGGCATCAATTCTGTACGCGCCGGCCCAACACGGGGGCGCAAAAAGTAGGCGACGCAGGTGGGGCCCGCATCACCGCGCTACTATGACGCGTTGGCTCGCCGGCAGTTCCGGAGAAAAACGTGACAAATGATGAGCGCGGGTAAGTGCTGGGGGAGTTATGCGACAAAACGCCGGGCGGCGCCATGCAGCGGATTCCTAATTGCGCGCCGCCAGGGCGCGAATGCGCCTTTTTTAACCGTAACCGGTTGAATTCTCGATTGCCGGCCAGTTCATGATCAGCGTATAGGCCTGGGTTTCGTCGTTAAACAGGCGTTGCGTTACCTGAAAACCGTGCTTGTGGTAAAACGCGCAGGCGCGCAGGTTTTGCTGATACACCTCCAGGCTGAGCCGACGATAGCGCTGCTGTACGTGCGTCATCAACGCCTGGGCGACGCCGCGGCCGTGAAACGCCCGATCGACAAACAGCGCGCCGATGAACTGCTCGTCCAGCACGCTGATAAAGCCGACGATTTCGTCGTCATGCCAGCAGGCCCAGCTTTGCGCGCGCGGCAGGTAGTTTTCCCGCACCAACGCGGCGCTCTCACGCCAGTATTTTTCCGCCACGAACGGATGGGCGGCGATGGTGCTGGGCAGCCACAGCGCCATCAGCCGTTCGATATCCTCCGGGCCACAGGGGCGGATCACCGTGGCTTTGGGTAACACATGCACCCCGTGAGATGATCGTTCACCAGCCCGCTGGCCTGCATGAAGGCGTAACAGATGGTGGAGCCGATAAACTTGAAGCCGCGCTTTTTCAGCGCCTTGGACATGGCGTCGGACTGCTCGGTTTTGGCCGGCACCTGGTTCAGCGCTTGCCAGCGGTTAAGCTGCGGCCGGCCGCCGACGAAGTCCCAAATGAAGGTAACGAAATTCTCCCCGGCCGCCTCCATCGCCAGATAGGCCTTGGCGTTGGTGATGATGGCTTCTATCTTGCCGCGGTGGCGGATGATGCCGCTGTCCTGCAGCAGGTTTTCCACGTCTTGTTCGGTCATGGCGGCGACACGCCGCGGATCGAAATCGTGGAAAGCGCGGCGGTAGTTCTCGCGCTTTTTCAGGACGGTGATCCAGGAAAGGCCGGCTTGCTGCCCCTCGAGGCACAACATTTCAAACAGCTCGCGCGCGTCGGTGGTGGGCGCGCCCCATTCCTTGTCGTGATACTCGAGATACAACGGATCGGCCGTCACCCAACCGCAACGTTCGTCTGCCATCCTGAATGTCCTTATGCTGTGTTTATGAACAGTAATCATCGCTCGAAGCGCCGAACTTGGCAAGCCTCTGATTGTTTTGTCATCGGCCCGCTTGACGTGACGAAAAAGCCGACAATAGTTACTACATGGCCGGTGGAAAACTGACCAGCGATAAAAACGACATGGCCTTCATTTGCAGGCTCTCAGGAGTCGATCCATGCCTTTAAAAATAACGTGCATGCCCCGCCCGGCGGCGCTTGCAGTGGCGTTGCTTTGCAGTGTGACCCTTCCGGCTCAGGCGTACGATCAACTCTACGTCTTTGGCGACAGCCTGAGCGATACCGGCAACAACGGCCGGTTCACCTATGACGGCAGCCAGCACCTGCTGTACGACGAAGCATTGGCGCAACGCATCGGGGCGGCGCTGGTGGCTTCGGACAATGGCGGTGAGAACTACGCCGCCGGCGGCGCGGTGGCGGTGCCGGGCCTGAACCTGGCCGACAACACCCAGGAGCAGGTGCAGCGTTACCTGAACCGGGTCAATGGCCAGGCCGACGGCGACGGTTTGTATATTCATTGGATCGGCGGCAACGACCTGGCGGCGGCAGCGCTGAATGCCGCTACCGCGCCCGGCGTGGCCTATAACAGCGCCGCGGCGGCGGCGGCGCAAGTGCATTCGCTGCTGAACGCCGGCGCCGGCACGGTGATCGTGCCGACGGTGCCGAACATCGGCTCCACGCCGCAGCTGATGGAATTGATCATTCAACAGGCGCTGTCACCGGTGCAGGGGGCGGCGATCCAGGCGGCCTATGCCACGCTTAGTTCGGTGGCGACGCCGGACAACGCTTCACGCACGCAGGCGATCCACGCGGCGTTGACCGCTGCGGCGAAGCAGGGCAGCGCCATTCCTCAGGTGCAGCAGGCGATCGCCGCGCAGCTTATCGCGGCGTATGACGGCCTGAGCACGCAGGCCGCTCAACTGACCGATCTCTATAATCAAAGCGAAGACCGTTTGCTGGCGCAGGGGAGCGGCAATATCGTGCGGGTGGACGTCAACAAGCTGTTCGCCGAAGCGATCGCCAATCCGGCGCAGTTCGGCTTCGCCAACACCGCCGGCATGGCTTGCCCGCCGGGCGTTTCCTCGGCGGTCTGCCGTTCCGACATGCCCGGCTTCGACGCCGGCCAGTCCTATCTGTTCTCCGACCATTTCCACCCCAGCCCACAGGCGCACCTGCTGATTGCGGATTATATCCAGGCGGTATTGGATGGTCCGGCGCAGGTGGTGGCGCTGAATCAGGCGACGGCGGCGATGGCGCGCGACAGCCGCGCCACGCTCGACAGCCGCTTCCAGCAGCTGCGCAACGGCGACAACCCGCAGGGTTCGCTGGGGGTGTTCGGCGGTTACGCCGGCCAGCACTACGACTATGCCGATAACCGGGCCGCGGGGGACGGCAACGCCACCACCCACAACCTGACCGTCGGCGTGGACTATCAGCTGACCGACAGCTGGTTGATCGGCGCGTTGATCGCCGGTTCCAACGACGATCAGCATCCTTCCAGCCGCTTTGATTACAAGGCGCGCGGGCTGCTGCTGTCGGCTTTCAGTTCACTGGCGATCTTCGAGCACGGCTGGGTCAACGCCGATCTGCACTATGCGACGATGGATTATGACGACATCCGCCGCAGCATGCGGCTGGGGCCGCTGACGCGCACCGAAACCGGTTCGACCACCGGCAGGCAGTGGGGCGCGCGCGTGACCGCCGGCTATGACTTCCCGATCGCCTCTTACCTGACTACCGGACCGGTGGCGCAGTTCGCCTGGGACTACAGCCGCGTTTCCGGCTACAGCGAAGACAGCGATGACAGCACCGCCATGCGCTTCAACGATCAAACCTACCACTCGCAGATCGGTGCGTTGGGTTGGCGGCTGGATACGCAATTCGGCGTGTTTAACCCTTATGCGGAGGTGAGTTATCAGCACCAGTTCGGTGACGACGTCTACCGCGCCGGCGGCGGCCTGAAATCGACGCAAACCTCGTTCACCCGCGACAGTGCGGGCCAGGACAAAAATTGGGTGGATGTCACGTTGGGGGCCAACATGCCGTTGACGGACCAGGTATCGGCCTTCGCCACCGTCTCGCAAACCGGCGGGCTGAGCAGCGGCGAGCAGTTTATGTATAACGTCGGCGTCAGCGCGCGTTTTTGAATTGGCCATCGGCGCGCTCAAGATAAGCCATAAGGTCTGATAAGGGATTTATGCGGAAGGCGGCCTGGGGAAATTATGCGGGCCGCAATGAGGTTGGCGGAAAGACAAAAAAAAACTGATCCTATGAAAGGATCAGGTAGCCACTTGGCCAACACCAGGGAAAATTTTATTTATTATTGTATAACCAAAGATTAACTGTCAATTTGTTTCTGTGGCCCGTTAGCGCCGTATTTCATCCCTGGCCGTTCCTCCCATGCCCTGCGCGTCGGCACGCCGCGCGATATCACCTTATTTTTCACGATAATAAGAAATAATCTGGCACTTGATCACATTATCTCTCGATGAGGGGAGTTTTTTAGTTGATAAAATTAACAAAAATAACATTGGCGCAACTTTATCTCGTGGGAAATATAAGGATATGCGCACGTAAATCAGCATAAATTTAATCGATGAAGGGGGAAATAGCGTTCAGCTAATTGATTATTTAAACGGCGGTGAGTGATGTTTTTGTTAAATGTTTCTAATGTGTGTGCCGGGTGTGTTTTTCTGGACGGCGAGGGGACCGGCAGACGCGTTGTCTTTCCCGCTGTGCCCGATGCGTGAAAATCCAGCGTTTCTCACCCCGATTCGCACTTGTTGCCGGATTCTGGCTGTATATCTTACGGTCAAAGGGTATACTGGCGCATTCCATCTAAATCCACTTGTATCGCGTGCGAATTCAACATGCAAAAGTTTGATACCAAGACCTTCCAGGGCCTGATCCTGACACTGCAGGATTATTGGGCGCGCCAGGGCTGCACCATCGTTCAACCATTGGACATGGAAGTCGGCGCGGGAACCTCACACCCGATGACGTGCCTGCGCGCACTGGGGCCGGAGCCGATGGCCGCCGCCTATGTGCAGCCATCTCGCCGCCCGACCGACGGCCGCTACGGTGAAAACCCGAACCGTCTGCAGCACTACTACCAGTTCCAGGTGGTGATTAAGCCATCGCCGGACAACATTCAGGAACTCTACCTGGGCTCGTTGAAAGAGCTGGGTCTGGATCCGACCATCCACGACATTCGCTTCGTGGAAGACAACTGGGAAAACCCGACGCTCGGCGCCTGGGGCCTGGGTTGGGAAGTGTGGCTGAACGGCATGGAAGTGACGCAGTTCACTTACTTCCAGCAGGTCGGCGGCCTGGAGTGCAAGCCGGTGACCGGCGAGATCACCTACGGTCTGGAGCGTCTGGCGATGTACATCCAGGGCGTGGACAGCGTGTACGATCTGGTGTGGAGCAACGGCCCGCTGGGCGTCACCACCTACGGCGACGTGTTCCATCAGAATGAAGTGGAGCAGTCCACCTACAACTTCGAATACGCCGACGTCGACTTCCTGTTCTCCTGCTTCGAGCAGTACGAGAAAGAAGCCCAATCGCTGCTGGCGCTGGAAAAACCGCTGCCGCTGCCGGCCTATGAACGCATCCTGAAGGCGGGCCATACCTTCAACCTGCTGGACGCGCGCAAGGCGATTTCGGTGACCGAGCGTCAACGCTACATTCTGCGCATCCGCACGCTGACCAAAGCCGTTGCCGAAGCCTACTACGCTTCCCGCGAAGCGCTGGGCTTCCCGATGTGCAACAAGAAGAACGAGAACTAAGAGGCAGCCATGACTCAACAGACTTTCCTGGTGGAAATCGGCACGGAAGAGCTGCCGCCGAAGGCGCTTCGTTCCCTGGCGGAATCTTTCGCCGCCAACTTCACCGCCGAACTGGACAACGCCGGCCTGGAACACGGTGAAGTGAGCTGGTTCGCCGCACCGCGCCGCCTAGCGCTGAAAGTGGCCAACCTGAGCGCGGCGCAGGCCGATCGCGAAATTGAAAAACGCGGCCCGGCGATCGCCCAGGCGTTCGACGCCGAAGGCAAACCGAGCAAAGCGGCCGAAGGCTGGGCGCGCGGCTGCGGCATCACCGTCGATCAGGCTGAACGCCTGGTGACCGACAAGGGCGAGTGGTTGATGTACCGCGCCCACGTCAAAGGCCAGTCGGCGCAACAACTGCTGGCCGGCATGGTCAGCACCGCGCTGGCTAAACTGCCGATCCCGAAACTGATGCGTTGGGGCGACTCCGACGTGCAGTTCGTGCGTCCGGTGCACACCGTTACGATGCTGCTGGGCGCCGATCTGATCCCGGGCACCGTGCTGGGCATCGACTCTGCGCGCACCGTGCGCGGCCACCGCTTCATGGGCGAAGCCGAGTTCACCCTCGATAACGCCGACCAATACCCGCAGATCCTGCTGGAGCGCGGCAAAGTGGTCGCCGACTACGAAGCGCGTAAAGCCCTCATCAAACGCGACGCCGAACTGGCGGCGCAGAAGATTGGCGGCAAGGCCGATCTGAGCGACAGCCTGTTGGAAGAAGTGGCCTCGCTGGTGGAATGGCCGGTGGTGCTGACCGCCAAATTCGAAGAAAAATTCCTGGCGGTGCCGGCGGAAGCGCTGGTGTACACCATGAAGGGCGACCAGAAGTATTTCCCGGTGTACGACGCCGCGGGCAAACTGCTGCCGAACTTTATCTTTGTGGCCAACATCGAGTCGAAAGACCCGCAGCAGATCATTTCCGGCAACGAGAAGGTGGTGCGTCCGCGCCTGGCCGATGCCGAGTTCTTCTTCAACACCGATCGCAAGAAACGCCTGGAAGACAATCTGCCGCGCCTGGAAACCGTGCTGTTCCAACAGCAGCTGGGCACCCTGCGCGACAAGACCGATCGCATTCAGGCGCTGGCGGGCTGGGTTGCCGGCCAGATCGGCGCCGACGTCAACCACGCCACCCGTGCGGGCCTGCTGTCGAAGTGCGACCTGATGACCAACATGGTGTTCGAATTCACCGACACCCAGGGCGTGATGGGCATGCACTACGCGCGCCACGACGGTGAGGCGGAAGACGTCGCCGTTGCGCTGAACGAGCAGTATCAGCCGCGCTACGCCGGCGATGCGCTGCCGCAGTCGCTGGTGGCCTGCTCGCTGGCGATCGCCGACAAGATGGATACCCTGGCCGGCATTTTCGGCATCGGGCAGCATCCGAAAGGCGATAAAGACCCGTTCGCGCTGCGCCGCGCCGCGCTGGGCGTGTTGCGCATCATCGTCGAGAAAAACCTGCCGCTGGATCTGCAGACCCTGACCGAAGAGGCCGTGCGCCTGTACGGCAGCAAGCTGACCAACGCCAAGGTGGTCGACGAGGTGGTGGAATTCATGCTGGGCCGCTTCCGCGCCTGGTATCAGGAAGAAGGCCACGCCGTCGATACCATTCAGGCGGTGCTGGCGCGCCGTCCGACCAAACCGGCCGACTTCGACGCGCGCGTCAAGGCGGTATCCCACTTCCGCACGCTGGACGAAGCGGCGGCGTTGGCTGCGGCCAACAAACGCGTCTCCAACATTCTGGCGAAGTCTACCGAAACGCTGAACGACAGCGTGCGCGCTTCGGTGCTGAAGGACGCGGCGGAGATCCAGTTGGCGACCCACCTGGTGGTGCTGCGCGACAAGCTGCAGCCGTACTTCGCGGCGGGCAACTACCAGGAAGCGCTGGTGGAACTGGCTGCGCTGCGTGAGCCGGTGGATGCGTTCTTCGACAACGTGATGGTGATGGCGGACGATGCGGAAGTGCGCGTGAATCGCCTGACGCTGCTGAGCAAATTGCGTGAACTGTTCCTGCAGGTGGCGGATATCTCCGTACTGCAGTAAACGGCTGTGTGCTGTGAAAAGGCGCCTGCGGGCGCCTTTTTTATTTCCGTTTCCTGGGTGCGAAGGCAAGGTCGCCTGGCGACTTGGGGGGCGACTTGGGGAAATTGAAGCGTCCGGTCGCCGACGGCAATGAACCTCAGTGCGTTTTGCGCACGATGTTCAACCGCCTCCGGCCGAGACAATGTTCACCGCAAACGGAATCGCGTATCGGAACGCCGCCAGTTGATCTATTCTTATAGGCGCACGGAGTGCGGAAAAAGGGGCGGAGTCCAATGAAAAAGCAGGTTTATAACAGGAGTTATGTCACATGGCGGTAGGGATCCAGAGCAGAGGTTTCGCGCGTTGGTTGGCACCGGTATTGGCATTGTTGGTGGTCATGCAATTGACCGCCTGCGGCGATAAAGAGCCGGAACAGCGCAAAGCATTTATCGATTACTTACAGAATACCGTGATGCGCAGCGGGGCGAATATCCCCACGCTGAGCGAAGACCAGAAGCAGAAGTTCGGCAACTATGCCGGCGATTACGCGATTTTGGTCGGCTTTTCACAGCAGTTGTCCAAGTCGGTCGGCGCCAGCCTGACCCCGGCGCTGGATCAGATTAACCAGATCCGCACCGCACAGGACTATCTGAACAAACGCGATGCGCTGCAGCAATCGGTCGGGGCGTTGAACCTGCTGGGCCAGCAGATCCAGTCCGCCAAGTCGCAGGCGGATACCGCCCGCGCGGCGTTGAAACAGCCCGACGATCTGAAGGCGGTGTACAACCAGGCCTATGACAAAATCGTCACCGCGCCGGCCAACGCCCTGATGCCGGCGATCCCGACCACCGCCAGCTTTGTGCAGGATCTGGTGCAGGTTGGCGATTTCCTGCAGAGCCAGGGCAATCAGGTCAGCTTCAACAACAACGGCGTGCAGTTCCGTACTGCGCAGCAGGTGGCGCAGTACAACACCATGATGTCGAATCTGGTGGCCAAACAGCAGAACCTGGTGAATGCGCAGAAAGCCATTCAAAGCGTGACGCAATAACGCGCCTACGACGATCTACAGGCCGGCATTGCCGGCCTGCTTTATTTCCCCTCAGCGTTTCCAATAGCTTGCTGGTTTATTGCGCAGGCTTCTGTACTACACTTCAATTAACTCATTCATTCGGCAATGTAGTTTTCTTTCATTCATCACTTCGCTAGTTCCCGGCGGGATGAGTGCTCACAGGGAAGATCAAACAGAGCGTCGCGATCGGGCGCTGCAGTCAAAAATAAATTGTGATGTTTATCACAATTTAAAAACAAATCACCAAGTTAAAAATGTGACTGTTATCACTTTATTGTCGATTTTTGGGCGGTTTTTTTCTCACTGTGCTTTTTTTACACGTCATAAGTGTGATCTTTATCACTATAAATGAGGGTTTGTTGGGGTGTTGTGTGTGACTTGTATCACAAAAAATTCGTGAAGTTCGCGTGACAAAAACAGCGTGATAGAGTCCGTTTCGCATACAGCGGCAACACGGCTGGATCGTCACAACAATAATCACGCGCTCTATTGTCAGCGCGTAACAATAGGGGTGTGTTTTATGTTTTCACCAGACATCAAGGTTAAAGTGCAAAACTTTGGCCGCTTCCTGAGCAACATGGTGATGCCCAACATCGGCGCCTTTATCGCCTGGGGGATTATCACCGCGCTATTCATTCCAACCGGCTGGCTGCCGAATGAAACCTTAGCCAAGCTGGTCGGCCCGATGATCACCTATCTGCTGCCGCTGCTGATCGGCTACACCGGCGGGCGGCTGGTGGGTGGCGAGCGCGGCGGCGTGGTCGGCGCCATCACCACCATGGGCGTCATCGTCGGCGCCGACATGCCGATGTTCCTCGGCTCGATGATCGCCGGCCCGCTGGGTGGCTGGGCTATCAAGCATTTCGACCGCTGGGTGGACGGCAAGATCAAAAGCGGCTTTGAAATGCTGGTGAACAACTTCTCCGCCGGCATCATCGGCATGCTGCTGGCAATCCTGGCTTTCCTGGGCATCGGGCCGCTGGTGGAGGTGCTCTCCAAGCTGCTGGCGGCGGGCGTGCACGTGATGGTGAAGAACAACCTGTTGCCACTGGCGTCCATCTTCGTTGAACCGGCGAAAATCCTGTTCCTGAACAACGCCATCAACCACGGCATCTTCTCGCCGCTGGGTATCCAGCAGGCCACGGAAGCCGGCAAGTCGGTGTTCTTCCTGATTGAAGCCAACCCAGGCCCGGGCATGGGCGTGCTGATGGCCTACATGTTCTTCGGCCGCGGCAGCGCCAAGCAATCCGCCGGCGGTGCGGCGATCATTCACTTCCTGGGCGGCATCCACGAAATCTACTTCCCTTACGTGCTGATGAATCCACGTCTGCTGCTGGCGGTGATCCTGGGCGGCATGACCGGCGTATTCACCCTGACGATGCTGAACGGCGGCCTGGTTTCTCCGGCTTCCCCGGGTTCGATCCTGGCGGTGCTGGCGATGACTCCGAAAGGCGCCTACTTCGCCAACATTGCGGCGGTGTGCGCAGCCTTTGCCGTCTCCTTCGTGGTGTCTGCTTTCCTGCTGAAAACCTCCAAAGTGAAAGAGGATGACGATCTGGAAGCCGCGACCCGCCGCATGCAAGAGATGAAATCGCAGTCCAAAGGCGGCGCAGCGGCGCCAGCGTCGGTCGACGGCGATCTGAGCACCGTGCGCAAAATCATCGTCGCCTGCGATGCGGGCATGGGTTCCAGCGCCATGGGCGCCGGGGTGTTGCGCAAGAAAGTGGCGGACGCCGGGCTGAAGAACATCTCGGTGACCAACAGCGCCATCAACAGCCTGCCGGACGATGTGGATCTGGTCATCACGCACCGCGATCTGACCGAGCGCGCGATGCGCCACGCGCCGCAGGCCCAGCACATCTCGCTGACCAACTTCCTCGACAGCAAGCTGTACAGCGATCTGGTCGAGCGTTTGCTGGCGGCCAACCAAACCAGCGACAACCAGCAGAAGGCGCTGGATGACAGCGTCGAAGCCGGTGAGCCGAATCTGTTCAAGCTGAGCGAAAGCAACGTGTTCCTCAATCTGCAGGCCAGTGACAAAGAGCAGGCGATCCGCTTCGCCGGCGAGCAACTGGTGAAGGGCGGCTACGTTGAGCCGGAATACGTGCCGGCGATGCTGGAGCGCGAAAAGCTCACGTCCACCTACCTGGGCGAGTCGATCGCCGTGCCGCACGGCACCATCGAGGCTAAAGACCGGGTGCTGCGCACCGGCGTGGTGTTCTGCCAGTACCCGCAGGGCGTGCGCTTCGGCGATGAAGAGGACGAAGTGGCGCGCCTGGTGATCGGCATCGCCGCGCGCAACAACGAGCATATTCAGGTGATCACCAGCCTGACCAACGCGCTGGATGACGAGAGCGTGATCGAGCGGCTGGCGAATACCACCAGCGTTCAGGAAGTGCTGGACCTGCTCGGCGGCAAAAAAGCCGGATAACAGAATCATTTTAAAGGGTGCAGCTTGCTGCACCCTTCGACATTAAGAAGGTAGAGTTATGAAAGCATTACATTTTGGCGCAGGGAACATCGGCCGCGGTTTTATCGGCAAGCTGCTGGCGGACGCGGGCGTTGAGCTGACCTTCGCCGACGTCAATCAAACGGTGCTGGATCTGCTGAACAGCCGAAAAAGCTACTCGGTGCACGTGGTGGGCGAGCAAGAGCGCGTGGAGAACGTCACCAACGTCAGCGCCGTCAACAGCGGCGGCGAAGCCGCGGTGGCGCTGATCGCCGAGGCGGATCTGGTGACCACCGCCGTGGGTCCGCAAATTCTCGCCAAAATCGCCGGCACGATCGCCAAAGGACTGGTGCTGCGCCATCAGCAGGGCAATGTGCAGCCGCTGAACATCATCGCCTGCGAGAACATGGTACGCGGCACCAGCCAGCTGAAGCAGCATGTGTTCGCCGCGCTGCCGCAGGACGAGCAGGCATGGGTTGAGCAGCATGTCGGCTTCGTCGATTCGGCGGTCGATCGCATCGTGCCGCCGGCGGACAGCAGCGATCCGCTGGAAGTGACGGTGGAAACCTTCAGCGAATGGATCGTCGATCAGACGCAGTTTAAAGGCCAGCCTCCGGCGATCGCCGGCATGGAGCTGACCGACAACCTGATGGCCTTCGTCGAGCGCAAGCTGTTCACCCTCAACACCGGCCACGCGATCACCGCCTACCTCGGCCAACGGGCCGGGCTGCAAACCATTCGCGACGCCATTCTCGATCCGGCGATCCGCCGGGTGGTGAAAGGGGCGATGGAAGAGAGCGGCGCGGTGCTGATCAAACGCTACGGCTTCGACGCCGACAAGCACGCCGCCTACATCAACAAAATTCTCGGCCGCTTCGAAAACCCGCATCTGCACGATGACGTCGAGCGCGTGGGGCGCCAGCCGCTGCGCAAACTGAGCGCCGGCGATCGCCTGATCAAACCGCTGCTGGGCACGCTGGAATACGGCCTGCCGCATGCCAACCTGATCCAGGGCATCGCCGCCGCCATGAGTTACCGCAGCGAACAGGATCCGCAGGCGTTGGAGTTGGCGGAATTGCTGAATACGCTCGGGCCGAAAGCCGCGCTGGCGCAAATTTCCGGCCTGCCGGCGGAAAGCGAGGTTGTAGAAGAGGCCGTTGCTGTGTATAACGCCATGCACAAGTAGAATCGTGATGATGAACACCCGAGCGCAGCTTGCTGCGCTCCTGGAACCCGAGTTCGGCATCGACGGCCCTCCCCACGCCTTTCGAAAAGCGACGATGGAAGAAGCACAGGCATTTGAAAACCAGGTTCTGGAAAAGCTGAACGCGGGCAAAACGGTGCGCAGCTTCCTGATCGCGGCGGTAGAGCTGCTGGCGGAAGCGCTCAACGTGCTGGTGGTGCAGGTATTCCGCAAGGATGACTACGCGGTGAAATATGCCGTCGAACCGCTATTGTCCGGCAGCGGCCCTCTGGGGGAGCTGTCGGTGCGCCTGAAGCTGATGTACGGCCTGGGGGTGATTTCCCGCCACGAATATGAAGACGCCGAACTGCTGATGGCGATGCGCGAAGAGCTGAACCACGACGGGTCGGAATACCGCTTCGTCGACGACGAAATACTCGGGCCGTTCGGCGAGCTGCACTGTGTGGCCGCGCTGCCGCCGGTGCCGACTTTCCTGCAGCCGGGCGAGGCGGATGAAGCGCTGATCGCCATGCAGCGCCAGCGCTATCAGCAGATGGTGCGCTCCACCATGGTGCTGTCCATTACCGATCTGATCGCCGGCATCGGCGCCAAGCAACCCTCCCGGCTTTCTCCTCTCGGCCGCGGCTAGGCAAAGGCCGCGCGCCACTCGTCGAACAACAGCCACAGCGCGGTGGCGGCCATCAGCCCGGACATCACGCCGTTGAAGGCGCGCAGTTTCCAGGTCACTCGCAGCGCGTTGCGCAACCGGTCGCCCAGCACCGCCCACAGCAGCACGCACGGCAAGTTCAGCAGCGCGAAACCGGCGATGACCGACAGCGTATGGACGAAGGTGGCGCCTTCGCGCGGGGTGAACAGGATCGCCACGTTGATCACCATCAGCCAGGCCTTGGGGTTGACCGCCTGAAACAGCGCGCCGTTGAGCAGGCTCATCGGCTGCGCCTGCTCTTTGGCGTCCGGCGAGGCCGCCTGGAACAGTTTCCATGACAGCCACAGCAGATAAGCGCAGCCGATCACCGCCAGCGGCAGGCGGATGACGCCGGCCCAGCTCAGCGCCAGCGCCAGCAGCGGGATAATGATCGCCAGCTGTACCGCACAACCGATGCAGATGCCAAACAGCATCGGCAGGGTGCGGCGCAGGCCGAAGTTGACGCCCGACGAGGCCAGCAGCAGGTTGTTGGGGCCGGGGGTGATCGACATGACGGTGACGTAGCTGACAAAGGCGGAGTCCAGCATGGCAGGTTCCTTGAAAATGACGGTGATGACGAGAGATCAGCATAATCGCTGCAATGGGATGGTGACAGAACCACAAATCGGATATTGTCATGGTTACAGTTGTACAAAATGTAAACTGTACCCATTGCCTGGAGAGAAACTGTGACCCTGCTCGATGAAACCCCGGATACCCGTTACCTGCAGCTGGCGGACACGTTGGCCGAAGCCATTCGCCGCGGCACGCTGCAGCCCGGCGACCGCTTGCCTTCGGTGCGGCGCTGTGCGCAAACCCATCGCGTCAGCATCAATACCGTGGTGTCGGCTTACCGCACGCTGGAGGATCGCGGGTTGATCGAGGCGCGACCGCAGTCGGGGTTTTATGTCCGCAGCACGCTGCCGGCGCTGAAGATGGCCTCGGCGCCCTGCGGGCGCATCGAACCGCCGGCGGACGACGTGCTGGCGCTGATCGACACCGTGTTTGCCGCCCAGCAAAACCCGGCCTTCACCAACATTGCGTTGGCTTGCCCGCAGACCAGCGACTTTTATCCCGGTGGCAAGTTGGGGCGCATGCTGTCTTCTCAGCTGCGCCGCCAGCCGGATCTGATCGGGCAGTATCCGTTGCCGCCCGGCAGCCTGAGGCTGCGTCAGCAGATCGCCCGTCGCTCGATGACGCTGGGCATGCTGCTGGAGCCGGGCGACGTGGTGCTGACCCATGGCTGCATGGAGGCGCTGCAGCTGGCGCTGCGCGTCACCACCAAACCGGGTGACTGCGTCGGGCTGGAGTCGCCAACCTACTTCTATCTGCTGCCGCTGCTGGCCAGCCTGGGGCTGAAAGCGCTGGAAATCCCCACCGATCCGCAGTTGGGACTGTCGCTGGACGCGCTCGAGCTGCTATTGAACGAGCAGCGGCTGAACGCGGTGATCGCCATGCCGACGGTGCAAAACCCGCTGGGCTGCACCATGCCGCTGGCGGCGAAAAAGCGGCTGGCGCGGCTGATGAACGATCATCAGGTGCCGTTGATTGAAGATGGGCTGTATGCCGAGATCCAGTTCGGCGGCGCGCTGTCGCCGGCGGTGAAGGCGTTCGATCGCGACGGCTGGGTGCTGTTTTGCTCCAGCTTTACCAAAACGTTGGCGCCGGATTTTCGCGTCGGCTGGGTCTGCGGCGGCCGCTTCCACGAGGCGTTGCGCAAGCTGAAGGCGGTGTCGTCGATGTCAGAGTCGCAGCTGCTGTCGGAAACGCTGGCGACCTTCCTGGAGAGCGGCGGTTACGATCACCATTTGCGCAACCTGCGCAAGCGCTATGCGGCGCAGGTCGACGAGGCGCGGGCGCTGATCGCCCGGCATTTCCCGCGCGGCACGCTGGCCACGCAGCCGGCGGGCGGCTTCGTGTTCTGGGTCGAATTCCCCCCTGGCGTGGACAGTGTGGCGCTGTTCCATCAGCTGCTGGAGGAGCAGATCTGTTTAACGCCGGGCACCCTGTATTCGCCCAGCGGGCGTTACCGCAACGCGCTACGGCTCTCCTGCTGCTACCCGTTCAACGCGCGCTACACCCAGGCGTTGGCCCGGCTCGGCGCCAGGGCCTGCGAGATGAGCGGCTTGCCGCCCGGCATTGCGCAGGACGGGTAACGGCGCGCGCCTTTTGCTACAATGCCGGTATCATTGATTAGCGTGCCATTTTGGGCACAACGGGCCAGAGACCATGAAAGAGAAAGAAAAGGCAGAGATCAAGCGCCTGAGCGACCTGCTGGACGCCTTGAACCACAAAGACGCCACCGTGATCCAACAGGGCAACCCTGAGTTGATCGCGCAGCACACCAAAGAGAAAGAGAAACTGGCGACGGAGATCGAGCGCCTGAAAAACGTGCGCGGCGAGAAGCTGAGCGCCGAAGCGCAGAAGCTGAGCAAGCTGCCGTTCAGCCGCGAGATCACCAAGAAAGAGCAGGCCGATATGGGCGCGCTGAAGAAAACCGCGCGCGGGTTGATCGTGGTGCACCCGATGACCGCGCTGGGCCGCGAGATGGGCCTGAAAGCGGTCACCGGCTACGCCAAGAAAGCGTTCTGAACCCCTGGGCGTCAGACCTTGGTGGTGTAATACGCCTTGGTCTGATAGGGCACGGTGACCGTGTCCTGGCCCCGTAGCTCCTCTTCTTCCGCCACCAGTTGGCGCAACCGATCGATAACCTGCTCCTGTTGCGGCTGCGGCAGCGCGGCGATAAAGCTGGTTGAACGCACGCGGTTGTAGATCACGTCCTCCACCGCACCCCGATGGCCCAGCATAAACACCTGCTCCTGCAGCGGTTCAAAGCCTTTGAACGGGAAGAACTTGCGCCATTCGCCGGTATAGAAACGCGGCGCATCGCCTTCGTGGCTATCGACGATCTGATTCAGTTTGCGCACCCAGCCGACCCGCGCATCGCGCATGTTCCACACCAGACCGAGTTTGCCGCCGGGCTTGAGAATGCGCTGGATTTCCGCCAGCGCCTGCGGCGTGGCGAACCAATGGAAGGACTGGGCACAGACCACGGCATCGACCGACTCGTCCGGCAACGGGATCGCGTCGGCGGTGCCCGCCTGCGTTTTCACCTGCGGCAGCGCCGCCGACAGTTTTTCCAGCATTTGCGGCACCGGTTCGACGGCGATCACCTGCGCGCCGGTTTCCAGCAGGCGCGGGGTGAACTTGCCGGTGCCGGCGCCGAGATCGATGACCGTCATGCCGGCGTGCAGGCCGATGACGTCACGCAGCCAGACGGCGATTTCCGGCGGGTAATCCGGCCGGCCTTTCACATAGCGATCGGCATTGGCCTGATAGCCTTCGGCGGCGGCGTGATGAATCGAATGGGTCGGGGTGGTCATATACCTGGCTCCTGGCTGAAAAAACGTGCGGCTACAGTATAGGCGGAAGAAAATGTTTGACGCGGCACCCGGCGCACGTTTTTCATCTTTCCGCCGCCGTTTTCAACGGCCGAGCAGGCGGCGGTTGAAATCTTCGAGGCGCCCTTCGGCAAGCCGTGTGAGCATGGTCTTGCTCCAGCTGGCGGAGAGGCCGGCCACCGCCAACAGACGGCGATACTGTTCCGCGTCGAACGGCATGTGCCAGGCGATGGCGATGGCTTCGGCGACCGACACGTCGCTGTTGCGCGCCGCCAGCGCCAGCGGACGATCGCCGCTGACCGCGCCCGGCGACACCACCCGATACAGCCAGCCGCAGCGGCCGCTTTGCTGCATCAGCACCGAAATGTCCTCGATGGCGAAGTGATAATTGAGCTTGAAGCACGGCGAGCGCGGCTGGGTGACCTGGATCAGCGCCTCGCCCCAGCGGAAGATGTCGCCCATAAACACGTTGTGTTCGGTCAGCCCTTCGGTGGAGATATTCTCGCCGAAGGCCGGGGCGCAAAACTGCTCCGCCTGCGCCGGAAACTGCTCGCGCCAGTGGGCGTAATGCTCGCGCGGGTAGTGGCACAGCGCGCGATCCGGCCCGCCGTGATAGCTTTTCTCCGCCTGTTCGTCGCCTTCCAGCCCGAGCGGCGTGAGCCGGATGGCACCATCCACCTGGCGTTTGGCGATGGCGCTGGGGCGCCCGCCCTCATAGGGTTGAATGCTGCCGATGTAAACGTCTGGGTGATGCATGTGCGCCTCCGTGTCTCGCGTCGAGGGCTCAGCATAGCCTGAGTTGTTCTCGTACACTACCCGGCGTTTACCTGTACGGAAGGATGTGTTTTTCCTGTCTATATTTAGGCTTTTATCGTCGAGAAAAAACCATGCGTTTCATTGTATTGAGGCATGCGGAGTCAGAATGGAACCGCTCGGGGATTATTCAGGGGCGAAGTGACAGTCCGCTGACAGAAGAGGGGCGAAGTCAAATCGCTGGGCTTGGCGCTCGCTTGCAAATGTTATCGGTCACTTCGTTGATCAGTTCACCGACTGGTCGGGCTTTTACGACAGCGGAGACGTTGGCTGAGCGATGTGGCTGCACTGTGCAAATGGATGAGCGTTTGCAGGAGCAAGATTTTGGCCGACTGGAAGGATTATCTTATGCGCAGGCCATGCGCGATTATCCTGAAGCGACGCGGTGCCTCTTTGCCGGTAAGGCAGAGGCGTCGGCGCCGGGAGGGGAGAATGCTTATGAGGTTGCCTGGCGCCTGATGGCTTGTCTGTCCGATCTGGCTGTCGATGGACAAAATCAAACGCTTGGTGTTGTTACGCACGGCCATGCTCTGCAGGCACTGATTTGGTGGCTTAAAGGGGCCGACCCGCAGGAGGACCTTCGCAGATACGGTCATCGCAATTGCGGCTATGCAATGTTTGATGTGACCGCCTCTGGTTTTAATTTGTTGAATTGGGGAGTCGCGACCCACCTGTTGCCAAAAAGATAGGGCGAGGAACGGATATTCCTCGCCTGAGGGCGTCAGAAGGTGGTCCAGTTATCTTCCGCTGCGGCGTTGGCGGCCGCGGGTTTGACGGCTGGCGCTTTCGGCGCGGCGGCTTTGGCGGCGAGGGGCTCGGTCTGTTCCGCCAAGCGGAACACCGAAACGCTCTGCAGCAGCATATCGGCCTGCTCTTCCAGCGAATCGGCGGCGGCGGCGGACTCTTCCACCAGCGCGGCGTTCTGCTGGGTGGTGTGGTCCATCTCGACGATCGCCTGGCCAATCTGGGCGATGCCGCGCGTCTGTTCATCGGAGGCGGCGGCGATCTCGGCCATGATGTCGCGCACGTGGGTGACCGAACGGACGATCTGTTCCATGGTATTGCCGGTGCTTTCCACCAACTCAGTGCCGGTTTTCACCCGGCTGACCGATTCGGCGATCAGCCCTTCTATTTCCTTGGCCGCCTGGGCGCTGCGGCTCGCCAGGCTGCGCACTTCACTGGCGACCACCGAGAAGCCGCGGCCCTGTTCGCCGGCGCGCGCCGCTTCCACCGCGGCGTTGAGCGCCAGGATGTTGGTCTGGAAGGCAATGCCGTTAATCAGGGTAGTAATTTCGGCGATACGCTGCGAACTGCTGGAGATATCGCGCATGGTGCTGACCACGTTTTCCACCAGCTTACCGCCCTGTTGTGCGGTCTGCGAGGCGTCGGTGGCCAGTTGGTTGGCGTGATGAGCATTGTCGGCGTTTTGTTTCACCGTGGCGGTCAGCTGTTCCATGCTGGCCGCGGTTTCCTCGACCGCCGCCGCCTGCTGTTCGGTGCGGGAGGAGAGATCGGTGTTGCCGGCGGCGATTTCCGCCGAGGCGGTGGAGACCTGGCTGACCCCCATCTGGATCTTCTCAATCATGGTGCGCAGGTTTTGGCTCATCGCCGCCACTGCGTTCAGCAGTTGCCCCAGCTCGTCGCGGCGGGTGCTGGTCTGCGCCTGGCGCAGGTCGCCGCCGGCGATGCGTTCCGCCATGGCTAGCGTGCTGTGCAGCGGACGGGTGATCTGCAGCGTGATGCGCCAGGCGATAAGCACCCCGGCGATGATGGCGATCAGGGTGGTGACGCCCATCTGCAGCTGCGCCAGATTGATGTTGTTGCGCGTCTGCACCAGTTCGTCCTGCATAAAGGCGTTCACCAGCGTGCCGATCGCTTGCGCGCGTTCGCCGAGCTGCCGGCTGATCTGCTGTTCGTGCTCATAGGCCGGCAGGTAGGCCGCGATGCGGTTTTTGTAATCGTCCAGCGCGGCCAGCAGCGGTTGCAGCTGCGGGCGCTGCGCGTCGCTGACCCGGCGGCTCAGGGCGTTGGCCGCGTCGCGCGCGTCGTCGATGGCCGCCATCAGCGGCGCTTCGGTTTCCTTGTTCAGGCTCAGCAGCAGACCGCGCGCGCCGTAGCGCACCTGGGTCAGCTTCTGGTTAAGCTGGATGAAGGCCAGCTGCAGATCGCCGTTGGTGAGCTGACGCTCCACCTGGCTCAGGCTGGCCTGCACTTCCGACATGTTCCAGCTCTGGCGCACCGCGTCTTTTGCCGTGACCGCCTGCTCAAAGACTTTTTGCTGCTGTTGATATTCCCCGATCAGCGTCACCAGACGCTGCAGATCCTTACGGCTTTGGGCGTCCCAGTCCAGCGCCTGCCCCTGATCTATCAGCTTGACGGCATTTTCAATATTGGCGCGGTTGTTCTGCAGATACTCCGGCTGGTAGGTCTGGCCGTACATGGCGCGGTTGTATTTGGCCTGGTTGATCTCCTCGTTCAGCCGGTTGCTGAAGTCGATGCGATCGGCGCGGGATTCGATGATATGCAGATATTGCGCCCCGGTGCCGGCGATGACGACCGCCAACAGCAACAACAGCGCGAAGCCGAGACCGAGCTTTTTACCTACGGTGAGATGAGTGAACTTTCCTGCCAGTGCTTGCAATGCCGCCATAGCGTTTTTCCTTCTCCGGGCGAACGTCAATTGAACAAACCATCGGCAAGAAGTGGTCAAACTTTAGCGGATTTCAGGCAAAAAAATACCCGCCGGTGGCGGGCATCTTTATCAACGGGGGCGAATTACTTCTTCGCGGCGAAGCGTGCGGCGGCTTCATCCCAGTTGACCACGTTCCAGAACGCCTTGATGTAGTCAGGGCGTTTGTTCTGATATTTCAGGTAGTAAGCGTGTTCCCACACGTCCAGGCCGATGATTGGGAAACCGGAAGCGCCGGCGACGGCTTCGCCCATCAGCGGGCTGTCCTGGTTGGCGGTAGACACTACGGCCAGCTTGCCGTCTTTCAGCACCAGCCAGGCCCAACCGGAACCGAAGCGGGTGGCTGCGGCTTTCTCGAACTCTTCCTGGAATTTCTCAACGCTGCCGAAATCGCGCTCGATGGCCGCTTTCAGATCGCCGCCCAGCGTGGTGCCGGTTTTCAGGTTTTTCCAGAAGAAGCTGTGGTTGGCGTGACCGCCGGCGTTGTTGCGCATGAAGGTGCGTTTGTCGGCAGGCACTTTGTCCAGATCCTGGATCAGCTCTTCAACGCTGTATTTGGCCAGCTCAGGGTAGGCTTCCAGCACGGTGTTGGCGTTGTTGACGTAGGTCTGGTGGTGTTTGGTGTGATGGATTTCCATCGTCTGCTTGTCAAAATGCGGTTCCAGTGCGTCGTAAGCGTACGGCAGGGATGGCAGTGAATAACTCATAATCATCATCTCCAGTGGTGTATGGGCGGCGCAAAGGGCGAGCACCGCGTAAGCAGTCGGATCATTATAGTTAATTAAATGATATTGAAAATGATTATCAATGCCCTGTGAATTGTGTGGTTAATGAACAAATCGTTGCGTTAACATGTTGATAGAAGAGGGCGCAGGGTGGCCGGTTCAAACCGTCGCCCCGGCGCGTTGGTTACTCTCTATACTGTAGGGAGCGCCAACGTCGAAATGTATCGAAATGTGCCAATGCGTTCACTGAATGAGCACGAGTGTGTAACAACCACAAGCACGCTGTGGTAATATGGCCGGCGTTCGTAGCAAGCATAACAACAGTGACATTCGCGTTTGCCGCGCTAGCGGGCAGGCGCATTTGAACAATGTGACAATCGAGAGTAAAGGAGACCCCCATGCAGGTCAGCAGAAGGCAGTTCTTTAAGATCTGCGCTGGCGGTATGGCAGGAACGACGGTGGCCGCGCTGGGCTTTGCCCCCGAAGTGGCGTTGGCGGAAACCCGGCAGTACAAACTGCTGCGCGCCCGCGAGACCCGTAATACCTGTACGTATTGTTCCGTCGGCTGTGGGCTGTTGATGTACAGCCTTGGTGATGGCGCCAAAAACGCCAAAGAAAGCATTTTCCATATCGAAGGGGATCCGGATCACCCGGTAAACCGCGGCGCGCTTTGCCCGAAAGGCGCCGGCCTGGTTGACTTCATCCACAGCGAAAGCCGCCTCAAGTATCCGGAATACCGGGCGCCGGGGTCGGACAAATGGCAGCGCATCAGCTGGGACGACGCCTTTACCCGCATCGCCAAGCTGGTGAAAGAAGACCGTGACGCCAACTTCATCAAAACCAACGATCAGGGCGTTACCGTCAACCGTTGGCTGACCACCGGCATGCTGTGCGCTTCGGCCGCCAGCAATGAAACCGGTTTTCTGTCGCAAAAATTTAGTCGCGCTCTCGGCATGCTTGCCGTAGACAACCAGGCGCGTGTCTGACACGGACCAACGGTAGCAAGTCTTGCTCCAACATTTGGTCGCGGTGCGATGACCAACCACTGGGTTGATATCAAGAACGCGAATTTGATTATCGTCATGGGCGGTAATGCGGCGGAAGCGCATCCGGTGGGGTTCCGCTGGGCGATGGAAGCCAAAATACACAACAATGCCAAGCTGATCGTGATCGATCCGCGCTTTACCCGAACCGCGTCGGTGGCGGACTTCTACACGCCGATCCGCTCCGGGACCGACATCGCTTTCCTGTCGGGCGTGTTGCTGTATCTGATGACCAACAACAAGTTCAACCGCGAATACGTCGAGGCCTACACCAACGCCAGCCTGCTGGTGCGGGAAGACTTTGCCTTCGAAGACGGGTTGTTCAGCGGCTACGACGCGGAAAACCGCAAGTACGACAAAACCACCTGGAACTACCAGTTCGACGAGAACGGCTTCGCCAAGCGCGACGTCACGCTGCAGGATCCACGCTGCGTGTGGAACCTGCTGAAACAGCACGTGAGCCGCTACACGCCTGACGTGGTGACCAACATCTGCGGCACGCCGAAGGACGATTTCCTCAAGGTGTGCGAATACATCGCCGAAACCTGCGTCGCGGATAAAACCGCTTCGTTCCTGTACGCCCTGGGCTGGACTCAGCACTCGGTCGGCGCGCAGAACATTCGCACCATGGCGATGATCCAGCTGCTGCTCGGCAACATGGGCATGGCGGGCGGCGGCGTCAACGCGCTGCGCGGCCACTCCAACATCCAGGGGCTGACCGATCTCGGCCTGCTGTCGCAGAGCCTGCCGGGCTACTTGACGCTGCCTTCGGAGAAACAGACCGATCTCGACACCTACCTGAAGGCCAACACGCCGAAGGCGCTGCTGCCGGGCCAGGTGAACTACTGGGGCAACTACCCGAAATTCTTCGTCAGCATGATGAAGACCTTCTACGGCGACAAGGCGCAGAAGGACAACAGCTGGGGCTTTGACTGGTTGCCGAAGTGGGACAAAGGCTACGACGTGCTGCAGTACTTTGAGATGATGGCGCAGGGCAAGGTCAACGGCTACTTCTGCCAGGGCTTTAACCCGGTGGCGTCGTTCCCGAACAAAAACAAGGTGGTGGCTTCGCTGTCCAAGCTGAAGTTCCTGGTGACCATCGATCCGTTGAACACCGAGACTTCCAACTTCTGGCAGAACCACGGCGAGTTCAACGAGGTGGATCCTTCGCAGATCCAGACCGAAGTGTTCCGCCTGCCGTCCACCTGCTTCGCCGAAGAGAACGGCTCGATCGTCAACTCCGGCCGCTGGCTGCAGTGGCACTGGAAAGGCGCGGACGCCCCGGGCGAAGCGCTGAACGACGGCGAGATCCTGGCGGGCATCTTCAGCCGCCTGCGCGAGATGTATGCGCGCGACGGCGGCGCGGTGCCTGAGCAGGTGCTGAACATGACCTGGGACTACCTGACGCCGGACAACCCGGCGCCGGAAGAGGTGGCGCAGGAGAACAACGGCAAGGCGCTGGCGGATCTGCTGGATGCCGATGGCAAAGTGCTGGTGAAAAAAGGCGAGCTGCTCAGCTCGTTCGCGCAGTTGCGCGACGACGGCACCACCGCCAGCGGTTGCTGGATCTTCGCCGGCAGCTGGACGCCGGCCGGCAACCAGATGGCGCGGCGCGACAACGCCGATCCGTCCGGCCTCGGCAATACGCTGGGCTGGGCCTGGGCATGGCCGCTCAACCGCCGCATTCTGTACAACCGCGCCTCGGCGGATCCGCAGGGCAAACCGTGGGATCCGAAACGCCAACTGCTGGAGTGGGACGGCGCCAAGTGGGTCGGGGCCGATATCCCGGATTACAGCACCGCTGCGCCGGGCAGCGACGTCGGGCCGTTCATCATGCAGCCGGAAGGCATGGGCCGCCTGTTCGCCACCGACAAGATGGCGGAAGGGCCGTTCCCTGAGCACTACGAGCCGTTCGAAACGCCGCTCGGCACCAACCCGCTGCACCCGAACGTGGTGTCCAACCCGGCAGCGCGCGTGTTCAAGGACGATCTGGCGGCGATGGGCAAATCCGACAAGTTCCCTTACGTCGGCACCACCTATCGTCTGACCGAGCACTTCCACTACTGGACCAAGCACGCGCGGCTGAACGCCATCGCGCAGCCGGAGCAGTTCGTGGAGATCGGCGAAAAGCTGGCGGAGAAGAAGGGCATCAAGCAGGGCGACACCGTGAAAGTCAGCTCCAACCGCGGCTACATCAAGGCCAAGGCGGTGGTGACCAAGCGTATTCGCACGCTGCAGGTGCACGGCCAGGAAGTCGACACCATCGGCATCCCGATCCACTGGGGTTACGAAGGGGTGGCGAAGAAAGGCTTTATCGCCAACACGCTGACGCCGTTCGTCGGCGACGCCAATACGCAAACGCCGGAGTTCAAGGCGTTCCTGGTCAACGTGGAAAAGGTGTAACGGAGACGAATTATGGCCATGCAATCTCAAGACATCATTCGTAAATCCGCCACCAATGGTTTCACGCCGGCGCCGCGCGCCCGTGACCACCAGGAAGAAGTGGCCAAACTGATCGATGTCACCACCTGTATCGGCTGCAAGGCCTGTCAGGTGGCCTGTTCCGAATGGAACGACATCCGCGACGAAGTGGGGCACAACGTCGGGGTGTACGATAACCCCGCCGATCTGACCGCCAAGTCGTGGACGGTGATGCGCTTCTCCGAGGTGGAGGAAAACGGCAAGCTGGAATGGCTGATCCGCAAGGACGGCTGCATGCACTGCGCCGATCCGGGCTGCCTGAAGGCCTGCCCGTCGGAAGGCGCGATCATTCAGTACGCCAACGGCATCGTCGACTTCCAGTCCGAGCACTGCATCGGCTGCGGCTACTGCATCGCCGGCTGCCCGTTCGACGTGCCGCGCATGAACAAGGACGACAACCGGGTGTACAAGTGCACCCTGTGCGTCGACCGCGTGGACGTCGGCCAGGAACCGGCCTGCGTGAAAACCTGCCCGACCGGCGCCATTCACTTCGGCACCAAGGAAGCGATGAAGCAGGTGGCGGCGGATCGCGTCAGCGAGCTGAATACCCGCGGCTACCAGAACGCCGGTCTGTACGATCCGGCGGGGGTGGGCGGCACGCACGTGATGTACGTGTTGCACCACGCCGACAAACCGCAGCTGTACCACGGTTTGCCGGACAACCCGAGCATCAGCCCGGCGGTGACCTTCTGGAAGGGCGTGTGGAAACCCCTGGCGGCCATCGGTTTTGCCGCCACCTTCGCGGCCAGCGTGTTCCACTATGTCGGCGTCGGGCCTAACCGCGTCGAGGATGAGGACGAGCACGACGAGTCGCACGACGAGGAGACGCGCAAATGAGAAAGGAAAAGCCCATTCAGCGTTACAGCGCGCCGGAGCGCATCAACCACTGGATCGTGGCGTTCTGTTTCGTGTTCGCCGCCATCAGCGGGCTGGGGTTCTTCTTCCCCTCCTTCAACTGGCTGATGAACATCTTCGGGACGCCGCAGCTGGCGCGCATCCTGCACCCGTTTGTCGGGGTGATCATGTTCGCCGCGTTCCTGCTGATGTTCCTGCGCTACTGGAAGCATAACCTGATCAACCGGGAAGATATCGTCTGGGCCAAGAACATCCACAAAATCGCCATGAACGAGGAAGTGGGTGATACCGGGCGCTATAATTTCGGCCAGAAGTGCGTGTTCTGGGCGGCGATTATCAGCCTGGTGCTGCTGCTGGCCAGCGGCGTGGTGATCTGGCGGCCGTATTTTGCGCCGTCGTTCTCCATCCCGCTGATCCGCATCGCGCTGCTGGTGCATTCGCTGGCCGCGGTCGGCCTTATCATCGTGATTATGGTGCACATTTACGCCGCATTGTGGGTAAAAGGCACCATTACCGCGATGGTGGAAGGCTGGGTGCCGGCGGCCTGGGCCAAGAAACATCATCCGCGCTGGTACCGTGAGGTCCGCGAGAAACGACAGGAAGATAAACCCTGATGAGTATCCGCATCGTTCCTAAAGAGCAGTTAGGGGCACAGCGTGAGAAGTCCACAACGGCGGAGAACATCCCGCCGTTACTTTTCGCCAACCTGAAAAGCCTGTACAGCCGCCGCGCCGATCGTCTGCGTCAGCTGGCGGTCGACAATCCGCTGGGCGACTACCTGAACTTCGCCGCCGAGCTGGCGCAGGCGCAGCAGCATGCGCTGCACGATAACCCGCTGCAGCTCGATCTGAGCGAAGCGCTGGCGCAGGGCGCCGCCAGCGGCAAACCGCCGCTCGATCTGAGCGTGTTCCCGCGCAGCGAGCACTGGCGCAAGCTGCTGACGTCGCTGATCGCCGAGCTGCGCCCGCAGGCGCCGGAGCATATCCTGGTGGTGCTGGACAACCTGGAGAAGGCCTCGGCGCACGAGCTGGAGCTGATGGCCGACGCCTTGCTCAACCGCGAGTTCGGCAAGGTGGGCAGCGAAAAGGCGCCGTTCCTCTGGGCCGCGCTGTCGCTCTATTGGGCGCAGATGGCCAGCCTGATCCCCGGCAAGGCGCGCGCCGAATACGGCGAGCAGCGCCAGTTCTGCCCGGTGTGCGGCAGCATCCCGGTTTCCAGCATGGTGCATATCGGCACCGTCAACGGCCTGCGCTACCTGCACTGCAACCTGTGCGAAAGCGAATGGCACGTGGTGCGGGTGAAGTGCAGCAACTGCGAGCAGACCCGCGATCTCAACTACTGGTCGCTGGACAGCGAGCAGGCGGCGGTGAAGGCGGAAAGCTGCGGCGACTGCGGCACTTACCTGAAGATCCTCTATCAGGAAAAAGACCCGCAGGTCGAAGCGGTGGCCGACGATCTGGCTTCGCTGGTGCTGGACGCCCGCATGGAAGAAGAAGGCTTCGGCCGCAGCAGCATCAATCCGTTCCTGTTCCCGGCGGAATAACCGCCCGGCCCCGTTCGCGCGGGGCCGGACCTGCAATTTCAGCACGGGCTTCTGGCAATCGCCCGGGCGAGTTGCTACGTTTAGGCCATAACGCGCCAAGCGAAAGGAACCACGATGTTAAACACCCTGGCAAAACTGACCGCGGTCGCCGTGTTGGCGATCGGACTGGCGGCCTGCGACAACAAGGACGACACCAAACCGGCGGTGCCGCCACCCGACACCAAACCGACTGTGACGCAGCCCGCGCCACCGCCGCCGCCTGCGCCGGTAGAAACCCCGCCCGCGCCGCCGGGGCTGAACGTGTCGCTGCAGAAGGGCAAGATCACCTTCGAGCTGCCGCCGGGCTTTAGCGATCAAACGCTGAACAGCGGCATCATCAACGACAGCACCTCCACCATTCAGCGCTTTCTTGACGGCAAGTCGCGCCAGAGCGCGGTTTCGTCCGAAGTGATCCCACCGGACGGCATGAAGCTCAATACCAGCGACAAAATGCTGAAAGAGCTGACGCAGAGCGCCATCACGGTGCTGGCCGAGCGCTATCAGAATATCCAAACCACCAAAGAAGAGAACTTCAGCGTCGGCAAACAGAAGTTTCGCCGGGTGGATACCGAACAGACCGTCAACGGGCAAAAGGTGGTCTCCACCCTGGTGTTGACGGTGTTCAACAAGCGGGTGGTAACGTTGCAAATGCTGTCGCCGGCCAAAACGCCGGAAGTGCATCAGGCGCTGGTGCAGCGGATTATCGATACCCTGGCGGTGAAGTAAGGACGCCGCGGCCAGGACGAAGCGGAGGAGACCGGATGAAGCTTATCGGCAGTTACACCAGCCCCTTTGTGCGCAAGATTTCCGTGATGCTGCTGGAGAAGGGGATTGCGTTCGAATTCGTCAACGATCCGCCGTATGAGCCCGGCAGCCGGGTGAAGGAGCTGAACCCGCTCGCCAAGGTGCCGGTGCTGATCGCCGATGACGGCGAGGTGTTTTACGACTCGCCGGTGGTGGCCGAATACCTCGAGCTGCTGGCGGTGGAGCCGGCGTTTTTGCCGGCCGAACGCGCCGCCGCGTTGCGCGTTCGGCAGGTGGCGGCGTTGGCGGACGGTGTGACCGAAGCGGCGGCGACCCTGTTTCGCGAAAGCCGGCGCGCGCCGGAAAAACAGGACGAAAACTGGATGCTGCGCCAGCGTGACAAGCTGACGCAGGGCCTGGACGCACTGGAGGCGCTGGCGCGGGAAAAAACGTGGCTCAATGCCGAGCGGCTGACGCTGGCGGATATCGCCACCGGCTGCGCGCTGGGCTACCTCAATTTCCGCCGCATCCTGCCCAACTGGTGCGTCGAGCGCCCGACGCTGGTCAAGCTGGCCGAACGCCTGTTCGCCCGCGAAAGTTTCGCCCGCACTGCGCCACCTTGAGTTTTTTTCTCCCCGCCGCGGCGGGGTTTTGCTATGCCGATACGTCTAAATTGAAAACCGAGCGACCATGAGCACTGAATCCCACCTTCTTTACAGTCAACTGCCCGCCATCGACCGTCTGCTGCGTGAACCCGCGATTGAACCGCTGGTGGCGCAGCATGGCCAGACGCTGATCGGTGAACTGTTGCGCCGGCTGCAGGCCCAGGCGCGCGACGCGATCAAGCAACAGCAACGCTTGCCGGCCTGGTGCGGCGACTGGCCGCAGGCGCTGCGGGCCGAGCTGGCCCGGCAGCAACGCCCGGCGTTATTGCCGGTGTTCAACCTCAGCGGCACCGTGCTGCACACCAATCTCGGGCGCGCCCTGCTGGCGCAGCCGGTGAAGGATGCGGTGAGCGCGGTGATGGGGGAGGCGGTGACGCTGGAGTACGATCTGGACGGCGCCGGGCGCGGCCATCGCGATCGGGCGGTGGCGGATCTGCTGTGCCGGCTGACCGGCGCGGAGGACGCCTGCATCGTCAATAACAACGCGGCGGCGGTGCTGCTGATGCTGGCGGCGATCGCCCCCGGCAAAGAGGTGGTGGTGTCGCGCGGCGAGCTGGTGGAAATCGGCGGCGCGTTCCGCATTCCCGACGTGATGCGCCAGGCCGGCTGTCAATTGGTGGAGGTCGGCACCACCAACCGCACCCATCTGAAGGATTACCGCCAGGCCATCAATGAGCAGACTGGCCTGTTAATGAAAGTGCACACCAGCAACTACAGCATTCAGGGCTTTACCGCGGCGGTCGACGAGGCCGAACTGGCGCAGCTCGGGGCCGAACAGGGCGTGCCGACCGCCACCGATCTGGGCAGCGGTTCGCTGATCGATATGGCGCAGTACGGTCTGCCCGCCGAGCCGATGCCGCAGCGGCTGCTGGCCGCCGGCGTCGATCTGGTGACATTCTCCGGCGATAAGCTGCTGGGCGGCCCGCAGGCCGGCATCATCGTCGGCAAAAAGGCGCTGATCGCCCGTTTGCAGCAGCACCCGCTCAAACGCGCGCTGCGCGTCGGCAAGCTGACGCTGGCGGCTCTGGAGGCCACGCTGCGGCTCTATCTGCAGCCGGAAAAACTGGCAGAGCAACTGCCGACGCTGCGGTTGCTGACCCGCCCGCAGCAGGAGATGCAACAGGCGGCCGAGCTGCTGCTGGCGGCGCTGACGCCGCGGTTCACCGCCGATTTCGAGCTGCGCGCCGAACCTTGCTGGTCGCAGATTGGCAGCGGTTCGCTGCCGGTGGATCGCCTGTCCAGCTTTGCGCTGACCTTCACGCCGCGCGACGGCCGCGGCGCCACGCTGGAGGCGCTGGCTGAACGTTGGCGCCGTCTGCCGCAGCCGGTGATCGGCCGCCTCGGCGACGGCCGGCTGTGGCTGGATCTGCGCTGTCTGGAACAGGAAGGGGCGCTGATCGACGCGCTGAGCGCATCATGATCATCGCCACCGCCGGCCATGTCGATCATGGCAAAACCACCCTGCTGCAGGCGATCTCCGGGATCAACGCGGATCGCCTGCCGGAAGAAAAGCGCCGCGGCATGACCATCGATCTGGGCTACGCCTACTGGCCGCAGCCGGACGGCCGGGTGCTGGGCTTTATCGACGTGCCCGGCCACGAGAAATTCCTCGCCAATATGCTGGCGGGCGTCGGCGGCATCGACCATGCGCTGCTGGTGGTGGCCTGCGACGACGGCGTGATGGCGCAGACCCGCGAGCATCTGGCGATCCTGCGTCTGAGCGGGCGCCCGGCGCTGACGGTGGCGCTGACCAAGGCCGACCGGGTGGAGGCGGCTCGTGTCGATGAGGTATGCCGCCAGGTGCGCGATGAGCTGGCGCGTCAGGGCTGGCCCGATGCGCCGCTGTTCGTGACCGCAGCGGCGGCGGGAGTGGGCATCGAGGCGCTGCGCGCGCATTTGCTGGCGTTGTCGCCCGGCGAGCATGCGCTGACGCGCCGTTTTCGCCTGGCGGTAGACCGCGCGTTCAGCGTCAAAGGGGCGGGGCTGGTGGTGACCGGCACCGCGCTCGGCGGCCGGGTGAAGGTGGGGGATACGCTGTGGCTGACCGGCGCCGATGCACCGGTGCGGGTGCGCGGCCTGCATGCCCAGAATCAGACCGTGGAACACGCGCAGGCCGGGCAGCGCATCGCGCTTAACATCAGCGGCGATGTCGATAAAGAGCGGATCGCGCGCGGCGATTGGCTGCTGGCGCAGCGCCCGCCCGAAGCGGCGGAACGCATTCTGGTGGCGCTGGAGACGGATCGGCCGATCCGCCATTGGCAGCCGCTGCATCTGCACCATGCCGCCAGCCACATCACCGGGCGTATTTCGTTGCTGAACGACGGGCTGGCGGAACTGATCCTCGATCGCCCGCTGTGGTTGGCACAGAACGATCGGCTGGTGCTGCGCGATATCGGCGCGCGGCAAACGCTGGGCGCGGCTCGGGTGCTCAAGCTCAATGCGCCCAAGCGCGGCAAGCGTCAGCCGGACTATCTGGCATGGCTGCAGGCCTTGGCGCAGGCGCAAGACGATGCGCAGGCGCTGGCGCTTGAGTTGCCGCACGGCGCGCTGTCGCTGGCGGCGTTCGCCTGGGCGCGACAATTGACGGACGATGGCCTGAACGAGCTGTTGGCGAACGGCGATCTGCTGATCGTCGGTGACCGGGCGCTGGCGCAGGATCAGGTGCAACAGGCGGAAAGCCGCCTGCTGCAGGTGCTGACGGACTATCACCAACAGCACGCCGATCAGTTGGGCTTAGGGCGCGCCCGCCTGCGGCGCATGGCTCTGCCTCAGCAGCCGGAGGCGTTGGTGTTTATGATGATCGATCGGTTGCTGAAGGCCGGCGCGCTGCGCAATACGCGCGGCTGGCTGCACCTGCCGGAACACGGCCTGGCGTTCAGCGCCGAAGAGGCGCCGCTGTGGGCGCGCATCGAACCGCTGTTCGGCGACGAGCCGTGGTGGGTGCGCGATTTGGCGAGCGAACTGGGAGAGGAAGAGAGCCGGGTGCGCGCGCTGCTGCGCAAGGCGGCCCAGTTGGGCCATGTGACGGCGGTGGTGGTGGATCGTTACTACCTCAGCCGACGCATCGATCAGTTCGCGGCGCTGATCCGCGAGCTGGATGCGGAGCGCGGCGGCGCCAACGCCGCCGATTTCCGCGATCGGCTCGGCGTCGGGCGCAAGCTGGCGATCCAGGTGCTGGAGTTCTTCGATCGCAGCGGCTTTACCCGTCGCAAGGGCAACGAGCATCTGCTGCGCGACGGCGGGTTGTTCGGCAACTGATTGCGTGTTTTTTGTTCTCTGATGGCGGTATAATCAGCTTTAATCACTTTGATTGATGTTGATTGTACTGAGGAGCAAGACGATGAATACGAAAGTCATCACCGCTCATGTGCCGCTGCCTTTGGCTGAAAAGGTGGATGAAATGGCCGCCAAACTTGAACGTTCACGGGGATGGATAGTGAAGCAAGCCCTCGCTGCCTGGCTTGAGCAAGAGGAAGAACGCCGTCGATTAACGCTGGCGGCGCTGGCCGATGTCGAACAGCAAAACGTTATCGATCATGAGTCGGTAGAAGCCTGGGCTGCCAGCCTGGACAGTGACGAGCCGCTGCCGGTACCGCGCTGATGGAATTAAAATGGACGAGTAAGGCGCTATCGGATTTGGCGCGTTTGTTTGAGTTTCTTGCCTTGGCTAACCGCACTGCGGCAGCGAATTCGGTGAAGGCCTTGGTCGCCGCGCCTAAAGCGTTGCTCGATAATCCTCGCCTGGGTGAAAGACTGGATGAGTTTTTACCGCAGGAAGTGAGGCGTATTCTGGTCGGCCGTTATGAGATACGTTACCAGGTGCAGCCGGCAACGATTTATGTTCTGCGTATTTGGCATACCCGCGAAGAGCGATAGGCCGAATTCCCCTACCCGATAAATCTGACGGCGGCCCGGCTGACGTCGGGCGTCTGGGCGGTGAGAAACGCCTGTAAACGTTCGATCAGCGGCCGTTTTGCCGATTCTTCCGGCCAAACCAGATAGTAACCGTCGCCGGTGCGCACGGCGACGTCACAAGGCAGCGCCAATAATCCCTCCTCAATCGTCCGCAGGCTCAGCGCCAGATCGCCGATCGAGACGCCGTGCCCGGCGATGGCCGCCGCGTTGCCCTGTTCCAGCGAATCAAATACCTGGCCGCGCGTGAGATCGATCGGGGCCGCGATGCCGCTTTTTTGCAGCCAGCGCCGCCAGTCGCGCCGATCGGGCGACGGGTGGATCAGCGGGCAGGCGGCGAGATCCCGCTGGCCGTCGGCGAGCAGCGCGGGGGCGCAAATTGGGATCAGCCATTCGTCGAACAGCCTGGCGGCGGCGGTGTTGGCGCCAAAATGGCCGTTGCCGAGCAGGATGGCGCAGTCGTAGGGTTCGCTGAAAAAATCCACGCTGTCGATGTCCATCCAGACGCTGGCTGCCTGCACCTCGAACGCCTGCGCCGTTTGCCGGAACCGGCTCAGGCAGTCCAGCAGCCAGCGCAGGGTCAGGGTGGAGGGCGCCTTCAGCCGCAGCAGATCGCGGTGGCTTCTGAACAGCTCGCAGGCTTGCTCGATGCGGCCAAACCCTTGCTGCAGCTCGGCGGCGAAGATTTTCCCCTGCGGCGTGACCTCGATACGCGGGCCGTTGCGCTGGAACAGCCGGCAGCCGAAGTGCTGCTCCAGCGTTTTGATGTGCTTGCTGACGGCGCTGGGGGTGAGATGCAGCTCGTCGGCGGCCAGCGTGAACGAGCCGGTGCGGGCGGCGCTTTCGAAGGCGCGCAGGGCGTAAAGCGGCGGAAGGGAACTGGCCATCGCGGCGTCTCTAATAATGAGTCTGATTCACAGTAAACGACAGGATTACTCCTTTTTCAAGGCGGGGGCGGCGGCATGATAATGGCGCGACGCCAACTGACTGAATGTGAGTGAAATAAAGATGAACCTGTCGTTGCTGGCGGCGTATTGCGCCGCCATTTTCTTGCTGATCGCCACGCCGGGGCCGGTGGTGGTGATGGTCGCCAACACCGCGGCGCGCTTTGGCGCCCGGCGCGCGCTGTTGACCGCGCTGGGCAGCAACGGGGCCTCCTTGTTGCTGATCGGCATCGCCGCGCTGGTTGTCACCGGGCTGTTCGCGGTGGATATGCGCTTGCTGCAGTGGACAGGCCTGCTGGGTTGCCTGTTTATCGGCCGCATGGCGATCGTCTCGCTGTATGAGGATTTATCCGCGCGTCCCCCCGATGCGCCGCCCGTTACGCCGCCGCAAAAACGCTCGGCGATCCTGAACGGTTTTCTGGTGGGGATCGCCAACCCCAAGGACATCATTTTCTTCGTCGCCTTTTTCCCGCAGTTCATCGCCGTCACCCCCTCGATCGGCGCTAGCCTGACGCTGCTGACCGCGCTGTGGGTGCTGGCGGACTTCGCCATTTTGCTGGCCTATATCACCCTGCTGTCGGGAACGGCGCTGCAGCGCGCGCGACGGGCGATCTCCGTTCTGTCGGCGTTGCTGTTGTTGGCGGTGGCGATGGTGGGAACGGGGTATGCACTGTGGGGGCTGCTCGGCTGAAGCCGCATAAAAAACGCCGGTCGGGAAACCGGACCGGCGTTTTATCGTCGCGTTTACACCGCGCCGTTCGGCTGCGGCGTGGGGTCGCCGTTGCGGCGTTTGCCGAGGAACAGCGCCACCAGCGTCAGCCAGCACAGGCCGCTGATGAGGTTGAACAGGTTGAACAGCCCGCTGCCGCCCCAGACGTAGGCGACCTTGGCCAGCTCGATGCCGACGGTGAACACCATCATGCTCAGCATGCCCATAGTGGCCGACACCGTGCCTTTGCTGACATTGCTGGAGAACAGCGTCAGGCGGTACAGCCCGGCGTTGGCGAGGCCGATGCCGAAAGCGTACAGGCTCAGGCCGGCGGTCATCCACAGGTAGGCGTGGCTGGAGAACTGGGTCGCCAGCGCGGCGATCAGCAGCCCCAGCAGCATCGGGCCCGCGCCCAGCTTGATCAGGCGCTCCACGCTGTTTTTGCCGGTCAGACGCGCCAGCGTCAGGTTGCCGAGGATCAGCGCGCCGAACACCGGGATTTGCAGCAGGCCATAATCCAGCGTCGACAGCGACTCACCGCTGATCAGGATCACCGGCGACTGGGCGATCCAGGCCAGCAGCGGCAGGCTGGCGAAACCGATCGCCAGGGCGCCGCACAGGAAGCGGCGGTTGCCCAGCACCTGGCGGTAGTCGCGCCATAGGTTGGCGGCGGAAAACGCCTCGCCCTGCAGCGTGGCGGTTTCCGGCATGGCTTTCCACAGGCCGTAGAAGGCGATGGCCGCCAGCGCCGCAAACAGCACGAACATGCTTTGCCACGGCGCGACGTGGATCAGCGCCGCGCCGGCCAGCGGCCCCAGCAGCGGGGCGATCAGCGCCACGTTGGCCATCAGGGCGGTGATCTTGATGCACACCGCCTCCTCGAACGACTCCTGGATCGTGGCGTAGCCGACCGCGCCGATAAAGCACAGGCCGATGCCCTGCAGGAAACGCATGGCGATAAACTGCTCGATGGTGGTGACCAGCAGGATCGCCAGGCAGGAGACGATAAAGAACGCCACCCCGGCCAGCATCACCGGACGACGGCCGCGGCGATCCGACAGCGGCCCGAGCAGCCACTGCAGGAAGATGCCGCCGGCCAGATAGGCGGTCATCGAGGTAGGCACCCACTCTTCGCCGGCGTTGAAATCCGCCACGACGGCCAGCATGCCCGGCTGAATCATATCGTTGCCGATATAGGTGGCGAACTCGAACAGCACCAGACAAAGAGGGAATAAAAGCGCCTGTCGGCCCAAACGTGCCGCAGGTGGTAATGTCGTTTTCATATTATTGTACTGATAGTAAAAGAGAAAAAGGAACTGCCAGGGCGGGAAGCGCAAACTGAGCGAGTTGTGGCGGCTATTTTGCCGCCAATTGTTCACCTTCGCAATCATAAGGTGTTGTTTAAGTGCATTCTGATATTTCGCTTTTGGGTTGTCGCCGAACGCCGTGCCCGATAACCTCTTCTTAACATATCAATATGACACAAGATCGGGCGAGCGTTTGAGCGAGAAAATCGGCTGGATAGACAACCTGCGGGCGATGGCGTGCATGATGGTGGTGATGATCCACGCCACCACCTATTACGTCACCAACGGCGCGGCGATAGGGCTGCACAACTGGGATATCGCCAACGTGCTGAACTCGCTGTCGCGCGTGTCGGTGCCGCTGTTCTTTATGATTTCCGGCTACCTGTTCTTCGGCGAAAAGAGCGCCGGCCGGCGGCATTTCACCCGCATCGCCTGCTGCATTCTGTTCTACAGCGCCATCGCGCTGATCTACATCGCGGCCTTCACCAAGATCGGTTTCTGGCCGTCGCTGCGCGGCATGTTGCAAAAGCCGGTGTTCTATCATCTGTGGTTTTTCTACGCCATTGCAGTGATTTACCTGCTGTCGCCGCTGATCAGCGTCAAACCGGTGTCGCGCCGCTACCTGGCCGCCGCGCTGGTGGTGTTGGCGGCGATCGCCAACCCGAATACCGACAAGCTGACCTTCGGCAACGCGCATCTGCTGCCGGTTAACCTGTATATCTACGGCGATACCTTCTACTACCTACTGTATGCGTTGGCCGGGCGGGCGATTGGCATGATGGAGACGCGCGGGCGCGCCGTGGGCTGGCTGGCGGCGTTGGGATTTGCGCTGTGCGTGGCGCTGATCGCGCGCGGCACCAAACATCAGCTGTTCATCAACGGCAACTTCGCCGATACCTACTACATCTACAGCGGCCCGCTGGTGTTTATGGCGGCGGTGGCGCTGCTGGTGTGGGTGAAACACTGTCTGCCGCAGCCGATCGGCTGGCTGAGCGCGTTTTCCCGCCATTCGCTGGCGATTTACGGTTTTCACGCCCTGATCGTCAACGTGATGCGCAATCGGCACCTGGATTTCACCGGCCACCCGCTGCTGGATATCTTCTGGGTGTTCGGCGTGGCGCTGGGGCTCAGCCTGCTGCTGTCTGTCGGCCTGCAGCGGCTGGATACCCGCCGGCTGGTGTCATAGCGGCGAGCGCTGGCGCTGCTGGGCGCGGCGCAGCTGCCGCCCGGAGGAAAAACCGGCCGCCAGCGCGGCCTTCTCCAAGCCATATCCTTGCTGCAGGCGCTGTTGCGCCACCGCCAACCGCAGCTGTTCATGATATTCCCGTACGCTGATGCCGACGTGGCTGCGAAACAGCCGCGCCAGATGGCGGCTGCTGACGTGCGCCTTCTCCGCTATCTGCGGCACCGACCAGTCGGCCTCCGGCTCGGCGGCCATCACGTCCTGCGCGCGGTGTACCGCCGGGTGCAGGTGGTTGCGGTAGCGCAGCCAGGGCGACAGCTGCGGATCGTCGCCGGCGCGGCGGAAATAAACCACCATGTCGCGTGCGACGTCGCGCGCCCGGCCGGAGCCGCAGTGGCGGTGAACCAGATGCAGCGCCAAATCGATGCCGGTGGTGATGCCCGCGCTGGTATAGACGCCGCGGTCTTCGACGAAGATGCGGTTCTCTTTCACCTGCGCCGCCGGCGCCTGCCGGCGGATACGCTCGATAACGTCGTGGTGGGTGGTGCACTGATAGCCGTCGAGCAGCCCGGCCTGCGCCGCCAGCAGCGCGCCGGAGCAGATGCACACCAGGGTGATGCGCTGCCGCTGCAGATCGGGCCGCAGCGTCGCCAGCCAGCGGCGGGCCTGCTCGGCCTCTTCACCGGCGAAATAGCGCTGCGAATCGCCGACGCCCGGCAGCACCAGAATGGCGCCGTCTTCCAGGCGTTCGGGCAACGGCTGCAGGCCGCTCAGCGTCATGCCGATGGAGCAGACGACCTGCGGCGCCGGGCTGAGGTAACGCAGGCTGAACGACCCGGCGAGGCGCAGGGTTTCCGCCGGGCCGCTGACGTCGAGCGACAGCACGTTGGGCAACAGCAGAAAATAGACGGCCTGCGGCATGGTTACTCCTGTGCGAGTTGCGCCAGCGCCTCATCCACGCTGGCGATGCGGGCGAAACGATCGACCAGTACGGTTTCAGTATGCCGCTTCAACTGCGCGGGGGTAAAGACTTCGCCGTCGGGATGGCGCATCGGGAAGGTTAACGTCGCCTCGGTGACGAAAGTCACCCGATAACCGAGGTCGGACGCCACCCGGGTGGTGGTTTCGCAGCACTGTTCGGTGCGGATGCCGGAGACGATCAGGTGGGTGATGTCCCGCTCGCGCAGCCAGGCGTCGAGGCCGGATTCGGTCAGCGCATTGTGCACATGCTTATGCACGGTGACATCCGCCTGGTGGGTGAGGAACGGCAGGCGCTGCACGTAGCCTGAAGCCAGTGAGAACGGCCCCTGCGGCGAGACGTGCAGCACGTCGACCAGCGCCGCGCCGCGTTGTCGGCAGCCCGCGATCAGGCGGGTCAGAGCCTGTTGAAACGCCGGCAGATCGTCCTCCTGCCAGAATGGACGGTGCTGGAATGATTGCTGGACATCGATGATCAATAACGCGCTCTGTGACATTTTCGGCCCTCCGCCAGTGTGTGTAGCGACCATCTTGCGCCGCGCCTTACTCGGACAGAAGGCCAAAAACGGCCATCATGATGACAACAGCGGACCGACCTTAGGCTTTGCTCACCTGACCGGCCACCAGGCGCCCCCGATGGAAGGTGGCGCTGCGCGTCGGCAGACGGGCGACCGCCTCGGCGGAACAGCTGGCGTTGACCAGCACGAACTCGGCGGCGTCGCCGGCTTTCGGCCAGGCGCGCTGCCCCTTATCGTCCAGCGGCAGCACGCCGCCGGTGGAGATGGCCATGGCGCGCGACAGGTGATACTCGTCGGAGCCGCGGTACAGCTGGGCGTACAGATTGGCCTTCTCCAGGATGTCGCCGGTGCCGAACGGCGACCAGTGGTCGATCACGCTGTCGGTGCCGGTCATCACGAACACCCCTTTCTCGCTGAGCTGCGGCAGCGGCATCATCAGGCCGCCGATCGGCACCGTGGAGGCGATGGTGATCTGCTGCGCCGCCAGCCGGGTGGCGGTTTCCGCCAGTTCGCCCGGCGTCAGCGTGGTCAGGGCGAAAGCGTGGCTGATGGTGACCTTGCCGCGCAGCGCCGGGTTTTTCTCCACGGTGGCGATCATGTAGTTGATGGCGGCGACCCCGGCCGGGCTGGTTTCATGCAGGTGGATATCCACGCCTTTGCCGGTATCGAGGGCGATCTGGAACATGGCGTCGAGCGATTTCTCCATCGCGCCGTCGACGTTGGTCGGATCCAGCCCGCCGACGTACTGCACGCCCATCTGCATCGCTTCGCGCATCAGCGCGTCGACTTTGGAGTGCAACAGGCCGTGCTGCGGGAAGGCGACGATTTCACAGCTGAAGTCCGCCCGGTGGTTTTCCAGCGCGCGCTGCAGGTGCTCCAGGCTTTTCAGGCCGCTGACCGGATCGATATTGCAGTGGCTGCGCGCCACGGTGCTGCCTTTGGACTGCAGCAGGGCAATCAGGTTTTCCGCTCGCTGCTGCGAGGTGGGCAGCAGTTTCGGGATCAGCGTCTGCTCCAGCGCGATCATGTCCATGATGGTTTTGCCCTGGCGCGGGCGCGGCGCCTGCCACGGGCCGCTGTAGAAAGTTTTGTCCAGGTGGATGTGCATATCGCGGAACGCCGGCAGCAGCAGCTGGCCCCGCGCCTGATAGCGAGGCACGCCGGCGGGCAACGCGGCGTTGGCGGCATGAATGGCGGCGATCTTGCCGTCTTTGATCTCCAGGGTGTACAGCGCGGTGCGGGTGCCGATCACCGTTTCGCCGTCGTATTCAAAGCCGTCTTCCAGCCGCACCTCACTCAGGCAGTAGTGGCGATCGGTCAGGGTCATCGGCGTTGGCGCACACGGCTCGCCGCCAGGCGAAGCGGCCTGTGCCATGCCGCCTGTCAGGCCGATCACCGCGCAGGCGGTGGTGAGTTTGCCGGTTTGGCTGAGGAAGGCTCTGCGGCCCGGTTGCTGAGGGTTTTCCACGTTCGGTTCCTTAATCCAGAGGTGAGGGGTGAAAACATCCTCCAATTTAGGAGAGGAACCGGCCGGTTGGCAGCGACATTTGCCACTGGTGACTATTCGATTTGGTAATGACCGGCGTGCGCCGGGGCAAGGATTTTCCTGGCTTGCTCTTTCGTAGCTTTAATGGCTACATTTGTAGCCATTAAAGCTACATGAGGTTAGCGTTATGCACGATCCGATGCTCGAGTTGCTGTTCAGCGAATACCGTAGAAAAGTGCTAAGCCTGCTGTTTATTGAAGCCGGGCGTGCGTTTCATGTGCGAGAAATTGCGCGGCGCACCGCAACTCAGGCCGGCACTTTACATAAAGAGTTGAGCAGGTTGGCGGAGAGCGGCATCTTGCTCAGGCAGCGGCAGGGCAACCAAATTTGCTATCAGGCCAACGCCGATTGCCTGATTTTCCCTGAGCTGGCGGCGATTTTCCGCAAGGTTTGCGGGCCGGCGGAGTGCTTAAGGCAGACATTGGCAGCGTTTGGCGAAGCTATTGAACGCGCTTTTATTTTTGGTTCTGTCGCCAGTGGCAAAGCGACGGCGGCCAGTGATATCGATGTTCTGATTGTCGGCAAACTGTCTTTTGCGGAGGTGATTCAGGCGGTTTACCCGCTGCAGGCAACGCTGGGTCGGGAAATTAACCCCAAACTGTACTCGCCAGAAGAGTGGCGAGCGGCTTTGGCCGAGAACTCCGCGTTTATACAGGACATTATGCAGAAACCCCAACTTTGGATTGCGGGAGACAAGGATGACGCTGGACAATCTGGTCGGGCTGGGACTGGAGGTGATAACGCCTGACGCGGGGGCGATTAAAAAATTGCTGGCCGCCGCCGCTCGCAATCGACGCGATGCGGGTATCACTCAGCTCAGCAATGAGAGCCGTTTCGACACGGCATATAAAGCGGTCATGCAAATGGCGAATGACGCTTTGCAAGCCAAAGGATACCGCACGCTGACCAGCAAACCCGGCCATCACCAGATCATGATCCAATCGTTGCCGCTCACCGTAGGGCTGCCGCGAGAGGAAATGATCTGCCTGGATGCATTGCGAAAACAGCGCAACGTGGCGGATTATTCCGGCGACTTGGTGACGGACGCGGCGGTACAGGCTTGCCTTGAGCAGACAGAAGCGCTGTGGGTACGGATTATCGACTGGCTGCAGCACGAACATCCGCAGATAGTGGCGTAAGCTGCCTTACTTCAACCCGCAAAACACCGTTAGCCGCTGGGCCAGCGCCAGCGTGGCGGCAGGGGCGCCGTCGCGGTAGTAGAGCGCCAGTTCGAAGCTGTCTATCGGCGGCAATCCTTCGGCTCCGCCCAGCACCCGGTGCGTCGGCAAACGGCAGCCGGCCGGCAGCAGGGTGACGCCCAGCCCGGCGGCCGAAGCGGCGGTCAGCGCCGCCAGGCTGGCGCTGCTGTAGCCGATGCGCCAGCGTTTGCCGAGGTTGTCGAGCGCCTGGCACAGCTCGTCGCGGTACAGGCCGTTCAGTGGAAATACCGCCAGCGGCACTGGCGATTGCTCGATGGCCGGGAAGGCCAGGCTGTCCAGCCACAGCAGCGGTTCCGGCCGCGCGGCGCGCGGCGGTTGCCGGCGGCGCTGTTTCACCAGGATCAGATCCAGCTCTTCACGCGCGTAGGCGCTGTGCAGATCGGCGCTCAGGCCGCTGGCGACGTCCAGCCGCAGGTGCGGGTGCTCGCGGCTGAAGTCGGCCAGCAGTTCGGTGGTGGGCACGGCGAAATCCTCCGGCATGCCGATCCGCAGCACGCCGTCGCGCCAGATGCCGGTCAGCGCGTCATGGGCTTCTTCATTCAGCGCGATAATGCGGCGCGCGTAGCTCAACAGCTTGACGCCTTCTTCGGTCAGCAGCACCTGGTGCGAGGAACGCTCAAACAGCGGCTTGCCCAGCATCTCTTCCAGCCGGCGCACCTGCTGGCTGACGGTGGACTGCGACAAAAACACCCGCTCTGCGGCGCGGGTGAAGCTGTTGCTGTCGCACACGGCGACGAAGCTGAGCAGCAGCTGCGGATTGAACATCGGGTAGCGATTCATTTTCCCACTGTTGGCTATTTTATTATTTAATTTCCCAATACTAGCGGCGTTGCCTACAGTAACGCAACGCTGCGGCGATCGCGCTGTGACGCCGCACTCTTCATTTCGCAGTACCAGGAATATGCCGTGTTAAATCATTCTGTTAATTCACCTTCCCCACGCCGCTGGCTCAACCCTCTGTTGCTGGCGCTGGTGTTGATCGGCCTGAACATGCGGCCGCTGTTGACCTCGATCGGCCCGTTGCTGCCGACGCTGCGCCAGGCCACCGGGCTGAGCTTTGGCGGCGCGGCGCTGCTGACCACGCTGCCGGTGCTGATGATGGGGCTGATGGCGCTGGCGGGCGGCGCCATCAATCGGCTGTTCAGCGAACGCAGCGCCGTGGCGTTGAGCCTGCTGGCGATCGGACTGGGCGCGCTTTGGCGCGAACTGGCCCCCGGCAGCGTGCAACTGCTGATGAGCGCGGTGCTGGGTGGGCTTGGTATCGGGGTGATCCAGGCGGTGATGCCCGGCATCATCAAGCATCACTTCCTTAAAAGCATGGCGCTGGTGGCCGGGCTGTGGTCGGCGGCGCTGATGGGCGGCGGCGGGCTGGGGGCGGCGATCACCCCGTGGCTGATGAGCGCGGGGCACGACTGGCACAGCGCGCTGGCCTGGTGGGCGTTGCCGGCCCTGGTGGCGCTAGTGGCCTGGTGGCCGGTCAGCCGGGGGCTGTCTCGCCTGGGCGCGGCGGGAGAACACCGCGGCCCAAGCCTGCTGCGCAACCGGCGCGCCTGGCTGCTCGGCGCCTATTTCGGCCTGATCAACGGCGGCTATACCAGCCTGATCGCTTGGCTGCCGCCGTATTACATGCAGCTAGGCTGGCAGCCGCAGGCCAGCGGTTCGCTGCTGGCGCTGATGACCTTCGGCCAGGTCGTGGGCGCGCTGCTGTTGCCGGCGCTGGCGCGCAACCATGACCGGCGGCCGCTGCTGTTGCTGGCGCTGATGATGCAACTGATCGGCTTTATCGGCCTGATTTATCTGCCGCAGACGTTGCCGTGGCTGTGGGTGTTGCTTTCCGGGCTGGGGCTGGGCGGCGCGTTCCCGCTGTGCCTGGTGCTGGCGCTCGATCATCTGCACCAGCCGGCGGCGGCCGGGCGGCTGGTGGCCTTCATGCAGGGTGTCGGTTTCCTGCTGGCGGGCGTCACGCCTTACCTTTCCGGCCTGCTGCGCGATTACAGCGGCGGCTTCGTGCTGGACTGGCAGATCCACGCGCTGCTGGTGGTGGTGCTGATCGCCATCACCTGGCGCTTCCACCCGCACAGCTATCGGCGGGCGTTCGCCGAATAATATTTCTGTCATTGCCGCTCCCTATAGTGACGTTGCTTTTACTTCTGGGCGATAACAACGAAAAGGGACAATGACATGCACAACACCAAAACCCGGCTGGCGCTGCTGGTCGGCTGCATGGCGCTGAGCGCCAACCTGTGGGCTGAGGCGCAGCCGGTGCAGGCGACGCTGGCGGGGCATGCGCTGCTGCCGGTGAAATCCGCCGTTTCCACACCGAAGGATGCGCCGAGCGATTTGCAGCAGAGCGGTAAATACACCAGCGGCAAACGCGTCACCGAGCTGGGCAGCGTGGCGGGCAAATCCGCCGATCGCCTGACCGGCATCGGCCTGCCAATCAACGGCCAACCGCTGCAGGGCCACTCCGGCATCAAACACATGCCCGACGGCACCTACTGGGTGCTGACCGACAACGGTTTCGGCAGCAAGGCCAACTCCCCGGACGCCATGCTGTACCTCAACCACTACAAAATCGATTTCAAAGACGGCACGGTCGCGCCGCTGAAGACGGTGTTCCTGCACGATCCGGATAAAAAGGTGCCGTTCCACATCATCAACGAGAGCACCGAGAAGCGCTATCTGACCGGCAGCGATTTCGATCCGGAAAGCTTCCAGTTTGCCGATGATGCCTTGTGGATCGGTGAAGAGTTCGGGCCTTACCTGATCAAGGCCGACCTGAACGGCAAGGTGCTGGCGGTGTTCGACACCCAGGTGGACGGCAAGGTGGTGAAATCGCCGGACAACCCGACGCTGACCCTGCCGGGCGCGCCGGACGGCAAACAGAACTTCCAGGTGGCGCGTTCCAAAGGCTTTGAAGGCATGGCCGCCTCGCCGGACGGCAGCAAGCTGTATCCGCTGCTGGAAGGGGCGCTGTGGGACGGCGAGCAGTTCGAGAACGTCGGCGGCAAACGCTACCTGCGGGTGCTGGAGTTCGACGTCAAACAGCAGGCCTGGACCGGCCGCAGCTGGCAGTACGTGCTGGAAGACAACCAGAACGCCATCGGCGATTTCAACATGATCGACGCCACCCACGGGCTGGTGATTGAGCGCGACAACGGCGAAGGCACGCCGGATAAAGCCTGCGCCGCCGGCGCGCCAACCGACAACTGCTTCAGCCAGGTGGCCAAGTTCAAGCGGGTGTATAAAATCGCCTTCTCGGAGGCCAACGTCGGCAAACCGGTCGAAAAATTGGGCTATATCGACCTGATGAACATTCAGGATCCGGACAAGCTGGCGCGCAAGCCGCTGAACGACGGCGTGCTGACCTTCCCGTTCTTCACTATTGAGAACGTGGACGTGGTGGATGCCAACCACATCATCGTCGGCAACGACAACAACTTCCCGTTCTCCTCCAGCCGCCAGCCCAATATGGCGGATGACAACGAGTTCATCCTGCTGGACGTGAAGGATTTCCTGAAGTAGCGCTCCCCGGCCGCCGAATCGCCGGCGGCCGCCATTTCCCGCTTAGCGCAGCGAACAAACTGCGCTATAATCAGCGCCTTGCTTCTTCTCTTCTCCAAGGAAGATCCTCGTCCCCGGTGGGGCGGCCGGACTTCAAATCCGGTTGGGGCCGCCAGCGGTCCTGGGCAGGTTCGACTCCTGTGATCTTCCGCCAATCATCGTCTCCCTTGCTCTTCTGTGTTAGCCGAGTTTTGCAACTTACATGACCGTCCATCTGAATGGATATGAGATCTTGCAGCCAGACAATGAGATTGTCCGGCTGCGCGAGGGATTATTACGGCTACTTATTGAATAGGTGCGTACCGATGGATAAACAGCCGCTGAGTAAAAAAATGGATGACAGAATAGAAATGTAAATGAGTGACTTCATTTAGGCCTCTGACGGTTAGAAAAGCGAAACGCAGCCGGATAACGCAAGCGTTGATGATAGGGTTAAAAGGTAATAGGCAATCTTTAGAAACATAAACTCATCCTGTTTTTGCGGTATCGACTCTCGGTTTGATAACGTCTGATTCATTTTGCAGAAAATTAACAACTGCTTATTTAATCCGACTATCCGGGGCTGGAAGGTCGGGGTATTTTCACTTTGGCGCCATGTTGAGCGTTTCTTTGCAGTGGATTGACAGTGGGTTGATGATTTTTTGGCATGCTTTCCTTTTGGTTAATAAACCATTCAAGACAGTTAAACTGTAATGAGGAAGGCCTCGTGAAAACCATGTCGTTAATTTTTTTATTGGCATCAATATTCATCACCGCGATTCATTGCCATGAAAGGCTATGCTTCGGCATTCAAAGCGGTATTGGCATACTCGGCAACGGAGCAAGTGCAATAACCTGTGATTTCAAGTCGTGCTCTTCTCATGATGTACCGCAATGCGTTAATGCCCCCAAGTTTTATATATTTAAACCTTTACTAAAACGTTTTAAAATCGCGTTAAAATCCCAGTTTTTAACTTCATCAGTTACATTTTCCTGAATTGTTGGTTGAAGAGTAATGAAACTTTAATTACAGCAAGCTGTTGAGTGAGGGATCTTTAAAGTCCCATTACTCTTCTGAACGTCACTTTGCAGCTTCAGGTTTTTGTACTGGCTTAGAATGTATAACTTATTGCCACGACGCCGCTTGTTCCCTCCTTTTGTTTAACGATAGGGCTATTGGCGGCGTTATCCCCGAGCCAGGTATGGTTGATGCCAAACCATCCGCCCCAGTTTTCGTTAAACTGATGCGCCCACGTCAGGCTCACGTCGGTGCCGTAATAGCCGCCTGCGCTGTTATAGCGGGAGTAACCTGAGTTTGCGCTTTGCGTACTGTTGACCCCGTACCAGGTGTTCATATAACGAGAGTCTGCAAATAATGCGCTGATTTTAAACGCCACGGTATCCTCTTCATCCAGAATAGGAATGAAATCGACGGAGGTCGCGTAAGATATCCCTTGGCCATCACTCAGCGGCAGAGTGGCTTTCCCTTCCAACACCAGCCAGGGCGTTACCGCCCATCCTAAGGTTAGGCCCGTATTAACAGTTGCCGAGACATCTCCCATGCCTTTCAGCGCGTCTGAGCCTTTACGCCAACCTAAATCTTCATCGGTTCGCCCAGAATCATAGCCTATCGTTGGAATGAAATATAAACCGTTTTCGCTTTGAAAACGAAAACCAGCACCATTCATTGAATCGACAAAGAAATTATCTTGTTGGTAATGAAATTGCGGTGCGGCTCCCCAGGTTTGCTCATTTGAACCGCTGTATTTTGGCGATGATACCGCACCAAAACTTACGGTAAATGCCGTTCCACTTTTATCGTTATCACTTGCATAGCTGGGGGAAATGCTGGATATTATCAGCAGAACCAACGTATTTTTAAGCATTTTACTTTCTAACATTATGAGCCTCTTTATTATGTGTGTCGGTATGATAAGACTTTTCACGCAAGGCGGAGTATGCCGATGATTTGTCAATTAACCGTCAATTAATAATCAATAAATAACCAAGAACCTTCAGGTGGGATGATATGCAAAATAAACGAGTTTTAGTCATTGAAGATGATATCGATGCGGCAAATGTGCTGGAGGCCTATCTTAGGCGTGAGGGTTATCATGTCGCAGTGGTGGGAAATGGATTGATTGGTTTAAATACGGCGTTAAGCTGGAAGCCCGACCTCATATTATTAGATGTTATGTTGCCTGATATGAACGGCACTGAGATATTGGCGTCTCTCAGGCGCAAGGTGAATACGCCGGTTATCATGATCACGGCGATGGGGGAGCCTCATGATAAAATAGGCGCGCTTCGCTATGGTGCGGATGATTATATTGTTAAACCCTATAACCCCGGCGAAGTTATGGCTCGCGTGCAGGCAGTGTTAAGGCGAAGCGGCGGGAATCAGCTGGTAGGCGAAGAAATATTGCGTTGGGAACGGCTCGAACTGGATCTCGCTAATATGGTGGCGAGGGTGGCAACGGGCGAGAGCGGCGCTCTCTCGCTGGATTTAACATTAACCGAGTTTTCCATTCTCAGCACGTTGATGAAAGCTTCAACGAGGCCGCTAAGCCGCCAGCTTTTGCTTGAAAAATGTTTACCTGAGAGTGATGCGCTCGAAAGAGTGGTGGATACACATGTTTATAATTTAAGACGAAAACTTGAAGCGGCAGGCGTTGATAACGTGATCTTTAACGTGCGCGGCGTTGGCTATCGGTTTTGCAAATCATGAAGAGCAAAAATAAGTCTCTTTTGTTTTGGGTGTCTGTTCGCATCGTCATTGTCGCCATCGTGACGCTTTTTACCATTATTCTTGCAATGTGGGGTATTTTTGCTGCCCAGTACTTTTATGTCATTCATGAAATGCCGGCATCTGTTTACGAGAGATTCTTGATGCTGCGAGAAAATCCGAATCTGGATATAGATGCGTTCCATGAGATCGTCGATACATATTGGGGACTGGATTACAGCACGCCTTCGCTGACTTCTTTAAATTGGGGGTGGCTGCTTATTTTTCTGATCGTTGTCGTTCCATTGATAACGTTGATGTGCGTGCGCATCGCACGTCCTCTTACCGCCCAATTTCGCAATCTCACCGACGTTGCGGAAATTGTGGCTCAGGGGAATTTTAAGCAACAAGCCGAGCTGGTTCAGGTGTGTCCTGATGAAATTATAAGATTCTCAATAAATTTCAATGAAATGGTTAACAAGCTCGCTTTGTACGAACGTGAGATAAAGGCGTCGCATGTCGCTTTGGCTCATGAGCTGCGTTCACCGTTGACCGGGGCTATGGGCCGTCTTCAAGGCATGATAGACGACGTTTTTCCTGCGAGTCAGGCACAGCTGAATATGGTCATGACGCAATTAAAAAATCTGAGTTACCTTACCGAAGATCTGTATTTCCTCTCCCTGGCCAGTGCGGGCCAACTGAAGTTGAGTAAAAACGTTTTCACTATCAACAACGTGTTAAAGGAAAGAGTGGCATGGCTCAAGCCTCAATTGGAGGCAGCGGGCATGTCCATTTCCATCAAGGAGAGCGGGCAGTTTGATTTTATTGGGGATGAATTCAGGGTAGGTCAGGTATTCAGTATACTTATCGAAAATATGCTTCGTTATTGTAGCCAGGGCGATCGAATGCGCATTTGTCTCGAACGGACAACGCAGGAAATCGTGTTGGCTTTTCAAGATACGGGGCCTGGCGTTGCACAGGATTATTTGCCGCAGATGTTTGAGCGTTTCACTCGCGGTGAAACATCCCGCGCGCGCGATTCCGGCGGCAGCGGGCTCGGGCTCTCCATTGCGAAGGCGATTTGCGTTGCCCATCACGGAACAATAACAGCCAGTCTGCCGGCCGGCAAAGGGCTGTTAATCACCATAAACTTGCCCCTGCCGGCGCAGGGCGCGGCTCACCTCTAGCGAGGCTTCTGGCGGCAGTGCCGCAATACGCTGCAGGAGGCATTATGGGCGGCGAAGCCCCTCACTCCCGCTGCAAAAAGAACTGTTTGATGGTCTGCCGCAGCCAGCGATGCGCCGGATCGCGATCCAGGCGCGGGTGCCAGGCCTGCACGATAAACACCGATTCCAGCTCGAGCGGCAGCTCGATCTCCGCCAACGGCAGGTGGATGTTGCTCACCCCTTGCAGCACATGGCGCGGCAGCGGCAGGATAAAGTCCGATTTCATGGTCAGCATCATCGCCGAATGGAAGCCCGGCAGGGTCAGGGCGACGTTGCGCTGCAGGCCGAGATCGCGCAGCGCGTCGTCGATCGGCCCCTGCGTGCGCCCGCGGCGGGAGACGCTGATATGCGGGTAATGGGTCAGGGTTTCGGGCGTTACCCGGCCGATGATTGGGTGCCCAGGGCGCACCAGCGCCTGAAAGGTGCTGGTGAACAGGCTCTGCGTCTTGATTTCCGGATGCCAGTCGCGTGAGGAACCGATCACCAGATCCACCTTGCCGCTGCGCAGCGCGTCATCCTCGCCGTCGCTTTCAGCGATAAACTTCAGGCCGCTTAACGGCGCCATGTCCCGCAGCGTCTCCAGCAAGCCGCCCGCCAGCGCGCCGATAAAAATGTCGTTGGCGCGAATGGTGAAGGTTCGGGTCAGCTTGCCGGGTTCGAACGCATCATTCGGTGCGATCAGCGCGGCGGCCTGCTCGATGATCTCGCCGAGCTGGCGTTTCAACTCCAGCGCGCGCGGCGTCGGCACCAGATGCTTGCCGGCCCTGACCATGATCGGATCGTCGAACTGCCGGCGGATGCGCCCCAGAATGCGGCTCATCGCCGGCGCGCTCAGATTCATCTTTTCGGCGGCGCCGCTCACGCTCCCTTCTTCCAGCAGCAGATTCAGCGCATAGATCAGGTTGAAATCAATTTTTTGCGGCATGGACTCTCCGGTGGTGGCGCGCTCAATGGATTGCGTTTTGTGCAACTAGTTAATTACATCATTTCATTTTAAACAATCGAAATAAGTCCGGATACTGCCCACGACAACAAAGATTGAGGCTGAAACAGCAGGAGTGGGGAATGGTTGAGGTGTCTGTTACGCCGCACCACAAAAATCGATGGCTCGCCAGCGCCGGTGAAATCAACGGCCGCACCTGGCTGGGGCTGTTCGGCGTGTTTTTGGCGGTGATGGCCAGCGGCGTGGGGGAAAACGCCAGCAAGTTCGCGCTGGCGGATATACAGGGCGGCATGCTGCTGAGCTTCGATGCCGGCAGTTGGCTGACCACCTGTTACGTCACCGGCTTTGTGATCGGTTCCGGGTTCACGCCCTGTTTTTGGCCAACCTTTTCGCTGCGCCGGGTGGCGTTGACGATGTGCGGCCTTTACCTGGCCGGTGGGCTGCTGACGCCCTGGTTGGGAGAACAGTATGGCGTGCTGCTGGCGGTGCGCAGCCTGCAGGGCTTCGCCGGCGGCGCGTTGCCGCCGATGCTGATGACGGTGGTGCTGCGTTTTATGCCGCCGCTGATCAAGGTGCTGGGGCTGGGCGCCTACGGCTGGGTCTCGGCCTGGAGCGCTACGCTGGGCGCCACCGCTGCCGCCTTTGCCTTTCACTGGGGTTGGAGCGGGTACTTCTACTGGAACCTGCCGCTGATGGCGATCGCCGCTGTGTGTATCGGCTACGGTCTGCCGCAGGATCCGTTGCGGCTGGAGCGCCTGCGGCAGTTCAACTGGCGCGGTCTGCTGCTCGGCGGCATGGCGCTCGGCATGCTGACGATGGGCATCTCACAGGGGGAGCGCCTCGACTGGCTGAACTCACCGCTGATCTACGTTTTATTGTTGGGCGGCATCGGGTTATTGGCATTATTTCTGATTAACGAATGGTATCACCCGCTGCCTTTTTTCAATTTGCAGCTATTAAGCAAAAAGAATTTGTCCTTCTCCTTAATTACGCTGGGTGGCGTGCTGTTAATTATGGTGTCGCTGGTCAATATTACGTCGGGATATTTATCTGCGATTCAGGGCTATCGTCAGGAACAAACTTCCGACTTAATGCTGTGGGTGGCGTTGCCGCAATTAATTACGCTGCCGATTGTCGCCATTATTTGCAATACGCCGCGGGTGGATTGCCGCTGGGTGCTGGCGATCAGCCTGCTGTTGATGGCCACCGCCTGCGTGCTGGCCGCCCAGCTGACGCCGGAATGGAACGGCGATACGTTTCGCGTTATCGCGCTGTTGCAGGCGGTCGCGCAACCGATGGCGATCATCCCCCTGCTGATGCAGGCGACCGGCGGACTGTTGCCGACCGACGGGCCGTTTGCGGCGGCCTGGTTCAACGCGGTGAAGGGTTTCGCCGCCACCGCGGCCGGCGGCGCCATCGCGCTGCTCAGCCGACAGCGCGGGGACTATCACGCCGGCACGATTGCCGACGGCTTCGGCTCGGCCTACAGCCGCGCATCGGGATCGGCGGAGCAGCTGGCGCAGCTTGCCGCCCGGCAGGGCCACGTGCTGGCCAGCGCCGATCTTTATTTGTTGGTTGCCGGCCTGGCGTTATTACTGACCGCGCTGATTTTAGTTATGCCGACCCGTATTTATCCGCCGCGTTCGGTCGCCGCCTGACATTTTATCATCAGAAATAAATATTAAGTGGAGTCACTTTTATGGCTAACAAGAAAGTCGCCGTCGCCGTATTGGCGGTTGCCGTCATTACGCTGGGGTTAATAATGAATAAGTTCTTTATTAAAGAGACACAGCAGAATACCAATGATGCCTATATTCGCGCCGATATCTCGCGTATTTCTCCGCAGATTGCCGGTGAAATTGCGCAGGTGTTGGTCAGAGACAACCAGTGGGTCAAACAGGGGGAATTGCTGGCGGTGATCGACCCGCGTGAATTCAACGTCGCGCTGGCGCAGGCGACGGCGCAGGAGCAATCCGCCCGCGCCCGGCAGGACGACGCCAGGGCCAACCTCACCCGGCAGAGCGCGCTGATCGCCGCCGCGCTGGCGGAGCGACAGGCGGCGCAGGCGGAGCTGGCGTTTGCGCGCCAGGAGCAGAACCGCTACCAGAGAATGGCCAGCAGCGGCGCGGGGTCGCAGCAGGCGGCGCAGCAGGCGACAACGCGAGTGCACACGCTTTCCGCCAATGTGGCGCAGGCGGAGGCGACGCTCAAAGCGGCGCGAAACATGGAGCAGGTGCTGCAAGCCAAGCTGGCGGACAGCGACGCCGAGCTGATGCTGGCGCAGGCGAAGAAAGCGATGGCCGAACTGAATCTGTCTTACACCCGCATCACCGCGCCGATCGGCGGCGTGATCGGCAAGAAAAGCCTGCGGGTCGGGGAGTTCGTCAAACCGGGCGATGCGCTGCTGGCCATCGTGCCGCAGGACAAGCTGTACATCATCGCCAACTACCAGGAAACCCAGCTGGAAAACATTGCGCACGGGCAGTCGGTAGACATCCATATCGATACCTTTCCCGGCCAAACGCTGAAAGGGCAGGTGGACAGCATCGCGCCGGCTTCCGGCGTCAGCTTCGCGGCCGTGGCGCCGGAGAACGCCACCGGCAACTTCACCAAGATCGTGCAGCGCATCCCGGTGAAAATTGTATTTGATATCAACAAAGAGCACGCCGCTTTGTTGAGCGCCCTGCGCGTCGGCATGTCTGCGGACGTCAGCATCAATACGCTGGACGGGGGCCTGCAATGAACAGAGCCGTGATCCCGCTGCTGTTGATGGCGCTGAGCGGCTGCCGGGCGGTAGGGCCGGACTACGCTCGGCCGCAGAGCGCGCTGCCCGAGAGCTGGGGTGAGCAGGCCGGCGGCGGGGCGCTGCCGGTGGCCTGGTGGTCGATATTCAACGATGCGCCGCTGTCGCAGCTGGTGCAGCGCGTGGCGGCCGGCAACCTGGATCTGCAGCTCGCCACGGCGCGCATGCAGCAAAGCCGCGCCTTGCTGGGCGTGACAGAGGCGGCGCTGATGCCGGATCTGAGCCTGGACGGCGCCTATCAGCGCCAGCGCGCCACCTCGGTGGGCAGCATGGATCCGTCCGGCAACGGCGGAGAGGCGGATTATAACCTCTGGCGCGGCGGATTCAGCGCCACCTGGGAGCTGGACATGTGGGGCAAGCTGCGTCGCGCATCGGAAAGCGCGCGCGCCGGCTTCGCCGCTTCGCAGGAGAATCGGCGCGCGCTGCTGACGTCGGTGACGGCGGAGGTGGCGAGCGACTATCTGCGTCTGCGCGCCACGCAGCAGCAGCTGGCGGTGGCGCAGGAAAACCGCGCCACGGCGCTGCGCACGCTGCAGCTGACGCAAAGCCGTTATCAAAGCGGCGCGGGCAACGAACTGGATATCGATCAGGCGCAGGTGCAGTTGGCGCAGGTGGATGCCCTGCTGCCGACGCTGTTCGATAGGCAGGAACGCTTGATCAACGCCATCAGCCTGCTGTTGGGCGAGCGGCCTGGCGCGCTGAAAGCGATGTTGTCGCCGACGGGGCCGCTGCCGACGCTGGCGCGCGCGGTGCCGATGGGGGTGCCGTCGGATCTGGCGCTGCGCAGGCCGGATATTCGCGAAGCGGCGGCGCGTTTGCATCAGGCGACCGCCGAGATCGGCGTCGCCACCGCCGACTACTATCCGCGCATCACGCTGACCGGCAACGCGGGCTATCAGGCGCTGGCGCTGGCGGATATGGGCAGTTGGTCCACGCATACCTTCGCCATCGGCCCCGCCCTGTATCTGCCGCTGTTCGACGGGGGGAAAATCACCCAGCGGGTGCGCCTGAGCGAATACCGGCAGCAGGAAATGGCCATCGCCTACCAGCAAACGGTGCTGCGCGCCTGGCACGAGATCGACGACGCGCTTTCCGGCTATCGCGCCCAGCAGCGCCGCCAGACACACCTGGCCGAGGCGCTGGCCGCCAACCGGCACGCGTTTGCGCTGGCGCGCGACAGCTATCTGAACGGCGCCAGCGATTTTATCCACGTTCTGAGCACGCAGCGTGCGCTGCTGGATCTGCAGTCCGCGCAAATTGTTTCAGAGGAGGAGACGGCGATCGCCGTGGTGAATATCTATCGAGCGCTGGGCGGCGGCTGGGAACACACCTACCCGTCTGCGGCGCCACAGGAGAAGGCTGATGCACAACACGCTGAATAAGATTGTCGACGAGATGCTGGAAAGGGACACCCGCCGCAAACGGGAGGCCCGGGTGAGCGCCGTGCGGCAAGTCACCGCTCGGATCCGCCGCATCACGTTGAGCGGCGACGATGTGGATAAGTTTATCGCCGATCCGCGCGCGCAGGAGCCGGCCAGTTGGGTCAAGATATTCTTCCCGTGGCGCGACACGCTGGCCGGGCGGGCCTACACCCTGAGCGGCATCGACAAACTCGCCCGCACCTTCGATATCGATATGGTGCTGCACGGCGAAGGCCCGGCGTCGAACTGGGCGCGCGACGCGATGCCGGGCGACAAGCTGGGGTTCGCCGGCCCTTGCTCCGGCGGCTTTCGGCTATTGCCGCAAACTCGCTGGCTGCTGTTGCTGGGTGATGAGACCGCGCTGCCCGCCATGCGCACCATTCTCGCCTCGCTCTCCGATCCGTTGCCGGTGCTGTGGTTCGCCGAAGTGGGCGATGCGCAGGAGATCCAGGACGTCGATTGCTCCTTTTTGCAGGTGAACAGCTGGCAAATCCGCACCCGACATTTCGACAGCGTGATGAACAGCCCGCTGGTGCAGGCCGTCAGCCATTGCGAGCTGCCGGCCGGCGAAGGGCAGGTGTGGCTGGCCTGTGAGCACCAGGTCGCCGCCTATCTGAAGGCGCGTTTTATCAACGAAATGGGCATCTCCCGCGCCGCCTTGTTTGCCAAAGGTTATTGGAAAAAGGGCGAAGCCAATTTCAAGGGCGCGATTTAACTCGGGCGAATGAGGATGGTTATGATTGAGAGAGTGTTATTGGCGGTGGATTGCTTTGAACACAGCGGCAACGCCCTGGAATTTATGGCGCGCCTGCAAGGCAGCATCGGCGGCGTGATCGTGCTGACGGTGGTGGACAATGCCTTCACGCTCAGCCGCAGCGGCCTGCGTTTCGACAGCGGTGAGCGCGAGGAGTATCCCGCCGCCCAGCGGGAAGAGGCGCTGGCGGAAAAGCAGGTCGGGCAGGTGACGCGGGCGCTGAAACAGCAGGGCTTCAATGCCCAGGGCTTGCTGGCCGCGGGGTCGCCCATCGAAGTGATCCCGGAACAGATGGCGCTGTTCAACTGCGATCTGTTGATCATCTCGCACCGCCACCTGTCTTCATTGGGGCGCTGGCTGAACGCTTCCGTCACGCGCGGCCTGCTGGATGAGATCGGTCAACCGGTATTGGTGATCCCGCGCTAAGCTATGGATAAGGGCAGCCGCATGCGGCTGCGCGCGTTCGGCGACGAAGGCCGCACATACCGGAGGTCAACATGCGAAGTCTGGAAGATCACCTTGCCGCTTATGCCGCCTATCACCGCGATGCGCGCAATATCGTCACGCACTTTATCGGCATCCCGCTGATCGTCGTCAGCCTGCTGACGCTGCTCTCCCGGCCGGCATGGGGCGCGGGATGGCTGCCGTTTTCGCCGGCCTGCGCGGCGGTTATCGTGTCGGCCCTCTATTACCTGCGGCTGAGCCTGCGTCTTGGCGTCATGATGCTGGCGTTGCTGCTGCTGTGCCTCGCGTTCGGCGCCTGGGTGGCGTCGCTGTCGACGGCGGCGTGGCTGAGCGTCGGCATCGGCGGCTTCGTCATCGGCTGGCTGTTTCAGTTTGTCGGGCATTTCTGGGAGGGACGAAAGCCGGCGTTTATGGACGACGTGACGGGCCTGATCATCGGCCCGTTGTTCGTGCTGGCGGAAGCCTGTTTCCTGGCCGGCGGGCTGCGCGCATTGCAGCGGAGCATCGAAATGCGCGCGGGCAAAGTGCGCAATGGGAGGGGATGAGGTGGCGTGGATTCCCACGGTGACGGCATGTCCGCTGCAGCAGGCTTTTATCCCGTTGCTGGAGGCGCTGACGGCAGGGCTGCCGCGCCAATTCCCGGCGCTCATCCACAGCATTTACCTCTACGGCAGCGTCGCGCGCGGCGAAGCCCTTCCCGGCGTGTCCGATCTGGACATCACGCTGTTGCTCATCAAGCCGGCCGATAGCGGGGCGTTGCAGCGCCTTGAGGCGTGGCGGCAAGCCTTTCAGCTGGAGCAGCGGATCGTGAGCAAGGTCGACGTTGACATCGGCAACGTTGATGAAGCGTTGGCACCGGAGCATCATGATTCCTGGGGATTTTGGCTGAAGCATCACTGCCGATGCCTGTGGGGCGAAGACCTGTCCGCCGCTTTTCCGCTGTTTCGGCCCGATCGGCGCATCGCGCTGGCGGTCAATGCCGATTTACGGCCCGTGTTGGCGCGTTATCGGGAGCAACTGCTGCAGGCAAGGACGGTATCGGATGAGAGGCGCTTAAAGCGCGAAGCGGCCAGAAAGCTGATCCGCGCCACCAATATGTTGCGCGCCGAGGGAAGCCCGTTCTGGCCGATAACGCTAACCGACTATGCCGAACAGCTGTTGGCGCTTTATGCAGAGCAGCGCGATGAAATGAACTATTGGTTAGCGCACGCGGCAGGGGAGGCGAATGACGCGGATTTTAGCGACAGAATGATGCGATTTCTTGACTGGATCGAAGCTCAGAAAAAAATAACGCCGGCTTGAGCCGGCGTTGTCGGCGCTCGTTAACCGATCGTCGGATAATCGGTGTAGCCTTCCCGGCTGCCGCCGAAGAATTTCTCTTTGATGGGCGCATTCAGCGCCAGCCCGTGTTGCAGGCGGTGAGGCAGATCCGGGTTGGCGATGAACGGGCGGCCGAAGCCGATCAGATCCGCCCAGCCTTTGGCCAGCGCTTCTTCAGCGCGTTCACGCGTGTATTTGCCCGAGTAAATCAGCGTGCCGCGGAAGATCAGACGCAGCGATTCTTTGAACGCCGCTGGCATTACCGGGGCGTCATCCCAGTCCGCTTCGGCGATGTGAATATAAGCGGCGCCGATATCGTTCAGCACGCTGGCCGCCGCCAGATAGGTGGCTTCCGGGGTATCGTCCTGCGAGCCCATCAGGGTGGTCAGCGGCGCCAGGCGCACGCCCAGTTTCTCTTTGCCGATGGCGTCCGCTACCGCCTGCGCCACTTCCCGCAGGAAACGCAGGCGGTTTTGCAGTGAACCGCCGTATTCGTCGTCGCGCTGGTTTTCCCGCGAGTCGATAAACTGATTGATCAGATAGCCATTCGCTCCGTGCAGCTCTACGCCGTCGAAACCGGCGGCGATGGCGTTGCGGGCCGCCTGAGCGTAGTCATTGACGATCGCCGGAATTTCTTCCCGGGTTAAGGCGCGCGGTGCGGAGTGTTGCACCATTTCACCCACGCCATGTTCCGGCCCGCGGCCTTCGACATCCACGAACACTTTGACCCCGTCGGCCTGGATGGCGGAGGAGGAGACCGGCGCGGCGTGGTCAGGCTGTAGAATGGTATGCGACACGCGGCCGACGTGCCAAAGCTGCGCGAAGATCTTGCCGCCGGCCTGATGTACGGCGTCGGTGACTTTTTTCCAACCGGCGATGTGTTCCGGGGTGTAAATGCCGGGCGTCCAGGCATAACCCTGGCCTTGCTGGCTAATCTGCGTGCCTTCGCTGACGATCAGCCCGGCGCTGGCGCGCTGGGCATAATATTCAGCCATCATGTCGGTGGCGACGTCGCCGGCGCCGGCCCGAGAGCGGGTCATGGGCGGCATGACGATGCGATTGTTCAGCGATAAACCGTTTAAAGAATACGAGTCAAAAAGCATGGCGCTTCCCTCTGTGTGTATTGGGCCGTAGGGCCTTGATGTTTTACTGAGGCCATTATATTTCGTCGTTTAATTCTAAAAACGCGCACAATAACAAAACACTTTTGCTCTGTGTTCAATAGTTGCGGTAGCCGCCGGCGGGCCGATATGGCGGCTTGCCGCAGGTGGCGAGAATGAACCCGATGTGCGCTCGGGCGACGGCGGCTATTGCCTGTCGGTGCGTGGTTAAGATAGAGTCGGCTGCTGTTTTCCCCCACGATTTTTAACAAAATCGCAAAAGTCTTTTAGCCTCCCGCCTGCTTATCTTTGGTGTGATCAATGTCATACTTTTGGCATCTTAACTTTCCCGCGCTTCGGCAGCGGTTAACCGGAGTTGTTTAATGAAAATTAACTTTCCCTTATTAGCCCTGGCGGTGGGGGCGTTCGGCATCGGCACGACCGAGTTTTCCCCGATGGGGTTGCTGCCGACCATCGCCAAAGGGGTGGACGTCTCCATCCCGATGGCCGGCATGTTGATCAGCGCCTACGCCGTCGGCGTGATGGTCGGCGCACCGCTGATGACGTTGCTGCTTTCTCACCGGGCACGCAGAAGCGCGCTGATCTTCCTGATGGCGATCTTTACCCTGGGTAACGTGCTGTCGGCCGTTGCGCCTGACTACACCACCCTGATGCTGTCGCGCATCATCACCAGCCTGAACCACGGCGCGTTCTTTGGCCTCGGCTCGGTGGTGGCCGCCAGCGTGGTGCCGAAGGAGAAACAGGCGAGCGCCGTGGCGACCATGTTTATGGGCCTGACCATCGCCAATATCGGCGGGGTGCCCGCCGCGACCTGGCTGGGTGAAACCATCGGCTGGCGCATGTCGTTTCTGGCGACGGCCGGGCTGGGCGTGATCGCCATGCTGGGGCTGTGGTTCTCGTTGCCGAAAGGCAGCGCCGGCGCGCGTCCGGATGTGAAACGCGAGCTGTCGGTATTGGTGCGCCCACAGGTGCTGTCCGCCTTGCTGACGACCGTGCTGGGCGCGGGCGCGATGTTCACGCTCTATACCTATATCTCGCCGGTGTTGCAGCACATCACCGATGCGACACCGCTGTTCGTGACGTCCATGCTGGTGTTGATCGGCGTCGGTTTCTCCATCGGCAACTACCTCGGCGGCAAGTTAGCCGACCGCTCCGAAAGCGCGACGCTAAAAGGCTTCTTGTTGCTGCTGGTGGTCATTATGCTGGTGATCCCGTTCCTGGCGCGCAGTGAAATCGGCGCCGCGGTCAGCATGGTGATTTGGGGCGCGGCGACCTTTGCCGTGGTGCCGCCGCTGCAGATGCGCGTGATGCGCGTCGCCAGTGAAGCGCCGGGGCTGTCGTCTTCGGTCAATATCGGCGCCTTTAACCTGGGCAATGCGCTGGGCGCCGCCGCCGGTGGCGCGGTAGTCTCCGCCGGGCTGGGATACAGCTTCGTACCGGTGATGGGGGCGATTATTGCCGGATTGGCGCTGCTGCTGGTGCTGTTCACCCATCGTCAGGCCGAAAAAGTGGCCTACGTCAACGGTTAAAAACGACAGCGTGCGGCGGGGTTCCCCGCCGCGCTCACTCAAAGCCGAGCAGGCTGAACGCATCGTCCTGCGGGGCGTAGCCGAGCAGGCGACGGGTCTCTTCCAGCGATAAACGCGTGTAGCGGTTATTGGAAACCCCGTGCACCACCGCATATTGCACCCCTTCGACACGAATGCAGCGCTCCAGCAGATCGGCGGCGTCGCGATGGCTGAGAAACGCGCTCATGTCGCGGGCGCTGAGCCGATCGCCCGGGCTGAGGGTGGTGAAGTTGGCGATGCGCACCGACAGGGCGGAAAGCCCTTCCTGATGGGCGAAGTAGGCGGCGATGCCTTCGCCGAACGCCTTGCTGGCGCCGTACAGGTTTTTCGGTTTCGGCGCGTCATCCGGGCGGATTTGGTAATCGAGCGGATAGCCTTCCACCGCCTGCGCGCTGCTGGCGAACACCACCCGGCGGCAGCCGGCGTCTTTCGCCGCGCGGAAGATATTGAAGGTGCCGAGAATGTTGTTGTCCATCAACGAACCGCAAAAGTCGGCATCGGGGGAGGGATCGGCCGCCAGGTGCAACACGGTGTCGATATTGGCGCAGGCCGCGCGGCAGGCGTCGAGATCGGCGATGTTGAAGCTGATGACTTCGTCGCCGGGCCGCAGATCGCTCAGCAGGCTGATGTCTCGTTCCGCCAGGCGCAGCGCGTAGCGATCGCCCATCGCCTGGCGAAACGCCGTGGCTACCCGGCCGCCGGCGCCGGTGATCAGAATCCGTCCCAACTCAGTCCGCAACGTCATGGCCGCTGTCATCCCTACAATCGATTACGCGTTGACCAGTAATAATCGCCCGCGTGACTTTTGTCCAGTCGTTTTAATTAGTCATTCTGATGTTTCTTTCGCCATCGTCAATTGCGCATGGTGATTTTCGCGCGGGTGAATATCGTGGAATGTTAACGATGTGCAATCAAGTTTGGCGATCTATTTGCCTTATGGATTGCCGGTTGTGACTAAAAAAGTGGGGATTGACAGTGGATGGAAGAGCGCTTTGCTTTCGCCTGATAGTGAATTATTAGGTTAGTTAATCTTATGTTTTGCCTGAGGCGGGCGATATTCCGCCCCTCTCTATTCCGCCTGCGCGATATATCACTGCTGCGCTGAAGCCGATAGAGGGCGACAGCCCTTATTTGATACCTCAGATCGGTTTTGCCCGCCCGATCACAGTTCGGCAATTTGCCGACGCAAGGCCTTGCCCCGGCAAAATCCGCGGTGTTAACGTCATAACTCAACCGATTTAGGGTTGTTACTGCTACGGCAGGCAAAACCTAAACCTCGCGTTTCTGTTCCCCGATGGGGCAGAGGCCGCGAGGTTTAGGTTTTTTTTTGCGCCGAATTTCGCCTCAGCGCCAGGCCAGTGCGGGGCGGGGAGCGGCAGAACGCGAAGTCTAAGGATAACCGTATGAAATATGACACATTAGCCAGTGAGATTTTGGCCGGCGTCGGTGGCCGCGACAATGTGAAAAGCCTGGTGCATTGCGCTACCCGCCTGCGTTTCAAGCTGCGCGACGACAATCGCGCCAACGCGGCAGCGCTGAAGAAAAATCCGGGCGTCATCATGGTGGTGGAGAGCGGCGGCCAGTTCCAGGTGGTGGTGGGCAACCACGTGGCGGAGGTGTTCGACGCGGTCAATCGGGTCGGCGGATTGGCTGACGGTGCGTCGAACGGCAGCGATGCGGACGATAAAAAAGACAACCTGCTCAGCCGCTTTATCGATCTGGTGTCCGGCATTTTTACCCCGCTGCTCGGGGTGATGGCCGCTTCGGGGATCCTGAAAGGCTTCCTGGCGCTGAGCCTGGCCTGCGGCTGGCTGCTGGAGAGCGGCGGCTCCTTCAAAATGCTGTTCGCCGCCAGCGACTCGTTGTTCTACTTCTTCCCGATCATGCTCGGCTACACCGCCGGAAAAAAATTCGGCGGCAACCCCTTCGTCACCATGGCGATCGGCGGCGCGTTGACGCATCCGCTGATGATGGCGGCCTTCGAAGCGGCGCAGCAGCCGGGCGCGGTGCGCGAGTATTTCTTCGGCATTCCGCTGACCTTCATCAACTACAGCTCGTCGGTGATCCCGATCATCTTTGCGGCCTGGGTGTCCTGCCGCCTGGAGCCGTTGTTTAACCGGGTGATCCACAGCGCGCTGCGCAATTTCATCACGCCGCTGCTGTGCCTGGCGATCACCGTGCCGTTGACCTTCCTGCTGATCGGCCCGGCGGCAACCTGGCTCAGCCACCTGCTGGCCAACGGCTATCAAAGCATTTACGCCTTTAACCCGATCATCGCCGGCGCCTTTATGGGGGCGATGTGGCAGGTGTGCGTGATCTTCGGCCTGCACTGGGGATTGGTGCCGTTGATGATCAACAACCTGAGCGTGCTGGGGCGCGACACCATGGTGCCGCTGCTGTTGCCGGCGGTGATGGGGCAGGTCGGCGCCACGCTGGGCGTGATGCTGCGCACCCGCGACGCCAAACTGCGGGCGCTGTCCGCTTCGGCCATCGGCGCCGGGATTTTCGGCATCACCGAGCCGGCGGTGTATGGCGTCACGCTGCCGAACAAGCGTCCGTTCATCTTCGGCTGCATCGGCGGCGCGCTGGGCGGCGCGGTGATCGGCTACTTTCATACCTCGGTTTACTCGTTCGGCCTGGTGAGCGTATTCACCTTCGCGCAGATCATCCCCGGCGGCGGCATCGACGCCACGGTATGGGGCGCGATCGGCGGCACCCTGCTGTCGTTCGTGTTCGCCGCGCTGGCCAGCTACCTGTTCGGCGTCGCGCCGGCGGAAGAGACGGCGCAGCCTGAAGCCGCCGCGCCGCTTAACCGCAAACAGACCATCCTCAGCCCGATCGCCGGCGACATCGTGCCGCTGGATCAGGTGAACGACGCGACCTTCGCCAGCGGCCTGCTGGGGAAAGGGGTGGCGATCGCGCCGCAGCAGGGGCGCGTAGTGGCGCCGGTGAGCGGCAGCGTGGCGTCGCTGTTCAAAACCAAACACGCCATCGGCATCGAATCGGACGATGGCGCGGAGATTCTCATCCACGTCGGCATCGATACCGTGAAGCTCGACGGGGCGCATTTCACCGCCCACGTGCGGGAAGGCGAGCGGGTCGCCCCGGGCGATCTGCTGATCGAGTTCGACCAGGCGGCGATCCATGCCGCCGGCTATGACACCACCACGCCGATCATCATCAGCAACAGCGATGACTACGTGGACGTGTTGACCAGCGGCCTGTCTCCGGTGCAGGAACAGGCGCCGCTGCTGACTTTATTACGTTAATTGAGGAGCAAGCGATGAACGGCAAGTTTCCGCAACATTTTCTGTGGGGCGGCGCGGTAGCGGCGAACCAGGTAGAAGGCGCGTATCAGGCCGACGGCAAGGGGCTGTCGACCTCCGATCTGCAGCCGCAGGGCATCTTCGGCGCCATCACGCCGCGCGCGGCGGGCGACAGCGGCATCAAGGACGTGGCGATCGATTTCTATCATCGTTACCCGGAGGACATCGCGCTGTTCGCCGAGATGGGCTTCACCTGCCTGCGCACCTCGATCGCCTGGACGCGCATTTTCCCGCAGGGCGACGAAGAGACGCCGAACGAAGCCGGGCTGGCGTTTTACGATCGGCTGTTCGATGAGATGGCGAAATACGGCATTCAGCCGCTGATCACGCTGTCGCACTATGAAATGCCTTACGGCCTGGTGAAGCGCTACGGCGGCTGGGGCGATCGGCGCACCATCGATTTCTTCGAGCGCTACGCGCGCACCGTGTTTGAACGCTACAAGCACAAGGTCAAACACTGGCTGACCTTCAACGAGATCAACATGTCGCTGCACGCGCCTTTCACCGGCGTCGGCCTGCCGCCGGAGAGCGACAAGAGCGCCATCTATCAGGCGATCCACCATCAGCTGGTGGCCAGCGCCAAAGCGGTGAAGGCCTGCCACGAGATCGTGCCGGGGGGCAAAATCGGCAACATGCTGCTGGGCGGCATTCTGTATCCGCTGAGCTGCAAGCCGGAAGATCTGCTGGAAACCCAGCGGCAAAACCGCGACTGGCTGTTCTTCGGCGATGTGCAGGCGCGCGGCTATTACCCGGCCTATATGCAGCGCTTCTTCCGTGAAAACGGCATTCAGGTGGCGATCACCGAGGAAGATCGGCGAACGCTGCGCGAAACCATCGATTTCATCTCGTTCAGCTACTACATGAGCGGCTGCGTCACCGCCGACCCGGAGCAGTATGAGACGGCGCGCGGCAACATTCTCGATATGGTGCCGAACCCGCATCTGGCCAGCTCGGAATGGGGATGGCAAATCGACCCGATCGGGCTGCGCTACCTGCTCAACGTGCTGTACGACCGCTATCAGAAACCGCTGTTCATCGTCGAGAACGGGCTGGGCGCCAAAGACCGCGTCGAGGCCGACGGCAGCATCAACGACGACTACCGCATCAACTACCTCAATGACCACCTGGTGCAGGTGGCGGAAGCGATCGACGACGGCGTCGAGGTGATGGGTTACACCAGCTGGGGGCCGATCGATCTGGTCAGCGCTTCGAAGGCCGAAATGTCGAAGCGCTACGGCTTCATTCACGTCGACAGGGACGATGCCGGCAACGGCAGCCTCGAGCGCCGCCGCAAGAAGAGTTTCTACTGGTACCGCGATGTGATCCACAGCAACGGCGCCAGCCTGAAACACCGACGCTAACCCTTCAGCCCGGCGGTAAGCGCCGGGCGTTAACTAACGTTATTCGCTGCTGTTCATGATGGGAAATTCTCTCCCAGGGAATGCTGTTGCCCGCAGTCAGCCGTTATGCGGAGAAATATAATAATGATGAAAAGCTTATTACCTCGTTCCATGACCCTGGCGGCGCTGGCGTTGCTCTGTAGCCAGGCGCAGGCGGAAACGCTGCAAACCGGCAAGGACGTCGAAGCCCCCACCGCCAAATGGGAAGGGGTGGCGCTCGGCTTTGAACCGCCGCAGCCCGGGCTGTTGGGGGATATGCTGGGGATCAGGCCGATCCTGGAGGATCATGGCTTCCACTATAACCTCGGCTACCTCAGCCAGCTGTCGTATAACGCCGGCGGCGGTTACAACCACGATAAACAGGCGTCGTATATCGACCAGTTTTCGCTGACCTTCAGCCAGGATTTGCAGGCGCTGACCGGCATTCCGGACGCGGCGATCGAAGGCAATATCGTCAACCGCAACCATGACAACAACCTGACCCGCGATCGGCTGCAGGATCCGCGCGTCGGCCTGACCGATCTGTCGCAGGAGAGCTTTGGCGGGCAGTCGATTACCCGGTTGGGTTGGTTGACCTTTAGCCGCTCCTTCCTCGATCGCCGGCTGCAGTGGCGCATCGGCATGATGAACAAGGTGCAGGATTTCGATCAGATTATCCCCTGCGATTTTCAGACGCTGACGCTGTGCGGCGGCAAGTCCGCTAATTCGTTGACCTGGTACAACTGGAACGTGCATTACTGGGGCACCACGCTGCAATACAAGCTGACCGACGGCCTGACGCTCAAGGGCGGCGTGATGGAACAGAACCCGAGCGCCACCAGCCGCAGCCACGCCTGGAGCTGGTCCACCAAGGGCAGCAAAGGCTTCCTGTTGCCGATGGAGCTGGAGCTGAAAACCCACGCCGTCAACCAACTGCCGGGGGTGTATAACCTGGGCGTGCTGTTCACTAACGCGCGCCAGAGCGATCTCTATGAAGGGGTGTCCGGCGGGCCGGGCGCCAGCGATCCGCAGGGCTATCGCAGCCACGATCGCACCTGGTTCCTGTATACCGGTTTCAACCAGCAGGTGACGCGCCATGCGGACGACGTCAACCGCGGTCTGAGCGTGTTTTACAGCCTGGGGCTGGGGGATCAGCGCAGCAACTACCTGCACTGGTCCACCTCGACCGGCATCCGCTATCGCGGGCTGTTCGATGCGCGGCCGGACGACTGGCTGGGGCTCGGCGTCTCGGTGGTGAAACTGAGCGACCGCTACAAAGACAATCAGCGTTATCTCAACCAGATGAGCGGCATCAGCGATTATCACGATCCGAATTACCGGCCGGTGCCGGGTCACTCGGTGACGGCGGAGCTCTATTATCGCGTTAACGTCACGCCGTGGCTGCAGCTGCAGCCGGGCCTGCAATACTGGCATCACCCGGCGGGCGTCAGCGAGACGCAGGACGCCTGGGTGACGGCGTTGAAAACGGTGGTGACCTTCTGATCAGGCCGCGTCGCTCTCGCGGTAGCGCCGGCGGGCGTGCTCAAACCAGCTGGCGGGCACGTTGTGCGGCGGCTGCTGCAACCTGAGCAGCCCCTGTTCAACGATATGGCTGGCCTGGCGCCACAGCGTCGGGTCGCCTTCGGTCAGCACCTCCAGCAGGCGCTGTTTCTCGATCAGGTAGGTCTGGGCGAAGTGGCTGTCGTAGTCCAGCAGCGAGCGGGTGTTATCGATAAGATCCGCCAGCTTGATGGTTTTGGCCTGCGGCGACGCGCCGGCGCTGTGGCGCCGATCGCGGTTTTTGCGCTCGAAGCGGTTGCCGTCCTCGGCGTGGCTGACGTTGGTCAACATCCGCACCAGTTCCGCCACTTTTGGCCCAAAGTGGCTGTCGATATCGCCGAGGGTGGTGGGCGTGTCTTCCACCGTGTCATGCAGCCAGGCGGCCGCCAGCATCTCTTCGGTGTGCGGCACGCTGCGCACCAGCTCCATGACCGCCTGCGGGTGGACGATGTATGGATCGTCGGTGTATTTGCGGCGCTGATCGATGGCCGCATGCGCCTTGGTGGCGTAGCGGCGCGCGCGTTCTGCAAGCGTATTCGTCATTTCCTTTCCCTCCGAGCATCCTCTGCATAAAAAAAAGGTAGCATATCTCACAAGAAATAGCTTGCGATTACATCGTGCACTATCTATATTCACAAGCATGAAAAGCACCGATACCGCACAACCCAACGCGAAGAACCTGCTGCAGCTCGATCAGCAGCTCTGTTTCGCGTTGTACTCCGCCAACCTGGCGCTGCACAAAGTCTACCGCAAGCTGTTGAATCAGCTCGAACTCACCTACCCACAATACCTGGTGATGATGGTGCTGTGGGAGCGCGATCGGGTGACGGTATCGGACATCGGCGAGCGGCTGTTCCTCGATTCCGCCACGCTGACGCCGCTGCTGAAGCGGCTGGAAACCGCCGGTCTGCTGGTGCGCTATCGCGCCACCGCCGACGAGCGGCAGGTGATCATTGCCCTCACCGAAGCCGGCCGCGCGCTGCGTGAGCGGGCGCAATCGGTGCCCGAGGCGGTGATGTGCGCCACCGACTGCAGCCTGGACGAGATCGTCTCGCTCAAACAGCAGCTGGAAAAGCTGCGCGGCAGCCTGATCGATCAGATTTGACCCGCCGCCGCCGGACGCAAGAACGGCAGGGGTGGTCTACACTGGTTAATAAGCGTCAAAAATAAGTAGTGCGCGATTTAATCGCAAAAGATAAATATGTGACCGGCTTTACTTCGTGGAAGCCGTAGTCATCTCGCCAACCAGCAAGAAGGAATGAACGATGTCTATTGAGAAAGTGGTTTACCGCGCTCACGCCACCGCAACCGGCGGCCGCGACGGCCGTGCGACCTCCTCCGACGGTGTGTTGGACGTGAAACTGGGCGTGCCGAAAGATATGGGCGGCGCCGGCGGCGAAGTCACCAACCCCGAGCAGCTGTTCGCCGCCGGTTACTCGGCCTGCTTCCTCGGCGCGTTGAAGTTTGTCGCGGCGAAAGAAAAGGTCAAAATCCCGGCCGAAGCCAAGATCGACGGCACTGTCGGCATCGGTGAAATCCCCAACGGTTTCGGCATCGAAGTGCAGCTGGATATCTCGCTGCCGGGCATCGAGCGCAGCGTGGCGGAAGATCTGGTGAAAAAGGCGCATGTGGTGTGCCCATACTCCAACGCCACCCGTGGAAATATCGATGTAACTCTGAACGTTAAGTAAGATTTTTGCCGAAATCTGGAAAAAATGGAGGGTTTATCCCTCCATTTTCTTGCGTGCCCTGCCTGAAAATCGCTCAAAAAAACGGTAAATTTTGTCCGTTTTGTGAGAATTCTCTTGATTATTACCCGCAAAATAACGCTTATTGCCGGTTGGCTGAACCAGAAGCCGCAATCAGTGTCTGACTGAGTCAGAACCGCTACACCGTCCCCGGAGCCACCGCGTTACATGAACAAAGTTAAATCGCTATCACAGCAGAATTTATCGTTATTGTTAGCGATCTATATCGGCATCTTTCTAAACCTGTCCGTTTTCTATCGCCGTTTTGATTCGCTGGCGCACGGCATTCAGGGAATTAAGCTTATTTCGGCGGTGACGGAAGTCATCGCTATCGTCCTGTTTACGTTCTTCATCATGCGGCTGGTATCGCTCGGTGGCCGGCTGTTTTATCGCATCGTCGCTTCGCTGCTGGTGTTGATTTCGGTTGCCGCCAGCTACTACATGACGTTTTTCAACGTGGTGATCGGCTACGGCATCGTGGTGTCGGTAATGACCACCGACATCGATCTGTCGAAAGAGGTGGTCGGCCTGCACTTCGTGCTATGGATGGTGGCGCTCAGCGCCTTGCCGCTGCTGCTGATCTGGAAAAACAATCTGCGCTATACCCTGATAGAACAGCTGAAAACCCCTGGTCATCGCATCAAGCCGCTGCTGGTGTTGCTGGCGGTGGTGGCGCTGGTCTGGCTGCCGCTGCGCATGCTGGACGACGAGCAGAGCGTGCAAGAGAAGCTTTCCAACGTCGATTTGCCGAGCTACGGCGGCGTGGTGGCGCACTCGTATCTGCCGTCCAACTGGCTGTCGGCGCTGGGGCTGTTCGCCTATACCCGCTATGACGAAAGCCAGGACCAGAGCACGATGTTCGATCCGGGCAAACACTTCACTTACGTACCGCCGGCGGACATCGACGACACCTACGTGGTGTTCATCATCGGTGAGACCACGCGCTGGGATCACATGGGCATGCTGGGCTACGAGCGCGATACCACGCCGCGGCTGTCTAAAGAGAAGAATCTGGTGGCGTTCCGCGGCGAGTCGTGCGATACCGCCACCAAGCTGTCGCTGCGCTGCATGTTCGTGCGCGAAGGCGGCACCGAGGACAATCCGCAGCGCACGCTGAAAGAGCAGAACGTGTTCGCGGTGCTGAAGGATCTGGGCTTCTCGTCCGAGCTGTTCGCCATGCAGAGCGAGGTGTGGTTCTACAACAACACCGAGGTGAACAACTATTCGTTCCGCGAGATGATCGCGTCCGAGAAGCGCAACGACGGCAAGGCGGTCGACGATATGCTGCTGGTGGACGAAATGAAGGAGTCGCTGGCGCGCTATCCGAAGGGCAAGCACCTGGTGATCCTGCATACCAAAGGCTCGCACTACCTGTACTCGCAGCGTTATCCGCGCAGTTATGCGCGTTATCAGCCGGAGTGCATGGGGGTGGACGATTCCTGCACCAAGGCGCAGCTGATCAATGCGTTCGACAATACGGTGCTGTATACCGACAGCTTTATCAGTAATGTGATCGACCAGGTGCGGGACAAGAAGGCCATCGTGTTCTATGCCGCCGATCACGGCGAATCGATCGGCGAGAATACGCACCTGCACGGCACGCCGCGCGAAATGGCGCCGCCGGAGCAGTTCCGCGTGCCGATGATCGTGTGGGCGTCGGACAAGTTCCTCGAAAACCCGCAGCACCTCAGCGCTTTTGAGCAGCTGCAGGCGCAGCAGCGCATCGGCAAAACGCATCGCCACGTCGAGCTGTTTGACACTATCCTTGGCTGCCTCGGCTACACCTCTCCTGATGGCGGCATCGTGGATAAAAACAACTGGTGCCATCTGCCGCAGGATAAAACGGCGCCTGCCCGCCTGTGATCCCTCCCGCCGGGTGCCTGCCTTGCGCACCCGGTAATTTCACCCAATACATTCTCTTCATCAATTATTCCGGTGTGCGCATACGGTATACTTGCGCACTTCCCCTGCTAACCGGAGATTTCCATGACCCTGCGCGTGGCGTTTATCGACGATCATGACATTGTGCGTTCGGGCTTTGTGCAACTGCTGTCACTGGAGGCCGATATTCAGGTGGTGGGCGAGTTCAGCAGCGCGGCACAGGCGCGCGCCGGCCTGCCGGGGCTGGAGGCGGAAATCTGCATTTGCGACATTTCGATGCCGGACGGCAGCGGGCTGGATCTGCTGGCGGACATTCCTTCCGGCATCCGCGTGGTGATGCTGTCGATGCACGATAACCCGGCGCTGGTGGAAATGGCTTTGGAACGCGGCGCCAGCGGCTTTCTCTCCAAGCGCTGCAAGCCGGAAGATCTGATCACCGCGGTGCGCACCGTCGCCGGCGGCGGCGTCTACCTGATGCCGGAAATCGCGCAGCAGCTGGCGCGGGTGAGGGTCGATCCGTTGACCCGCCGCGAGCGCGAGATCGCGCTATTGCTGGCGCAGGGCCAGGAGGTGCGTGAGATCGCCGCCGCCTTGGGGCTGTCGCCGAAAACGGTGCATGTGCACCGCGCCAACCTGTTCGCCAAGCTGGGCATCAACAACAACGTCGAGCTGGCCAGACGGATGCTGAACCTGTGACGCAGCGCCTGATCACCCAGCTGGCGCTGTTTTTCATCTACGCCGCCAGCGCGTTTTGCCTGTGGGGCATCGGCACCGCGCTGATCGACCCCCCCTGGCAGGCGCTGCTGCTGTTTCCGTTCGGCCTGCGCATGGGCATTTTGCTGCAGAGCCCGTACCGTTTCTGGCCGGGGATCCTGCTGGCCGACCTGCTGCTGATGGCATTGCTGGCGGATCAGTTCGGCTACGGCCCGGCGCTGTGGGCGTCGGTGGCGGTGCTGGTGTTGACGGTGCTGCTCAGCCTGCTGGCCTCGCCGTGGCTGTTGCGCCATCAGCAGAGCGACAGCGAATGGCGCTGGCCGCTGTTGCAGGGCGCGGTGGTCGCCATCGCCGCCTTGCTGCAGGCGCTGGTATGGCAACTGGTGAGCGGCGAAGGCGCCCGCGCGCTGTTGCTCGGCCTGACCGGCGGTTTCACCATCGCGCCAACCTGCCTGCTGTTGTGGCACTATCTGGCGCGCCAAATCTGGGTGCCGCTGGAGCCGGGGCTGATCCACAAGCCGGTGGAGCTGCGTCTGGGCCACCTGGCCAGCTATCTGTTGCTGTTTGCGTTCAGCATCTGGCTGCAGCAGCAGGTTAACGCCGCCGAGCTGCGCCGTTTCGCGCCGTTCTGCCTGGCGATCCCTATCGTGTTCATGTCTTATCGCTATGGCTGGCAGGGCGCGCTGTTGGCGACGCTGCTCAACGGCGTGGCGCTGATGGTCAACGAGCCGCCGCAGCCGGAGTCGCACCGCGATCTGCTGCTGTCGCTGCTGGCCCAAAGCCTGACCGGGCTGCTGCTGGGCGCCGGCATTCAGCGCCAGCGCGAACTGAATCAACAGCTGCGGCTGCGGCTGGCGGAGAATCGGCAGCTGGCGCGGGCGCTGGTGACGGCGGAGGAGCAAACCCGGCGCGAGGTGGCGCGCGAGCTGCACGATGAAGTAGGGCAGACCATCACCGTGATCCGCACCCAGGCCAGCATCGTCAAACGTCTGGCGCCGGAACCGGCGGTGATCGGCTGCGCCGACACCATCGATGCGTTGGCGCTGCGGGTCTATGACGGGGTGCACGATGTGCTGACCCAGCTGTGGCCGGCGGCGCTGAACAACCTGCCGCTGTCAGCGGCGGTGGCGGCGATGCTGCGGGAGTCGCTGCCGCAGGACGCGTCGCTGGTGAGCAGCCTGCAGTGGCAGGTGCCGGACGAGCTGCTGGATGAAACGCTGAAAATTACGCTGTACCGGGTGTGTCAGGAAGGGGTGACCAATGTGTGCCGCCACGCCGGCGCCAGCCGCCTGGAGCTGGATGTGCGCCTGCAGCCGCGCAAAGGCGCCGCGCCGCAGATCGCCCTGACCATCCGCGACAACGGCGTGGGCTTCGATGCGGAAAACCATCAACCGGGATACGGCCTGCGCGGCATGCAGGAGCGCATCAGCGCCCTCGGCGGCAGCCTGCGGTTCACCGCTGAACGGGGCGCCTGTTTGAGTGTGATCTTGCCCACAGTTTCACCGGCGCAAACGCAAAACTAGGAAAAACTCCTAACCGCGTCGGGAATCTGGCGTAAGCCGCCCGCGCGCGCGAGGAGCATCATAGCGGTACTTTAATTCAATCCTCTGAGGTTCCACATGTGGTCTTTCCTTAAAAGCCGCCCGGATGCGCCGCAGGTCACCGATCAACGGCAGATCGACGCCAGCTACAAATACTGGCGCATCCAGCTGATGTGCACCATGTACATCGGCTACGCCGCGTTTTACTTCACGCGCAAAAGCTTCAACTTCATCATGCCGGCGATGCTGAGCGATCTGGGTCTGACGATGTCCGACGTCGGCATCCTCGGCACGCTGTTCTACATCACTTACGGCTGCTCGAAATTCATTTCCGGCATGATCAGCGATCGCTCCAACCCGCGTTACTTTATGGGGCTGGGCCTGATCATGACCGGGGTGCTGAATATCTTCTTCGGCCTCAGCTCATCGTTGCTGATGCTGGGCACGCTGTGGATCCTCAACGCCTTCTTCCAGGGCTGGGGCTGGCCGCCGTGCTCAAAAATCCTCACCAGCTGGTATTCGCGCTCCGAGCGCGGCAGCTGGTGGGCGATCTGGAACACCTCGCACAACGTCGGCGGCGCGCTGATCCCGCTGCTGGTGGGCTTTATCTCGCTGCACTTCAGCTGGCGTTACGGCATGATCATTCCCGGCATCATCGGCGTGGTGCTCGGCCTGCTGATGTGCTGGCGCCTGCGCGACAAGCCATCCACCCTGGGGCTGCCGAGCGTCGGCAAATGGCGCAACGACGCCATGGAGCTGGTGCAGGAATCGGAAGGCCAGGGGCTGAGCAACCGCGAGATCATCAAACGCTACGTGCTGACCAACAAGTACATCTGGCTGCTGGCGGTCTCTTACGTGCTGGTGTACATCGTGCGCACCGCGATCAACGACTGGGGCAACCTCTACCTGACGCAGGAAAAGGGCTATTCGCTGATGACCGCCAACTCGGCCATCTCACTGTTTGAAGTGGGCGGCTTCATCGGTTCACTGGTGGCCGGCTGGGGTTCCGACAAGCTGTTCCGCGGCAACCGCGGCCCGATGAACCTGATCTTCGCCATCGGTATCTTCCTGTCGGTGGCGGCGCTGTGGCTGATGCCGGGCGTGACCTACCTGCTGCAGGCCTGCTGTTTCTTCGCCATCGGCTTCTTTATCTTCGGCCCGCAGATGCTGATCGGCATGGCGGCGGCGGAGTGCTCGCACAAGGATGCGGCGGGCGCGGCGACCGGTTTCGTCGGCCTGTTCGCCTATCTGGGCGCGGCGCTGTCCGGCTACCCGATCGCGCGGGTGATGGAGATCTGGCACTGGAACGGCTTCTTCGTGGTGATTTCCATCGCCGCCTGCCTGTCGGCGCTGTTCCTGCTGCCGTTCCTGCGCGCGCAGACGCCGGCGCTGAAACCGGCCAACGCCTGAGTAAAATGCGCTGCGCAACCCCCGGTGCAGCGCATTATGGCGCTTTTATCACCACTTGAAATGCAGGGGAAAAAAAGTGATTGACGCCTATAACCGCCAGCAGTAAGATGCGCCCCGCATCGGCGAGTAGCGCAGCTTGGTAGCGCAACTGGTTTGGGACCAGTGGGTCGGAGGTTCGAATCCTCTCTCGCCGACCACCATTCGAAAAACCTGCTTTTTAAAGCAGGTTTTTTTTCGCCCGTCGTTTATGAGGATGAGCACCTCCGCAGGAGGTTCGAGCCTCGCGAAGCGAGACAACGTTGCTTTAGCAACGGCCCGCAGGGCGCGCATCAACGATGCGCGTAATCCTCTCTCGCCGACCACCATTCGAAAAACCTGCTTTTTAAAGCAGGTTTTTTTTCGCCCGTCGTTTAGGCGGCTTTGCCTACGACGAAGTCAAAATGGATTTCGTCATAGGGGAAAATCACGCCTTGTTCACCTCTATCGACGATGCCACAGCCTAACAGCGACTGCAGATCGGTATGCACCGCTTTCACATCACGCTTCACTCGGCGCGCGATTTCCCGAATGGAAAGTTCGCCGGCGCCGGTCATGGTATGCAAGATATGCATTTTCTTGGGTGATAAGGTTTTCCACAGACTCTCCCAATCCAGGAATGTGATGTATTGCCCTTGAGCGCTTTGATGACCTGTTGTGGCTTCCTTCAGTGCAAGTTTCATTTCTTCGACTGAAGCGACCCGAATAGTGACTGTGTTCATCATGACTCCTCTGTAAGCTGCATAACCTCGCGCCAGAAACTGTCGAGCAAGGCATCAATGGTCGTGAAATTAAGCGGCTCTTCTTTTCCATCGATATGTTTGTGATCGCCTTTACCCGCTTCATTGTCATAGCGCAGTCGACAAATGCCGTCTTTTACATAAGCAAATCGGTATTTATAACAGTGGCCGCTGGCCCTGACGGGCGGCACCACCCGCCAAATGACGAGCTGCGCAAATGCTGCAGGTGCCAGAGGTATCCTGTCTTGGTAGATTAGCTGCGAAGGTATGCTCTTTCCTTAAGTGTTGTTCACATTACCAACACAGCCAGGGTGTTGTCAATAATGACAACACCCTGGCTGAAGAGTGTGGTGCAATACTGATAAATATTTATCTTTCCTTAATAGAAAATTCACTATCCTTATTTGTCATGCTTTCTTTTATTTATATGAAAATAAATTCACGCTTGCTGAATAAAACCCAGTTGATAGCGCTCTTGTTTTTGCGCCTTTTTTATTTATAGTCTGAATGTACGCGGTGGGAATGATTATTTCGCCACGTGGAAAGACGCTGTTGTTATTTATTGATTTTAACCTTCGCGGATTATTGCGGAATTTTTTCGCTTCGGCAATGCATCGCGACGATTAACTCTTTTATGTTTATCCTCTCGGAATAAAGGAATCAGTTATGCGCAAATTTAATAAACCGCTGTTGGCGCTGTTGATCGGCAGCACGCTGTGTTCCGCGGCGCAGGCCGCCGCGCCGGGCAAGCCGACCATCGCCTGGGGCAACACCAAGTTCGCCATCGTTGAAGTTGACCAGGCGGCTACCGCTTATAATAATTTGGTGAAGGTAAAAAATGCCGCCGATGTTTCCGTCTCCTGGAATTTATGGAATGGCGACGCGGGCACGACGGCCAAGATTTTATTAAATGGTAAAGAGGCGTGGAGTGGTCCTTCAACCGGATCTTCCGGTACGGCGAATTTTAAAGTGAATAAAGGCGGCCGTTATCAAATGCAGGTGGCATTGTGCAATGCCGACGGCTGCACCGCCAGTGACGCCACCGAAATTGTGGTGGCCGACACCGACGGCAGCCATTTGGCGCCGTTGAAAGAGCCGCTGCTGGAAAAGAATAAACCGTATAAACAGAACTCCGGCAAAGTGGTCGGTTCTTATTTCGTCGAGTGGGGCGTTTACGGGCGCAATTTCACCGTCGACAAGATCCCGGCGCAAAACCTGACCCACCTGCTGTACGGCTTTATCCCGATCTGCGGCGGCAATGGCATCAACGACAGCCTGAAAGAGATTGAAGGCAGCTTCCAGGCGTTGCAGCGCTCCTGCCAGGGCCGCGAGGACTTCAAAGTCTCGATCCACGATCCGTTCGCCGCGCTGCAAAAAGCGCAGAAGGGCGTGACCGCCTGGGATGACCCCTACAAGGGCAACTTCGGCCAGCTGATGGCGCTGAAGCAGGCGCATCCTGACCTGAAAATCCTGCCGTCGATCGGCGGCTGGACGCTGTCCGACCCGTTCTTCTTCATGGGCGACAAGGTGAAGCGCGATCGCTTCGTCGGTTCGGTGAAAGAGTTCCTGCAGACCTGGAAGTTCTTCGACGGCGTGGATATCGACTGGGAGTTCCCGGGCGGCAAAGGCGCCAACCCGAACCTGGGCAGCCCGCAAGACGGGGAAACCTATGTGCTGCTGATGAAGGAGCTGCGGGCGATGCTGGATCAGCTGTCGGCGGAAACCGGCCGCAAGTATGAGCTGACCTCCGCCATCAGCGCCGGTAAGGACAAGATCGACAAGGTGGCTTACAACGTTGCGCAGAACTCGATGGATCACATCTTCCTGATGAGCTACGACTTCTATGGCGCCTTCGATCTGAAGAACCTGGGGCATCAGACCGCGCTGAATGCGCCGGCCTGGAAGCCGGACACCGCTTACACCACGGTGAACGGCGTCAATGCGCTGCTGGCGCAGGGCGTCAAGCCGGGCAAGATCGTGGTCGGCACCGCCATGTATGGCCGCGGCTGGACCGGGGTGAACGGCTACCAGAACAACATTCCGTTCACCGGTACTGCCACTGGGCCGGTTAAAGGCACCTGGGAGAACGGCATCGTGGACTACCGCCAAATCGCCGGCCAGTTCATGAGCGGCGAGTGGCAGTATACCTACGACGCCACGGCGGAAGCGCCTTACGTGTTCAAACCTTCCACCGGCGATCTGATCACCTTCGACGATGCCCGCTCGGTGCAGGCCAAAGGCAAGTACGTGCTGGATAAGCAGCTGGGCGGCCTGTTCTCCTGGGAGATCGACGCGGACAACGGCGATATTCTCAACAGCATGAACGCCAGCCTGGGCAACAGCGCCGGCGTTCAATAATCGGTTGCAGTGCGTTGCCGGGGGATATCCTTTCGCCCCCGGCTTTTTCGCCGCCGAAAGTTTTTTTACGCTGCACAGATTGTGGCTCTGCCCCGAGCAAAACGCGCTCATCGGACTCACCCTTTTGGGTAATCCTTCAGCATTTCCTCCTGTCTTTAACGGCGATCACAAAAATAACCGTTCAGATATTCATCATTCAGCAACAAAGTTTTGGCGTTTTTTAACGGAGTTAAAAACCAGTAAGTTTGTGAGGGTCAGACCAATGCGCTAAAAATGGCCGCTTAGCATAAATTTTCATGCTGGAACTGTTAACAAAAGGTTTTTTTTATGTTTGTTTGCTGTTTCTCACAGTCTGCGTAAATCCCCACTGGTTATATTGACGACACCCCAAACAGTTGGCAACTTGATAGCCTCAGGGGTAAGAGCGAGAGTTGTTTGAGTGAATTCCACGCGCTCAGACGTCCCCGCCGCGATGCGTTCCATCCGGCATTCTCTTCTCGTACGCCTTCTGCCTTCGGGCGCCGATCGCACAGGCCACGCAATAAAAAATACAGGCCTGGCGGCAATTACACACATCACATCACACAATGGAGCACTAACGATGACACGTTCCTTGGGTAAATCGGGGATTCTGAAATTCGGTATTGGGCTGATCGCGCTGACCGTGGCGGCCAGCGTACAGGCCAAGACGTTGGTTTACTGTTCTGAAGGTTCCCCGGAAGGGTTCAACCCGCAGCTGTTTACCTCCGGCACCACCTATGACGCCAGCTCGGTACCGATCTACAACCGGCTGGTCGAATTCAAGACCGGCACCACCGAACTGCAGCCGGGCCTGGCTGAGAAGTGGGACGTCAGCGAAGACGGCAAAACCTACACCTTCCACCTGCGCAAAGGCGTGAAGTGGCAGAGCAGCAAAGACTTCAAACCGACGCGCGATTTCAACGCCGACGACGTGGTGTTCTCCTTTGAACGCCAGTTGGATGCGAACAACGCCTATCACAAAGTGTCCGGCGGCAGTTACGAATACTTTGAAGGCATGGACATGCCGAAGCTGATCGCCAAGATCGAAAAAGTGGACGACAACACCGTGCGCTTCGTGCTGAACCGCCCGGAGGCGCCGTTCCTGGCTGATCTGGGCATGGACTTCGCGTCCATTCTGTCCGCCGAATACGCTGACGTGATGATGAAAGCCGGCACGCCGGAGAAAGTCGATCTGAACCCGATCGGCACCGGCCCATTCCAGCTGCTGCAATACCAGAAAGACTCCAAGATCCTGTACAAGGCGTTCGACGGTTTCTGGGGCACCAAGCCGAAGATCGATCGCCTGGTGTTTTCCATCACGCCTGACGCCTCCGTGCGCTACGCCAAACTGCAGAAAAACGAATGCCAGGTAATGCCGTACCCGAATCCGGCCGACATCGCCCGCATGAAACAAGACAAAGCCATCAACCTGCTGGAGAAACCGGGGCTGAACGTGGGCTATCTGTCGTTCAACACCGAGAAAAAACCGCTGGATAACGTGAAGGTGCGCCAGGCGTTGACCATGGCGGTCAACAAACAGGCGATCATCGACGCGGTTTATCAGGGCGCGGGTCAGGCGGCCAAGAACCTGATCCCGCCGACCATGTGGGGCTATAACGACGCGGTGCAGGATTACGCTTACGATCCGGCCAAGGCGAAAGAGCTGCTGAAAGAAGCGGGCATGGCCGACGGTTTCAGCATCGACATGTGGGCAATGCCGGTGCAACGTCCATACAACCCGAACGCGCGCCGCATGGCGGAAATGATCCAGGCCGACTGGGCCAAGATCGGCGTGAAAGCCAAAATCGTCACTTATGAGTGGGGTGAATACCTCAAGCGCGCCAAAGCGGGCGAGCACCAGACGGTGATGATGGGCTGGACCGGCGACAACGGGGATCCGGACAACTTCTTCGCCACGCTGTTCAGCTGCGCGGCGGCGAAAGACGGCTCCAACTACTCCCGCTGGTGCTACAAGCCGTTTGAAGATCTGATTCAACCGGCGCGCGCCGAATCCAACCACGACAAGCGCATCGAACTGTACAAGCAGGCGCAGGTGGTGATGCACGATCAGGCTCCGGCGCTGATTGTCGCACACTCCACCGTGTACGAGCCTGTGCGTAAGGAAGTGAAAGGCTACGTCGTGGATCCGCTCGGTAAGCATCACTTCGAGAATGTCTCTGTAGACTGATTTCGACCGCTTTACCGGAGACGCACGAATGGACTTGCAGGGGCGCAACAGGTTTGCGCCCCTGCTGACCAGTCTCCGGCGTATGGCCGTCGAATCGTTCAAAGGCATGTGAGCGTTAATAAGCCTGGCGGACGATGAGCTGCCGGGCATTGATACAGAGAGTTCGGGATATGTTGCAGTTCATACTCCGACGTTTGGGGTTAGTTATCCCAACGTTTATCGGCATTACATTGCTGACTTTTGCATTCGTCCATATGATCCCCGGCGACCCGGTGACCATCATGGCCGGGGAACGCGGTATCTCCGCCGAGCGCCACGCGCAGCTGATGGCGGAAATGGGGCTGGACAAGCCGCTCTATCAACAATATTTCTCCTACGTGTCCAACGTGCTGCACGGCGATCTGGGCACCTCGCTTAAAAGCCGCATCTCCGTCTGGAGCGAGTTCGTTCCGCGCTTTCAGGCTACGCTGGAGCTGGGCATTTGCGCGATGATCTTCGCGGTGCTGGTGGGCATCCCGGTCGGGGTGCTGGCGGCGGTCAAACGCGGCTCGATCTTCGACCACACCGCGGTGGGCATCTCGCTGACCGGCTATTCGATGCCGATTTTCTGGTGGGGCATGATGCTGATCATGCTGGTGTCGGTGCAGCTTAACCTGACGCCGGTGTCGGGGCGCATCAGCGACACGGTATTCCTCGACGACAGCCAGCCGCTGACCGGCTTCATGCTGATAGACACCCTGATCTGGGGCGAGCCGGGCGACTTCGTCGACGCGGTGATGCACATGATCCTGCCGGCCATCGTACTGGGCACCATCCCGCTGGCGGTGATCGTGCGCATGACCCGTTCCTCGATGCTTGAAGTGTTGGGCGAAGACTATATCCGCACCGCGCGCGCCAAGGGCGTGAGCCGCATGCGAGTGATCGTCGTCCACGCGCTGCGCAACGCGCTGCTGCCGGTGGTGACGGTGATCGGGCTGCAGGTCGGCACCATGCTGGCCGGCGCCATTCTGACCGAAACCATCTTCTCCTGGCCGGGGCTGGGCCGCTGGCTGATCGACGCGCTGCAGCGCCGCGATTACCCGGTGGTGCAGGGCGGGGTGTTGCTGGTCGCCTGTATGATCATTCTGGTTAACCTGCTGGTAGACGTGCTCTACGGCGTGGTCAACCCGCGTATTCGCCACAAGAAATAAGGGGCGCTCTCATGTCTCAAATCACTGAGTCTGCAGTTAAAGGTGCGCCGAAGCCGATGACCCCGTTTCAGGAGTTTTGGCACTATTTCAAGCGCAATAAAGGGGCCGTGGTCGGCCTGGTGTATATCGTTCTGATGTTGGTGATAGCGCTCGGCGCCGGCGTGCTGGCGCCGCATGCGCCGGCGGATCAGTTCCGCGACGCGCTGCTCAAGCCGCCGGTGTGGCAAGAAGGCGGCAGCTGGCAATATATCCTCGGCACCGACGACGTGGGCCGCGACGTGCTGTCGCGCCTGATGTACGGCGCACGGCTGTCGCTGTTGGTCGGCTGCCTGGTGGTGGTGCTGTCGCTGATCATGGGCGTGATATTCGGCCTGCTGGCCGGTTATTTCGGCGGCGTGGTGGACGCGATTATCATGCGCGTCGTCGACATCATGCTGGCTCTGCCGAGCCTGTTGCTGGCGCTGGTGCTGGTGGCGGTATTCGGGCCGTCGATCGTCAACGCCTCGCTGGCGCTGACCTTCGTCGCCCTGCCGCACTATGTGCGTCTGACGCGCGCGGCGGTGCTGGTGGAGGTCAACCGCGACTACGTCACGGCTTCACGGGTGGCGGGCGCCGGCGCGCTGCGCCAGATGTTCGTCAATATTCTGCCTAACTGCCTGGCGCCTTTGATCGTGCAGGCTTCTCTCGGTTTCTCGAACGCCATTCTGGATATGGCCGCTCTCGGCTTTCTGGGCATGGGCGCGCAGCCGCCGACGCCGGAGTGGGGCACCATGCTCTCCGACGTGCTGCAGTTCGCGCAAAGCGCCTGGTGGGTGGTGACCTTCCCCGGCGTGGCGATCCTGCTGACGGTGCTGGCATTCAACCTGATGGGGGACGGTTTGCGTGACGCTCTCGACCCCAAACTCAAGCAGTAACAGAGGACGAGAGAGATGGCGTTATTGAATGTAGACAAGCTTTCGGTGCACTTCGGTGACGAAGGCACCCCGTTCCGCGCGGTAGACCGCATCAGTTACAGCGTGGAGCAAGGTCAGGTGGTCGGCATCGTCGGTGAATCCGGCTCCGGCAAATCCGTCAGCTCGCTGGCGATCATGGGCCTGATCGATTTCCCCGGCAAGGTGATGGCCGACAAGCTGGAGTTCAACGGCCAGGATCTGCGCAAGATCTCCGAAAAAGAGCGCCGCCAGCTGGTGGGCTCCGAAGTGGCGATGATCTTCCAGGATCCGATGACCAGCCTGAACCCGTGCTATACCGTCGGTTACCAAATCATGGAGGCGCTGAAGGTGCATCAGGGCGGCAATCGCCGCACTCGCCGCCAGCGCGCTATCGACCTGCTGACCCAGGTGGGCATCCCCGATCCGGCTTCGCGGCTGGACGTATACCCGCACCAGCTTTCCGGCGGCATGAGCCAGCGCGTGATGATCGCCATGGCCATCGCCTGTCGGCCGAAGCTGCTGATCGCCGACGAGCCGACGACCGCGCTCGACGTGACTATCCAGGCGCAGATCATCGAACTGCTGCTGGACCTGCAACAGCGCGAAAACATGGCGCTGCTGCTGATCACTCACGATCTGGCGCTGGTGGCGGAAGCGGCGCATCACATCATCGTGATGTACGCCGGCCAGGTGGTGGAATCCGGCAAGGCGGCGGAGATTTTCCGCGCGCCGCGCCACCCGTACACTCAGGCGCTGCTGCGCGCGCTGCCGGAGTTCGCCGCCGACAAGGCGCGGCTGGCTTCGCTGCCGGGCGTGGTGCCGGGCAAATACGATCGCCCGACCGGCTGCCTGCTCAACCCGCGTTGTCCGTACGCCAACGAGCGCTGCCGTAACGAGGAGCCGGAACTGCGCAGCATTCCCGGCCGTCAGGTTAAATGTCACACACCGCTGGATGATGCGGGGAGGCCGACCGTATGAGCCAGAATCAACCTTTACTGCAGGCGATTGACCTGAAGAAGCATTACCCGGTGAAAAAGGGCCTGTTCGCGCCGGAGCGGCTGGTCAAGGCGCTCGACGGCGTGTCCTTCACCCTGGAGCGCGGTAAAACGCTGGCGGTGGTCGGTGAGTCGGGCTGCGGCAAATCAACGCTCGGCCGCCTGCTGACGATGATTGAAGTGCCGACCGGCGGCGAGTTGTATTACCAGGGGCAGGATCTGCTGAAGCCGGACGTCTCGGCCGAGAAGCTGCGGCGGCAGAAGATCCAAATCGTGTTCCAGAATCCTTACGGATCGCTCAACCCCCGCAAGAAGGTCGGGCAGATCCTCGAGGAGCCGCTGTTGATCAACACGTCGTTCAGCGCCGCCGAACGGCGGGAAAAAGCGCTGGAGATGATGGCGAAGGTCGGCCTGAAGACCGAGCATTACGACCGCTACCCGCACATGTTCTCCGGCGGCCAGCGCCAGCGTATCGCCATCGCCCGCGGGCTGATGTTGAATCCGGACGTGGTGATCGCCGATGAACCGGTGTCGGCATTGGACGTGTCGGTGCGCGCTCAGGTGCTGAACCTGATGATGGATCTGCAGCAGGAGCTGGGGCTGTCCTATGTGTTCATCTCGCACGATCTGTCGGTGGTGGAACACATCGCCGACGAGGTGATGGTGATGTACCTCGGCCGCTGCGTGGAAAAGGGCAGCAAAGAGGCGATCTTCAACAACCCGCGTCATCCGTACACCCAGGCGCTGCTGTCGGCGACGCCGCGGTTGAACCCGGATATGCGCCGCGAGCGTATCAAGCTGACCGGCGAACTGCCCAGCCCGATGAATCCGCCGCCGGGCTGTGCGTTCAATGCCCGCTGCCGCCGCGCTTTCGGCACCTGCGTGCAGCTGCAGCCGCAGCTCAAACAGTACGGTGAGCAGATGGTGGCCTGCTTTGCGGTCGATCAGGACGAACATCCGGGGGCGTAAAGCGTCGAACGTCATCGCTTAAATTCACGCCGGCATCACGCCGGCGTTTTTTATTACTCAATCAAAGGGTTAATAATTAGAAAACGACCACAGTCCGCCATTTTAATTACCTCCCTAATTAAATGCTTGTAAGAGTTATTTTTCTAAGAATCTTCGTATGTTAATGGTTGTCGAATAATTGAATTTAACGAATTGTTATTAATAACGTGAGGTTGGCCGATAAGCTTCGCTATATCTATTATAAAAGCCCTAATAAAAAAGCGCGCCGGCGGCGCGCTTTAGGTTGATGAGGCCGCGCTTATTGCGGATAAGGCACCCAATCGCCGCCGTTCAGGCGAATGTAAGGTTTCCCCTGATATTGCATCACGATGGCGTTGTCGTTTTCAGAGATGACCGGGGTCTGCGGCAGCCCCTGCGTCAGTGTCTGCCAATCGACGCTGGATTCGCTGAAGACCTTGCCGTCCACCAGGCGCGACACCAGTTCAGACAGCGCCAGATAGCTGCTCGGCGTTTTGATTTGCAGCGGGCCGCCCTGATGCGGCGCCTTCATGCCCACCAGTTTGATGCCGACCGGCGTATGGGTGATGTTCGGGCTCGGGATGTCGCGCAGGCCGGACATCTGCATCTTGTCGCCCACCAACGCCGCGCCGTGTTCCGGCACGATCACCACCACCACTTTGCGGCCGGATTTCTCCAGCTGATTGAGGAAAGTGTTCAACTGATCGAACAGCTTCTGCGCGCGCGGCTGGTAGTCGGCGCTTTTGTTGGAGCCGACGAAGCGGTTGCCGTCGTGCAGCGGGATGACGTTGAAGAAGGTGGCGGTGCGGCCGTCACCGCCTTTTTGCTGCTGATCCAGCCAGCGGGTCAGCAATTCGAGATCGTTATAAATCGGCTCACCGTCGAACGACGTCAGCTCGTTGCCGACGCCGGCCTGCGACATCAGCGGCGCCTGCATGCCGCCCTGTTCACGCAGTTCTTTCAGGAAGTTGCCGAACACCCCGGAGTGATCGAGCATCAGCTGTTCCTTGAAGCCGAGCTTCGCCAGGTTGTCGAACAGGTAACACTGCTGGTTCACCGGCTGATACAGATCGTGATGCGAAAGCTGGCCGCAGCTGGCGCGCAGCAGGCGGATGGCCGCCGGGCCGCTGTAGGCGGTGGCCGAGTTGAAGTTGTCGAACATGATGTCCATTTTCGACCACAGCGGATGATTCTGCAGGTTGACCGCGTCCATATCGGCCCAGGCCAGCGAACAGATGTTGATCACCAGCAGATCGAACGGCTGGGCGTCGGCGGGCAAGGCGGCCGGGAATGCGGTGGCGCGGCCTTTTTCCCGCTCGTAGAACTGGTTCAGGTAGGCCGTCAGGTTGGCGCTGGTCGGCGGCAGGCTGTCTGCCGGCGCCGCGTCCCCCGCCGCCGGCGCTGATGTGGCCGGGGTATTGGCGCCGCCGGCGGCCGCCGTGGAAGCGGCGGGCAGCAGTGAAACCGCCGGCCCGGCGATGTTGACGATATTGAGCCACGCCAGCGCCGCCACGGTGAACACCGTGACGCGCACCCACTGTGCGACGAACAGGTAGGCGATAAACAGCACGAAGGCCGCGCCGATCATCTGCCAGTTGATAAAGCGGTTGATCAGCTCCAGCAGATACTGGGCGCTGAAGCCGGCCAGCTGTGAGCCCTGGCTGAGGATGCTGTTGATGCCCGGCAGCCAGGTGTCGTGGTAGAACAAGGCGATGCCGATCGGGATGGCGAGGTAATGGCGCCAGCGATGCAGGCGTTGCGAAGGGATCGGCATCAGCAGAAACGCCATGAACACCAGGTTCGGCAGCGCGTGGAAATTCAGGTAGCCGAACCACAGCAGGGCGAATTTAGCCAGAAAGTAGAGGTTCCAGCCACCCAGCCCGCGCCAGTAGCGCCACAGAGCGTTATCGGATTGCGTATTCGAGTTTCGAGTCATGGCTGCTTCTTACGTTTAATCTGGGAGGAGGAGCCTGTGCGCACCCATAAACCGGCGGATTTCAAATAGCGCGGCGATAACAACAGGTTTTGCCAGTATTGACGCAAATGCGGAAAACGCCGGTGAAAGGCGTAGCCCAGCGGAATGAAGATCAGCGCGCACAGCAGGATCAGTTGCACGATGTCGTTAAGGTTCAGCATGCGGTTCCTCCTGCGGGCCAAGCGGCAGCGTGAAGGCGACCGGCTGCCGCCGTTCCGCGGGCACCTCGGCCGCCGCCACGCGAGGGCGCGGCGCGGCGCCCGCGGGGCCGGTGGCCGAAATCTGCCAGCGTCCCTGGGCCATGCGTTTGATTTCCGAAATGATATCGACGTCCTGGTGCCACACCACCCGGTTGCTGAAGGCTTCATCCACCGGCAGGCGGAAGATGAACTTCAGCGCGGTATCCAGATCGTTGATGCGGCAGGTGGAAAGGAACAGCACCAGCCGCCCCTGCACCACGGTCATCACGTCGCCGAACCGCCGCAGGTGGCACAGGGTCATCGCCTGTTCGGCGCGCAGACCGGTGGCTGGGCGCAGCGCCACCATCACGCCTTTACCATCCTCGGGCAGCAGCGTGTTGCCCATCAGCGAAAGCACCGCCTGGCTGAACGCTTCCGGCCGCATGTAGCCTTTGAGCTGCAGCGGACGCAGCCCGGCCAGCAGCGCATCGATGTCGGCGGGCACATGCCGTGAGAAGCGTTGCCCCTGGATGCCCTCGAGCATGGTCAGAAAACGCGACAGCGGCGCGACGTGCGGCACGATCAGGTTGGCGCCGCAGGCCAGCAGCAGCCGTTCGTCGCTGTAGCGCAGGCTGGCGCTCATCTCGCGCACCGCGATTTTCAGGCCGTTGCCGCGGCTGCGGCGCAGGGTGTGGATCTGGTGCGCCAGATGATCGATTTGGTCGCTTTGATACAACGCGAAAATCAACGTCGCCGAGAGTCTCAGCATGCCGTGCTGCGCCAGTTCATCGTTGCTCTCCAGCAGTTGCCAGTTGGCGGACAGCGGCGGCGCGCCTTCGAGGATGCTGCGCTCGGCCAGATACTGGCTTTCGTCGCTGCGCAAGGCGGTGGGGGAGGGTTGGCTATTTTCATCCTCGCCCTGCCAGCCACCTTCCGCCGCATACAAGGTCAGCAGCTGATTGGCGTTGATGCCGTTTTCGGTGCTCCACCAGTTCACCAGGTATTGCGCGCTGTCCTGCTGCCATTGCAGGCTGGACAGGCCGTTCAGGATGCGGTGCTGTGCGCTGAGCTGCCCTTTGAGCTTATTGATGCCGCCGCCGTGGCTGAGGATCAACAGCGTACAGCCCTGCCGCCGCAGCCAGGCGGCGAGGGTGCGCGTCCACTCGCGCAGCTCTTCGGTGGTGAAGGTTTGCCACAGGCTGGCGTGGGCCAGCAGGATAAGTAAGCGATTTTGCGGCCTCAGGGCGCGCATCAGATCGTCGCTCAACTGTGTCAGCGCAGCTTTTTTCTCCGGTAATTGATACAGCGGCAGCTTCTGCAACGCGGGCGCAGCCAGCTCGGCCAGCAGGCGCTCGGGCTTGTCTCCGCTGCAGATCAGGGCGACTTTGTGGGTGGCCGGTTGAGCGGCGATGGCCTGGCGACACAGCAGCGCGGCGTCGCTTTGCCTGTCGATATTGATCCAATAAAGCCCGGGGGCCTGCATCACCGACAGCTCTTCCCAAATCTGCCGAATGCCTAGAGAAAAAGAGTGCGCCATAGGATGTGTTCTACTTTCGTTGAAAGCCGACTAAAGGCGTTTATATTTAAAGATAGCCATTTTTACGCTGGCAATAATAAATCTCCGACGCTCTTCAACAATATTTGTTGAGAATCATCTTATTGCCTGTCTCTTTTTGTATCGTTGCTATAGTTAATTAACATAGCCTATTTTCGCCAAGGCGGAAGAATGAATAACGCATCCACCCATTTTCGTGCAGCGGCGCCTGGGGAGAGCCAGGATGACCTGCAGGCGCTCAGCCAGGCTTTTTCATTGCCGAAATTACGCTATGTCGATATTTCACGGCAGGAGCGGTTAACGCAAATGATGACGCGCTGGCCACTGTTGGCCGAATTGGCGCAGACCACGGGGAGCCACTGATCTATGCCGGTGCTCGCGCTGCAAGGGTTGCGGGGTGGAATGGGGACGACCTCGGTCACGGCGGCGCTCGCCTGGGCGTTGCAGCAACTGGGCGAGTCGGTGCTGGCGATCGACTTCACGCCGGATAATCTGCTGCGCTTGCATTTCAACACACCGTTCGAGCTGGCGCGCGGCTGGGCCCGCGCAGAGCAGGATGGCGGCGCTTGGCAGGAAGGTGCGCTGCGTTATTGTGAAAACCTCGACTTTCTGCCTTTTGGCCGCCTGAATGGGGCGGAAAGGCTGGAAGTGCAGCGCCAGTGTCGTCAACAGCCGGAACGCTGGCGCGACAACCTGCGCCAACTGATCGCCGGCGATCCGCAGCGCTGGATCCTGCTGGATGTCCCGGTCGGGGACGGCGTGTTGGCGCAGCAGGCGCTGCAGCTTGCCGACAGCGTGTTCGTGCTGTTGAACCCCGACGCCAACTGTCAGGTGCGGCTCCATCAACAGACGCTGCCGAATGACTGCCGTTTCCTGGTCAATCACTACTCCTCCGCCAGCCAGCTGCAGCAGGATCTGCATCAGCTGTGGCTGCAAACCCTGAGCGGCCTGCTGCCGGTGGTGATCCACCGCGACGAAGCGTTGGCGGAAGCGCTGGCGGTCAAACAGCCGTTGGGCGAGTATCGCCCCGAGAGCCTGGCGGCGGATGAAGTGCTGACGCTGGCCAACTGGTGCCTGATCAACCTCAAACGGGGCGTTGCGCCATGAGCCGGGTGCTGAGCCTGCTGCTGGTGCCGCCGGTGCGTCAGGCGGTGCAGGCGCGCTACCGCGTCTATCGCCGCAACGGCGCGTCGGCGCTGACCGCCTTTTTCGCCACGCTGCTGGTGGCGCTGGGGTGGATGCTGCTGCGCTTCGAGTCACCGGCCTGGCAGCGTGTGCGCGTCGGCCGCGCTTACTGGTTCCCGCATCTGTCCGCCGAACGCCCGCGCCCGGCGGATGCGCTGCGCTATCTGCTGCAGGGTCTGTGGCTGCTGCTGTTTCGCAGCGGCCGCGCGCCGGTGCCGCGCGACTATTTCGCCGGGTGGCGGCGGCTGCAGCAGCGCTACGCCGATTGGCTGCAGAGCCTGCCGCAACGGCTGAAAAACGCCGGCGTGGAACAGCGTTCGGTAGAGCGCCTCGGCCGCATGAACCGCGGCATGCGACGCGCGCTGTTTATTCTGGTCGGCGTGTTGGCGGCGATCCTCGCCATGCTGTGCATCTCGCAACCGTTCGATCTGTCGGCGCAGTTCGTGTTCGTCGTGCTGCTGTGGGGGATCGCGATGGTGGTGCGCCGGGTGCCGGGGCGTTTGCCTGCGCTGATGCTGATCGTGCTGTCGCTGACCGTTTCCTGTCGTTACCTGTGGTGGCGTTATACCGCCACGCTGAACTGGGACGACCCGCTCAGCCTGGTGTGCGGCCTGTTGCTGCTGGTGGCGGAAACCTACGCCTGGGTGGTGCTGGTGCTGGGCTATTTCCAGACCGTCTGGCCGCTTAACCGCCAGCCGGTGCCGTTGCCCGCTGACAGCGCCACCTGGCCGACCATCGATCTGATGGTGCCGACCTACAACGAAGATCTCGGGGTGGTGAAGCCCACCATCTATGCGGCGTTGGGCATCGACTGGCCGAAAGAGAAAGTGAACATCTATATCCTCGACGACGGCAATCGCCCCGAATTCCGGGCGTTCGCCGCCGAAGTGGGAGTGAAATACATCGCCAGGCCGACCCACGAACACGCCAAGGCCGGCAACATCAACAATGCGCTGAAGCAGGCCACCGGCGAGTTCGTGGCGATTTTCGACTGCGACCACGTGCCGACGCGCTCCTTCCTGCAACTGACCATGGGTTGGTTCTTCAAAGACAAAAAGCTGGCGATGCTGCAGACCCCGCACCACTTTTTCTCGCCGGATCCGTTCGAGCGCAACCTCGGCCGCTTCCGCCAGACGCCCAACGAGGGCACCTTGTTCTACGGGCTGGTGCAGGACGGCAACGACATGTGGGACGCGACCTTCTTCTGCGGCTCTTGCGCCATCCTGCGCCGCAGCGCGCTGGATGAGATCGGCGGCATCGCGGTGGAAACCGTCACCGAAGACGCCCACACCTCGCTGCGCTTGCACCGGCGCGGACACACCTCGGCCTATATCCGCATTCCGCAGGCCGCCGGGCTGGCGACCGAAAGCCTGTCGGCGCACATCGGCCAGCGCATTCGCTGGGCGCGCGGCATGGTGCAGATCTTCCGGCTCGACAACCCGCTGCTGGGCAAGGGGCTGAAACTGGCGCAGCGCCTGTGCTACGCCAACGCCATGCTGCACTTTCTGTCGGGCATTCCGCGGCTGATCTTCCTCACCGCGCCGCTGGCGTTTTTACTGCTGCATGCCTACATCATCTTCGCGCCGGCGCTGGCGATCGCGCTTTATGTGCTGCCGCACATGATCCACGCCAGCCTGACCAACTCGCGCATCCAGGGGAAATACCGCCATTCGTTCTGGAGCGAAATCTATGAAACGGTGCTGGCCTGGTATATCGCGCGGCCGACGACGGTGGCGCTGTTCAATCCGCACAAGGGCAAATTCAACGTGACCGCCAAGGGCGGGCTGGTGGAGGAGGAGCATGTCGACTGGGTGATCACCCGGCCTTACATGTTCCTGGTGGTCCTGAACCTGGCCGGGCTGGCGTTCGGCGCCTGGCGGCTGGCCTATGGCCCGACGGACGAGGTGATGACGGTGATCATCAGCCTGGTGTGGGTGCTGTACAACATGACCATTCTCGGCGGCGCGGTGGCGGTGGCGGTGGAGGCCAAGCAGGTGCGTCAGGCGCACCGCGTGGAGATCGCCATGCCGGCGGCAATCGCGCGTGCCGATGGCCACCTCTACCCCTGCACGCTGCGCGATTACTCCGACGGCGGCGTGGGCATTGAGATGCGAGTGGAAAACGTGTTGAAAGACGGCGACAAGGCCTCGCTGCTGCTCAAGCGCGGCCAGCAGGAGTACAGCTTCCCCTGTGTGGTGACGCGCGCCTTCGGCAACAAGGTGGGGGTGCGTCTGGTCAGTCTCTCCACCCGTGAACACATCGATTTCATTCAGTGCACCTTCGCCCGCGCCGATACCTGGGCGCTGTGGCAGGACGGGTTCCCTGAAGACCGGCCGATCGAAAGCCTGCGCGACGTGCTGGCGTTGGGCTTCCGGGGCTATGTGCGCATGGCGGATTACGCGCCGCCGCTGGTGCGCGGTCTGCTGGTCGGGGTCACGTCGCTGACCGCCTGGGTCGTGTCGTTTATTCCGCGCGGCGTCGGCAGGGATCCGACCTTGGATCAACAAGAAACAGTGGGTTAGCTGCGAGTTCAACCGCCCGCTCACTCGCCCGGTGAACAGGCTCCAACATTGATGATGATACGATGACGCGAAAAATAACCTGGTTAACTGCTCTGGCCTTAGGCATCAGTACCCTGTCGCAGGCCGAAACCGCCACTGCGCCGACCGTGGCGGCTCAGCCGCCGATCGCCGCGGCGGCCGATACGGCGACCGCGCCACCGCCGGCCGCCGCGCCGCAGGATCCGAATGCGCCGGTGCGCGACGTATCGCTGCCGTTTGCGCAGATAGCGCCGCCGCCGGGCACCTTTGTTCTGCGCGGCACCCGGCCGGACGGACAGATCGAATTCGGCGTGCGCAGCGATGAGGTGGTCTCGCAGGCGATGCTCGATATGGAGTTTACGCCGTCGCCGGCGCTGATCCCGGTGGAGTCGCACGTCAAGGTCTATCTGAACGACGAACTGATGGGCGTGACCACCCTCGCCAAAGAGCAGCTGGGCAAGCCCAATCGCATCCAAATGGCGATCGATCCGCGCTATATCACCGATTTTAACCGCGTCAGGCTGGTGTTTGTCGGCCATTATCAGAACATCTGCGAAAACCCGGCCAGCACTTCGCTGTGGCTCGACGTCAGCAAGTCCAGCGCGCTGAAGCTGCGTTTCCAGACGCTGCCGGTGAAAAACGAGCTGTCGCACTTCCCTGAGCCGTTCTTCGACAGCCGCGATAATCGGCCGCTGACGCTGCCGATGGTATTCGCCGGCCAGCCTGATCTCGCCCAGCAGCGCGCGGCGGGCATTCTGGCCTCGTGGTTCGGCAGCAAGGCGCAGTGGCGCGGGCAATCCTTCCCGACGCTGTACAATGCGCTGCCGACGCAGCACGCGGTGGTGTTCGCCACCAACTCGCAGCGCCCGGATTTCCTGCGCGATTATCCGGCGGTCAACGGCCCGACGGTGGAGATGATCAGCCACCCCGACAATCCGTACGTCAAACTGCTGTTGATTCAGGGGCGTGACGACAACGATTTGATCACCGCGGTGAAGGGCATCGCGCAGGGTAACATCCTGTTCCGCGGCCAGAACGTGACGGTGGACAAGGTGGAACAGCTCGCGCCGCGCCAGCCTTACGACGCGCCGAACTGGGTGCGCACCGATCGGCCGATGACCTTCGCCGAGCTGCAGCAATATGCCGAACAGCTGCAAACCAGCGGCATCGAGCCCGGCCCGATTTCGCTGACCATGAACCTGCCGCCGGACCTGTTCCTGATCCGCAGCACCGGTATCGATATGCACCTGAAGTACCGCTATACCGCGCCGCGAATTCAGGATGGTTCGCGGCTGAGCGTCAGCCTGAACAACCAGTTCGTGCAGGCTTACTCGCTGGTGCCGGAACACGAGCAGGGCGCGCAGCTGCTGCGCCTGCCGTTGACGCAGGGGCTGCTCGACTCCGACAAGAACGTCAGTATCCCGGCGCTGCGGCTGGGCGCCACCAACCAGCTGCGCTTTGACTTTGACTACACCACGCTGCTGGCCAGCGGCGCGGAAGGGCGCTGCGAAACCTACTCCTTCACGCAAAACCACGCGGTGATCGACGGCGCATCTACCATCGATTTCTCCGGTTATCGCCACTTTATGGCGATGCCGGACTTGCGCGCCTTCGCCAACGCCGGCTTCCCGTTCAGCCGCCTGGCGGATCTGTCGCAAACGCTGGTGTTGGTGAACCAGAAACCGCAGCCGGCGCAGGTCAGCGCGCTGCTGAACGCGCTTGGCGTGATCGGCGCGCAAACCGGCTACCCGGCGCTGGCCTTTACGCTGAGCGACGACTGGTCGCAGGCCAAGGATCGTGACGACGATATCCTGATGATCGGCACCATTCCGCCGGCGCTGCGCGACGACAAGAAAATCAGCCTGCTGGTGGACGCCACTCAAAGCTGGGTGAAGCAGCCGACGCGACAGCCGCCGCTGCCGAGCGCGGAATTGCTGGCGGAGGACGCCAAGCCGGACAGCAAGACCACCGTCAGTTCCGAGGGCGCGATGTCGGCGATCATCGGCGTGCAATCGCCGTTCAACGATCAGCGCAGCATCGTGGCGCTGCTGGCGGACAGCCCGCGCGGCTATGAGTTGCTGAACAATGCCCTGCTGGACAGCGGCAAGCGCGCCGCGGTGTTCGGCTCGGTGGCGGTGATCCGCGAATCGGGGGTCAACAGCTTGCGCGTCGGCGATGTTTACTATGTCGGCCACCTGCCGTGGTGGGAGCGGCTGTGGTATGCCCTTTCCACCCATCCGGTACTGCTGGCGGTGATCGCGGTGGTGCTGGTGGTGATCCTGGGGCTGATGCTGTGGCGCGGCCTGAAGGCCTTCAGCCGGCGTCGTCTGGCGCCTGAAGATCGGGATTGACGGCGGTGAACGCGATGCTGCAACGCCTGTCGCTCGGCATGCTGCTGCTGTGCGCCTTCAGCGCCGCCGCGGCCTGCGAGTGGCCGGGCTGGCAACAGTACAAGCAATTCTACATCAGCCCGCAGGGGCGGGTGATCGACCCAAGCAGCCCGAACAAAATCACCACCTCCGAGGGACAGAGTTACGGCCTGTTTTTCGCCCTGGTGGCCAACGACCGGCCGACCTTCGACCTGTTGTTGACCTGGACGGAGAACAATCTGGCGGCGGGCGATCTCAGCGCCCGCTTGCCCGCCTGGCTGTGGGGAGAGAGCGACGATAAGCAGTGGAAGGTGCTGGACGCCAACTCGGCGTCGGACGCCGACCTGTGGATCGCTTACAACCTGCTCGAAGCCGGCCGCCTGTGGAAAAGCCGGCGTTATCAAACCTTGGGAACGCTGCTGCTGCAACGCATCGGCCGCGAGGAAGTGGCCGACATTCCCGGCCTGGGCCTGATGCTGCTGCCGGGCAAAGTCGGGTTCGTGGCGGAAGATCGCTGGCGGCTGAATCCCAGCTACCTGCCGCCGCAGCTGTTGGCGCGTTTTGCGGCGCTGAACGGCCCATGGCGCGCGATGCGCGAGATCAATCAGCGACTGTGGCTGGACACCGCGCCGCACGGCTTCTCGCCGGATTGGGTGGTGTGGCGGGTCGGTGCCGGTTGGCAGCCGGACACCGTCAAGCCGAACGTCGGCAGCTACGACGCCATTCGGGTTTATCTGTGGGCCGGCATGCTGGCGGACGACGATGAACACAAGGCGGCGCTGGTTGAACGCTTCCAGCCGATGGCGCAGCTCGCCGCCAAACAGGGCGTTCCGCCGGAGAAAACCGATACCGCCAGCGGCAAAACTACCGGCGACGGCCCGGTCGGTTTTTCCGCTTCTATGCTGCCGATGCTGGCGACGCAGGCTGAAGCGCTGGCGGTGCAGCGGCAGCGCATCAGCGAGCATCCGCCGGGTGATGACGCCTATTTCAGCGCCTCGCTGACCCTGTTCGGTCAGGGATGGGATCAACAACGTTATCGCTTTAATCGTCAGGGTGAATTGCAACCCTCGTGGGACGGCCAATGCACAACTTCAAAATAAACTGGCTGAATTTGATTCCGCTGAGCCTGGCGATGCTGCCGCAGGCGCGCGCTGCGGAGGCCGTGGCCCCGGAACAGTGGCTGCTGGAACAGGTGCGCATTGGCGAGGCCGGCAACAAGGACGATCTGGTGCGCCAGTCGCTGTACCGGCTCGAGCTGATGGATCCGAACAACCCGGACGTGATCGCCGCGCGCATGCGTTTGGCGCTGCGGCAGGGCAACATGGCGCTGGCGCAGCAGCAGTTGGACAAGCTGAAAACCCTCGCGCCGCAGTCCAGCGCCTATCGCCAGGCGCAAATGAACATGCTGCTGACCCAGCCGGAAACCCGGCAAAAGCTGCAGCAGGCGCGCCTGATGGCGACCGCCGGCCGGTTGCCGGAAGCCAAGGCGCAGTACGATGCGCTGTTTCACGGCGAGCCGCCGACGCTCGATCTGGCGGTAGAATACTGGCGGCTGGTGGCGCGTTTGCCGGGGCAGGAGGCGAAGGCGTTAAAGCAGCTGCAGGCGCTGGATCAGCAATATTCAGGCAATGTGGCGCTGCGCATGTCGCTGGCGCGTATGCTGTTCAGTCAGAACCAGGACGCGCAGGCCTATGAACTGCTGCAGAAGATCGCCGCCGATCCGGCTGGGCGCGGCGACGCCGCCGATCTGTGGCTGGACAAGGTCAAAGCGATGCCGGTCAGCGCGCAGAGCGTAGCGGCGCTCAACCGTTTCCTCGGCGTATTCGACACCGGCGATCAGGCGACCCGCGCCCGCGAAGAACTGGCCAGACAGCAGAAGCTGTTGGCCGATCCGGCTTATCAGGCGAGGGTGCGCGGTCTGGCGCAGGTGGATAAAGGCGGCAGCCGGGCAGCCATTCCAGAGTTGCAAAAGGCGCTGGCGGCGGCGCCGAACGACGCCGAGGTGCTGGGCGCGCTCGGCCAGGCCTACTCGCGCGCCGGCAACCGCCCGCAGGCGCTGAAGCTGTTTCGCCAGGCGCTGGCCGCCGACAAGAGCGGCTACGGCAGCGGCAAATGGCAGAGTCTGATCAAGAGCACCGGCTACTGGCTGGCGATCGACGAGGGCGACAAAGCGCTCAAGGCCGGCAATCTCGCGCTGGCTCGGCAGAAATATCAACAGGCGCGCCAGCTCGACGACAGCGACGGCGATGCGTTTATCGGCCTGGGCGATGTGGCGGTGGCGAGCAAGGATGACGCCGCGGCGGAAGGGTTTTATCAGCAGGCGTTGCGGCGCGATCCCGGCAACGGCAGCGCGCTGCGCGGCCTGGTGAATATCTATCAACGCCAGTCGCCGGAAAAAGCGCTGGCCTACCTCAACGGCCTGCCGCGCAGCCAACAGGCCAAGCTGCGCAGCACCCTCGACGGACTGCGGCTCGATATGTTGAAGCAGCAGGCGGAGACGCTGGCGGCACAGCAGCAGTGGCAGCAGGCGGCGGAAATCTATCGCCGCGCCCAGCCGATGGATCCCGACGACGTCTGGCTGACCTATCGCTATGCGCAGGCGCTGCGTCAGGCCGGGCAGCCGCAGCAGGCGGACGCTCTGTTCCGGCAGCTGGCGCTGCGCCAACATGCCAATCCGCAGCTGACCTACGCCTATGCGCTCTATCTTTCCGGCAGCGATCGCGACAGGCAGGCGCTGGCGCAGCTCAATACGCTGCCTGCGGCGCAATGGAACGACAACATGCGCGAACTGGCGCAGCGGCTGAAAATGCAGGCGGTAATCGAGCATGCCGAACGGCTGCGGGCCGCCGGTGACGAAGCGGCGGCGGAAGCCTATCTGCGTCGGCAGCCGGCGGACACCCGCATCGATTTGCTGCTCGCCGACTGGGCGCTGGCGCGCGGGGAGTATGCGGCGGCGCTGGACGACTATCAGCGGGTGAAACGGCGTGAACCGAACAACCCGGATGCGCAGCTGGGCGAGATCGAAGCCTATGTGGCGCAGGGGGATCTGGACGCGGCGCGTCAGCGGCTGAAAACCGAACCGCAGCCGCAAGACGCTTCGCTCAACAGCCAACGGCGGGTCGCCAACGCCTGGGGCGCGGTCGGCGATCCGCAGCAGGCCGACGCGCTCTTCAGCCGGCTGAAAACGGCGGCGGCTTCGGAGCCCTCCGGGCAGACCAAGGCGCTTGTTTATCGTGACGCCGCCCGGCTGGAACGGGCTCAGCAACAGCCTGAGCGGGCGCAGCAGGATTACCGCCAGGCGATGGTGGCCGGCGGCATCACGCCGACGCTGCCGCAGGATAATGACGGCTACACCTATTTGACGCGCAATAATCCGAGCGACGACTGGCTGAAACGCGGCATCCGCTCCGACGCCGCGGATCTGTATCGACAGCAAGACGTGAACGTCACGCTCGATCACGATTACTGGCGCTCGAGCGGCACCGGCGGCATTTCCGACTTCAACGCGCACGACACCATGCTGCAGGTGGACATGCCGCTGTATGACGGGCGCGCCTTTTTGCGTACCGACACCGTGCAGCTGGATGCCGGCCGCTTCTCGACCGACGGCAGCGGCAAGTACTACGAAACCTTCGGCACCTGCAACACGCAAGGGTGCCGCGGCGATGAACACCAGAAAACCACCGGCACCAGCGTGGCGGCCGGCTGGAAAAACGATCGCTGGGCCGCCGACATCGGCACGACGCCGATGGGCTTTGAGGTGGTCGACTGGACCGGCGGCCTGGCCTACAGCGGCGACTGGAACCACATTGGCTGGACGCTGGCGGCCTCGCGGCGGCCGATTTCCAGCTCGCTGCTGGCGTTCGGCGGCGCCAAAGACCCGAATACCGGCATCACCTGGGGCGGCGTGCGCGCCACCGGCGTCAGCCTGAGCGCCAGCTACGATCGCGGCGAGGCGAACGGCGTGTGGGCCGATCTCAGCGCGCATCAGATTACCGGCAAGAACGTGGCGGACAACCAGCGGCAGCGGTTGATGGCCGGTTACTACTACAAGCTGATCAACGAAGACAATCGCCGCCTGAGCGTCGGGCTCAATACCATGCTGTGGCACTACCAGAAGGATTTGAGCGGCTATTCGCTGGGGCAGGGCGGCTATTACAGCCCGCAGCAATATCTGTCGCTGTCGCTGCCGGTCAACTACCGTCAGCGCACCGAGAACTGGTCGTGGGAGCTGGGCGGTTCGGTTTCGCTGTCCCATTCCAAAACCGACAGCCAGCGCCGCTATCCGCTGCAGGGACTGATCCCGGATTCGTTGCCCGATAAGTTCGCCGTCGAGGACGGCAGCTCCTCGAGCGGCGTCGGTTATACCCTGCGGGCGATCGTCGAACGCCGTCTCAGTTCGCACTGGACGCTCGGCGCCGGCATCGACATTCAACAGGCGAAGGACTATACGCCGAGCCACGCGTTGATTTATCTGCGTTATTCCCTGGCCGGCTGGCAAGGGGATCTCGATTTGCCGCCGCAGCCGCTGACGCCTTACGCCGACTTCAAGTAGCCGGAAGGGGGAAAGATTCGGAGTGTCGGACGCCGGGGAGTTTTGTTACCCTGTGTGCGGGTCGCGTTTGTTCGCTTTAGGAAAAGACTGAAACCCGCGATTTTCTTGGTTTTGCCTGCGGCATAGCCAGATAAAAACAGCCGATGATCGAGTATACTCAGCCCGGTTCGAGGGGGCGGGTGAGAGTCAGCCCCCTTTTTTGTTTCAGCCCGATTTCACGGAGAGCAGGTTTGCGGGTCAGGCGTTCGTTAACGATTAAGCAGATGGCGACAGTGTCCGGCGTGGCGCTGGTTACGATCTGCATCTTTATCGTGATCCAGTTATTCCACTTTGTGCAGCAGCGCAGGGATGACTACGCCCAGCAACTGGAGAATATCGCCCACTCCGTGCGCCAGCCGCTGGCGGAGGCGGTGCTGCGCATGGACGTGCCGGAAGCCAAAAGGGTGCTGAACACGCTGTTGCCGGTCGGCATTCTCAGCCGGGCGGATATCGTCTTGCCGAACGAGTTTCAGGCGCTGCACGCCAATTTCCCGCCAGAGCGGCCGGTGCCGACGCTGATCGCCCGGCTGTTTGAACTGCCTATCCAAATATCCGTGCCGCTCTATTCGCTGGAACGGGTGCCGGCCAACCAGCAGCCGCTGGCCTACCTGGTGCTGCAGGCCGATTCGTTCCGCATGTACCAGTTTATCCTCAGCATATTGTCGACCATGCTGTCGACCTACCTGCTGCTGGCGCTGATCCTGTCGGTGGCCATCACCTGGTGCATGAACCGGTTGATGGTGCATCCGCTGCGCGCGATGGCCAAAGAGCTGGAGAACATCTCGCAGGACGAAGCGCCCTATCATCAACTGATGCTGCCGGCGCTGCACCAGGATGATGAGCTCGGCCTGCTGGTGCGCAATTACAACCGCAATCAACAGACGCTGGCCAAGGCGCATGCCGACATGAGCCGCCTGAGCACCCGCCACCCGGTGACCGAACTGCCGAATCCTGCATTGCTGAACGCGTTGCTGGAACAGCATATCGCCTCCAGTCTGCGCCCTGAGCGTTTTAACCTGCTGGTGATCGGCATCGAGACGCTGCATGAAGCGTCTGGCGTGATGAGCCCGGCGATGCGCGAAGCGCTGCTGCTGGCGCTGGCGAAGAAGCTGCGCGGCTGCATCGACGAAAACGGCGTGTTGGCGCAGCTGAGCAATACCGAATTCGCCATTCTGGCCAAGGGCATCGAGCGGCCGTTCCACGCCATGCAGCTGGCGCGGCGCATCATGGCGGAGATCAATGCGCCGTTGACGCTGGAAGGTCTGGCGCTGCGGCCCAACGCCAGCATCGGCATCGCGCACTACCTCAATCAGGGGGAGAGTGCGGAACAGCTGCTGCGCAGCGCCACCTCGGCGATGATGTCCGCGCACCGCGAAGGAAAAAATCAGATCCTGTTCTTCGAACCCAGCCTGACGGAACGCACGCAGAAGCGGCTGACGCAGGAGAGCGAGATCCTGCACGGCATCGAGCAGCGGCATTTCACGCTGTTCCTGCAGCCGCAGATCGACATGCAGTCCAACGAGGTGATCGGCGCCGAAGCGCTGCTGCGTTGGCAGCAGTATGACGGCAGCTATACCCTGCCGGCCGACGTTATCCCGCTCGCGGAAGAGCTGGGCGTGATCGTGCCTCTCGGCAACTGGGTGCTGGAAGAGTCTTGCCGCATCCTGGCGGACTGGCAACAACGCGGCATTGCGCTGCCGCTGGCGGTTAACGTTTCCGGTATTCAGATGCAGGATGAAGCGTTCGTCCCGCATCTGAAAAACCTGCTGGCGCAGTATCGGATCGATCCGCGCAAGCTGCTGCTGGAGATCACCGAGACGGTACGCATCGACGATCTCGATCGCGCCCTGGCGCTGCTGCGCGAGCTGCACGACCTGGGGCTGTCGATCGCGCTGGACGACTTCGGCATGGGCTACTCCAGCCTGGAGTACCTCAACCGCTTGAAATCCCTGCCGATCGATTTGATTAAGATCGACCGCAGTTTCATTCAGGGGCTGCCGGCCGACGATGCGATGGTGCGCATCGTCAGTTCGATCTCCGAAGTGCTGGCGTTGCCGGTAATGGCCGAAGGCGTGGAAAACGCCGAACAGCGCGACTGGCTGCTGCAGCACGGCATTCGCAGTGGGCAGGGATTCCTGTTCGCCCGGCCGCTGCCGCGCGAAGCGTTCGAAGCCGAGTTTTGCCGCGCGGCGCGGTGAGCGTCGCGATACCTTTCCGGTACTTTTCCTCGTCCGAAAATCGCCATTCTTTATCTACCTCTTTTGCGTTAGTGCAAACAAAGGCTTACGCAATTTTCAGCTTTGCACCCCGACTGACGCGTTTCAGCTCTTAAATTCACATCAACCCCACACGGTGGGTGCAACAAATTATTTCCATGTTGTTAAGTGGGTGTTATTTTCCGCGCAAGCGATGAACAGGCTGGATTTTTAGACTGCTGCCTGATGCGTGTCTTCCCCCCATAGGATGTTCATATGAAAACAACGATCTTTAAGAGCCTCTATTTTCAGGTGCTGACGGCGATCACGCTGGGTATCCTGCTTGGCCATTTCTACCCTGACCTCGGCGCCGAGATGAAACCTCTGGGCGATGGCTTCGTCAAACTGATCAAGATGATCATCGCGCCGGTGATCTTCTGCACCGTGGTGACCGGCATCGCCGGCATGGAAAGCATGAAGGCGGTAGGGCGCACCGGCGCCATCGCGCTGCTGTATTTTGAAATCGTCAGCACCATCGCGCTGATTATCGGCCTGGTGATCGTCAACCTGGTGCAACCGGGCGCCGGCATGAACGTCGATCCCGGCACGCTGGACGCCAAAGCGGTAGCGGTCTACGCCGAGCAGGCGCAGCAGCAGGGCATCATCCCGTTCCTGCTGGACATCATCCCCGGCAGCGTGATCGGCGCGTTCGCCAGCGGCAACATTCTTCAGGTGCTGCTGTTCGCGGTACTGTTCGGCTTCGCCCTGCATCGTCTGGGCGACAAAGGGCAGCTGATCTACAACGTGATCGACAGCTTCTCGCGGGTGATTTTCGGCATCATCAACATGATCATGCGCCTGGCGCCGCTGGGGGCCTTCGGCGCCATGGCGTTTACCATCGGTAAATACGGTGTCGGCACCCTGGTGCAACTCGGCCAACTGATCGTGTGTTTCTATATCACCTGCATCCTGTTCGTGGTGGTGGTGTTGGGCAGCATCGCCCGCGCCAACGGCTTCAGCATCTTCAAATTCGTCAACTACATCAAAGAAGAGCTGCTGATCGTGCTGGGGACCTCGTCGTCCGAATCCGCGCTGCCGCGCATGCTGGATAAAATGGAGAAGCTGGGCTGCAAGAAATCGGTGGTGGGTCTGGTTATTCCGACCGGGTACTCCTTCAACCTGGACGGCACCTCTATCTACCTGACCATGGCCGCGGTGTTTATCGCGCAGGCGACCAATACCCACATGGACATCATGCATCAGATTACCCTGCTGGTGGTGCTGCTGCTCTCCTCCAAAGGGGCGGCGGGCGTGACCGGCAGCGGCTTTATCGTGTTGGCCGCCACCATCTCCGCCGTCGGCCACCTGCCGCTGGCCGGCCTGGCGCTGATCCTCGGCATCGACCGCTTCATGTCGGAAGCCCGTGCGTTGACCAACCTGGTGGGCAACGGGGTGGCGACCGTGGTGGTGGCAAAATGGTGTAACCAGCTGGATGAAAAACAGCTGAAAGACACGCTGAACAACAAAAACACCGGCGCGGACAAAACGCTGCCTTCCGCCTGATATCGGCGGTAAATCACCGGCCGCATCCGCGGCCGGTGAGGTTCTTCCCCTGCCTCGTAACGATTTTTTGCATTAAAAACCCCGCAATCCATTATTTTTCACTCTAATGAGTGACATCCGCAAAGGCGCGCGGTCTAACACGGTGGTACACTTTCTGCTTTCCGCCCCACCGTGAAACTCAGGGCGTATTTTTATGATTCCATTGAATGGAATACACGCATTTGCATAAGAAATTGGATAGTCATTAAGTAGGGGTTCACATGCAGGGCACCAGAATTCATCTTATAGTTGGTGGGTTGCTATTGGCTGCAGCCAGTAGCAGCGTGCAGGCTGAAGCACTACAACCCGACCCTGCCTGGCAGCAGGGGGCGCTGGCCAACGGGTTTTCATGGCAGATTCTCGATACGCCGCAGCGGCCGAGTGACCGCGTTGAACTGCGGTTGATCGTCAATACCGGCTCTTTGGTGGAGTCTTCGCAGCAGACCGGCTTTGCCCATCTGCTGCCGCGGCTGGCGTTGGCGCGTAGCGAAAGCTTCACGGCCCCGCAGCTGCGCGCCCTGTGGCAGCAGAGCGTGGATAACGAGCGGCCGCTGCCGCCGGCTATCATCTCGTATGATTTCACCATGTATAACCTCAGCCTGCCGAACAACCGGCCCGACCTGCTGAAAGAAGCGCTGGCCTGGCTGGCGGATACCACCGGCAAACTGGCGATAGACGAGCATACGGTGCACGCGGTGATGAATTCAAGCATCAATCCGGTCGGCACTTTCCCGCCCAATACCCAAGATGTCTGGTGGCGTTACCGCCTGAAAGGCTCGACGCTGCTGGCGCACGATCCGGCGCAGCCGGCAAAACGGCCGGTCAACCTCGAGCAGTTGAAGAAATTCTATCAGCAGTGGTATACCCCGGACGCCATGACGCTGTTCGTGGTCGGCAAGGTTGACAGCCGCAGCCTGGGCGAGCAGATCAACAAGGCGTTCTCGCCGTTGCAGGGCAAACGTGAAACACCGGCCCCGATGCCGACCCTGACGCCGCTGCCACAGCAGCCTGTGAGCCTGATCAGCGAGCAGGTGAAACAGGATACGCTGTCGATCATGTGGGATTCGCCGTGGCATCCGATCCGCGATTCGCAGAGCTTGCTCCGTTACTGGCGTGGCGATCTCGCCCGCGAGGCGCTGTTCTGGCATCTTCAGCAGACGCTGGAAAAAAGCGACCAGAAGAGCCTGCATCTGGGCTTTGACTGCCGCGTGCAGTACCAGCGCGGGCAGTGCGCCATCCATCTGGATACGCCGAACAACAACCTGAACGGCAGCCTGGGCTTTATCGCTCGCGAGCTGGCCAACGTGCGTGACAACGGCCTGTCGAAAGAGGAATTCGATGCGCTGCTGGCGCAGAAAAACGATCAGCTGAGCAAGCTGTTCGCGACCTACGCCCGCACCGACACCGATGTGCTGATGAGCCAGCGCCTACGCTCGCAGCAGAGCGGGGTGGTGGATATTGCGCCGGAGCTGTATCAGAAACTGCGCCAGGAATTCCTGTCCAGCCTGACGCTGGAGACGTTGAATCAGGCGCTGAAGCTGCAGCTGTCTCAGGAGGCGACGCTGGTGCTGATGCAGCCGAAAGGCGAGCCGGAAATGAGCATGAAGCAGCTGCAGGAAACTTATGACGGTATCATGATGCCGGCGCCGGCGGTGGTGACGGAAGAAGCCAAACCGGCCGACGCCGCGGTGGCTGCGCCGGCGACGGACGCCGGCGCGCAGTAATATCGCGACAGGGGGCTCAGGCCCCCTCAGTTGCGATACAGCACCTTGATGATGTGGTAACCGAACTGGGTTTTGACCGGGCCGTAAGGTTTGAGCAGCGGGATGCTGAACACCGCTTTATCGAACGCAGGCACCATCGCGCCCTTGTTGAATTCGCCCAGCGAGCCGCCGTTGCGTTTTGACGGGCAGCTCGAATATTTGCGCGCCAGCGTGTCGAAGCTGACGCCGCGCTTCAGCTTGGCCAGCAGCTCGTTGGCCAGCTTTTCATTGTCTACCAGAATGTGCAGGGCGCACGCCGTTTTTGCCATGGTATTGCCTTTGTCGATGCGAAAATTGCGCTGATTATACCCGCTAAATCTCATCGGCGCTTTCTGCTACAATTCCCTTCCACGTTTTACAGTCGAGCAAGCCAGCACCATGCGATTAAACCCCAGCCAACAACAAGCCGTCGAATTCGTTACCGGGCCCTGCCTGGTGTTGGCCGGTGCCGGTTCCGGCAAGACGCGCGTTATCACCAACAAGATAGCCCACCTTATCCATCATTGCGGCTATCAGGCGCGGCACATCGCCGCCGTGACCTTTACCAACAAAGCCGCGCGCGAGATGAAAGAGCGCGTGTCGCAAACCCTGGGGCGCAAAGAGGCGCGCGGGCTGATGATTTCCACCTTCCACACCCTGGGGCTGGAAATCATCAAGCGGGAATATGTGGCGCTGGGCATGAAGTCCAACTTCTCGCTGTTCGACGACCAGGATCAGCTGGCGCTGTTGAAAGAGCTGACCGAAAAGTGGCTGGAAAGCGATAAAACGCTGGTGGCGCAGCTGATTTCGACCATCTCCAACTGGAAAAACGACCTGATCGATCCCCAGCGCGCGGCGGAGCTGGCGCGCTCGGAGCGCGACAAGCTGTTCGCCCACTGCTACGGCCTGTACCACGCCCATATGCGGGCGTGCAACGTGCTGGACTTCGATGACCTGATCCTGTTGCCGACGCTGCTGTTGCAACGCAACGAAGAGGTGCGCGAACGCTGGCAGCAGCGCATCCGCTATCTGCTGGTGGATGAGTACCAGGATACCAACACCAGTCAGTACGAGCTGGTGAAGCTGCTGGTGGGCAACCGCGCGCGCTTTACCGTGGTGGGCGACGACGACCAGTCGATCTACTCCTGGCGCGGCGCGCGGCCGCAGAACCTGGTGCTGCTGAAGGAAGATTTCCCGGCGCTGCAGGTGATCAAGCTGGAACAAAACTACCGTTCCAGCGAACGCATTCTGAAGGCGGCCAACATTCTGATCGCCAATAACCCGCACGTGTTTGAAAAGCGGCTGTTTTCCGAGCTGGGGTATGGCGAAGAGCTGAAGGTGGTGACCGCCAACAATGAGGATCACGAAGCCGAGCGGGTGGTGGGGGAGCTGATCGCCCACCACTTCGTGAAAAAGACCAATTACGGCGACTATGCGATCCTGTACCGCGGCAACCACCAGTCGCGGGTGTTTGAAAAGATGCTGATGCAGAACCGCATCCCGTACAAGATTTCCGGCGGCACGTCGTTCTTCTCTCGCCCCGAGATCAAGGATCTGCTGGCTTACCTGCGCGTGCTGACCAACCCGGAAGACGACAGCGCCTTCCTGCGCATCGTCAATACCCCCAAGCGCGAGATCGGCCCGGCGACGCTGCAGAAGCTTGGCGAGTGGGCCAACCAGCGTAACAAGAGTTTGTTCCATGCCAGCTTCGATCTGGGGCTGAGCCAGCATCTGACCGGGCGCGGGCTGGAATCGCTGCAGCGTTTCACCCACTGGCTGGGCGGCATCGCCCAGCAGGCGGAGCGTGAGCCGGTGGCAGCGGTGCGCGATCTGATCCGCGGCGTGGATTATGAGAGCTGGCTGTTTGAAACCTCGACCAGCCCGAAGGCCGCCGAAATGCGGATGAAAAACGTCAACACGCTGTTCGGTTGGATGACGGAAATGCTGGAAGGCAACGATCTGGACGAGCCGATGACGCTGACCCAGGTCGTGACGCGCTTCACCCTGCGCGACATGATGGAACGCGGCGAAAGTGAAGAGGAGCTGGATCAGGTACAGCTGATGACGCTGCACGCCTCAAAGGGGCTGGAGTTCCCTTACGTGTTCCTGGTGGGCATGGAAGAGGGCCTGCTGCCGCACCAGAGCAGCATCGACGAAGACAATGTCGATGAAGAGCGGCGTCTGGCCTATGTGGGGATCACCCGCGCGCAAAAAGAGCTGATTTTCACCCTGTGCCGCGAGCGCCGTCAGTACGGCGAGCTGGTGCGGCCGGAGCCGAGCCGGTTCCTGCTGGAGCTGCCGCAGGACGATTTGGCGTGGGAAACCGAGCGCAAAGTGGTGAGCCCGCAGGAGCGGATGCAGAAGGGGCAGAGCCATCTGGCCAATATTCGCGCCCAGCTGGCCAAGGCCAAAGGCGGGAATTAAAAAGAAAGGGCGCTCATCGCGCCCTTGTCATGTCAACGTTGTTCTTCCAACCGCAGCGTCCAGTGGACGTAGCTCTGCCAGTGGCTTTCCTGCTCCAGCGCCTCGGCGCGCAGCGGATGCTGTTCCAGCCAACCCGGCGGCAAGATCACCGTCAGTTCATCGTCCTGATTGGCGCGTAACCGCACCGCCGGCAGCGTGTCGTCGCGACGGCGGCTGGCGAAGATGATCGCCAGGCGCAAAATGCGGCACAGGCGCTGCGCAGTGCGCGGCGGCAGGGCGTTTTGCTGGTTCAACAGCGACAGGTCGAGGGTGTTGCTCTGGTTTTGCAGCAGGGTGGCCAGCAGTTTTTTCTGCGCCGGGGTAAAGCCGGGTAAGTCCAGGTGGCGGATCAGGTAAGCGGCGTGTTGCGGCGCCTGTTTGAAATCGACGCTGAGGCCGAGTTCGTGAATCAGACTGGCGCTGTGCAACAGCTCGCGACATCGCGCATCCAACTGCCACTCGTTGGCGACTTGCTGCGAGAAGTTGGCGGCGAGCTGGCTGACGCGTTCGGCCTGCTCGGTGTCGATCAGGTAACGGCGCTGCAGGTTGCGGATGGTGCGGATGCGAATATCCTGCTCCACCGGCAGATGCAGCATGCCGTAAACCAGGCCTTCACGCAGCGCCCCGCCGGCCAGCATCATGCTCTCGATGCCCAGCTCCTGGAAAATGGCCAACAGAATGGACAGACCGCTCGGGAACACCAGCGCGCGCTCCAGCGTCAACCCTTCGATCTCCAGTTCTTCCAGCTTGCCGCACTGAATGGCGCGCTGTTTCAGCTGGCGCAGTTTGGGCAGGGTGATGCGCTCATCCATGCCCTGCGCCACCATGATCTCCTGCAGCGCTTGCACGGTGCCGGAAGCGCCGACGCAGATCTGCCAACCTTGCTGGCGCAATTGCGGTGCGATCGGCCGCACCATGTCGCGGGCGGCCTGTTCGGCGCGCTCGAAGTTTTCTTGCCCGAGGTTGCGATCGCTGAAGTAGCGTTCCAGCCAGGTGACGCAGCCCATCGACAGGCTATACAGCTGCGTTGCCTGTGCGCCGGTGCCGGTGACCAGTTCGGTGCTGCCGCCGCCGATGTCGACGACCAGCCGGCGATCCGGCCCGCCGGTGGTGTGCGCGACGCCGTGATAGATCAGCCGTGCCTCTTCTTCGCCGCTGATCACCTGTACCGGGCAGCCGAGGATTTGCTCGGCGGCCTGCAGGAACTCATCGGCGTTGGACGCCAGACGCAGCGTGGCGGTGGCGACGACGCGGATCTGCTCGCGCGGTATGTCCTGCAGGCGTTCGGAGAACAGCCGCAGGCACTGCCAGCCGCGCTGCATGGCCTCATGCGACAGGTGATTGTTCTGATCCAGCCCGGCCGCCAGGCGCACTTTGCGCTTGATCCGCGCCAGAGTCTGAATGCTGCCGGCCACCTCGCGCACTACCAACATGTGGAAGCTGTTGGAGCCGAGATCGATGGCAGCATAAAGCGTGCTGGAACTGAGCATGGCGATCAGCTCGAACGTTTACGGTTGTTGCGCGGCGCGCCGCCGCGACGAGGCGCGGAGTTGCGACGTGGGCCGTTGCCGCCGCGCGGGCGCGACAGGCGCTTCGGCGCCGGCAAATCGGTCAGCAGCGCATCGCTGTTGTACTTGCTCACCGGAATGCTGTGGTCGATATAGGTCTCGATCGCCGGCAGGTTGAGCGCATACTCTTCGCACGCCAGGCTGATGGAGTGGCCGCTGGCGCCTGCGCGGCCGGTACGGCCGATGCGGTGCACGTAGTCTTCGCAGTCGTCAGGCAGATCGTAGTTGAAGACGTGCGTGACGGAAGGGATGTGCAGACCGCGCGCGGCGACGTCGGTGGCGACCAGAATATCGAGGTTGCCTTTGGTGAAGTCGTCGAGGATGCGCAGGCGTTTTTTCTGCGCCACGTCGCCGGTCAGCAGGCCCACGCGGTGACCGTCGGCGGCCAGATGGCCCCAGATGTCTTCGCAGCGGTGCTTGGTGTTGGCGAAGATGATGGCGCGATCCGGCCACTCTTCTTCGATCAGCGTCTGCAGCAGGCGCATTTTTTCTTCGTTGGACGGGTAGAACAGCTCTTCTTTAATGCGGTGGCCGGTTTTCTGTTCCGGTTCCACTTCAACATATTCGGCGTTGTTCATCTGCTCGAAGGCCAGTTCGCGTACGCGATAGGACAGGGTAGCGGAGAACAGCATGTTCAGGCGTTGATCGGCCGCTGGCATGCGGCGGAACAGCCAACGGATGTCTTTGATAAAGCCAAGATCGTACATGCGATCGGCTTCATCCAGCACGACGACCTGCATCGCGCCGAGATCGACATAGTTCTGTTTGGTGTAATCGATTAAACGGCCGGTGGTGCCAATCAGAATGTCCACGCCGCTTTCCAGCACTTTCAGCTGCTTGTCGTAGCCGTCGCCGCCGTAGGCCAGGCCCAGTTTCAGGCCGGTGCTCTGGGAGAGCGCTTCCGCATCAGAGTGGATTTGCACCGCCAGTTCACGCGTAGGCGCCATGATCAAGGCGCGCGGCTGATTGGTCTGGCGATCCTGTTTCGCCGGGTGAGTCAGCAAATAGTGAAAAGTAGACGCCAAAAACGCCAGCGTCTTTCCGGTACCGGTTTGCGCCTGACCTGCAACGTCACGCCCGGAGAGCGTGAGCGGCAATGCTAACGCCTGGATGGGCGTGCAATTGTGAAACCCTTTTTTCTCAAGGGCTTCAAGGACTAACGGGTGCAGGGCGAAGTCGGAAAACTTCTGTTCGGTCAAGTGTGTTTTGCTCATAGTGTGGTAGAATATCAGCTAACTATTGCTTTACGAAAGCACATCCGTTGAAATAAACGCGGTGCAATAAAATCACCTTGAGTTGGTTAATGCTACACCAACAAGGTAGACATAATCCTGTGGAGTAGAACATGAGCGATAAAATTATTCACCTGACTGACAGCAGCTTCGAAGCTGACGTGCTGAAAGCGGAAGGGCCGATCCTGGTCGATTTCTGGGCTGAATGGTGTGGGCCGTGCAAGATGATTGCTCCGATTCTGGATGAGATTGCCGAAGAGTTCGAAGGCAAACTGACCATCACCAAGCTGAATATCGATCAGAACCCGGCTACCGCGCCTAAGTACGGTATCCGTGGCATCCCTACGCTGTTGCTGTTCAAGAACGGTGAAGTGGCCGCGACCAAGGTTGGCGCGTTGTCCAAAGGTCAGCTCAAAGATTTCCTGAACGCGAATCTGTAATCGGGCGGGAAGCCCAGTATCAGGCGCCTGGCGGTGATGTTCAATTCACCGCTAGACGCCTGCCAAGAAGCGTGTTAAGTTTAACCACACTGCATATAGAACTTGCCCGAAGTTTTAAATCTAAAGAGTTTGAATCTAAAGCTATACTCTGTGTCGAACCACTGGCGTTGAAAGTAAACTGAACTCAGCCCGTGTTTTGGCAATCAAACGGTTTTGCAAAAATCATTTTTAAGGTACCTTCGATCTTCAACCGTCAATGCGTGCGCCCGATGTAAGCCATTTCTTACCGCGACGGCTCTGCGCCCGGTGATCGAACGTCCAGTAAACAGGCACGCATTTCGCTGCCATACCATTCACGATACAAGTTCGAGACATACCCCGAGTTTAAGAACCCACCACTATGAATCTTACCGAATTAAAGAATACGCCGGTTTCTGAGCTGATTACTCTCGGCGAAAATATGGGGCTGGAAAACCTTGCCCGCATGCGCAAGCAGGACATTATCTTCTCCATTCTGAAGCAACATGCGAAAAGCGGAGAAGATATCTTCGGCGACGGCGTGCTCGAGATATTGCAGGATGGATTCGGTTTCCTCCGCTCTGGAGACAGTTCCTACCTCGCCGGTCCCGACGACATCTACGTATCCCCTAGCCAAATCCGCCGCTTCAACCTCCGCACTGGTGACACCATTTCCGGTAAGATTCGTCCGCCAAAAGAAGGCGAGCGCTATTTTGCCCTGTTGAAAGTCAACGAAGTCAACTACGACAAGCCGGAAAACGCCCGCAGCAAGATCCTGTTCGAGAACTTGACGCCGCTGCACGCCAATTCCCGTCTGCGGATGGAGCGCGGCAACGGCTCGACCGAAGATTTGACGGCGCGCGTACTGGATCTGGCGGCGCCGATTGGCCGCGGCCAACGTGGCCTGATCGTGGCACCGCCGAAAGCCGGTAAAACCATGCTGCTGCAGAACATCGCGCAGAGTATCGCCTACAACCACCCAGACTGCGTGCTGATGGTGCTGCTGATCGACGAACGTCCGGAAGAAGTGACCGAGATGCAGCGTCTGGTGAAGGGCGAAGTGATCGCCTCGACCTTCGACGAGCCGGCTTCGCGTCACGTGCAAGTGGCCGAAATGGTGATCGAGAAGGCCAAGCGCCTGGTTGAGCACAAGAAAGACGTGATCATTCTGCTCGACTCCATCACCCGTCTGGCGCGCGCCTACAACACCGTGGTACCGGCCTCTGGCAAGGTGCTGACCGGTGGTGTGGACGCCAACGCCCTGCACCGTCCGAAGCGTTTCTTCGGTGCGGCGCGTAACGTGGAAGAGGGCGGCAGCCTGACCATCATCGCGACTGCGCTGGTTGATACCGGTTCGAAGATGGACGAAGTGATCTACGAAGAATTTAAAGGCACCGGCAACATGGAATTGCACCTGGCGCGTAAAATCGCCGAGAAACGCGTATTCCCTGCGATCGATTACAACCGTTCCGGTACCCGTAAAGAAGAGCTGCTCACCACCTCCGAAGAGCTGCAAAAAATGTGGATCCTGCGCAAAATCATTCACCCGATGGGTGAGATTGACGCGATGGAGTTCCTCATTAATAAGTTGGCGATGACCAAAACCAACGATGAATTCTTCGATATGATGAAACGCTCATAATTCGTTAAAAAATTCGCTGAACGCCACGCCTAGTCGTGGCGTTTTTTGCTTTTGGCGGATACGATAAGTAGCAGTAATGGAAAAGTAAGTTGTTTCCGCGACTTATTGAGAATTCATCTTGTTTGTCGGTCGGCGCTGCGCCGGTCGGCTTTGCTGCTGTCGTTTTGTCAGCCGATGCGAAGAAAATAGGCATGAATCACCGTTGTCATAGGAAATGACCGAAAGGTGGCGGGGGCCGATGGCACAAGCCTTAGCCCGTGGTAAGCTGCCTTATCTTCTACAGAGATCTGTTAACTGTGAACTTACTCACTATGAGTACTGAAATTCTATTTGTTTTCCTGTTTTCTTTGGCTTTTCTCTTTGTTGCCCGCAAGGCGGCAAAACGTATTGGTCTGGTAGATAAACCCAATTATCGCAAACGCCATCAGGGGCTGATTCCTCTGGTCGGCGGTATTTCCGTTTATGCCGGATTGTGTTTCGCATTTTGGATTTCCGAACAGCCTATCGCGCACGCCAAGCTTTACCTCACCTGCGCCGGCATTCTGGTGTTTGTGGGCGCGCTCGACGATCGTTTTGACATCAGCGTTAAGATCCGCGCCCTGGTGCAGGCGTTGGTCGGCATCGCCATGATGGTATTCGCCGGTTTGTATCTGCGCAGCTTCGGCCATGTGCTGGGCGACTGGGAGATGTTGCTGGGGCCATTCGGCTATTTGGTCACGCTGTTCGCGGTATGGGCGGCGATCAACGCCTTCAACATGGTCGATGGCATTGATGGTCTGCTGGGGGGGCTGTCATGCGTTTCCTTCGGCGCGCTGGGTCTGTTGCTGTACCTGAGCGGTCACCATGAGATGGCGTTCTGGTGCTTTGCGATGATCGCCACCATCGTTCCCTATATTTTGCTCAACCTCGGCATCCTCGGCCGCCGTTATAAGGTGTTCATGGGGGACGCCGGCAGTACCCTGATCGGCTTTACCGCCATATGGCTACTGTTGCAAAGCTCGCAGGGCAAGGCACACTCGATTAACCCGGTGACCGCGCTGTGGATCATCGCTATTCCGCTGATGGACATGATAGCAATCATGTATCGTCGTTTACGCAAGGGGATGAGCCCCTTCTCTCCCGATCGTCAACATATTCACCACCTGATCATGCGCGCCGGCTTTACGCCGCGGCAGGCTTTCGTATTGATCACCCTGGCGGCCGCATTGCTGGCGGCGGTAGGCGTGATCGGTGAGCGCCTGACTTTTATCCCAGAGTGGGTTATGTTGGCATTATTCTTGCTTGCTTTCTTCCTGTACGGTTACTGCATCAAGCGCGCCTGGCGGGTTGCGCGGTACATTAAGCGTATCAAGCGTCGCCTGCGGCGTTCGAGCGATAACAAGCAAGTATCTTAACCAGAGGCTTTTTGGCTGTGATGAATCCAGAAACAACGTCTGACAAGCATACCCCGGCGGTGGATAACGAACTCGATATCCGCGGCCTGTGCTGCACCCTGTGGCGCGGCAAATCGTGGATTATCGGCATTGCGGTGCTGTTTGCGGCGGTCGCGTTGATCGTCTCTTATCTGGTTAAGCAAGAGTGGAGCGCGACCGCAATCACAGACAAACCCACGGTGAATGCGTTGGGCGGTTACTACTCCCAGCAGCAGTTCCTGCGTAATCTGGATGTGCGCACGCTGCCGGCGACGGCCGGCGATCAGCCGAGCATCGCGGATGAAGCGTACAATGAGTTCATCATGCAACTGGCGGCTTACGATACGCGTCGCGATTTCTGGCTGCAGAGCGAATACTACAAGCAACGTCAGGAAGGGGATGCCCGCGCCGATGCGGCGCTGCTCGATGAGCTGATCAACAACATCCTGTTCACGCCGCGCGACGACAAAAAAGTCCCGAACGACGGCGTGAAGCTGACGGCGGAAACCGCGGCGGACGCCAACCGCCTGCTGCGCCAATACGTGGCCTTCGCCAGCCACCGCGCTGCCCTGCACCTGAACGAAGAGATCCAGGGGGCGTGGGCCGCTCGTACCACCTCGATGAAGGCACAGGTCAAGCGCCAGGAAGCGGTCGCGGAGTCGGTTTACAAGCGCGAGCTGAACACCACGCAGCAGGCGTTGAAAATCGCCGAGAGCCAGGGGATCAGCCGTACGCAAACCGACACCCCGGCTGAGCAGTTGCCGGATTCGGATCTGTTCTTGCTGGGCCGGCCAATGCTGCAGGCGCGTCTGGAAGGCCTGCAGGCCTCCGGCCCGACCTATGACCTGGATTACGATCAGAACCGCGCAATGTTGGCGACGCTGAACGTTGGCCCGACGTTGGATGAGAAGTTCCAGACCTATCGTTATTTGCGCACGCCGGAAGAGCCGGTAAAACGCGACAGCCCGCGCCGGGTATTCTGGCTGATTCTGTGGGGCGCGATGGGCGCTTTGGTTGGCGCGGGTGTTGCCTTGGCGCGTCGGCCGCGTAGTTAAAAAATAATATAATAATCTGATGCAGGGCGCGTGAGCGCCCCATTCGCAGGCGGGGCCTGCGATTAACCGACCAAAAGAGATTCGCTGTGAAAGTGTTGACTGTTTTCGGCACCAGACCTGAAGCCATTAAAATGGCACCGCTGGTACATGCACTGGCCCAGGATGAGGCTTTTGAAGCAAGAGTCTGCGTAACGGCACAGCATCGTGAGATGTTGGATCAGGTATTGCGGTTGTTTGAGATCACGCCGGATTACGATCTGAACATCATGAAACCCGGCCAGGGGCTAACGGAAATCACCTGTCGCATCCTGGAAGGGTTGAAAGGGGTGCTGGAAGACTTCAAACCGGATGTGGTGCTGGTGCACGGCGATACCACTACCACGCTGGCGACCAGCCTGGCGGCGTTCTATCAACGCATCCCCGTTGGGCATGTCGAGGCCGGGCTGCGCACCGGCAATCTGTATTCTCCCTGGCCGGAAGAGGCCAACCGCAAACTGACCGGCCATCTGGCGATGTACCATTTCGCGCCAACCGAGAACTCGCGCCAAAACCTGTTGCGCGAGCTGCTGCCGGACAACCGTATTTTCGTGACCGGCAATACGGTGATCGACGCGTTGTTCTGGGTGCGCGACCGCGTGATGAGTGATGCTGCGCTGCGCGCTGGTCTGGCGCAGCGTTACCCATTCCTCGACGCCGACAAGAAACTGATCCTGGTCACCGGCCATCGCCGCGAAAGCTTTGGCGGCGGCTTTGAGCGAATTTGCAGCGCGCTGGCGGAGATCGCCAGCAATCACCCGGAAGTGCAGGTGGTGTATCCGGTGCATCTCAATCCAAACGTCAGTGAGCCGGTGAATCGCATTTTGAAAGGTATCGACAACGTCATGCTGATCGAACCGCAGGATTATTTGCCGTTTGTCTATCTGATGACTCACGCTTACATGATCCTGACCGACTCCGGCGGCATTCAGGAAGAGGCGCCCTCGTTAGGCAAGCCGGTGCTGGTGATGCGCGACACCACCGAGCGCCCTGAGGCGGTAGATGCGGGCACGGTGCGTCTGGTCGGCACCGATGTGGCCAAAATTGTTGAAGCGGTGACCCGGCTGTTGACGGACGAAAGCGAATATCACGCGATGAGCCGGGCGCACAACCCATACGGCGACGGGCATGCCTGTCAGCGTATCCTCGAAGCTTTAAAGAATCATCAGGTGACACTATGAGTTTTGACACTATTTCGGTTATCGGCCTGGGTTATATCGGCTTGCCAACGGCGGCGGCGTTTGCTTCTCGCAAGAAAAAAGTGGTGGGTGTAGATGTTAACCAACATGCGGTAGATACCATTAACCGCGGCGCGATCCATATCGTCGAGCCGGATCTGGACAAAGTGGTCAAGGCCGCCGTCGACGGCGGTTTCCTGCAGGCGGTGACCAAGCCGCTGGCGGCCGATGCATTCCTGATCGCGGTGCCTACGCCGTTCAAGGGCGATCACGAGCCGGATCTGGCCTATGTCGAAGCGGCGGCGAAATCGCTGGCGCCGGTGCTGAAAAAAGGCGATCTGGTGATCCTCGAATCCACCTCGCCGGTGGGCGCCACCGAACAGATGGCGGAATGGCTGGCGCAGGCGCGCAGCGATCTCAGCTTCCCGCAGCAAGCGGGCGAAGCGGCGGACGTGAATATCGCCTACTGCCCGGAGCGCGTGCTGCCGGGGCAGGTGATGGTAGAGCTGATTCAAAACGACCGCGTGATCGGCGGCATGACGCCGAAGTGCTCGGAACGTGCCAGCGCGCTGTACAAGATTTTCCTCGAGGGCGAATGCGTGATCACCAACTCGCGCACTGCCGAGATGTGCAAGCTGACGGAAAACAGCTTCCGCGACGTGAATATCGCCTTTGCCAACGAATTGTCGTTGATCTGCGCCGAACAGGGGATCAACGTCTGGGAACTGATCCGCCTGGCGAACCGCCATCCGCGGGTGAATATTTTGCAGCCAGGGCCGGGCGTTGGCGGCCACTGCATCGCCGTCGATCCGTGGTTTATCGTGGCGCAAAATCCGCAGCAGGCGCGCCTGATCCACACCGCACGGCTGGTGAACGACGGCAAACCACTGTGGGTGGTCGACCGGGTGAAAGCGGCGGTGGCCGATTGCCTGGCCGCCACCGACAAGCGCGCGTCCGAGGTAAAAATTGCCTGCTTCGGCCTGGCCTTCAAGCCGAATATCGACGATTTGCGTGAAAGCCCGGCGGTAGAAGTGGCGCACCTGATCGCCGAATGGCACGTCGGCGAAACGCTGGCGGTGGAACCGAACGTCGAACAGTTGCCGAAGTCGCTGGCGGGCCATGTGACGTTGACGCCAATCGCTGAGGCGTTGCAGCAGGCCGATGTGATCGTGATGTTGGTCGATCACCAACAGTTCAAGGCCATCCGGCCGGAAGATGTAAAACAAACATGGGTTGTTGATACCAAAGGAGTATGGCGTTGAAACGTATTTTAGTTACCGGTGGTGCCGGTTTTATTGGCTCCGCAGTTGTGCGGCACATCATTGAGGCCACCGGCGACAGCGTGGTGGTGGTGGATAAGCTGACCTATGCCGGTAACCTCGAGTCGCTGGCGGTGGTGGCTGAGAGCGAGCGCTATGCTTTCGAACAGGTCGACATCTGCGATCGTGCCGAGCTGGATCGGGTATTTGCCCAGTATCAGCCGGACGTGGTGATGCACCTGGCGGCGGAAAGCCACGTCGATCGTTCTATCGACGGCCCGGCGGCCTTTATCGAGACCAACGTGGTTGGCACTTACACGATGCTGGAGGCGGCGCGCCATTACTGGCAGCCGTTGGCGGCGGAGAAGAAGCTGGCTTTCCGTTTCCATCATATCTCCACCGACGAAGTGTACGGCGACCTGCACGGCACCGACGATCTGTTCACCGAAACCACGCCATATGCGCCGAGCAGTCCGTATTCCGCCTCCAAGGCGTCGAGCGATCATCTGGTGCGTGCCTGGTTGCGCACCTACGGTTTGCCGACCCTCGTGACCAACTGTTCGAACAACTACGGCCCTTATCACTTCCCAGAGAAGTTGATTCCGTTGGTGATCCTGAATGCGGTAGCCGGAAAACCGCTGCCGGTATATGGCAACGGCGCGCAGGTGCGTGACTGGTTATATGTCGAGGACCACGCGCGCGCGCTTTATCAGGTCGTGACCGAAGGCGTAGTAGGCGAAACTTACAATATTGGTGGCCATAACGAGCGCAAGAATATCGAAGTGGTGCAGACCATTTGCGATCTGCTGGAAGAACTGGCGCCCAACAAACCGCAGGGCGTGGCGAACTACCGCGATCTCATCATTTACGTGAAGGATCGCCCGGGCCACGATATGCGTTACGCCATCGACGCCGGCAAAATCGATCGTGAGTTGGGCTGGCGGCCGCAGGAAACCTTCGAAAGCGGCATTCGCAAGACGGTAGCCTGGTATTTGGCTAACGAAACCTGGTGGCGCCGGGTGCAAGACGGTTCTTATGCCGGCGAGCGTTTGGGGTTGTCAGATTAATTTAACGCCGCGTCGCTCTGCGGCGATGCGGCGGGTTTTGGAGTAAGTATGAAAGGTATTATTCTGGCCGGCGGTTCCGGCACGCGTCTGCATCCGATTACTCGTGGTGTGTCCAAGCAACTGCTGCCGATCTACGACAAACCGATGATCTATTATCCGTTGTCGGTGCTGATGCTGGCGGGGATCCGCGATGTTTTGATCATCTCGACCCCGGAAGATCTGCCGTCCTTCGAGCGTTTGTTGGGTAACGGCGAGCAGTTCGGCGTCAATCTCAGCTATGCGGTGCAGCCCAAGCCGGAAGGTCTGGCGCAGGCGTTTCTGATCGGCGAGGAGTTTATCAACGGCGATTCTTGCTGCCTGGTGCTGGGCGATAACATCTTCTTCGGCCAATCTTTCAGCCCGAAATTAAAAACGGTCGCGGCTCGCACCGAAGGCGCCACCGTGTTCGGTTATCAGGTCATGGATCCTGAACGCTTTGGCGTCGTGGAGTTTGACGACAACTTCCGCGCGCTGTCGATCGAAGAAAAGCCGAAGAAACCGAAATCCGATTGGGCGGTGACCGGCCTGTATTTCTACGATAGCCAGGTGGTGGAGTTTGCCAAGCAGGTGAAGCCTTCCGAACGCGGCGAGCTGGAAATCACCAGCATCAACCAGATGTATCTGGAGCGCGGTGAACTGACCGTCGAGCTGTTGGGGCGCGGTTTTGCCTGGTTGGACACCGGGACTCACGACAGTCTGCTGGAAGCCAGCAGCTTTGTGCAGACGGTAGAAAAGCGTCAGGGCTTTAAAATCGCCTGTCTGGAAGAGATTGCCTGGCGCAACGGTTGGTTGGATGACAAGGGGTTGAAACGCGCCGCTACCGCATTGTCCAAAACAGGCTACGGCAAGTATTTGCTGGATCTGCTGCATGCACGTCCACGCCACTATTGAGCCTTTGTCATGGGAAAGCGAGTTTTTCGCGCTAGACAGCGCGAAACTCAGCTTCTCCTCCTCGGCTCCGGCGCTTGCCGAAGCCGATCTGGCGGCTTATACCCTGGTGCAGGCCAAAGTCCCCGCTCAGCACCTTGCGTTGGCGGACGGCCTGGCTGACTTGGGGTTTCGCCTGGTTGAGGGCGAAGTCGATCTGGTTCTGGCTCTTGAGCACGATCACGCGGTTAAACCGGGTTCCGTCGCCCAGACTTCCCGCCTGGCGACAGAGGCCGATATCCCGGCATTGCGTGCCGCGGCGGCTCAGGCGTTCACCGTCAGCCGCTTTCGTACTCCCTGGTATCAACCTGATGACAGCGGACGGTTTTATGCTTTATGGATCGAAAAGGCCGTTCTGGGCACTTTCGATCATCAGTGCCTGTTGGCGCTGGACGAACGGGGGCAACCCGAAGGCTTTGTCAGCCTGCGTGACATTGGCGGCCAGGAAACGCGCATCGGCCTGTTGGCGGCTTTCCCCGGCGCATTCGGCCGGGGCGTGGGCGCCAGGCTGATGACGGCGGCGATCGCCGAATGTCGGCGGCAAGGAATGCAGCGCCTGCGGGTCGCGACCCAGGTAGGCAATATCGCCGCATTACGACTCTATCAACGACAGGGTGCCGTGATTGAAAGCACCGCGTACTGGTTATACAGAGGTAGACATGATTCCATTTAACGCTCCACCGGTTGTTGGCACTGAACTGGAATATATGCAGGCTGCCATGGGCAGCGGCAAATTGTGCGGCGACGGCGGTTTCACCCGTCGCTGCCAGCAGTGGATGGAACAGCGTTTCGGCAGCGCGAAAGTGTTGTTGACGCCTTCCTGCACCGCGTCGTTGGAAATGGCCGCCATCCTGCTGGATATTCAGCCGGGTGACGAAGTGATCATGCCGAGCTTTACCTTCGTTTCAACCGCCAACGCCTTTGTGCTGCGCGGTGCCAAAGTGGTGTTCGTCGACCTGCGTCCGGACACCATGAACATCGACGAAACCAAAATCGAAGCGGCGATCACCGATAAAACCCGCGCGATCGTACCGGTGCACTACGCCGGCGTCGCCTGCGAGATGGATACCATCATGGCGCTGGCGAAGAAATATAACCTGTTCGTAGTGGAAGACGCCGCGCAGGGCGTGATGTCGACCTACAAAGGCAAGGCATTGGGCACCATCGGCCATATCGGCTGCTTCAGCTTCCATGAAACCAAAAACTACACCGCCGGCGGCGAAGGCGGCGCGACGCTGGTGAACGATCCGGCCCTGATCGATCGGGCGGAAGTCATCCGCGAGAAGGGCACCAACCGCAGCCAGTTCTTCCGTGGCCAGGTCGATAAATATACCTGGCGCGATATCGGTTCCAGCTATCTGATGTCTGACCTGCAGGCCGCTTACCTGTGGGGCCAGCTGGAAGTGGCGGAACGCATCAACCAGCGCCGTTTGGCACTGTGGCAGAAGTACTACGACAGCTTCCTGTCGTTGGCGAAGGCCGGCCGCATCGAACTGCCGAGCATCCCAGCCGACTGCGTGCATAACGCGCACATGTTCTATATCAAGTTGCGTGATATCGAAGAGCGCACGGCCTTTATCGACTACCTGAAGGAAGCCGAAATCATGGCCGTGTTCCACTATATTCCGCTGCATGACTGCCCGGCCGGTGAACGCTTTGGCCGCTTTGCCGGCGAAGATCGTTACACCACGCAGGAAAGCGCGCGTCTGGTGCGCTTGCCGCTGTTCTACAATATGTCTGATGTCAATCAGCGTACGGTAATCAATACCATCCTGAGCTTCTTTGCCTGATATGTCGTTGGCAAAAGCATCGATATGGACTGCCGGCTCCACGCTGATCAAAATCGGCGTGGGGCTGTTGGTGGTGAAACTGCTGGCGGTGGCGTTTGGCCCCAGCGGGGTGGGGCAGGCGGGTAACTTCCGCCAGTTGATTACCGTGCTGGGCGTGCTGTCCGGCGCGGGCATTTTTAACGGCATCACCAAATACGTGGCGGAGTACCATCAGGATCCGCAGCGTTTGCGCCTGGCGGTCGGCACCGCGTCGAGCATCGTGCTGGGCTTTTCGACCTTGCTGGCGCTGGTGTTTCTGTTCGCCGCCGAACCGATCAGCATCGGGCTGTTCGGGCATGCCGATTACGTCGGCGTGGTGCGCGCCGTCGCTTTCATTCAGATGGGCATCGCCTACGCCAACCTGTTCATGGCGGTGCTGAAAGGCTATCGCGACGCGATGGGCAATGCGCTGGCGGTGATCGGTGGCAGCCTGATTGGCGTGGTGGCTTATTACCTGTGCTTCAAGCTGGGGGGCTATGAAGGCGCGCTGGCGGGGCTGGCGCTGGTGCCGGCGTTGGTGGTGTTGCCTGCCGGGCTGATGCTGTGGCGGCGCAAAACGTTGCCGCTGCGCTATCTGGCGCCGCGTTGGGACAAACCCGTGGCCGGCAACCTCGGCAAATTCACCCTCATGGCGTTGATCACCTCGGTGACGCTGCCGGTGGCTTACGTGATGATGCGTAACCTGCTGGCCGCGCATTACGGTTGGGATGAGGTGGGGATTTGGCAGGGCGTCAGCAGCATTTCCGATGCCTATCTGCAGTTCATCACCGCCTCGTTTACCGTCTATCTGCTGCCGACGCTGTCGCGGCTGACGGACAAGGGCGCCATCTCGCGGGAGATCGTGCGCTCGTTGAAATTCGTGCTGCCGGCGGTAGCGGCGGCGAGCTTTACGGTGTGGCTGCTGCGTGATTTCGCCATCTGGCTGTTGTTCTCGGACAAATTCGTCGCCATGCGCGATCTGTTTGCCTGGCAGCTGGTGGGCGACGTGCTGAAAGTCGGGGCCTATGTGTTCGGCTATTTGGTGATCGCCAAAGCGTCGCTGCGCTTTTATATCCTGACGGAAGTCAGCCAGTTTCTGCTGCTGACGCTGTTCTCGCACTGGCTGATCCCGCTGCATGGCGCGCTGGGGGCGGCTCAGGCCTATATGGCAACCTACATCGTGTATTTCGCGCTCTGTAGCTGCGTGTTTCTTATTTATCGTAGACGAGTATGACCACACTGATTCACGTTCTGGGATCCGATATCCCGCATCATAACCAGACGGTGCTGCGCTTCTTCAATGACGTGCTGGCGCCGCGTCTGCCGGCTGAGCAGACGCGGCATTTTATGGTGGCGGCCAAGGATGTGGCGGCACTGGGAGATTTCCCCGCCCTGAACATTGAGCCCTACGCGGATAAGAAAAGCCTGGCGGCGGCGGTCATCGCGCGCGCCCAAGCCGATCGCGATACGCGTTTCTTCCTGCACGGCCAGTTCAACCCGGGGCTGTGGCTGGCGCTGCTGAGCGGCAAGATCAAGGCGCGCCAGGTCAGTTGGCATATTTGGGGCGCCGATCTGTATGAAGACGCCGCCAGCTGGAAATTCCGGCTGTTCTATCTGCTGCGCCGCATTGCGCAGGGGCGGGTAGGGAATGTGTTTGCTACCCGTGGCGACGTGATTCACTACCAGCAGCGCCATGCGCGGGTGCCGGCCTCGCTGCTGTACTTCCCGACCCGCATGGATCCGGCACTGACCGACGTTCACGTCGAGAAAAACCTGGCCGGGCCGATGACGATTCTGGTGGGCAACTCCGGCGATCGCAGCAATCGGCATATCGAAGCGCTGCAGGCGATTCATCAGCAGTTCGGCACCGACGTGCGCGTGATCCTGCCGATGGGTTATCCGGCCAACAACGATGCTTACATCGAGCAGGTGCGCGCCGCCGGATTGCCGCTGTTCGGCGAGAAAAACCTGCAGCTGCTCACGCAGCAGGTGGCGTTTGAGGACTACCTCAATATTCTGCGCGCCTGCGATCTCGGCTATTTCATTTTCAATCGCCAGCAGGGGATTGGCACCCTGTGCCTGCTGATTCAGTTCGGCGTGCCTTTCGTGCTCAGCCGGCAGAACCCGTTCTGGCAGGATTTGGCGGAACAGCACCTGCCGGTGCTGTTCTACGGCGACTCGCTCGACGAGGCGGTGGTGCGCGAAGCGCAGCGTCAGCTGGCGGCGGTGGATAAACAGGCGATCGCCTTCTTCAATCCGAACTATGTTGACGGCTGGCAGCAAGCCCTGGCGTTGGCAGCGGGAGAGCATTCATGACGTTGGCGCAATTCGGCGGCCTGTTTGTCGTCTATCTGGTCAGCCTGACGTTTATCCTGACGCTGACCTACCAGGAGTTTCGGCGCGTGCGCTTTAACTTCAACGTCTTCTTCTCGCTGCTGTATTTGCTGACGTTCTATTTCGGCTTCCCGTTAACCTGCCTGCTGGTGTTTCAGTTTGACGTCGAGGTGGTGCCGGTGGAGTTTCTGCTGTACGCCCTGCTGTCGGCGACGGCGTTTTACGCCATCTATTACGTCACCTACAAGACCCGGCTGCGCAAGCGCCGTACTCAGCCGCGCGCGGCGCTGTTTACCATGAACCGGGTAGAGACTCATATGACCTGGGTGCTGCTGGCGCTGGTGGCGATCGGTACCGTGGGCATCTTCTTCATGCAGAACGGCTTCCTGCTGTTCAAGCTCAATTCCTACAGCCAGATCTTCTCCAGCGACGTGTCCGGCGTGGCGCTCAAGCGGTTCTTCTACTTCTTCATTCCGGCGATGCTGGTGGTCTATTTCCTGCGGCAGGATCTGCGCGCCTGGTTCTTGTTCCTGGTGGCGACGGTGGCGTTCGGCATTCTGACTTACGTGATCGTCGGCGGCACCCGCGCCAACATTATCATCGCTTTCGCGTTGTTCCTGTTTATCGGCATCGTGCGCGGCTGGATCACGCTGTGGATGCTGGCGGCGGCGGGCATATTCGGCGTGGTCGGCATGTTCTGGCTGGCGTTGAAGCGCTATAGCCTGGACGTCAGCGGCGCGGAAGCGTTTTATACCTTCCTCTATCTGACCCGCGATACCTTCTCGCCGTGGGAAAACCTGGCGCTGCTGCTGCAAAATTACGACAAGATCGATTTCCAGGGCCTGGCGCCGATCTTGCGTGATTTCTACGTCTTTATCCCCACCTGGCTATGGCCGGGCCGGCCGGATGTGGTGCTGAACTCCGCCAACTATTTCACCTGGGAAGTGCTGAACAACCACTCCGGGCTGGCGATTTCGCCGACGCTGATCGGTTCGCTGGTGGTGATGGGCGGCGCGCTGTTTATCCCGATCGGCGCGATTCTGGTGGGCATGATCATCAAGTGGTTTGACTGGCTGTATGAGCTGGGCAAAACCGAGCCGAACCGCTATAAGGCGGCCATTCTGCAGGGGTTCTGCTTCGGCGCGGTGTTCAACATGATCGTGTTGGCGCGCGAAGGGGTGGACTCATTCGTGTCGCGCGTGGTGTTCTTCTGCATTATTTTCGGCGCCTGTCTGGTGCTGGCGAAGTTGCTGTATTGGCTGTTCGATACCGCCGGGCTGATCAAGGCCAGAGTGACGCGAGCCCGCGCGCTGGCGTCTCCGCCTCGGGCAAACGGTCTTTTGTAAGGGTAATGAGAACGATGGAAACAAAGATTTCGGTGCCGCAGTATGAGCTGCGCGGTTTCAGCCTGTGGGGCTTTCGCGATATTGCGCATTGCATGGACTTTCTGTTCGACGGCGGCCGGGTCAAACAGGGCACGCTGGTGGCGATGAACGCGGAAAAGATCCTGAAGGCGGAAGAGGACCAGGCGCTGCATGCGTTGCTGGATGAAGCGGAGTACAAGTACGCCGACGGCATCAGCATGGTGCGCTCAATCCGCCGCAAATACCCGGCGGCGGATGTGTCGCGCGTCGCGGGCGCCGATCTGTGGGAAGCCTTGATGCAGCGCGCCGGCCGCGAAGGCACGCCGGTCTTCCTGGTCGGCGGCAAGCCGGAAGTCTTGGCGGAAACCGAGCAAAAGCTGCGCAGCCAGTGGAATGTCAACCTGGTGGGCAGCCAGGACGGCTATTTCAAACCGGATCAACGAGAGGCGCTGTTCGAGCGTATTCGCGCCAGCGGCGCCGCTATCGTGACGGTGGCGATGGGATCGCCGAAGCAGGAGCTCCTGATGCGCGACTGCCGCAAGGTGTATCCGCAGGCGCTGTATATGGGCGTGGGCGGCACCTATGACGTCTTTACCGGGCATGTGAAGCGTGCGCCCAAGGTGTGGCAGAACCTCGGTCTGGAATGGCTCTACCGCCTGCTCAGCCAACCCAGCCGCATCGGCCGACAGTTGAAGCTGTTGAAGTTTGTCGGCTACTACTACAGCGGCAAGATGTAACCCCTCATCCGGGGTGGAAAGTGCTGTTCCGCTCCGGACTGCTGTACCAATAATCTGCTTTTGCGCGTTTCTCCCGCATATCTATAACCCTCGGCCCTAAACGCCGCCGCATTTATTCCATAAAGTTTTAAATTGCGGTTTGCTTATAGCGGCGAAATGCGAAACGATACCGCCCGGAAATTATCCCTGGCCGCTGAAGCCTGATACGACAGCGCTGAACGATGTTCTTCTCACGGTAACTTCGCTCCGACTACCCGTTGATGCCAACTCGAACGGCAGGGGATGATTTATTCTTTTAATAATGACAATAACGACCGGCAGCGGCCGGCAGGCAAACACAACCCGAGAAAAACTATTGAGGATTTATGGCACACAAAGAGAAACCGCAAGGGCTACACCGAGGCCTTGAGGCCCGGCACATCGAGCTTATCGCTCTCGGGGGCACCATCGGTGTCGGCCTGTTTATGGGATCGGCCAGTACGCTGAAATGGGCGGGGCCGTCGGTACTGCTGGCTTACATCATCGCCGGGCTGTTCGTATTCTTCATTATGCGTTCGATGGGGGAGATGCTGTTCCTTGAGCCGGTCGCCGGGTCGTTCGCCGTTTACGCGCACAAGTACATGAATCCCTATTTCGGCTACCTGACCGCCTGGGGCTACTGGTTTATGTGGATCGCCGTCGGCATTTCGGAGATCACCGCCATCGGGGTGTATGTGCAGTTCTGGTTCCCGGAAATACCGCAGTGGGTTCCCGCGCTGATCGCCGTGGCGATGGTGGCGCTGGCCAACCTGGCGGCGGTGCGTCTGTACGGTGAGCTGGAGTTCTGGTTCGCCATGATCAAGGTCACCACCATCATCGTGATGATTCTGGTGGGGCTGGGGGTGATCTTCTTCGGTTTCGGCAACGGCGGTGAACCTATCGGTTTCGCCAATCTGACGGCGCACGGCGGCTTCTTTGCCGGCGGCTGGAAGGGCTTCCTGTTTGCGCTGTGCATCGTGGTGGCGTCCTATCAGGGGGTTGAGCTGGTGGGCATCACCGCCGGGGAAGCCAAAAACCCGCAAGTGACGTTGAAACGCGCGATCAACAATATCCTGTGGCGCATCCTGATCTTCTATGTCGGCGCGATCTTCGTCATCGTGACCATCTTCCCGTGGAACGGCATCGGCACCACCGGCAGCCCGTTCGTGCTGACCTTCGCCAAGATCGGCATCGTCGCCGCCGCCGGCATCATCAACTTTGTGGTGCTGACCGCCGCGCTTTCCGGCTGCAACAGCGGCATGTACAGCGGCGGCCGCATGCTGTACGCCCTGGCCAAGAATCGCCAACTGCCGGCGGCGCTGACCAAGCTTTCCGCCAGCGGCGTGCCGGTCAACTGCATCGCCGTCACCATTGGCTGCCTGTTGGTGGGCTCCGCGCTGAACTACATCATCCCTAATCCGGAGCAGGTGTTCGTCTATGTCTACAGCGCCAGCGTGTTGCCGGGCATGGTGCCGTGGTTCGTGGTGCTGATCAGCCAGCTCTATTTCCGCCGCGCGCACAAGGAAGCGATCAAAAACCACAGTTTTAAGTCGATCATGTTCCCGTATGTGAACTATCTGACCATCGCTTTTCTGGTTTGCGTGCTGGTCGGCATGGGAATTAACCCGGATACGCGAATTTCCCTGCTGGTCGGAGCGATTTTCTTAGCGGGCGTCAGCCTGTGCTACTTCGCTTTCGGCATGCATAAGAAACATCATCCGGCTGAAAATCGGGTAGAAACACGGCAATAAACGGTGAAAAGGGGCTGCGGAGTGCGCTTTCCTGCGCAGGAGTGAGCAAAGCGTAATCAAACGCAACATTTCTGCGAAAAAGCACTAGACAGGATTGGCGTAAATCCGTAGTATCCCCTCCCGCAACGGCGCTACGCGCCCGTAGCTCAGCTGGATAGAGCGCTGCCCTCCGGAGGCAGAGGTCTCAGGTTCGAATCCTGTCGGGCGCGCCATTAAGTTTGTGCGCAGGAGCTGCGGTGGTAATATTACCGCGTGAGTAAGAAGAAGTAGTAATGGTGGCTATAGCTCAGTTGGTAGAGCCCTGGATTGTGATTCCAGTTGTCGTGGGTTCGAGTCCCATTAGCCACCCCACTTCCTGATGAAGTGAAGATTTAGCAGTATTTTGTGACAGTGCGAAGGTGGCGGAATTGGTAGACGCGCTAGCTTCAGGTGTTAGTGTTCTTACGGACGTGAGGGTTCAAGTCCCTCTCTTCGCACCACGCAAAATATCTGATAAATATAAGATTTATATGGACAGCGGTCTGATAAATCGGGTAGTATGAGCAACACAAATCGGCGAGTAGCGCAGCTTGGTAGCGCAACTGGTTTGGGACCAGTGGGTCGGAGGTTCGAATCCTCTCTCGCCGACCACATTCGAAAAACCTGCTTTTAAAGCAGGTTTTTTTTCGTCTGTCGTTTATGAAGATGAGCACCTCCGCAGGAGGAGCCTCGCGAAGCGAGACGAGAAGGCAGGCCCGCGCAGCAATGTGCGGGCTTTTTGCATCCATGAGGGCTGGCATCTTGTGCCTGCCTGTGAGCGTGTTGGTTTTCAGCGACATGACCATCCAGCGCTGTCGTCAGGTTGAGACAAATAATTTATTGATTTTAAAAGATAAAACCGGATTTAGCTTAAGCCGTCGTTTTGAAGCGACATTCTTATAACGGCCGCTGGCATGGAATGCCAGGAGAGGTATCAGGCCGGAAGGGTGGGGAGGAAGTATAAATTATTTATATTTCAATGTATTGAATTAAATCTCCTATTGGAGATGGGCTCAATCTAAAAGTTGGCACGTCAAATGCAATATCTATAGCGTAGATGCTCATTCCACCTCTTATGTTCGCCTTAGGCTTCATAAACCCTGGGAATGACGCAGAGCCGATTTAGGGTGCCTATCGCCCACGAGAACGATGACTAACCCGTCATCACGCTCAGGGCAAAACGTTGAGTGAGGCACCGCCCCTGTTGTCCTAGACCTGATTGCTTCTTTATACACTTGCCATACGGCAAGTGTTTTTTTTTTGCGCCGCAGAAAACCCTGGGCAAAAAAAAGCGCGGCATCGGAGCCGCGCTTTTCTCACTTGGGCAGGGCGTTATTCGCCGCCGTTCTGTTTCAGCGTCAACATCAGTCCCTCACGTCGCATCTGCGCCGCTTCATCCGAACGATGCAGTTTTTCCAGCGTATCGGCCAACCAGGCGTAGTCGTAAGCATCCTGGCGCTGTTTCAACGCTTCGCGGAAGGCGTCGGCCGCTTGCTGCCACTCGCCGTGCTTCATCAGCAGTTGCCCCAGCGTGCTGTTTAACAGCGGCGTCGCGCCGTGTTGTTTCATCTGCTGACGCAGCGCTTTCTCAAGCTGCTCGGGGTTGCCGGACTTCAGCCGCGGCAGCAATAGCACCAGGCGCTCGTCGTATTGGCGCTTCAGGCTGTCGAGCACAATCTCCTGCGCCAGTTCGTGGTCGTTGCATTCGATCAGGTGTTCCACCATCGCGATTTGCAGCGGCACCTCGTGACGCGTCTTGCGGCTCTGATCTTTCCACCAGCGCTTCAGGCCTTCGCTGCCTTCGTCCGCCATCGCCTGATTCATCAGCCCGATATAAGCCTGTTGCTGCAATGCCTGCAACTGCTCTTCACTGTGGAGTTCGATTTTACGCATCGACGGCAGCACTTCCAGCAGCGACGCGTAGGCGCCGGTGCGCAGATAGGCTTGTTCCGCCAGGCGCAGCACTTCCGGATGGCGCGGCGCCTGGTTCAGCAGGCGATCGACGCCGTGGCGCGCGGCGTGGTTCTCGCCCTGCGCCAGCTGGATGCGAACCCGGGTGATATCCACCGGCAGCTGATCGGTGTCGGCGGCTTCAGCGGCGCGCTCCAGATATTGGTTGGTGCGGAAGTCATCGCCGCGTTGTTGTGCGGCCTCGGCGGCCAGCAGGTAGTTCACCACCGGCTGTTCGGCGTGGTCGGCGTTGCGCGTCATCAGCTTTTCAACCTGCTTGTAGTCGCCTTCCGCCAGTTTGATCAGCGCGGCTTTGGTTTGCTGGCGCGCGCGGGTGCGCTTGCGGCCGATAAACCAACCGCGCGTGCGGGCGCCGGTACGGAAGATACGGCGCAGGATCCATTCGATCGCCAGCAGCACCACGAACAGCAGCACCAACATGATCACCAGGCCGGTGACGCTGGTTTCGACATTGTAGTTATCGGTCTGGATCAGCACATAGCCCTGATGCCCGGCCAACATCGGCCCGAGCACTACGCTGGCGATCACCACCAGGAACAGAAATAGCACGCGTAACATGGCTTAACCCTCCTGGTGAGCGGCAGGGGACTGGGTCATCAGGTTGCGCACCCGGGTCTGCATCACTTTTTCGAGCAGCGGCTGGCTTTTCAGCTGATCCGGCACGTCCATCGAGATCGACTGTTGGCTCAGGTTGTCCAGCTCTTCCAGGAAGGCCTTGGTCGCCGGATCGGTGGTGTCGAAATAGGCGCGCACCCAGGTGGAGACGGTTTCCAGCGATTGCTTGTAGGTCTCGTTCTGATGGCGCGGGATGGCCTGTGCGGCCACCAGCAGGCGCGAACGGATATTTTCGCGCAGGTAGATGTCCTGGTTCGGCGCCAGCAGCGGTTCGGCGCTGGTGTCGCGGCGGCGGATGGTGATGAAGTCGGCCATGAAATTGCGCCAGCTCTTGGCCAGGTTCTGCCGCCATTCGCCGATCGAGCCGGAGAGCTCGCTGCTGTTTTGATCCATCGGCGCTTCGTCGGTGTCGTTGTCCGCCAGGCGCAGGTTATCCACCTGATTGGACAGCTGATTGACCTTGAGGATGATGCCGTCGTAATCGACCTGGGTCAGCGTGGAAAGCGTGCTGATGTCTTCGGTAATGGCGCGGCGCACATCGAGCAGGCTCGGATCGTTCATATCCGCCAGGCTGGCGTCGGCGCTTTTCAGCAGCGCGGCGGCGCTGGTCACGTCCTGATCGCTCCACAGCTTGCGGCCGGCCATTTTCACCAGAAAATCGGCCTGCGCCAGCAGCCAGGTTTTGGCGTCGCTGCCGGAGATGGTCGCCACTTTTTCCTGCAGCTCGCTCAGTTGGCGCGCCAGGTTCGCCTGCTCGCGATCGGCGGCGTCCAGGGTTTTACCCTGCTGCTGCAGCAGGCCTTCCAGCGCATTTCTTTCCTGCTGTTGGCTCTGCTTCACGCCTTCAAGCTGCTGCTGCAGCGCCTGATTGGCGGCGATCAGCTGTTGCGCCTGCTTGTGCGTATGGTAATAACCGCCCGCGCCGAGGGCGATGACCAGCACGATAGCGATCGCGCCGAGCACCGGGCCGGTATTCTTGCCTTTGCGGCTGGCAGCGGCTGGCTGCTGGGAGCTCTCAACCGCGGTGGTTGGCTCTTCAACCGGGGCGGATGGGGTATTTTGTTCCGTCATAGTGGCACATCCCATAGTCAGATTATTGTAGCGCGCGGATCAGCGCGTCATTATCGGCGTTGTCAGCTACCCGAATCGTACGCCAGCCCAAATCCCGGGCGAGGGTAGCCAGGCGTTCGCTCACTACTACCAGGCGGCAACGCAGCAGCCATGAAGAACGATAGTAATCAGGAACTAAAGTATAGAGCTGTTGTAACATTTCACCGCTGGTCACCACCAGCGTATCCACACCGGCGCGCTGCCAGTGGGCGCTTTGCTCGCTGCCGTCATAGTGCACCGGGCTGCGTTGATAGCATTCATAATAGCTGACGTCGGCGCCGCGCTCGCTCAGCGTCGACCCTAACAGTTCGCGGCCGCCGTTGCCGCGCAAAATCAACGCGCGTTTACCCGCCAGCTTTTGCAGCGCCGGCAGCAGCAGCAGCGTTTCGCTGATCTCGCGTTCGCGCGGGTATTCCACCGGCAAACTGCTGATGCGGTGCAACGCCAGCCCGGTGGTGCGGCCGATGGCGTAATAAGTCAGGTGCGCGGGCCAGCTCAGCCCGGCGCGGCCAATGACCGAATCGGCATAGTTCACCGAATGCTGCGACAGCACGAACACCAGATCGCCGGCGTTCAACTGTTGCAACGCCTGCGGCAGCTGCGGCAGATCGCCGCCGGGGGCGAAGTCGATCAGCGGCGCATGATAGGCAACCCGGCCGAGTGCGCGCAGCCGGCTCACTAACTGCTCTCCCGAGGGCGATGGGCGGGTTACCAGGATTGTCATGCCGGCGGATTTCCCTGATAAACTTCGCGCAGGATCTCGCGCGCGCCGCGCGCCAGCAGCTCTTCCGCCAGCTCAACGCCCATCCGTTCGGCTTCGGCGGCCGGGCCGCGGCGTTCGCCGCGCACCATCTGGCTGCCGTCCGGCGCGCCGACCAGGGCGCGCAGCCACAGGCTGTCGCCATCCAGTTCGGCATAGCTGCCGATCGGCACCTGGCAGCCGCCTTCCAGGCGGGTGTTCATCGCCCGCTCGGCGCGCACGCGGGTTTCGGTGGCCGCATGGTTCAGCGGCGCCAGCAGCGCGCGGGTGACGCTGTCGTCGAGACGGCATTCAATGCCGACCGCACCCTGGCCGACCGCCGGCAGGCACTCTTCGGCGCTCAGCGGGCTGCGGATGCGTTGCTCCAGCCCCAGGCGCTTCAGGCCGGCCACCGCCAGAATAATTGCGTCGTAGTCGCCGTTGTCCAGCTTGGCCAGGCGAGTGCCGACGTTGCCGCGCAGGTCGCGCACGATCAGATCCGGGCGGCGTTCGCGCAGCTGGCACTGGCGGCGCAGGCTGGAGGTGCCGACCACGCTGCCCTGCGGCAGTTGATCGAGCGAGGCGAAACGATTGGAAACAAAAGCGTCGCGCGGATCTTCGCGTTCGCAAATGGTGGTCAAACCGAGCCCGGCAGGGAAATCGACCGGCACGTCTTTCATCGAGTGCACGGCGATGTCGGCGCGGCCTTCCAGCAGCGCCAGCTCGAGTTCTTTAACAAACAGGCCCTTACCGCCGACTTTCGCCAGCGGCGTATCCAGAATAACGTCGCCGCGCGTCACCATCGGCACCAACTCGACCTGCAGGCCGGGATGGCAGGCCATCAGACGTTGCTGCACATAATGTGCTTGCCAAAGTGCAAGCGGGCTTTGTCGGGTGGCAATTCGAATAATTTTGTCTAACATGCTTGTTACCGTTTTTATATTTCGCCATCCATCCTACCACTGAGAGCCAATACTGTCAGTGCAAGAAGCCGGAGGCGGAAAAAGGACAACGGAATCAAAGGGACGTGTGATGTGCTTTGGGGCAGTTAACACTGCGGGTAAATCGTTTAGGGAAGCGCTACAATAATTGTGAAGCGTTACCTCCTTTACGGTCAATCAGCAAGGTGTTAAATTGATCACGTTTCCAGCAATAAGTCGCCAAATATTCTTCTTACACTAACGGCGCTTATGGAATACGGGTTTTTTTCTAAACACCGGGATAATCAGGCGAGACGTCTTGTACCTCTACATCGAGACATTGAAGCAGAGACTGGATGCGATCAATCAGCTACGCGTCGATCGCGCCCTGGCGGCTATGAAGCCCGCGTTTCAACGGGTATACAGTCTGCTGCCCACCTTACTGCACCACCACCACCCGCTGATGCCGGGTTACCTGAACGGTAACGTTCCCCACGGCATTTGCCTCTACACGCCTGATGAAACTCAACAAGAATACCTGAACGATTTAGAAGACAAATGGGGCAGCCCGTTTGACAAACCGGCCAGCGGCGAGCTGCCGATCACCGGCGTCTACTCGATGGGCAGCACCTCGTCTATCGGCCAAAGCTGCAGCTCGGATCTCGACATCTGGGTCTGCCACCAGTCCTGGCTGGACAACGAAGAACGCACCCGCCTGCAGCAAAAATGCAGCCTGCTTGAGAAGTGGGCCGCCTCGATGGGGGTGGAAGTCAGCTTCTTCCTGATCGATGAAAACCGTTTCCGCCATAATGAAAGCGGCAGCCTGGGCGGCGAAGATTGCGGCTCGACGCAGCACATCCTGTTGCTCGACGAATTCTATCGCACCGCGGTGCGCCTGGCCGGCAAACGCATCCTGTGGAACATGGTGCCGGGCGAAGAAGAAGCGCACTACGATGAATACGTGCTGTCGCTGTACGCGCAGGGCGCGCTGACGCCGAACGAGTGGCTGGATCTCGGCGGCCTGAGTTCGCTGTCGGCGGAAGAGTACTTTGGCGCCAGCCTGTGGCAGCTGTACAAGAGCATCGATTCGCCTTACAAGGCGGTGCTGAAGACCCTGCTGCTGGAAGCCTATTCCTGGGAATACCCCAGTACCCAACTGCTGGCGACGGACATCAAACACCGGCTGCATCAGGGCGAGATCGTCAGCTTCGGGCTCGACGCCTATTGCATGATGCTTGAGCGCGTGACCCGCTACCTGACCGACATCAACGACACCACCCGCCTCGATCTGGCCCGCCGCTGTTTTTACCTGAAAGTATGTGAAAAGCTGTCGCTGGCCAAGGCCTGCGTCGGCTGGCGGCGCGAGATCCTCAGCCAGCTGGTCAGCGAGTGGGGCTGGAGCGAAGAGCGTCTGGCGATGCTGGACAACCGCGCCAACTGGAAAATCGAGCGGGTGCGCGAAGCGCATAACGAACTGCTCGACGCGATGATGCAGAGCTACCGCAACCTGATCCGTTTCGCTCGCCGCAACAACCTCAGCGTCAGCGCCAGCCCGCAGGATATCGGCGTGCTGACCCGCAAACTGTATGCGGCGTTCGAAGCGCTGCCCGGCAAGGTGACGCTGGTGAACCCGCAGATTTCACCGGACCTGTCGGAAAACGATTTAACCTTTATTCACGTGCCGGTTGGCCGCGCCAACCGCACCGGCTGGTACCTGTACAATCAGGCACCGGCCATGGATTCGATCGTCAGCCATCAGCCGCTGGAATATAACCGCTACCTGAACAAGCTGGTGGCCTGGGCCTATTTCAACGGCCTGCTGACGCCGCAGACCCGCCTGCACATCAAGAGCGGCAACCTGTGCGATACCGCCAAGCTGCAGGAGCTGGTGGCCGACGTTTCCCATCACTTCCCGCTGCGCCTGCCGGCGCCGACGCCGAAAGCGCTGTACAGCCCGTGCGAGATTCGCCATCTGGCGATTATCGTCAATCTGGAAAACGATCCGACCGCCGCCTTCCGCAATCAGGTGGTGCACTTCGATTTCCGCAAGCTGGACGTGTTCAGCTTCGGCCAGCAGCAGCAGTGTCTGGTGGGCAGCATCGATCTGCTGTACCGCAACTCCTGGAACGAGGTGCGCACCCTGCATTTCAGCGGTGAGCAGTCGGTGCTGGAAGCGCTGAAAACCATTCTCGGCAAAATGCATCAGGACGCCGCGCCGCCGGAATCGGTGGAAGTGTTCTGCTACAGCCAGCACCTGCGCGGCCTGATCCGCACCCGTATCCAGCAGCTGGTGTCGGAGTGCATCGAGCTGCGCCTGTCCAGTACCCGTTTGGAACCCGGCCGCTTCAAGGCGGTGCGCGTCGCCGGGCAGACCTGGGGGCTGTTCTTCGAGCGCTTGAGCGTATCGGTGCAAAAGCTGGAGAATGCGGTGGAGTTTTACGGCGCCATCTCCAACAACAAGCTGCACGGCCTGTCTATCAAGGTGGAAACCGATCAGGTGCATCTGCCGCCGGTGGTGGATGGCTTCGCCAGCGAGGGGATCATCCAGTTCTTCTTCGAAGACACCTCAGACGATAAGGGCTTCAACATCTATATTCTGGATGAGTCGAATCGGGTCGAGGTGTATCACCACTGCGAGGGCAGTAAAGAGGAGCTGGTGCGCGACGTCAGCCGCTTCTACTCCTCGTCGCACGATCGCTTCACCTACGGCTCCAGCTTCATCAACTTCAATCTGCCGCAGTTCTATCAGATCGTGCAGCTCGACGGGCGCACGCAGGTGATCCCGTTCCGCAGCAACGTGCTGTCCAGCCTGTGCGTGACGGTGGCCGACGGCGCCGCTCAGCCGCTGAAGCAGCAGTTCCAGCTGCATTGACGCCGCAAGGGCCCGGTTGCCGAGCCCCGCTTAGCTTCAGGAAAAATGCAGTTCCTCGCCGGCCTGCGCGCTGGCCGCTTCGCTGAGCAGCTGATAAAACGGCTGCCCGCTGCGATCGCATAGCCAAACGCCGTCGCGGTAGTTGAAGTGGTAACCGCCGGCCTTGGTGGCGAGCCACACCTGGTGCAGCGGCTCCTGGCGGTTGATGACGATTTTGGTGCCGTTTTCGAAGCTCAGCGTCATCACGCCGCCATTGGTTTCGTAATCGATGTCCGCATCGCCGTCAAAATCGTCCAGTGTCTCTTCAATATTCAGCATCAGCTGGTCGGCCAACTGGTGAAACTCGCTGTCGTTCATATTCAATTCCTATTGCTTTTCATGATCCACCTGCGATTATAGAGACCTTGGACGCATGAATTACAGGCATTAATGCAAATGAAAAAACAACTACGCTATGCGCTGATGGCAGTTCTGGTTACCGGCCTCGCCGGCTGTGGTCTGAAAGGCCCGCTTTACTTCCCGCCTGCCGATCCCGCCAGCCAGAAACCGGCCAAGCCGCCGGTGCAAACGGGCGATCAGGTGCAAAAGAACCAGCAGGAGCAGTCTGGCTCTCAGCAAAAACCGTCGATGGTTGACCAGTAACACCCTGTTTGCGGTGGCGAGCGCCGCCGTAAAATCAAGACGGATAGCGCGTCCAGATAGCGGAGTATGATATGCAGTTCTCCAAAATGCACGGTCTGGGCAACGACTTTATGGTGGTCGATGCCGTTACACAGAATGTCTATTTTTCACCTGAGCTGATCCGCCGGCTGGCCGATCGGCACCTGGGCGTCGGCTTTGACCAGATGCTGGTGGTAGAACCGCCTTACGATCCCGAACTGGATTTTCACTACCGAATTTTTAACGCCGACGGCAGCGAAGTGGCGCAGTGCGGCAACGGCGCGCGTTGCTTCGCGCGTTTCGTGCGGCTGAAAGGGCTGACCAACAAACGTGACATCCGCGTCAGCACCCAAACCGGGCGCATGGTGCTCAGCGTCACCGACGACGATCTGGTGTGCGTCAACATGGGTGAGCCGAATTTCGACCCGCAGGCGGTGCCGTTCCGCGCCGCCAAGGCTGAAAAGACCTACATCATGCGCGCGGCGGAACATACCGTGTTGTGCGGCGTGGTGTCGATGGGCAACCCGCATTGTGTTTTGCAGGTGGACGACGTAAAAACCGCCAAGGTGGAGCTGCTCGGGCCGGTGCTGGAAGGGCATGAACGCTTCCCGGAACGGGCCAACATCGGCTTTATGCAGGTGGTCAGCCGCGATCACATCAAGCTGCGCGTTTATGAGCGCGGCGCCGGTGAAACGCAGGCCTGCGGCAGCGGCGCCTGTGCGGCGGTGGCGGTGGGGATCCAACAGGAATTGCTGTCAGAAGAAGTGCATGTAGAACTGCCGGGCGGCAGCCTGCATATTCGCTGGAAAGGGCCGGGCAACCCGCTGTTTATGACCGGTCCGGCAACCCATGTCTATGACGGATTTATTCATCTATGAAAAGCGTAGAAGAACAGAGCGTCGCCGGCCTGGCGCTGGATGACGACACCGTGATGCAGTACCTGCTGCAGAACCCGGATTTCTTTATTCGCAACGCGCGCCAGGTTGAGCAGATGCGCGTGCCGCACCCGGTGCGCGGCACCGTTTCGCTGGTGGAATGGCATCTGGCCCGCCAGCGCAATCACATCGAACGGCTGGAAGAAGAGATCACGCTGCTGATGGAGCAGGCCAGCGCCAACGAAGGACTGTTCGCCCGGTTGCTGCACCTGCAGGCCGATCTGGCCACCGCGGACAGCTTGCAGGACATGCTCAACCGGCTGCAGCGCTGGGCGCGCGGCTTCGGTTTGGCCGGCGCCACGGTGCGCCTGTTCGCTGAGCGCTGGAATATCGGCGCGCCTTCCGATTTCACCCATCTGGCGCTGACGCGTTCGGCGTTCGAGCCGTTCCGCATCCAGCGGCTGGGCAGCGAACAACACTACCTCGGCGGCCTGAACGGCCCCGAACTGCTGCTGCTGTTGCCGCAGGCCAAACAGATCGGCCAGATTGGTTCGGTGGCGCTGTCGATGCTGGGCGACGACGGCGAGCTGGGCATGGTGATCTTCAGCAGCCGCGATACGCAACACTATCAGCAGGGCATGGGCACGGTGATGCTCAATCAACTGGCGCGCATGCTGCCGGAACTGCTGGAACGCTGGATCGAACGCGCATGACGCCGATTGCGCCCAGCCTGCAGCAGCCGGTGGACGCTTTTCTGCGTTATCTCAAGGTAGAACGGCAACTTAGCCCGCTGACGCAGCTCAGCTATTCACGCCAGCTGGCGGCGCTGATGCGCCTGGCGCAGGAGATCGGCGTCACCGACTGGGCGGCGCTGGACGCCGCCCGGGTGCGCATGCTGGCGGCGCGCAGCAAACGCGCCGGCCTGCAGTCCGCCAGCCTGGCGCTGCGGCTCTCTTCGTTGCGCAGTTTCCTCGACTGGCTGGTCAGCCAGGGCGTGCTGCACGCCAACCCGGCCAAAGGCATCCGCACGCCGCGCAGCGGTCGCCATCTGCCGAAAAATATCGACGTCGATGAAATGAACCAGCTGCTGGAGATCGATCTCAACGATCCGCTGGCGGTGCGGGATCGCGCCATGCTGGAGGTGATGTACGGCGCCGGCCTGCGTCTCTCCGAGCTGGTGGGGCTGGATTGCCGCCATGTCGATGTGGCGGCCGGCGAGGTGTGGGTGATGGGGAAAGGCAGCAAAGAGCGTAAACTGCCGATCGGGCGCACCGCCGTCACCTGGCTGGAACACTGGCTGGCGATGCGCGATCTGTTCGGGCCGGAAGATGACGCGATGTTCCTGTCCAATCAGGGGCGGCGCATCTCGACGCGCAACGTGCAAAAGCGCTTCGCCGAATGGGGCGTGAAGCAGGGCGTCAACAGCCATATTCACCCGCACAAACTGCGTCACTCCTTCGCCACCCACATGCTGGAGTCGAGCGGCGATCTGCGTGCGGTGCAGGAGCTGCTCGGCCATGCCAACCTGACCACCACGCAAATTTATACCCACCTCGACTTTCAACATCTGGCGAACGTGTACGATGCTGCGCATCCGCGCGCCAAACGGGGGAAATCCTGATGCATTTTTATCGCCCGCTGCGCCCGCTGGCGGCGCTGACTTTCGATCTGGACGACACGCTGTATGACAACCGTCCGGTGATCCGGCAAACCGAGCAGCAGTCGGTGGCCTTCCTGCAGAGCTACCATCCCGGCCTGAACAGCTTCCAGTCGGCGGATTTCCACCGCCTGCGCCAGGAACTGCGCGAGCAGGAGCCGGAGATTTACCATGACGTCACCCAGTGGCGCTGGCGCGCCATTCATCTGGCGCTGAGCCGGCAGGGGCTGCGCGACGCCGAAGCGGCGATCGGGGCCGATGCGGCGATGCAAAACTTCGCGCTGTGGCGCAGCCGCATCGAGGTGCCGGAAGCGACCCACGCCACGCTGAAGGCGCTGGCCGCGCGCTACCCGCTGGTGGCGATCACCAACGGCAACGCCGATCCGGCGCAGTGCGGCCTGGACGGTTACTTCCAGTTCGTGTTGCGTTCCGGGCCGGACGGGCGCGCCAAGCCATACCAAGACATGTATCACCTGGCCGTCGAACGGCTGGGCGTGGCGCCCGAGCAGATCCTGCACGTGGGCGACGATCTGACTACCGACGTCGCCGGCGCGCTGCGCGCGGGGCTGCAGGCGTGTTGGATCAACGATCGGCAACGCTGCCTGATGCAGGCTGCCGACAGCCGCCTGCTGCCGCATATTGAGATTTCGCAGTTGGCATCGCTGACAGCATTGTTATAATCCCTGCCAGAACTCTGTATAAATTTCCAGTGAAAAACCCGTCACCGGCGGGTTTTCCCTTAACCATTAGTGGTGCCTATGGACGTCTCCGATCTGCTCGACAGCCTGAATGAAAAACAACGTGAAGCCGTGGCGGCGCCGCGCAGCAACCTGTTGGTTCTGGCCGGAGCGGGCAGCGGCAAGACGCGGGTGCTGGTGCATCGCATCGCCTGGCTGCTGTCGGTGGAGAACTGCTCGCCGTATTCGATCATGGCGGTGACCTTCACCAACAAGGCGGCGGCGGAAATGCGTCACCGTATCGAACATCTGATCGGCACCAGCCAGGGCGGCATGTGGATCGGCACCTTCCATGGCCTGGCGCATCGTCTGTTGCGCGCCCACCACCTGGAGGCCAACCTGCCGCAGGATTTCCAGATCCTCGACAGCGACGACCAACTGCGGCTGCTCAAGCGCATCATCAAGGCGCTGAACGTCGACGAGAAGCAGTGGCCGCCGCGTCAGGCGATGTGGTACATCAACGGCAAGAAAGATGAGGGCCTGCGCCCGCAGCACGTCGAAACCTACAACAACCCGGTGGAGGCCACTTGGCTGCGCATCTACCAGGCCTATCAGGAAGCCTGCGATCGCGCGGGGCTGGTGGATTTCGCCGAGCTGCTGCTGCGCGCGCACGAGCTGTGGCTGAACAAGCCGCATATCCTCAACCACTACCGCGAGCGTTTCACCAACGTGCTGGTGGACGAATTCCAGGATACCAACAGCATCCAGTACGCCTGGATCCGTCTGCTGGCGGGCGGCAACAGCAACGTGATGATCGTCGGCGACGATGACCAGTCGATCTACGGCTGGCGCGGCGCGCAGGTGGAAAACATCCAGCGCTTCCTGAAGGATTTCCCCGGCGCGGAAACCATCCGCCTGGAGCAGAACTACCGTTCCACCAGCAACATCCTGAAAGCGGCCAACACCCTGATCGCCAACAACGACGGGCGCATGGGCAAAAACCTGTGGACCGAAGGCGGCGAAGGCGAGCCGATTTCCCTCTACTGCGCCTTCAACGAACTCGACGAAGCGCGCTTCGTGGTCAACCGCATCAAGACCTGGCAAGACAACGGCGGCGCGCTGAACGACTGCGCCATCTTGTACCGCAGCAACGCCCAGTCGCGCGTGCTGGAAGAGGCGCTGCTGCAGACGGCGATGCCGTACCGCATCTACGGCGGCCAACGCTTCTTCGAACGTCAGGAAATCAAGGATGCGCTGGCTTACCTGCGCCTGATCTCCAACCGCAACGACGACGCGGCCTTCGAGCGCGTGGTCAACACCCCGACGCGCGGCATCGGCGATCGCACCCTCGACGTGGTGCGCCAGGCGGCGCGCGATCGCCAACTGACGTTGTGGCAGGCGACGCGCGAACTGATGCAGGACAAGGTTCTGGCCGGCCGCGCCGCGTCGGCGCTGCAGCGCTTCATCGAGCTGGTGGAGTCGCTGGCTCATGAAACCGCCGATATGCCGCTGCACGTGCAGACCGACCGGGTGATCCGCGATTCCGGGTTGTTCATCATGTATGAGCAGGAAAAGGGCGAAAAGGGGCAGGCGCGTATCGAAAACCTTGAGGAACTGGTGACGGCGACGCGTCAGTTCAGCTATCAGGAAGAAGATCAGGATCTGATGCCGCTGCAGGCGTTCCTGTCGCATGCGGCGCTGGAAGCGGGCGAAGGCCAGGCCGACGCCTATCAGGATGCGGTGCAGCTGATGACCCTGCACTCGGCCAAAGGGTTGGAGTTCCCGCTGGTGTTTATCGTCGGCATGGAAGAAGGCATGTTCCCGAGCCAGATGTCGCTGGATGAAGGCGGCCGTCTGGAGGAGGAGCGCCGTCTGGCCTATGTGGGCGTAACGCGCGCCATGCAGAAGCTGACGCTGACCTACGCCGAAACGCGCCGTCTGTACGGCAAAGAGGTTTACCATCGGCCGTCGCGCTTTATCGGTGAACTGCCGGAGGAGTGCGTGGAAGAAGTGCGCCTGCGCGCCAGCGTATCGCGCCCGGTCAATCACCGCCGCATGGGTACGCCGATCAGCGAGAACGACACCGGATACAAGCTGGGTCAGCGCGTGCGCCATCCCAAGTTTGGCGAAGGCACCATCGTCAATCTGGAAGGCAGCGGCGAGCACAGCCGGCTGCAGATCGCCTTCCCGGGCGAAGGCATCAAGTGGCTGGTGGCGGCCTACGCTCGGCTGGAAACGGTATAAAGAGAGGGGCGATTTGCAGGAGTTTCAGCCCCTGCAATCGTTCATCATCAGTGAGGGTAGCGATCGCCGACCTGCGCGGTGGCATACCAGCGCATCACCGCTTCGGTGCCTTCGCCGCCTTCCTGCGGCGCCCACGGCATGCAGTCTTCTTCGGTCAGCGCCTGATACGGACCCCGCTTCACTTCGAACACCACGCCGCCGGCATCGACCGACAGCACCGCATGCCAGGTAAATGCCGGCATCTCCAGCACTTTGGTTTCTTCGCCGAGCAGGGTGCGCTGCGTCACGACGCCGTCATCGTTGAACTGCAGCACGACAAAACGGCCGCGCAGCGGCGTCAGCAGCTCCCAGGTTTGCGGGTGGCGGTGCGGGCGGATATAGGTGCCGGGTTCCATGGCGATCGCCAGGCGTTGCACCGGGTCGCTCAGCTCTTCGTGTAAGGTGCGGTGCGCGCGCAGGCGGGGCACGCTGGCGGCCTGTTCGCTCATCGCGGTCAGTTCATGGGCGGTAATCTGTTTCATCGTTTAAATCCGCATGCTTGTCGTACCATTAGGGTGATGTCATCTTAGCAACATTCTTGGTGGCGGTAAGCGATCGCCGCGACTTTTTCAGTACGGTTTAAGCGCCATTTCTGCCATTGATCATCGTGATGATTTGTTGCGCAATTATCCCGCCTAACGTGTTGACAGGCTTTTTCTTCTCGGCGTAACATGCGCGCACTATTATCATTGAGGACAGACGCCTTGGACACACCCAGTAGATACTGGCTCACTGACCTGCGCCGCAGGTATAACTTCTAAGGCTCTCCGTTTTTGCTGATAGCCTTCGTGGTTGTCGGCGACCCCGCAAAGCGTCGCTATGAGTCAGATCTCTTCATGGTCTGAAACAATCGGTGATACGCATCCCCTCTGTTTCTGTGCTTCAACGCGTTGTCCGCACCCGTTACCTTCACGGAGTTTTGGCACATGCTGAGCGCTTTTAAATTAGATAACCGCCGCTTGTCCCGTCTGGAACTGGACGACTCGGATGATCTCACGTCATCGCTGTGGGTTGATCTGGTCGAGCCGGAAGAGGGCGAGCGTGAGCGCGTGCAGAATGAGCTGGGACAAAGCCTGGCGACGCGTCCCGAACTGGACGACATCGAAGCCTCCGCCCGTTTCTTCGAAGACGAAGACGGTCTGCATATCCACTCCTTCTTCTACTTCGAAGATGCGGAAGATCACGCCGGCAACTCCACGGTGGCCTTCACCATCCGCGACGGCCGCCTGTATACCCTGCGTGAGCGTGAATTGCCGGCGTTTCGCCTGTACCGCATGCGCGCCCGTAACCAGACCATGCTCGAAGGCAACGCCTACGAACTGCTGCTGGATTTGTTCGAAACCAAGATTGAACAGCTGGCGGACGAGATAGAGAACATCTACAGCGATCTGGAACAGCTCAGCCGGGTGATCATGGAAGGGCATCAGGGCGACGAATACGACGCCGCGCTGTCGACGCTGGCGGAGCTGGAAGATATCGGCTGGAAGGTGCGTTTGTGTCTGATGGATACCCAGCGCGCGCTCAACTTCCTGGTGCGCAAGGCGCGTTTGCCGACCGGCCAACTGGAGCAGGCGCGTGAAGTGCTGCGCGACATCGAATCCCTGCTGCCGCACAACGAATCGCTGTTCCAGAAGGTGAACTTCCTGATGCAGGCGGCGATGGGCTTCATCAATATCGAACAGAACCGCATCATCAAGATCTTCTCGGTGGTGTCGGTGGTGTTCCTGCCGCCTACGCTGGTGGCCTCCAGCTACGGCATGAACTTTGAATTCATGCCGGAACTGAAATGGTCGTTCGGCTACCCGGGCGCCATCACCTTGATGATCCTGGCGGGCCTAGCCCCTTACCTGTACTTCAAGCGCAAGAACTGGCTGTAACCCGGCGGCGCCGGGCTCAGCGCAGCTTGCGCTGGGTATAGAGCGCGTCGAGGGTGAACAGGATCAGCGCCGCCCAGATAAAGCCGAAGGTCACCAGTTTGTCCTGGCCGATGGTCTCGCCGTAGAAGGTGACCGCCAGCAGGAACATCAGCGTCGGGCCGAGATACTGGAAGAAACCGAGCGTCGACAGGCGCAGCCGGGTAGCCGCCGCGGTGAAGCACAGCAGCGGCACGGTGGTGACGATGCCGGCGGCGACCAGTAGCAGATTCAGCGACCACGGGTTGGCGCTCAGGTGGCTGGTGGGGCTGTCGGCGAACAGGAACAGGTAGCCCGCCGCCACTGGCAGCAGCCACAGCGTTTCAATCAGCATGCCGGTCTGCGCGTCGATGGCGATTTTTTTGCGCAGCAGGCCGTAGAAGGCGAAGCTGAACGCCAATCCCAGACCGATGATCGGCAACGAACCGAACTGCCAGAGCTGCACCAGCACCCCGGTGAACGCCAGCGCCACCGCCACCCACTGCATGCGGCGGAAACGTTCGCCGAGAAACAGCATCCCCAGCAGCACGTTAACCAGCGGGTTGATGAAGTAGCCCAGGCTGGCTTCCAGCATATGGTGATTGTTCACCGCCCAGATGAACAGCAGCCAGTTGCCGCCGATCAACAGCGCGGTGACCGCCAGCAACAGCAGCCGTTTGCGGTTTTGGCAGGCGGCGCGCACTTTCGGCCAGTTGCGGCCCAGCGTGATCAGCGCCAGCATGAAGAAAAACGACCAGATGATCCGGTGGGTGAGGATCTCGTCCGCGGACACTTGCTGGATCAGTTTGAAATAGGCCGGGGCGATGCCCCACATAAAATAGGCGGCCAGGGCGAAGAAAATGCCCTGACGCGTTTGCTTTGCGTCCATGACGTCACTCTGGTGGGGAACGTAAGATGCGGTGAGTGTACTGAAGTCGCTCACCGCACACAATCATCAGCCGACCAGATAGGTGGCGGTGGCGGTCGCGATATGCAGGCCGTCGTGGTTATGCAGTTCTACGCGCGCGACGGCGACCTTGTTGCCGCTGCGCAGCACGCTGGCGGAGGCGACGAAGTGTTCGCCGCGGCCGGGGCGCAGATAGTCGACGCGCAGATCGATGGTGCCCATGCGCGACAGTTTGGCGGCGATCTCTTCTTCGATCAGCGGTTCCAGGCGCGTCAGCACGCCGCCGGCGCAAGCCAGCCCGGCGGCGACGTCCAGCACCGCGGCGATCACGCCGCCGTGCAGAATTTCCTGTGCGGCGTTGCCCACCAGCTTGCGCTGGTTGGTGAAGCTCAGTTCGACGTAGTCATCGTCGAAGCGGCGCAGCTCCAGACCAAGCTCGCGGTTGAACGGCATGTGGTAGACAAAAATTTCGCCGATCTTGCGGCGGGCGGCTTCCAGGGTCAGTGGTGTGGTCGACATAGCGGGTTTCCGTTTTTCTTTTGCGTTTTAAGGGAGCTAACTGGTCAGTCCAGGTTAATGAAATGTTGATTTTATGCTTAACCTTTGTTGCTTTCCAGACTATTCCAATAAAACCGGACTGCGCTGCGGTAAAGCCTCCTTTGTGTGTAAAATGGCCTGATTTTTTCCGGGCTTGCCCTTTTTCGTTGGAGTGAGGAGAGGTTATGCGCATTTTGTCAGGGATCGTTTCCGCCACGCTGCTGATGCCGGCGCTGGCATTGGCTGAGGAAGCCAAAGAGCAGCAGATTCACGATAGGCCGGCGGTGCGCGGCAGCATTATCGCCAACCTGCTGCAGGAGCACGATAATCCGTTCACGCTGTATCCTTACGATCCCAATTACCTGTTGTACACCGACACCAGCGATATCAACAAAGAAGCCATCAAGACGTACAACTGGGCCGACAAGGCGCGCAAGGACGAGGTGAAATACCAGCTTAGCCTGGCGTTTCCGCTGTGGCGGGGCATTGCCGGCGACAATTCGGTGCTCGGCGCGTCTTATACTCAGCGCTCCTGGTGGCAATTGTCCAACCGCGGCGAGTCTTCGCCGTTCCGCGAGACCAACTACGAGCCGCAACTGTTCGTGGGGTGGGCGACCGATTACCGCTTTGCCGGTTGGACGCTGCGCGATGTTGAAATCGGCGTTAACCATCAGTCTAACGGCCGCTCGGACCCGACGTCGCGCAGCTGGAATCGCGGTTATGCGCGGCTGATGGCGCAAAACGGCAATTGGCAGGTGGATCTCAAGCCCTGGTTCCGTTTCTCGGAGAGCTCGAGCAACGACGACAACCCGGACATCACCAAATACATGGGATACTACCGGTTGAAGGTCGGTTACGCCTGGGGCGACAGCGTGTTCAGCGTCGACAGCCACTACAACTGGAACAGCGGCTACGGCGGCGCGGAACTGGGCTGGAGCTACCCGATCACCCGCAACGTGCGATTCTATACCCAGGTGTTCAGCGGCTACGGCGAATCGCTGATCGACTACAACTTCCGGCAGACACGGGTGGGCGTTGGTGTCATGCTGAACGATATTATGTAATCATACCCGGTGGGTGTGTACCGATGAAAAAATGGGGAAGTGTGTGTCAACCGCAGCAGTGATTAACAGAGAGTTGCTGGCCGAGCAGGTATTGCGCGATACCTTTGGCTACCAGCAATTCCGTCCGGGCCAACAAACGATTATCAATGCCGCGATCGGCGGGCAGGATTGCCTGGTGGTGATGCCGACCGGCGGCGGCAAGTCGTTGTGCTATCAAATCCCGGCGCTGGTGATGGACGGCCTGACCCTGGTGGTTTCCCCGCTTATCTCGCTGATGAAGGACCAGGTCGACCAACTGTTGGCCTACGGCGTTTCCGCCGCCTGCTACAACTCGACGCAAACCCGCGAGGAGCAGTTGGACGTCATGGCCGGCTGCCGCAACGGCACCATCAAGATGCTGTACATCGCGCCGGAACGGCTGATGATGGAAAGCTTCCTCAACCTGCTCGATCACTGCCCGCCGGCGATGCTGGCGGTGGATGAGGCGCACTGCATCTCGCAGTGGGGCCATGACTTCCGGCCGGAATATCGCGCGCTGGGCCAGCTGAAACAGCGCTTCCCGGCGATGCCGGTGATCGCGTTGACCGCCACCGCCGACGAAGCCACGCGCGGCGATATCGTGCGCCTGCTGTCGCTGCAGGATCCGCTGGTGCAGGTCAGCAGCTTCGACCGGCCGAACATCCGCTACACGCTGGTGGAAAAATTCAAACCGCTCGATCAGCTGTGGCGCTTCGTGCAGGATCAGCGCGGCAAGAGCGGCATTATCTATTGCAACAGCCGCGCCAAGGTGGAAGACACCGCCGCGCGCCTGCAAAGCCGCGGGCTGAGCGTCGGCGCCTACCACGCCGGGCTGGACAACGAGCGCCGCGCCCAGGTGCAGGAAGCGTTCCAGCGTGACGATCTGCAGGTGGTGGTGGCCACCGTCGCCTTCGGCATGGGCATCAACAAACCCAACGTGCGCTTCGTGGTGCATTTCGACATCCCGCGCAATATCGAATCCTATTATCAGGAGACCGGCCGCGCCGGGCGCGACGGCCTGCCGGCCGAAGCCATCCTGCTGTACGATCCGGCCGACATGGCCTGGCTGCGCCGCTGTCTGGAGGAAAAACCCGCCGGGCAACAGCTGGACATCGAGCGCCACAAGCTGAACGCCATGGGGGCGTTCGCCGAGGCGCAAACCTGCCGCCGCCTGGTGTTGCTCAACTACTTCGGCGAAGGCAAACACGAGAACTGCGGCAACTGCGATATCTGCCTCGATCCGCCCAAGCGCTATGACGGGCTGGAGGACGCACGCAAGGCGCTGTCCTGCGTGTACCGCGTCGGCCAGCGCTTTGGCCTCGGGTACATCGTGGAAGTGCTGCGCGGCTCCAACAACCAGCGCATTCGCGAATACGGTCACGACAAGCTGCCGGTGTACGGCATCGGCCGCGATCAGACCACCGAACACTGGACCAGCGTGCTGCGTCAGCTGATCCACCTGGGCTTTATCACCCAGAACATCGCCATGCACTCAGCGCTGCAATTGACCGAGGCGGCGCGTCCGGTGTTGCGCGGCGAGGTGGCGCTGCAGCTGGCGGTGCCGCGTATTCAGAGCCTGAAGTCGCGCAGCAGCGCCAACCAGAAATCCTACGGCGGCAATTACGATCGCAAGCTGTTCGCCAAGCTGCGCAAACTGCGCAAATCGATCGCCGACGAAGAAAACATTCCGCCTTACGTGGTGTTCAACGACGCCACGCTGCTGGAAATGGCCGAACAGATGCCGATCAAGGCCGGCGATCTGCTGAGCGTCAACGGCGTCGGCCAGCGCAAACTGGAGCGTTTCGGCGCGCCCTTTATGGCGATGATCCGCGACCATCTCGATAATGACGAAGACTGAGGGCGATATATCATGCTGATGCTGTTTCTCACCGTGGCGCTGGTGCATCTGATTGCGCTGATGAGCCCGGGGCCGGACTTCTTTTTCGTGTCGCAAACCGCCGCCAGCCGCTCGCGCCGCGAGGCGATGATGGGCGTGGTCGGCATTTCGCTCGGCATCGTGGTATGGGCCGGCGTGGCGTTGATGGGGCTGCATCTGATCCTGCAGAAGATGGCCTGGTTGCATCAGATCATCATGGTTGGCGGCGGCATTTACCTGTGCTGGATGGGGTGGCAACTGCTGCGTTCCGCGCGGGCGCAGCAAGCGCAGTCGGCGGCGGAGGCCCAGGTGGCGTTGCCGAAGGCCGGGCGCAGCTTTATTCGCGGCTTCCTGACCAATTTGTCCAACCCGAAAGCGGTGATCTATTTCGGCAGCGTGTTCTCGCTGTTCGTCGGCGACAGCGTCGGCGCCGGAGCGCGCTGGGGGCTGTTCTTGCTGATCGTCGCCGAGACCTTCGTCTGGTTCAGCCTGGTGGCGGTGGTGTTTGCGCTGCCGGCGATGCGCCGCGGCTATCAGCGGTTGGCCAAGTGGATAGACGGGGTGGCGGGTGTGCTGTTTACCGGCTTCGGGTTACATCTGATATTTACCCGCTAACCGCAGTGAAATGCCCAAGGCCGAGCAGCGATGCCCGGCCTTTTTTGTCAGGCTTTGCGGGCGGTCGCCAGCAGCCCCGCCACCAGAATGAACAGCGAACCGAACAGTCGGTTGAGCAGCTGCATCTGGCGCGGCGTTCTCAGCCAGCCGGCGATGCGCGTCGCCAGGGTGGCGTAACCGATCATCACCAGAATATCCACCACCACGGTGGTGACGCCGAGCACCAGATACTGCTCGGCCTGGGGCTGATTGGGCAAGATGAACTGCGGGAACAGCGCGGCGAGGAACACGATGCTTTTCGGGTTGGTCAGGTTGACCAGCACCGCGCGGCGGAACAGACGGCGGCGCGGCATGCTGCCCGCCAGCGCATGCAGATCCAGCGCCCCGGCGGCGCGCCATTGCTGGATGCCGAGCCACACCAGGTAGGCGGCGCCCAGCCATTTCAGCAGCTCGAACGCCAGCAGCGATTGCGATATCAGCGCGCCGAGGCCGATGCCCACCAGCACGATGTGCGCGCTCAACCCGACCTGCAGCCCGGCGATCGACGCGGCGGCGCCGCGATAGCCGTGGCTGATGCCGGTGCTCATGGTATTGATGGCGCCTGAACCGGGGGAGAGGCTCAGGATAAGCGTGGTCAGCAGATAGGTTAACCACCAGTCCAAGGTCATGGTGCTTCGGCTCCCTGAAAGTGTCGTTTTGTGCCACAATGCGCCGAGGCGGCGCCGTTTTTGTAAGAATTGAATCACAATACGCTAGTATGATTTCTTGTGCCAGCGGTCACATTTTCCGCCGGCCCCACAGGGAAAACGCTCTCGATGACCTCGTTCACTCTCAGCTCCGATGACTGGTTAACGCGTGAAACGCAGTTCGCTGCCTTCGCCACCGGGCCGCTGCTGGATTTCTGGCGGCAGCGCGAAGAAGGCGAATTCAGCGGCGTGGACGGCGTGCCGATCCGCTTTGTGCGCTTCAGTTCCGCGCGGCATCAGCGCGTGGTGGTGGTCAGCCCCGGCCGCATCGAAAGCTATGTGAAATACCCCGAGGTGGCCTACGATCTGTTCCACTGCGGCTACGACGTGGTGATCGTCGATCATCGCGGCCAGGGGCGTTCCGGGCGTTTACTGGCGGATACGCACCGCGGTCATGTGGTAAACTTCGCCGACTACGTGGACGATTTCGAGCAGCTGTGGCTGCGCGAGGTCGAATCGCGCGGTTATCGGCAGCGCTTCGCGCTGGCGCATTCGATGGGCGGCGCGATCCTGGCGCAGTTCCTGCAGCGCCGGCCGCAGGCGTTCGACGCGGCGGCGTTTTGCGCGCCGATGTTCGGCATCCGGTTGCCGATGCCGGGTTGGCTGGCCGATCGCATTCTCGACTGGGCGGAGACCCGCCCGGCGATCCGCGATTATTACGCGGTGGGCACCGGCCAGTGGCGTCCGTTGCCCTATGTGGTCAACGTGTTGACCCATAGCCGCGAGCGTTACCGTCGCAGCCTGCGCTATTATGCCGATTACCCCGAGCTGCAGGTGGGCGGGCCGACCTACCATTGGGTGCGGGAGAGCATCCGCGCCGGCCGGCAGATTATCGCGCAGGCCGGGGAGATCACCACGCCGCTGTTGCTTTTGCAGGCCGGTGAAGAACGGGTAGTCGACAACCGTTCGCACCAGGCTTTTTGTCAGGCTCTGTCAGACGCGGGGCGCCCTTGCGAAGGGGGGCTCCCGTGGGTTATCAACGGCGCACGCCATGAGATCCTGTTCGAGCGGGACGCGCTGCGCGCCGAAGCACTGAACGCAATTCTGCGCTTCTTTGCTCAACACTTAGGCGGCGCGCTGCCGCCGACAACTCCATCAGAGGTTAGAACATAACGCTATGTATCACGTCGTCGCTTCCGATTTAGATGGCACGCTGCTGTCTCCCGACCATACCCTGTCGCCGTACGCTAAAGAAACGCTGAAGTTGCTGACTCAGCGCGGCGTGCATTTCGTGTTCGCTACCGGCCGCCACCATATCGACGTGGCGCAGATCCGCGACAGCCTGGAGATCAGCGCCTTTATGATCACTTCCAACGGCGCACGGGTGCACAACACCGCCGGCGAACTGATTTTCAGCCACAACCTGGACGAAGATATCGCCCGCGATCTGTACGGCATGCTGCACGACGATCCGGATATCACCACCAACGTCTACCGTAACGACGATTGGTTTACCAACCGCGAAAGCCCGGAGCAGGAAGAGTTCTTCCAGGAGTCGGTGTTCAAATATCAGCTGTTTGAGCCGGGCCTGCTGGAAACCGACGGCGTCTGCAAGGTTTACTTCACCTGTGAAGATCACGAGCGGTTGCTGCAGGTGGAAGACGCCATCAACGCGCGCTGGGGCGATCGGGTCAACGTCAGCTTCTCGTTCCCGACCTGCCTGGAAGTGATGGCGGGCGGCGTGTCGAAAGGGCATGCGCTGGAAGAAGTGGCCAAGATCATCGGCTATACGCTGCAAGAGTGCATCGCTTTTGGCGACGGCATGAACGATCTGGAGATGTTGTCGATGGCCGGCAAGGGCTGCATCATGCGCGACGCGCATCAGCGCCTGAAGGACATGCTGCCGGAGCTGGAAGTGATCGGCTCCAACGTCGATAACGCGGTGCCGCACTACCTGCGCAAGATGTTCCTCTGAAATAACCTTTAAATAATAAGGGCGCCTTGCGGCGCCCTTGGCATTACTTG
>NZ_JBNIDE010000005.1:0-241870 GCF_059652115.1 Serratia sp. EC4 | reverse complement strand
CGTGAAGTGAATCACTTGCGCCGTGTCGATGGAGGCGCATTATAGGGAGCCGGTTCAGAATGACAAGCGTTAATATGCATTTTTTATCTGACCGCTCACTATTCATTCGTAACGCCTATTAAACCCGCTTTTTGATGGCTGCCGGCAGGTCCGCCAGGCTATTTAGCACCCAATCGGCCAGCTTTTCGCCCTGCTCCGTCACCGGCTTGCCGGTACGCACCAGCACCTTGGTGCCGACGCCGGCCGCGATCGCCGCCTGCATGTCTTCCGGTTTATCGCCCACCATATAAGAAGCGGCCATATCGATGTTCAATTCCTGCTGCGCTTGCAGCAGCATGCCCGGCTGCGGTTTACGGCAGTCACAGACCTGACGATACTCTTCCACTACCGCCTCAGGATGATGCGGGCAGAAATAGATGCCGTCGAAGTCGACGTCGCGATCGGCCAGCGACCAGTCCATCCACTCGGTCAGGTACATAAACTGGTCTTCGCTGAACTTGCCGCGCGCAATGCCCGACTGGTTGGTCACCATCACCAGCGCGAACCCCATCTTTTTGAGTTCGCGACAGGCGTCAATCACGCCGTCAATAAAGTGGAAGTTGTCGATTTCATGGACATAACCATGGTCAACGTTAATCGTACCGTCACGATCGAGAAAAATTGCTGGAACGCTTTGTGTCACCGCTTTGCTCCTGAGGGGCTGAATACGCTGACAGTATCGCATGTTTTACCCCGCACTGAGAACGCCGGAGAACGTCGCTGGCCGTTGACTTAGACGTCTAGACGCCTTAACATCTGATCCATACCTTGGTTCCACGCCGAGGTTTACTTTTATCTAGCCACGGGCAACCACGCTAAAATAAGAAGAATATGATTAAACTTTCTAACATCACTAAAGTGTTCCAGCAGGGTTCGCGCACCATTACCGCGCTCTCTGACGTGACCCTTCACGTCCCTGCCGGGCAAATCTATGGCGTTATCGGATCTTCCGGCGCCGGCAAAAGCACGCTGATTCGCTGCGCCAACATGCTTGAGCGCCCGACCTCCGGCCAAGTGCTGGTCGATGGCCAGGATCTGACGTCTCTGTCGGAAAGCGAACTGACGCGCGCCCGTCGCCAAATCGGCATGATCTTCCAGCACTTCAACCTGCTCTCTTCCCGCACGGTGTTCGGCAACGTGGCGCTGCCGCTGGAACTGGACAATACGTCGCGCGTCGAGATCAAAAAGCGCGTGACCGAACTGCTGGAGCTGGTCGGCCTGGCGGACAAACACGACGCCTACCCGGCCAATCTGTCTGGCGGCCAGAAACAGCGCGTGGCGATCGCCCGTGCGCTGGCCAGCAATCCCAAAGTGCTGCTGTGCGACGAAGCCACCAGCGCGTTGGATCCGGCCACCACCCGTTCCATCCTGGAACTGCTTAAAGACATCAACCGCCGTCTGGGTCTAACCATTCTGCTCATCACCCATGAAATGGACGTGGTGAAACGCATCTGCGACCAGGTCGCGGTCATCAGCCAGGGGCAGCTGATCGAAAAAGACAGCGTCAGCGAAGTGTTCTCACACCCGAAAACCCCGCTGGCCCAGCAGTTCATTCAGTCCACGCTGCATCTGGATATTCCGGACGACTACGCCGCGCGCCTGTCGCCGGAGCGCCAGGGCGACCGTCAGCCGCTGCTGCGCCTGGAGTTCACCGGTCAGTCGGTCGATGCGCCGCTGCTGTCTGAAGCCGCTCGCCGCTTCAACGTGAACAACAACATTATCAGCGCCCAGATGGATTATGCCGGCGGCGTAAAATTCGGCGTGATGCTGGCGGAGCTGCACGGCAGCGACGAAGACGCGCTGGCGACGATTAAGTTCCTGCAAGAAAATCAGGTAAAAGTAGAGGTTCTGGGTTATGTCTGAGGCAATGATGTGGTTGATGGCGCGTGGCGTGTGGGAAACCGTCATGATGACCTTTGTCTCCGGCTTCTTCGGTTTCGTGCTCGGCCTGCCGGTAGGCGTGCTGCTGTATGTCACCCGCCCGGGGCAGATCATCGCCAACAATTCGCTGTATAAGATCCTGTCCGGGCTGGTGAACATCTTCCGTTCCATCCCGTTCATCATCCTGCTGGTTTGGATGATTCCGTTTACCCGCATGATCGTCGGTACCTCGATCGGCCTGCAGGCGGCCATCGTGCCGCTGACCGTCGGCGCCGCGCCGTTCATCGCGCGCATGGTGGAAAACGCCCTGCTGGAGATCCCGTCCGGTCTGGTGGAAGCGGCGCGCGCCATGGGCGCCACGCCGATGCAGATCATCAAGAAAGTGTTGCTGCCGGAAGCCCTGCCGGGCCTGGTCAACGCCGCGACCATCACCCTGATCACCCTGGTGGGCTACTCCGCCATGGGCGGCGCGGTCGGCGCCGGTGGTCTGGGCCAAATCGGTTACCAATACGGTTATATCGGTTATAACGCCACAGTTATGAATACCGTATTAGTATTACTGGTAGTTTTGGTTTATCTGATCCAATTCTGCGGCGATCGCATCGTCAAAGCCGTTACCCATAAATAATTTCACCGCATATTAATGCGAGTCTAATGAGGAAGGGATATGTCGTTAACATTTAAATCCATCGCGACAATTGGCGCACTGATCGGCACGCTGGCTCTGGCGGGCTGTGGCCAGGATGAAAAGAATCCGAACCACATCAAGGTCGGCGTAATCGTCGGCGCAGAGCAGCAAGTGGCTGAAGTGGCGCAGAAAGTGGCGAAAGAGAAATACGGTCTGGACGTTGAACTGGTCACCTTCAACGACTACGTATTGCCTAACGAAGCGTTGAGCAAAGGCGATATCGACCTGAACGCTTTCCAGCACAAGCCATATCTGGATCAGCAAATCAAAGATCGCGGCTACAAGCTGGTGCCGGTCGGCAACACCTTTGTTTACCCGATCGCCGGTTACTCCAAGAAAATCAAATCGCTGGACGAACTGAAAGAGGGCTCTCAGATCGCGCTGCCGAACGATCCGACCAACCTGGGCCGTTCGCTGTTGCTGCTGCAAAAAGTCGGTCTGATCAAACTGAAAGACGGCGTTGGCCTGCTGCCGACCGTGCTGGACGTGACCGAGAACCCGAAAAACCTGAAATTGGTTGAGCTGGAAGCGCCTCAGTTGCCGCGCTCTCTGGACGATCAGCAGATCGCGCTGGCGGTGATCAATACCACCTACGCCAGCCAGATCGGCCTGACGCCAGCGAAAGACGGTCTGTTCGTGGAAGATAAAGACTCGCCTTACGTCAACCTGCTGGTTGCGCGCGAAGATAACAAAGATGCGGAAAACGTGAAGAAATTCGTGCAGGCCTATCAGTCTGACGACGTTGACGCCGCCGCCAACAAAATCTTCAACGGCGGTGCGGTGAAAGGCTGGTAAGCGCTTATTCACCCATTTTATTCCTATAATTGCAAGACGGGCCAAGGCCCGTCTTGTTATTTCCGCCATAGATTGCTTCAATAGCGCCACTTTCATTAAGGCAGAGGAATCTCAATGCGTGTTTTACCTCTCTGTTTGTTAGCGCTCGCGCTGGCCGGATGTTCATCGCAACGTATCGCGCCATCCTCAACAAACAGCACCAGCAAGCCGACCACGACCGCCCCGGCCAAGACCACGCCGGCCGCCCGCCCCGCTCCGGTAAAACTGTATAAAAGTGCAGAAGAACTCGTGGGCAAGCCGTTCCGCGATCTGGGTGAAGTGTCCGGCGAATCGTGCCAAACCACCGTGCAAGACTCCCCACCGAATCTGGCTACCGCCCGTAAACGCATGCAAATCCGTGCGTCTTACATGAAGGCCAACGCCGTGCTGCTGCACGACTGCCAGATTGTCAGCGGCGTCGCCGGTTGTTACCAGCAGGCCGTTTGCCAGGGCTCGGCGCTTAACGTCTCGTCCAAATGACCGAATTCGTTTTCGAGCAGATCGGCGTGATCCGCTCGCCGTATAAAGAGAAATTCGCCGTGCCCCGCCAACCGGGGCTGGTCGAAGACGGCGGCGGCGAACTGCTGCTGCTGCCGCCCTACAACCAGGCGGAAGCGGTGCGCGGTCTCAGCGATTTCAGCCACCTGTGGGTAATGTTCATTTTCCATCAAACCATGGAAGGCGGCTGGCGCCCGACGGTGCGTCCGCCGCGTTTAGGCGGCAATGCCCGCATGGGCGTGTTCGCCACCCGTTCCACCTTCCGCCCCAACCCGCTCGGCATGTCGCTCATTGAGCTGAAAGGCGTGCGGGTGAAAAACGGTGAAGTGGCGCTGGAACTGGGCAGCCTCGACCTGGTCGACGGCACCCCGGTGGTGGACATCAAGCCTTATCTGCCGTTCGCCGAGAGCCAGCCGCAGGCCCGCGCCGGCTTTGCCCAAGCTGCGCCCGCCGGCGATATGCCGGTGCGTTTCGCGCCGCAGGCCGAGCAACAGCTGCAGCAACATCAGGCGCGCTACCCGCAATTAAGGCGTTTTATCAGCCAGGTGCTGGCGCAAGACCCCCGTCCCGCCTATCGTAAAGGAGAGGACGTCGAACGGGATTACGCCGTCTGGCTGTTGGATTTCAACGTGCGCTGGCGCGTCGTGGACGGCCACACCGAAGTGTTGGCGCTCGACCCGCGTTAAAATTCCGCCGCCTCTCTTTTGGCGACCCGCTCGCGCTGGTAAACTAAACCACTTTTGTCACTTTTGGCCGCCACTCTGGCAGCCCGATGCAATTTGCAGTTCTAACGGAACCAAAACACCATGCGTACTAGCCAATATCTGCTCTCCACACTGAAGGAGACACCTGCCGACGCCGAAGTGATCAGCCACCAGCTGATGCTGCGCGCCGGGATGATCCGCAAGCTGGCCTCCGGTCTTTACACCTGGCTGCCGACCGGCCTGCGCGTTCTGAAGAAGGTTGAAAACATCGTTCGCGAAGAAATGAACAATGCTAACGCGATCGAAGTGTCCATGCCGGTGGTTCAGCCTGCCGATCTGTGGCAGGAAAGCGGCCGTTGGGAGCAATACGGCCCCGAGCTGCTGCGCTTCGTCGACCGCAGCGATCGTCCGTTCGTGCTGGGCCCGACGCATGAAGAAGTGATCACCGATCTGATCCGCAACGAGATCAGCTCGTACAAGCAGCTGCCGCTGAACTTCTTCCAGATCCAGACCAAGTTCCGTGATGAAGTGCGCCCACGTTTCGGCGTGATGCGCTCCCGTGAGTTCCTGATGAAGGATGCCTACTCCTTCCACACCTCACAGGAGTCTCTGCAGGAGACTTACGACGCGATGTACGAAGCGTACAGCAAAATCTTCAGCCGCATGGGCCTGGATTTCCGCCCGGTGCAGGCCGATACCGGCTCGATCGGCGGCAGCGCCTCGCACGAATTCCAGGTGCTGGCGGACAGCGGTGAAGACGACATCGTGTTCTCCACCGGTTCCGACTTCGCCGCCAACATCGAGCTGGCGGAAGCGGTCGCGCCGGCAGAGCCGCGCGCGGCGGCCAGCGAAGCGCTGCGCCTGGTGGATACGCCGAACGCCAAAACCATCGCCGAGCTGGTCGAGCAATTCCAGCTGCCGGTGGAAAAAACCGTGAAGACGCTGATGGTGCGCGCCACCGAAGAGAGCGGCCACAAGCTGGTCGCCCTGCTGGTGCGCGGCGATCACGAGCTGAACGAAGTCAAGGCAGAGAAGCTGGCGCAGGTTGCCGCGCCGCTGACCTTCGCCACCGAAGAAGAAATTCGCGCCATCGTCGGCGCCGGCCCGGGTTCACTCGGCCCGGTCAACTTGCCGATGCCGGTGGTAGCCGACCGCAGCGTGGCGGCGATGAGCGACTTTGGCGCCGGCGCCAACGTTGACGGCAAACACTACTTCGGCATCAACTGGGAGCGCGATCTGCCGCTGCCGCAGGTGGCCGATATCCGTAACGTGGTGGAAGGCGACGCCAGCCCGGATGGTCAGGGCACGCTGCTGATCAAACGCGGTATCGAAGTGGGCCATATCTTCCAGCTCGGCACCAAGTACTCGGAAGCGATGAAAGCGACCGTGCAGGGTGAAGACGGCCGCAACCAGGTGCTGACCATGGGTTGCTACGGCATCGGGGTCACGCGCGTCGTGGCCGCCGCCATCGAGCAGAACCACGACGAACGCGGCATCATCTGGCCGGACGCCATCGCGCCGTTCCAGGTCGCTATTCTGCCGATGAACATGCACAAGTCGTTCCGCGTGCAGGCGCTGGCGGAAGAGCTGTACAACACCCTGCGCTCCCACGGCATCGATGTGATCCTCGATGACCGCAAAGAGCGTCCGGGCGTGATGTTCGCGGATATGGAGCTGATCGGCGTGCCGCACTCTATCGTCATCGGTGACCGTAACCTCGACAACGAAGAGATCGAGTACAAGAACCGCCGCGTCGGCGAGAAGCAAATGATCAAAACCGGCGAAATCGTTGATTTCCTGCTGGGCCAGATCAAACGCTGAGCGACGAACGCCAGAAAATAAAAAACCCGCCTAGGCGGGTTTTTTTATGTCCGAAAACGCTTACTTGCTGCTGCAGTTCTTGCTGCGGTCGAACGCGATTTTGCCGTCCGGCACCACCGCCTTCTCTATCTGCCCTTCTTCCATCGATGGCTGCACGCTGAAGTGCGCATTGAAGGTCAGGAACACCGGCTCGCCGGCATTTTTGTTGGCTTTGGCGTAGCCTTGCTCCAGCGCGATGTTGTTATCCACCGGGAACGTGATGCCGGTAGCGCAGTCCTTAAAGACTGCCGCATCCGCCATATAGGTGTAACTGCCTTTCATCACCATCGGGGTTTTAGGCAACGGTTTTTCAATCGGCTCCAGGCGATAGTTCAGCTTGGAGGCGATCGGCGCGCCGCTGCGATCCAGCATCTCCAGGCTTTTGCCCACCGGACGGAAGTAACGTTTTTCACCGGTGCTGTCGGTCAGCACCAGCTTATCCGCAGTGCGCGCCCATTTGCCATAGTCGGCAAAAGTCTGATCGCCGTCTTTGGTGCCGCGATAGGTTTCCTGCAGCACAAAGGTGCCGTCCTCATCCAGGAACAGCGCCGTATCCAGCCCGCCGCAATCGGCGCAAGGCAACAATCCTTGATAACTCTGCGGCATCGCCTGCAGCGGTTGTTCCTTCGGCTGATAATGATTGTTGCATCCCAACAACGAGAGTGCGCCTGCCGCCAAGAACAGGGCTACCGTAATTTTCTTCACAGTTATTCTCCTACTGTGTTCATGTATTCCTAAGTGCGAACCTTGCCGCGCAGCGCCTTGGTGGCGCCTTTACGCGCCTTGCCTTCCAAACGGCGCAATTTCGCCCCTTTCGTCGGCTTGGTCGCCTTGCGCGTTTTTTCCACCACCATCGCCTGCCGAATCAGCGCGGCCAGCCTGGCCAACGCCGCTTCGCGATTCAATTCCTGACTGCGATACTCTTGCGCCTTGATAATCACCACGCCATCGGTGGTAATTAAATGGTGATTCAGCGCCAGCAGCCTTTCCTTATAATACTCTGGCAGGCTGGAGGCCCGGATGTCAAAGCGCAAATGGATCGCCGTTGAGGTTTTGTTCACGTGCTGGCCGCCCGCGCCCTGCGCGCGGATCGCCGTCAACTCAAGCTCATTATCCGGTATGGCGACGTTTCTTGACAGTTCCAGCACCGGTCACACCTGTGCCCGCTGCCACTCGGCAAACTGGATTTCCAGACTATTCTGAGCATCGGACAGCCAAATAGTTCCCTCCTGCAGCGTCGCCTGCAGCGTCATGGTGCGGCTGGCCAATGCCGTCAGGTGCGCCAGCTGCTCGTCGTCGAGGAAACGCACGCTCAGGTTCTTGTAGCCGGCCACCTTGCCCTGCATTCCCTGCCACCACACGTGCGCGGCGCGCTCGCCGTAGGCGTACAACACCACGCGCGGCGACTGGTTGCAGGCCTTGCGGATGCGTTTTTCGTCGGGCAATCCCATCTCGATCCACATTTCCAGCCCGTTGTGGTCGTTGCGCTGCCAGATCTCCGGCTCGTCGTCGGCGCTCAGCCCTTTGGTGAACACCAGCCGCTCGTCGGCGTGGCAGATCCAGGCCAACAGGCGCAGCATCATGCGCTGCTCGTTTTCAGACGGATGTTGCGCCAGCGTCAGCGTGGCGTCGTGGTAGAAGTGACGATCCATATCAGCAATATTGACCGCGGCTTTATAAATGGTTGCTTTCAGCGCCATGGGTGACCTCGTTATTATCCGGCGACAGTGTACTTGATCAGGGCCAAACCCCGCCAGCGCGGCCAGGCTGCGGCAGTGCGAAAGGCGTGCCAGGGTGCTGATAACTCCATAACAGCTGTGCTATAGTCGTCTAGGATAGGATAAAACTCCGAGAGCCTGCGCCTCATCGCGATAGTAGTCTTGATGATGCAGAGGTTCTTAAGGGAGGAAACTGTGCAACAATACTGTGAGTTAGTACGCCGTACTTACGCCGAGATTGGCAGTGGAGATCTTGGCTACGTGCCTGATGCGCTGGCTTGTGCGTTAAAGGCATTGGACGATGTCGCAGCGAACGATGCGCTACCGTCCTCCGTTAGGGAACAGGCGGCCTTTGCCGCCGCTAACTTATTGGTGAGCGACTATGTTGATGAATGATGAGTACCAACCCATCAATTGCGATGACTACGACAACCTGGAACTCGCCTGTCAGCATAAACTTATTCTGAAGCTGGAGTTACGCGACGGAGAAGTGATCGAGGCCAAGGCGATCGACCTGCTGCAAAAGAAACGCGTTGAGTATCTGACCATCGAACAGAACGGCCAGCAGCGCGACCTGCGCCTGGACCACATCAGCAGTTTCAGTCATCCGGAAATCGGTACCGTGGTCGTCAGCCTGTCGGACTGAGCAGCGGTAACCCCATCCCAACAGGGCAGCCCAACGGCTGCCCTCGTCATTTACGGCTTCAGGCTGGCGTAATAGGCCGCCAGATCGGCGATATCGTCATCCGACAGCCCCGACACATAGGCCTTCATCACCTCGGCCTGGCCGCCGTTGCGCTCCCCTTTCTTGTACGCCTGCAATGCATGCTGCAGATACATGGCGTTCTGTCCGGCCAGATTCGGGTACATCGGCACCGTCACCTTGCCCTGCGCGCCGTGGCACGCCGCACAGGCGGCGGCTTTCGCCTGACCGGCCGCCGCATCTCCCGCCGCCAATGCCGGCAGGCTGAACAGGCCGGCGGCCAACAGCGTGATCCCCACTAACTTCATCAGTGCTCCTCGCGATTATGATTTTTTTCCCAGCGCAGTCGCCACGGGCGTTCACCTTCCGGCACCTGCCCCGCCTCACAGACAAATACGTCCAGCGCGGCGATCAGCTGCTCATCATAGTAAATCAACGGGATGCGTTCACGCTGCCAGGGGGGAATACCCAGCTCCTGCCACAGTTTTTTTATCGGCCGCGAATGGGCGCGCCCCACGATGCGCACCGCGCCCTGCACGCAGCCGAAACGAATACTGATCTGCTGCGATGGCTGCGGTGCGCGCAGCGCCAACTCGCCCTCACCGGCAATCAACTGCCCCAACCCGTCCGGCAACGTCAGCGGCTGGTCAGGCTGCCAGGGCAGATGCACATCGCGCAGCGCCGCCAGCGGCGGCAACAGGTGCAATCGGCCGCGGAAACGGCGGATCTGGTAGGCGCCGAGCTGCAGCTGCGGTTCGGCATCTTCCCGGCTGAGCGCCACCTCCGCCCACAGACGCTGCAACTGCTCACGCGCCGGCATGCTGACGTCAAACAATGCGATCCAGCGCCGCAGCAAGGCGAAGCGCCGCACCGGCGAACAGGCCGTCAAACCGTCAATCGCCAATGAGCGATCCGCCGCCAACAGGCTTTGCAGCGGTTCCGCCAGCAACTCGTCCAACAACTGTTCCTGTTCAGCGCACAGGCTGGCGCTGCGCGCCACCGCCGAGGCGAAATGCGGCCAGCGTTGGGTGAGCTGCGGTAAGACCTGCAAACGCAGGAAGTTGCGATCGAAGCGCGTATCCTGATTGCTGTCGTCATCTATCCAGGTTAAGGCGTGACGCTGCGCGTAACTTTCCAGCGCCTGACGCGAGCAGCCCAGCAGCGGCCGCAACAACAGGTGATCGTCCAGCGTGGCGCGCGCCGCCATCGCCGACAGCCCCGCCGGCCCGCTGCCGCGTTTGAGCGCCAGCAGGAAGGTTTCGCTTTGATCGTCGAGATGTTGGGCGGTGAGGAGCGCTTCGCCCTCCGCCAATGCTACGCTGAAGGCGGCATAGCGCGCCGCACGCGCCGCCGCTTCGATGCCGCCCTCGCGGGCGTCCACCTGCACGTGCGTCACCGTCAGCGGGATCTGCCAGTCGGCACACCGGCGGCGGCAATGCTCAACCCAGCGGTCGGCAAAGGCGCTCAGGCCATGATGCACGTGCAGCGCGCGCAGCTGCATTCCCGGACGCTGGCGGCGCAACGTCGCCAGCAGATGCAGCAGCACGCTGGAATCCAGGCCGCCGCTGAACGCCACCAGCAGCCGCTGCTGTGCGCCCAACTGGTCCGCTACCTGCGTCGTTAATTGATCAGTATCCATCGGTAGGCTTTGTCACTTCTACATAGCTGCACGTTAACCCCGCCTACCGTCATCAATCAAGCATTAACCGTCCGGGCCTGGCGTCGCGTCAGCAGCCACCAGCCGCCCAGCGCCGCGATCACCGCCAGCGCGCACCCGGCCGCTCCCCAGCCGATCTGGGCGAAAATGCGGCCATACGCCTGCATCGCCGCCCCCTCGAGGTGATCTTCGGCGGTCTGATTGGCGATGATGCCCGCCAGGTAATTGGCGATCGAACCGGTCGCCAGCATATAGATGCCGGTCAACACGCCGGTGGCGCCGGGGATATTCAGCCGGGTGATCTGCGCCATCGCCACCGGATCGATAAACAGTTCGGCGAAGCCCATCACCGCCAGGCCGGCGATCATCAGCCCCATCGATCCCGGCCCGTGCAGCCGCGTATTAAGCGCCATCAGCGTAAAGCCGACGCCGATCAACAGCAGACCGAAGGCGAACTTGCACCAGATGCGCAGCGTGCGGTCGCCATCGCCGCTCGCCAGCCATGCCAGCGCCACGCCGCCCAGCATTACCGCGCAAGCGTTAACCGACTGGAACAAGGCGGTCGGCACCGTCCAGCCGAACCAGCGCCGGTCGACGAAATGGTCGATAAACAGGCTGATGGAGCTGCCGCCCTGCTGGGCAAAGGCCCAGAACAGCGTGCCCAACAGCATCAACACCACGATCTGCCACAGCCCCCGGCGCTGGCCGGCGTCCGCGCGCAGCATAATGCGCGCCACCAGCGCCACCGCCGCCACGCACACCAGCCCGAGCAAATAACCGGCCCAGTCGCGCATAAACAACAGCGTGAAGAACAGCGGCGATGCCAGCAACGCCGCCAACAGCCAGCCCCAGTGCGGCAGGCCCAGGCTTCTTGCGCGCATCAGCGGGGCATTCACGCCGCGAGTGTGGCGGAAATGACGCCCGCCCAGCAGGAAGATCGCCAGGCCGGCGAACATGCCGATCCCGGCCAACGCAAAGCCGACGTGCCAACCATAGCGCTCGGCCGCCAGCCCGCAGGCGATCGGCGCCAAAATGGAACCGACGTTGCCGGCGGCGTAGAGCAGCGAGAAGCCCCCTTCGCGCCGCGGATCCTGGGCCGGATACAGCTCGCCCAGCAGGCAGCTGATATTGGATTTGAACAGGCCGTAGCCGCAGATGATGATGGCCAGCGCCAGATAGAGCGACTGGGCGGAGACCGCGCTCAGGCCGAGCACGATATGCCCCAGGGTCATCAGCGCCGCGCCGGCGATCACCGCGACGCGGTTGCCCAGCAGGCGGTCGGCGAGCCAGCCGCCAAGAATCGGAGTGACGTAAACTAACGAAGCGTAAGCGCTGTAGAGATCGATGGCGCGGCTGTCGGTATAGCCGAGTTGGTGGGTCAGATAGAGGATCAGTAACGCACGCATGCCGTAAAAGCTGAAATATTCCCAAATTTGTATCGCTACGACATAGTAGATTGCGCGCGGCTGTGAGGGTGTTTTCATGGAGGTCTCCCATCAGTCGGTGAACGACAAAGGGGAAGCGCGAGCGCCTCCCCTGTGATTGGCTGTGGTTATTTCGCCTTCAGCACTTTCACCCGATAACGTCCGTCCGCCTGACGATAGGCGCCGTGAATGTCGGTTTCAAAGCCCGGATAATGCGCGCCGATTTCGCACAGCATCTGCAGGAACTCCAGCACCGGCCGGCTCTCCTCGGTCAGCATTTCGCCCGGCATCACCAGCGGCACGCCCGGCGGGTATGGGAGGATCATATTGGCGTTGACCTTACCGACCATCTCTTCCAGATAGACCTCTTCCACTTCGCCGTGCAGCTCTTTCTGGAACGCCTGGTACGGATTCATCACCATGGTTGGCAGCACTTCGAACGCGCGGTACATCAGGTCCGGCAGGTTGTGTTGCTCCACCAGGCGGTGAATGTTCTGCGCCAGATCCTGAATGCGCATGTTTTCATAGAAATCAGGCGCTTCCTGATACAGCGAAGGCAGCATGTTTTTCACCCGCAGGTTCAGGTCGAACGAGCGTTTGAAGTCGGTCATCGCACGCAGCAGGCTGAGTGCCTTGGTTTTGTCGATGCCGATGCTGAACAGGAACAGCAGGTTGTACGGCCCGGTTTTCTCGACGATGATGCCGCGCTCGTCGAGGTATTTCGCCACGATGCTGGCCGGGATGCCGAATGGCTGCATCTCGCCTTCCTTGCTCATCCCCGGCGTCAAAATGGTGACCTTGATCGGGTCCAGATACATGTGTTCGTTATCGATATTCTTGAAACCGTGCCAGGCGCTGTCGGAGCGCAGCGGCCAGCACTCCGGCTCATCGATGTGCTCCGGCTGCCAGACGTCGAAGAACCAGCCGTCGGATTCGACTTTCAGGCGTTTGATCTCTTTACGGAACTTGATCGCGCGTTCGATAGAGCCGTGGATCAGGCGCTTGCCAGCGTTGCCTTTCATCATCGCCGCGGCGGTTTCGGTCGAGGCCACAATGCCGTAGTGCGGCGACGTGGTGGTGTGCATCATGTAGGCTTCATTGAAGGTCTCTTCGTTGATGTCGCCCTTCACATGAATCATCGAAGCCTGCGAGAAGGCCGCCAGCAGTTTGTGGGTGGACTGGGTTTCGTAGATCACCTTGCCCTCCACGCGGCCGCCGCTCATGCCGCACTTGCCTTTATAGATCGGGTGGAAGTTGGTGTAAGGCACCCAGGCGGAATCGAAGTGGATCGACTTCACGTCCAGGGTGTTCTTGATAAAGTCGGTGTTGTACAGCAGCCCGTCATAGGTGGAGTTGGTGATCACCGCGTGCACCGGCCAGGTGGCGTTCGGGGTCTCCTTCACGCGCTTGGCGATGGTGGCGCGCTGGAACTCGCTCTGCGGAATGCCGCCGAGGATGCCGTAGGCGTTGCGGGTCGGGCGGAAGTAGATCGGCGTGATGTCGCTCATCATCATCAGGTGAGTCAGCGACTTGTGGCAGTTACGGTCAATCAGCACCGTGCTGCCCGCCGGCGCCGAATACATGCCGACGATCTTGTTGGCGGTGGAGGTGCCGTTGGTGACCATGTAGCTGCGTTCGGCGTTGAACACGCGGGAAATGTACTCCTCCGCCTCTTTGTGCGGGCCGGAGTGATCCAGCAGCGACCCCAGTTCGGACACCGAAATCGAGATATCCGACTTCATGGTGTTCGGGCCAAAGAAATCGTAGAACAGGCTGCCCACCGGGCTCTTCTGGAACGCAGTGCCGCCCATGTGGCCCGGCGTACAGAAGGTGTATTTGCCTTCGCGCACGTATTTGAACAGCGCCTTGGTCAGCGGCGGCAGGATGGTGTCGATATACTCGTCGGTGTTCTGTTTGATCTTGGCGGCAATGTCGGTTGCCGCGCCGAGCGCATACTCGAAGAAGCGCACCTGCATGCGCAGATCGTTCAGGCTGACGTCCAGCGTCGAATAGGTGTTGGCGAATGCGTACAGCGGCATGTATTCGTTCAGTTGGCTGATCTCTTCGCACAGCTCCAGGTTGTATTTGTCCCAGTCGAAGATCACCCCGCACAGACGGGCGTTGTTCTCGATCAGTTTCAGCAGGTCTTCGCGATCGTTAGGGTAAACGATGCGGAAATCCAGACTTTCCAGCGCCTGATGCAGTTCACGGATGGGCTCTTCTTTGAAGTAGACACCCATGTGATTCATGATGGCGATAACGTTCATATGCATTTCTCCTGGCAAAGCAAGCCCCTTCCCGTCGCGGCTGACAGGTCGGAAAGAAAGGGGCTGGGTAAATTCAGTCGGTCAGCGGACGCGAATCAGTGCGCTTTGGCCGTGGTGTTTTCATCGACCGCCGCGGCGTTGGCAGCCTGGCGGGTATTCATTTTCCGGGCGTAGAACATCAGGATAATCAAGCTGATGATAAAGGTGCCGGACAGTTCGAAAGAGTTGGCGCCCATCAGCGCGATGAAGCAGAAGCCGCAGCCGCACACTGAAGCGATCAGGCTCAGCAGATTGCGCACGTTGACCCCTTCAAAGCGGATCAGGTCTACGCAGGAGTAGAAGTAAGGCAGCATGGTCAGCAGCACCGCGATGCCGGTCAGCTCGCCGAACAGGTCGGAGGCTTTGCCGCCGGCGGAGCTCATCAGGGTGATCAGCACCATCAGCGCGGTCATTTTGCAGCCGGCCAGCAGCAGGCCTTTCTTCGGAATGCCGTTTTTATCCAGCTCGCCGTACACTTTCGGGAAGTTGCCGTCGTTGGCGGCGCGCACCCCAGCCTGGCCGACCAACATCATCCACGAACCGAGCGAGGTCAGGCAGGCGAAGGCGGTGAAGGCGGAAACCATCGGTGCGGCCCAGTTGCCCATAATCGCCGAGGCGCTGATGGCGAACGGCGCGCCGCTGGCGGCCATTTCAGACGCCGGGAACATGCCGCTGATCACCTGGGTGGCGGCGATGTAGATGATGCCCGCCAGGCCGGTGCCGAGCATGGTCGCCAGCGGCACGGTGCGTTTCGGGTTTTTCACCATGCCGGTGCTGACCGCTGCGGATTCCACGCCGATGAACGCCCACAGGCACAGCAGAATACTTTTGATGACCGCATGGCTGTCGGTGGTGCCGGAGGTATTCCAGTTAGCCTGATAGGTGGCGGCGTCAAACCAGTGCCAGCCGAGGGTGGCGGTCACGATCACCGGGATCAGCACCAGCACCAGGCCCAGCGTGGTCAAACGGCTGACCCAGGTTCCGCCCAGCATGTTGACGAAGGTGAAGACCCACACGATGGCGATACAGGCGATGCCGGCGGGCACCGGGTTGTTCAGCGCCGGGAAGAAGGTGGAGAGATAAGAAACGGCGGTAATGCCGATGGCCAGGTTGCCGATCCAGTTGGCATGGTAATAAAGCACGCCGGTCTGGAAACCGAAGGCCGGGGAAATTTCACCCGCGTAGGCGATAGGGCCGCCCTGCTGCGGGTTTTTGGTGGCGAGGCGGGCATACACATAAGCCAGCGACATCGCCCCGATAATCGAGATCACCCATCCCCAAATAGCGATGGATCCGAGACTCGCCAGGTTGGCGGGCAATAAGGCAATCCCGCTCCCCATCATATTACCGGCGACCACGCCGGTGCAGGCAATAAGCCCTATTTTCTTGGGTGAAGCCATGGTCAGTTTCTCCTGATTTACGTTTCTTATAAGCCACACCCATAAATAAAAGATTTTAATGAGCCGGCTTGATTGTCAGGATGCTAACCATCGGGGGGAATAAAGTCCTAAAGATAAAGTGAGATTACGCTCATGATCATACAAATGATAACCTGAGGTTTTTCATTAACACATCAAGATAAAAAGACAGGCTAAAGAAAAGATAAACATCACTTAAAAACAATAAGATGACAAGGTTAATGACGCATAACAAATGGCAAAAAAGAAATAATATCGCGCAGCAAAATAATACATTCATGCAACATTGCTTCACCAATAAATAACGCCGCCATGATCCCCGAAGAATAAGGGCGGCGTGATATTAGATTAATTATTGGCGCTGATAGTTATTTAAATAAGGCACTACGTTGGTCAATGACGTCTGGAATACGCCATTGGTGATCCAATGCAAGGTATCCTCACCGGGGCGAAGATTGAAGGCGGTAATATAAGAGTCGGCCGCCAAATGATTCTGCCCCTGCATTTCATACACCTTGCCCAGCAGCACATAATTCAGCCACGACATTTGCAATTCAATCCCCAGATCGATCGCCCGGTGCGCCTCGTCAATCCGCCCCTGCGTCAAGGCATCTACCGCCAGAACTTGCTGCACGATCGGCGTGTTTTTCAATTCGGGGATCGTCGCCAGATGGCTGATATCGGCGCGCAATTGCGCCAAGGCCGGGCTGTCGAACGGTTGATAAGAATTGCGCAACAGATCCACCAACGCTTTTTCAGCCAGCAGGTAGTGGAAGTTCGGCGCGCTGTTAATCAGCTCGCTCAGCTGGCCGCTGGCGCGGGTCAACGAATCGGCGTCACCGCGGATCAGCAACTGATGCGCCTGGTAGAAACGCTGCAGCAACGGTCCGTTGTCGGGCAGCAACTGCGCCAGACGCTGCTCCAGCTGTGGCGGCCAAGGCTGCTTCAGCGCCGCGGACAGGCTGGCGAGGAAGTCGGCCTGGATCTTCAGCTGGTTATCGGCGGTAATGAAGTAACGCTTGTCCAGCATGACAGAGCTGTCAGCGTTATCCACCAGCCGCACGGAAAGGAAACACTGCTGGGCGCGGTAGTGGCGCTGATTGACGAACTCGATATACAGCGACTTGCCCGAATTGCTGGGGCCGGAATAGTTGTAATTGGTTTGGTCATGCACCAGGAAGGTCGAGTAGGTGTTCAACGAATCGGTGATCAGCTCGCTGACGCCCACCACGTAAGAGAGCTGGGGCATCCAGTTGCTGCAGCTCTCGCCGCCCTGGATGCGGATATCGATATCGCGCGGGTTGAGCAGCACCGGCATGGTCGATACCGGCACGCGCTGCGACAGCGTGGCGATGCCGACAAACGCCACGCAAACGCTGAGCGCCGCCAGAAACGCCAGCCACACCCAGAAGGTCGGGCGACGATAAAAACGCGGCTGCTTTTCGCCAGGCGCGGCAGACGGCTCGCCGCTTGCCCGGCGCGGCGGCACATACGGCGTCTCGTCGTCTTCCTCGCTGCCGTCTTCCGGTTCATGCATGATCACCGCAATCTGCGGCGCCTGTGCGGGAGCGGGTTGCGTCTCCCCTTCTTCACACCAGATCACTGACGTCGCCAGCTTATACCCGCGCTTGGGCACGGTGATAATGTATTCCGGGCTGTCGCTGTCGCCGTCTTTCAGGTACTTGCGCAGCTCTGAAATACATTGGGTCACCACGTGGTTGGTGACGATATTGCGCTTCCAGACGTTGTCGATCAGCTCGTCGCGGCTCAGCACCACGTCGGGGTGCCGGGCGAAATAGCACAGCATGTCGATCAGGCGCGGTTCCAGCGTTTTTTGGCGGCCGTCGCGGCTGATGGTGTTGTCGGCAGGGGTAACCAGCCACTCCCCGACGCGAAAAGCAGGCTCTTGCATGGCGGAAATAACTCTGTAGGCATGTAGGGCAAGGGCGCGATCATAGCATAACCGCCCCCGGCTGTGGCCGCCGGGAGGCGATTAAGCCGTTAACTCTCGTATAATTCTAACGGTAAACCATCGGGATCGCTGAAAAAGGTAAATCGGGATTGGGTGTAGGGATCGACGCGCACCGGTTCGCAGGCAACGCCGGCCGCCTGCAGATGGGCGATGGCCCGATCGATGTCGTCAACGCTGAACGCCAGATGGCGCAGGCCGCAGGCCTCTGGGCGGCTGACGCGGGCCGGCGGCGAAGGGAAAGAAAACAGTTCGATAGTGTATTGTCCGTTGAGCGCGAGATCCGCTTTCCAGGAGTCGCGCTCCTCGCGGTAAACTTCACTCAGCAGGGTAAAACCGAGAATATCGCAATAGAAATGCTTACTGGCGGCGTAGTCCGCGCCAATGATCGCGATGTGGTGCACCTGACGTAATCCCAGCATAGAAACCCTCTCCTGTTCATTCTGATGGGGCACGGTATCCGGCGGCGGCGATGACGTCAACGGCAAAAACCCCGCGGATTGCCGCGGGGCATGATTAAGCACACGGCGTCTCAGCCCTTCAGATCCGCCAGCGCCGCGCCGAAGTTGATGTGCAGCACCTGCCCATCGACCACCAGCGCCGGTACACTCTGCACGCCGAGGCGCTCAGCTTCCGCCACGCGCGTTGGGCGTTCCCCCAGGTGCACCACTTCCACCTGCACGTTATCGCTCAACAGTCCCAACAGCTGCTGTTCGGCACTCACGCATACCGGGCAGCCGGCATGATAAAATACGGCCTTAGTCATCCTCATTCTCCTTGGTATTGACGGTTTCGGGCACGTTGACTTACCCATATTGTTTCGAATCGAAACGATATGAACAGTATGCCAGCACCAATGACTTGTCAATATAGTTTTTAATCGATACTATTTACGCAACCTGATGAGGATACGATGCTAAAACTGTTTGATCTGCTTGAACGCTTGAATAGCCTGCAACGCAGCTGGCTGCGCAGCCACGAAGAATTGGAAAGTCTGCCGCCGGTGCAGTTGAGCGCGCTCTACTATCTGGCACGCTGTAATCATTACTCCAACACCCCGATGGCCGTGGCGGAATACCTTGGCCTGACCAAGGGAACGGTGTCCCAATCGCTGAAAAAGCTGGAGCTGAACGGCATGATCGCCCGCACGGCGGACGCAAAGGATCGCCGCAGCGTGCGGCTGCGGCTGACAGAAAAATCGCGAAGTTTAATGGAGGCTCTGTTTCCTCCTGCCTACCTGCAACAGGCGCAAGACGCCATGCAGCAGGACGGCGAACAGTTGCAGGCGCTGTTAACCCAGCTGCTGCGCCAACTGCAGCGGCAGGAAAATGCGGCGCTGTTCGGCGAATGCCACCGCTGCCGCTATCACCAGCAGCGCAATGGCCAACCGTTTTGCGGCCTGACACAGGAACCGCTGCCGCTCGACAGCGTGAACCTGATCTGCCGAGAATTCGCCTAAACGATTATGCTGGCGCTTTCAACACCTTCACCAGATAGCGCCCGTCCTCCGTCAGTTTGGCGCCGTGGATGTCGGTTTCAAAACCGGGATAGCGCTCACCGATAGAGCACAGCATCAGCAGGAAATCGAGCACCGCCCGGCTCTCTTCGGTGATCATTTCTCCCGGCATCACCAGCGGCACGCCCGGCGGATAAGGCAGGATCATATTGGCCGCCACCTTGCCCACCAGCTGATCCAGCTCGCAGGTTTCCACATTGCCGCGCACCTGTTCCTGGAACATCTGGTGCGGCGTCAGCTTCATTTCCGGCAGCACGTCGAACGCCCGCTGCATCAGGCGCGGCAGATCGTGTTGGCGGATCAGCCGATGAATGCCGGCGGCCAGATCCTGGATACGCATATGGCGATAAAAATCCGGATCCTCGGCGTACAGATCCGGCAGCATGTTCTTCACCCGCAGGTTGAGATCGTAGGCGCGCTTGAAATCAGTCAGGCCGCGCAACAGGCTCATCGCCTTGGTTTTGTCGATGCCGATGCTGAACAGGAACAGCAGGTTGTACGGCCCGGTCTTCTCCACCACGATGCCGCGCTCGTCGAGGTACTTCGCCACCAGCGCCGCCGGGATCCCCTCTTCTTCCAGCGCCCCCAGCTCATTCATGCCCGGCGTCAGGATCGTCACCTTGATCGGATCGAGATACATATGATCGCGATCGGTCTGGCCGAAACCATGCCAGTTATCGTCCGGATCCAGCGGCCAGCACTGCGCCTCATCGATCTCTTCCGGCTGCCAGATATCGAAGAACCAGCTGTCGCTCTCCTCGCGCAGCCGCTGCACTTCACGGCGAAAATGCAGCGCGCGCTCCACCGAACGGTTGATCAAGCGGCGCCCCGGGTTGCCGCGCAGCATGGCGGCGGCGGTCTCCATCGACGCCACGATGCCGTAGTGCGGCGAAGTGGTGGTGTGCATCATGTAGGCTTCGTTGAAGGTGCTCTCATCGTAGTCGCCCTTGATATGAATCATCGAGGCCTGCGAGAAGGCGGCCAGCAGCTTGTGGGTAGACTGGGTTTCGTAGAAAACCTTGCCGGGCACCCGCTCGCCGCTCATGCCGCTCTTGCCGTCGTAAATCGGGTGGAAGTTGGTGTAAGGCACCCAGGCGGAATCAAAGTGAATCGACGGCACCTCCAGCGTCTGCTTGATGTAGTCGGTGTTGTACAGCAGGCCGTCATAGGTGGAGTTGGTGATCACCGCATGCACCGGCCAGGTGGCGTTCGGCGTCGCCTGCACTCGGGCGGCGATGCTCTCGCGCGTGAATTCGCGCTGCGGGATCCCGCCGAGGATGCCGTAGGCGTTGCGCAGCGGGCGCAGATAGATCGGCGTGATATCGCTCATCATCAGCAGGTGGCACAGCGATTTGTGGCAGTTGCGGTCGATCAGCACCGTGCTGCCCGCCGGCGCCGAATACATGCCGACGATCTTATTGGCGGTGGAGGTGCCGTTGGTGACCAGATAGCTCTGCTCGGCGTTGAAGGTGCGCGCGATGTACTCTTCGGCCTCCAGATGCGGGCCGGTGTGATCCAACAGCGACCCGAGCTCGGTGACCGAAATCGAGATGTCGGCCTTCAGGGTATTGGCGCCGAAGAAGTCATAGAACAGGCAGCCTACCGGGCTTTTCTGGAACGCGGTGCCGGCCATGTGGCCCGGTGTGCAGAAGGTGTACTTCCCTTCGCGCACGTAGTTGAACAGCGCCTTGGTCAGCGGCGGCGTAATGGTGTCGATGTATTCCGCGGTGTACTGCTGGATGCGCTGCGCGATGTCGTCTGCCGCATTCAGGCCATACTCGAAGAAATAGAGCACCATGCGCATTTCATGCAGGCTGACGTCGAAAGTGGAGTGGGTATTGATAAAGGCATACAGCGGCAGGTATTCGTTCAGCTCGTTGATCTCGCTGCACAGCTCCAGGCTGTAGTCGTCCCAGTCGAAGATCACCCCGCAGATGCGGGCGTTGGCTTCGATCAACTTCAGCAGGTCACCGCTGTTTTTGGGGTACACCAGTTGGAATCCCATGGCGGCCAGCGCAGCGTGGAGCTCGCGAATCGGCTCATCTTTGTAGTAGACGCCCGTCGGGCCCATGATGGCGATGATATTCATCGGCAGCTCCTGTCAGTTAACGGCCAAGTCTCTATAACACCACGAAAATCCGGCGGTGTGTAGCCAAAAAAAAACCGCCCGGAGGCGGTTTCTTGCAGCGAAGAACAGAACTCAGCAGTAGCCGTAGTTCATCAGACGCTGGTAACGGCGGTTGAGCAACTCTTCGTCGTTCAGGCCATCCAAATCTTTCAGATCGGCGAGCAGCTGCGCTTTCAGCGCGGCGGCCATCGCCGGCACGTCGCGGTGCGCGGAACCGAGCGGCTCCGGGATCACCGAGTCGATCAGCTTCAGCTCTTTCAGACGCGGCGCGGTGATGCCCATCGCTTCTGCGGCCAGCGGCGCCTTATCGGCGCTCTTCCACAGGATGGAAGCACAGCCTTCCGGCGAAATCACCGAGTAAGTGCTGTACTGCAGCATGTTCACCTTGTCGCCCACGCCGATCGCCAGCGCGCCGCCGGAGCCGCCTTCGCCGATGACGGTGCAGATGACCGGCACGTTCAGACGCGACATCTCACGCAGGTTGCGCGCGATAGCTTCCGACTGGCCGCGTTCTTCCGCGCCCACGCCCGGATAAGCGCCAGGGGTATCGATAAAGGTGATGATCGGCATCTTGAAGCGCGCGGCCATTTCCATCAGGCGCAGCGCCTTGCGGTAGCCTTCCGGCGCCGGCATGCCGAAGTTGCGGCGGATCTTCTCTTTGGTTTCACGGCCTTTCTGGTGCCCGATGATCATCACCGGACGGCCATCCAGGCGCGCAATGCCGCCGACGATCGCTTTGTCGTCAGCGTAAGCGCGATCGCCCGCCAACTCTTCGAAGTCGGTAAAGATGTGTTTGATATAATCCAGGGTATAAGGACGGCGCGGGTGGCGTGCCAATTGGGCAATTTGCCAAGCCCCAAGATCGGCAAAAATCTTGCGCGTCAGCTCAACGCTCTTTTCACGCAGGCGCTGAACCTCTTCGTCCAGATTAATATCTAATTTTTCGTCTTGACGGCTGACTGCAGTCAGCGAGTCAATTTTCGCTTCCAGCTCTGCAATCGGCTGTTCAAAATCAAGAAAATTCAGACTCATAGCATTCCTATTTTAGTCAAATTCCAAGTCCACCTGCTCATTGCCTACCAACGTCCGCAAGTCGATCAACAAGCGGTCGGTGGGCGTCACGCGCCAGGTTGCGCCAAAACGCAGCTTGGCTCGCGCATCTTCCCGTTGATAGTAGAGATGCACTGGAATCGTCCCCGATCGATGGGGTTCCAACGACTGACGGAGACGGTTCAAAAGCTGGTCATCAATTTGCCTGTCAGTCAGCGAGATAGCAAGCCCGCGAGCGTATTTTTCCCGGGCTTCACTGATGTCCATTACCTCGCGGGCCATCATTTTAAGCCCGCCGCTAAAGTCATCAAAGCTGACCTGTCCACTGGCGATAAGGATACGGTCTTTTTCCAACAAATGCTGGTATTTTTCTAACGCTTCGGTGAATAACATCACTTCCAGACGGCCTGAACGGTCATCCAGCGTGCAGATGCCGATGCGGTTGCCGCGCTTGGTCACCATCACCCGCGCGGCGACCACCAACCCGACGGCGGTAGTCATTTTGCCCCGATCCGTCGGGTGCATGTCTTTCAAACGCTGGCCACCGGCGTAACGTTCGATCTCCTTCAGGTACTGGGTGATCGGGTGGCCGGTCAGGTACAGCCCCAGCGTCTCCCGTTCACCGTCCAGCACCACCTGCTCCGGCCAGGGCGCGATATTGGCGTAGGATTGCTCCACCTGCTCCGGCGCTTCCGCCAGCACGCCAAACATATCCACCTGGCCAATAGCTTCGGCTTTCGCATGCTGATCCGCCGCTTTTAACGCGTCGCCGAGCGAATTCATCAGCGCGGCGCGGTGCGGCCCAAGGCGATCGAACGCCCCGGACATGATCAGTTTTTCCAGAATGCGGCGGTTCAGTTTCTTGATGTCGGAGCGCGCGCAGAGATCGAACAGGTCTTTGAAGTAACCTTGCTCGCCGCTGTTGCGCGCCTCGATAATGGCCTCGATTGGCCCTTCCCCTACGCCCTTGATGGCGCCGATGCCGTAAACGATCTCGCCGTCGTCGTTGACGTGGAAGTGATACAGGCCGCTGTTGATGTCCGGCGGCAGGATCTTCAGCCCCATGCGCCAGCATTCGTCCACCAGCCCCACCACTTTGTCGGTGTTGTCCATATCGGCGGTCATCACCGCCGCCATAAACTCGGCCGGGTAGTGGGCCTTCAGCCACAGCGTCTGATACGACACCAGCGCATAGGCGGCGGAGTGCGATTTGTTGAAGCCATAACCGGCGAATTTTTCCACCAGGTCGAAGATTTTCACCGACAGTTCGCCGTCGATGCCGCGCGCTTTGGCGCCGTCTTCAAAGCCGCCGCGCTGCTTGGCCATTTCGACCGGGTTCTTTTTACCCATTGCACGACGCAGCATGTCCGCGCCGCCCAGCGTATAGCCGGCCAGCACCTGGGCAATCTGCATCACCTGTTCCTGATACAGGATGATGCCGTAGGTCGGCTCCAGCACCGGCTTGAGCGACTCGTGCTGCCACTGAATGTCCGGGTAGGAGATCTCTTCACGGCCGTGTTTGCGGTCGATGAAGTTATCCACCATGCCCGACTGCAGCGGCCCCGGACGGAACAGCGCCACCAGTGCGATCATGTCTTCGAAGCAGTCGGGCTTCAGACGTTTGATCAAATCTTTCATGCCGCGCGATTCAAGCTGGAACACCGCCGTGGTTTCCGAGCGCTGCAGCATGTCGAAGCTTTTCTTGTCGTCGAGCGGGATGGCGGCGATGTCGATCGGTTCCAGCCCGGTCTTGGCGCGCCGGGCGTTGATCATCTCCAGCGCCCAGTCGATGATGGTCAGGGTGCGCAGACCGAGGAAGTCGAACTTCACCAGCCCGGCGTATTCCACGTCGTTCTTGTCGAACTGGGTCACCGGGTGGTTCCCTTCGGCATCGCAGTACAGCGGCGCGAAGTCGGTGATCTTGGTCGGCGCGATCACCACGCCCCCGGCGTGTTTACCGGCGTTGCGCGTCACCCCTTCCAGCTTGCGCGCCATGTCGATCAGCGCCTTGACCTCTTCGTCGGCCTCGTAAATCTCCGGCAGCTGCGGTTCGGCGGCGAAGGCTTTCTCCAGCGTCATGCCCGGATCCGGCGGCACCAGCTTGGAAATGCGATCGACGAAGCCGTACGGGTGCCCCAGCACGCGGCCCACGTCGCGGATAACCGCTTTCGCCGCCATGGTGCCGAAGGTGATGATCTGTGATACCGCTTCGCGGCCGTACATCTCCGCCACGTGCTCAATTACCTGGTCACGCTTCTCCATGCAGAAGTCGACGTCGAAGTCGGGCATTGAGACACGTTCCGGGTTCAGGAAGCGTTCGAACAGCAGATCGAACTCCAGCGGATCGAGGTCGGTGATTTTCAACGCATAGGCCACCAGCGAACCGGCGCCGGAGCCGCGCCCCGGGCCAACCGGCACGTTGTTGTCCTTCGACCACTGGATAAACTCCATCACGATCAGGAAGTAGCCGGGGAAGCCCATCTGGTTGATCACCTTCAGCTCGACGTCCAGACGCTCATCGTATTCCGGGCGGCGCTGCGCGCGCACGTCAGGATCGGGGAACAGGAACTCCAGACGCTCTTCCAGCCCCTCTTTCGATTTGAGCACCAGGAAGTCCTCGGTGCTCATATCGCCGGTCGGGAACTGCGGCAGGAAGTATTCGCCGAGGCGAATGGTGACGTTACAGCGCTTGGCGATTTCGACGCTGTTCAGCAGCGCTTCCGGGATGTCGGCGAACAGCTCGCACATCTCGTCTTCGCTGCGCATGTACTGTTGCGGGCTGTAGTTGCGCGGCCGCTTGGGGTCGTCCAGCGTAAAGCCGTCGTGGATGGCGACGCGGATCTCATGAGCGTCGAAGTCATCTTCCACCAGGAAGCGCACGTCGTTGGTGGCCACCACCGGCAAGCCACGCTCGGTGGCCAGCGCCACCGCCGCATGCAGGTAGTTCTCTTCGTCCTGGCGGCCGGTGCGGATCAGTTCCAGATAGTAACAGTCCGGGAAATACCGCTGATAGAAGTCCAGACACTGATCCACCTGCGTCTGGTTGCCGCGCAGCAGGAACTTGCCGACGTCGCCCTGACGCGCGCCGGAAAGCAGGATCAGCCCTTCGCGATGTTCAATCAGCCAGTCGCGATCGATAGTCGGGCCGGCGGCGCCGTAGCCGCGCTGATAGGCGCGGGAAATCAGCAGCGTCAGGTTCTGGTAACCTTCGTTGTTACTGGCCAGCACCGTCAACTGAGCCAGTTCATCGCCCAGCTCTTCACTTTGCACATGGAAATCCGCGCCGATGATCGGTTTGATCCCGGCACCGTGCGCGCTGCCATAGAATTTCACCAGCCCGCACAGGTTGGTGAAATCGGTGATTGCCAGTGCAGGCATGGCTAACGCGGCGGCTCTTTTCACCAGCGGCGCCGTCTTGGCCAATCCATCAATCATGGAGTAGTCACTGTGGACGCGCAGGTGAATAAAACGAGGTTCGGCCATCTCCAGATACCTGATTGAAGGGGCTCAGCAGGCTGAGCCCGGGTTAATGCTATCGTCGAGCCCGGTCAGGCCCGCAGACTACAGCGCCAGCGCTCTTTTCACCGGCGCGAAGCTGCTGCGATGATGCTCGGTGGCGCCCAGCGCGGCCAGCCGCTCCAGGTGGAAGGCGGTCGGGTAGCCTTTATGCTGCGCGAAACCGTAGTCCGGGTACTCGCTGTCCAGCTCGGCCATTTCGCGATCGCGCGTGACCTTCGCCAGAATGGACGCCGCGCTGATCTCCGCCACGCGGCTGTCGCCCTTCACCACCGCCTGCGAACGCATCGGCAGGTTCGGGCAACGGTTACCGTCGATTAAAACCATGTCCGGCGCGATATGCAACCCGGCCACCGCACGCTGCATCGCCAACATGGTGGCGTGCAAAATGTTCAATTGGTCGATTTCTGCCGGTTCGGCGCGCCCCAGGCTCCAGGAGAGCGCCTTGGCGACGATTTCGTCATACAGCGCCAGGCGGCGTTTTTCACTGAGTTTCTTGGAGTCCGCCAGACCGACGATCGGCTGCGCCGGATCGAGGATCACGGCGGCGGTGACCACCGCGCCGACCAACGGGCCGCGGCCCACTTCGTCCACACCGGCAATCAGCGTGGCAGCGGGATAGATAAAGGGTTCAATCATGCTTTCGCCAGCTCCAACACAGCCTGAGCGGCCTGTTCGTCCGCACCGCAACGGATGCTTTGGTGCAAGGTAAGGAAAGTGTGTTTCAACGCGTCGGTTTCCGGGCTCTCTTCCAGCAGCGGCATCACGGCGGCGGCCAGTTTGTCCGGCACGCAATCATGCTGCAGCAGCTCGGTGACGATCTCGCGCCCCGCCAGCAGATTCGGCAGCGAAACGTAAGGCGTTTTCACCAGCTTCTGCGCCAGCCAGAAAGTGAACGGCTTCATGCGATAGCCCACCACCATCGGGCACTTGGCCAACATGCACTCCAGCGCCGCCGTGCCGGATGCCAGCAGCGCCGCGTCGCTGGCGATCATCGCTTCGCGCCCCTGCCCATTCAGCAGGTGTACGGTCAAATCCGGCGCAACCTCGGCCTTGATGCGCTCAAACTGCTCGCGCCGTTTGGCGTTGACCAGCGGCACCACCACTTCCAGCTCGGGATAACGGGTGCGCAGCAGCTGCGCGGTTTTGAGGAAATCGGCGCTCAGCATCTCGACTTCGGCGCCGCGGCTGCCCGGCAGCAAGGCCAAACAGCGCGCCTGCGGAGCGATGCCAAGCTGAGCGCGCGCCGCCAGCCGGTCGGGCTGCAACGGCATGGCGTCCGCCATGGTGTGGCCGATAAACCGGCAAGGCACGTTGAAACGATCGTAAAACGCTTTTTCGAAAGGGAGAAAGGCCAGCACCAGATCGGTGGCTTTGCCTATTTTGAAAACGCGCTTTTGCCGCCAGGCCCATACGGAAGGGCTGACGTAGTGGATGGTGCGAATGCCGCGCTGTTTGAGGCGGCCTTCCAGCGTGATGTTGAAGTCCGGCGCGTCGATGCCGACAAACACGTCCGGCCGCAGCTCACCGAAGCGGCGGGTGAGATCCTTGCGGATCTTCAACAGGCGTGGCAAGCGCTCAAGCACTTCCACCACGCCCATGACCGCCAGCTCTTCCATTTCGTACCAGGCTTCGCAGCCTTCGGCCTGCATCAGCGGGCCGGCGACGCCAACAAAACGCGCGTCGGGGATCTGCGCCTTGAGCGCACGGATCAAGCCGGCGCCGAGAATGTCACCGGAGGTTTCTCCGGCGACCAGTCCGATAGTCAATGGACGATTCGACATAACTCAGCGAATGATGCCACGGGTGGAACGGGTGAAGAAATCGAGGTATTGCTGCACCACCGGCTGTTCTTTGGCCAGGGCTTCGATTTCCGCTTTCGCTTCATCCAGCGTTTTCTCGCTGCGATACAGGATTTTGTAGGCGTTGCGGATTGCCTGCATTTCATCCTTGTCAAAACCGCGGCGCTTCAGGCCGACCGCGTTGACGCCGAACGGCGTAGCGTGGTTGCCCTGAGCGATGACGAAAGGAGGCACGTCCTGAGCGACACCGGAACAACCGCCTACCATCACATGCGCGCCGATAATGCAGAACTGGTGGATCGCCGTCATGCCGCCGATGATGGCGTGATCGTCGATTTCCACATGCCCCGCCAGCGTGGCGTTGTTGGCCAGCACGCAAGCATTGCCGACCACGCAATCGTGGGCGATGTGCACGTTGACCATCAGCAGGTTGTCGTTGCCCACTTTGGTCAGGCCGGTGCCCTGCGCGGTGCCGCGATGAATGGTCACGCTTTCGCGGATGCGGTTGCGATCGCCCACTTCAACGCGCGTCGGTTCGCCCGCGTATTTCAGATCCTGATTCACTTCGCCGATAGAGGCGAATTGATAAATCTGATTATCGCAGCCAATCTTGGTAATGCCGTTCACCACCACGTGGGATTTCAGCACCGTGCCGGCGCCGATTTCCACCTGGGAGCCGACGTAGCAGAAAGGGCCGATATGCACGTTGGCGCCGATCACGGCGCCTTCTTCGACTATCGCGCTAGGATGGATAAAGGCGGTTTGGTCAATCACGGATTAAGCCTCCCGGCTGCGGGCACACATCATGGTTGCTTCGCAGACAATTTTACCGTCAACGGTCGCCACGCCTTTGAAGCGAGTCAGACCGCGGCGAGTTTTCTCGAAGGTGACTTCCATGACCATCTGATCGCCTGGCACCACAGGGCGCTTGAAGCGTGCTTCGTCGATACCGGCGAAGTAATACAGCTCGCCCGGCTCCAGTTTGCCGACGCTTTTAAACGCCAGGATACCGGTGGCCTGCGCCATGGCTTCCAGGATCAATACGCCTGGGAAAATCGGTTTGCCAGGGAAATGGCCCTGGAAAAACGGTTCATTCACCGATACGTTCTTCACCGCACGCAGATATTTGTGCTCTTCAAACTCGAGGACGCGGTCGACCAGCAAGAACGGGTAACGGTGAGGAAGCAGATCCAAAATTTCTGCAATATCCAGAGTATGAGTGTCAGTAGTCAAAATACTCTTCCTGTCTCTAAAAACTGATGGCATCAACAACACGGCCTGCGCTGACCCCAAAAGGAGATCATCATGCAGGCCGCAAATTAACATCTCTTTGCGCTTTTGGTCTCACGACCAACGCGTTTCGTTTTGTACCCGCCAGGGCGGGCGGCAATGATTAGTCTTTTCCGACTTTACGTTCGACAGCTTTCAAGCGTTTGCTGATCTCATCGATATTCATCACCAACGCAGCGGTTTTACGCCAAACCTTGTTAGGCTGCAACGGAATGCCCGAAGAGTATACCCCAGGTTCGGTGATTGGTCGCATAACCATTCCCATTCCGGTAACAACAACCTTGTCGGCAATCTCCATGTGACCGTTGATCACGCTGGCGCCGCCGATCTGGCAGTAGCGGCCGATTTTCAGGCTACCGGCCATGATCACACCGCCGGCGACGGCGGTATTGTCGCCAATCACGACGTTATGTGCAATCTGGCATTGGTTGTCGATGATAACACCATTCCCGATTTGGGTGTTATCCAAAGCGCCGCGGTCAATGGTGGTGCAAGCGCCGATTTCGACGCGATCGCCGATAATCACCGTGCCCAACTGAGGGATCTTGATCCACTCGCCGCGCTCATTCGCATAGCCGAAACCGTCCGCGCCGATCACGGTGCCCGACTGAATCAGGCAGCGCTGGCCGATTTCGACCGCATGATAAATCGTTACGTTCGCCCACAGACGCGTACCCGCGCCGATGCGTGCGTGTTTGCCGATGAAGCAGCCCGGGCCGATAACCACGTTATCGCCAAGCACCGCACCTGACTCGATCACCGCGTTCGCCCCAATGGCGACGTTCTGCCCCAGCTGCGCTTCAGGCGAGATCACCGCGCTTGGCGCGATATCCTGCGCCGGCGCCGGCGTAGTGTCCATCAGTTGCGCCATGCGCGCGTAGGTCAGATAAGGGTTTTTAACCACCAGCGCCGCAGCACGGCAGTGTGGTAAATCCGCTTCGGTAAGCACCACGGCGCTTGCCTGGCAGGAAGACAGCTGCTCTTGATAGCGGCTGTTTGACAAAAACGTGATTTGGCCAGGCTGTGCCGAATGCATAGAAGCAATGCCGGTGATGACGAGATCGCCATCACCGTGCAATTGTGCATCCAACTGCTGCGCTAAATCAGCCAGTCGAATTGAAAGCATGTGTTATTTAACCTGTTTCAGCACGTCAGCAGTGATATCTTTGGAAGAGTCTGCATAGGCAACGGCGTTGGCGTCGATCACCACGTCATAACCGCCTTTGCTGGCGACAGATTTCACCGCGTCCTGAATGCGGCTCAGGATCTTGTTACGTTCTTCCATCTGGCGACGGCGGTTGTCCTGCTCGAAAGCCTGGGCTTTCTGAGAGAACTGCTCGCGTTGCGCCATCACGTCTTTTTCCAACTTGCTGCGGTCGCTGGCTTTCATGGTAGCGCCGTCACGCTGCAGACGTTGCATTTTGGTCTGCAGGCTACGTTCCATGTTCTGGAGTTCGCTTGCACGGCCTTTAAACTCGTTTTCCAGCTGTTTAGCGACCGCTTCGCGGGCCGGCAGCTGTTGGAAAATGCTGGAGACGTTAACGACAGCGATCTTATCTGCTGCCTGAACGCCAGCTGAAGCAGCCATTGCTAAACCGAGGCCTGCGGCACACAACCACTTTTTCACTATAAACTCCTTACCATCACCCATTTGTGTCATATGACACTGAAGTACACAATTTGCCAGACTTGTCCCACCAAACAATGAGAATCATCTCCCTCTGCCGGCGGGCGCCTGGCCATTGCGATTCTTAATAACTGTTATGCCCAGAGGCGAGACCCGTTACCAGGTCTTACCGATGTTAAACTGGAACTGTTCGGACTTGTCGCCTTCGTATTTCTTGATCGGGTTGGCGTAAGAGAACACCAACGGCCCCAGTGGCGACATCCACTGCAGCGCGATACCGGCGGAAGAACGAATATTGCTGGCTTTGCTGTAGTCCGGCACGCCGTACATCAGCGTTTCGTTGGTATTCTTCCACTTGGTGTCCCACACGGTACCGGCATCGATGAACAGCGACGTCCGCACCGAGTTGGCGTATTTCTCGCTGATGAACGGCGTCGGGGTGATCAGCTCCAGGCTGGCGACCGCCATGGCGTTACCGCCCACCGCGTCATCCGAGCTACAGATGCTCTGACGATCGGTCGTGCTGCCGGCGTTGAACTGACACTGGTACGAGTTGGAGTTGTAGTACACCGCCTTCGGACCAATGGTGTTGGACTGGAAGCCGCGCACGGTGCTCGAACCACCGGCGTAGAAGTTCTCGTAGAACGGCATTTCCTTGCCGCCCAGCCCATCCGCGTAACCCAGACGGCCACGGCCCAACAGCACCCAGGTGCGATCGTCGTTGATCGGCACGTACTGTACGCTGTCCAGCGTCACCTTGTAGTATTCGTTGTCCGAGCCCGGAATGGTGACCTTGCCGTTCAACGTGGTGCGGTTACCCGAGGTCGGGAAGTAGCCGCGGTCCAGGTTGTTGTAGGTCCAGCCCAGGTTCAGCGTAAAGTCGTCGGTCGAGTAGCTGGCGCGGTCGGTCTTGTTCGCATCCACGCCCATCGAGTCGAGGTAACGCCACATGGCGATCTGCGGCTGCATGTTCGACAGGCCGTTGTGGACGTAGCCCAGGCCGGTACGCAACGAGTTGTTTTCGTTGATCGGGAAGCCCAGCGTACCGTCGATACCGTAACTCTTGTTGGTATAGTCCGACAGATCCGCGTCATCCGCCTTAAAGTCGTTGTAGAAGATGCGGCCGCCCAGGCTCACACCGTCAACGGTGAAGTACGGGTTGGTGACCGACAGTTCGGTATAGGTCTGGTAGTCGTTCTTGGTGCCGCTGATGCCGACCGAGTAGCCGGTACCCAACCAGTTATCCTGCTGCACGCCGGCCTGGAAGCTGACGCCGCTCTCGGTGCCGTAACCGACGCCGAAGTTGAAGGTACCGGTGTTGCGTTCTTTCACCTTGTAGGTCACATCGACCTGATCGGCGGTGCCCGGCACGCGCTGGGTTTCCACGTCAACCGTTTCGAAGTAGCCCAGACGGTTCAGACGCTCTTTGCCCTGCTCGACCTGCTCGTTGCCGAGCCAGGCGCCTTCCATCTGGCGCATTTCGCGACGCAGTACGGAATCCTTGCTGGTGTCGTTGCCTTCGAACTTGATGCGACGCACGTAGAAGCGGTTGCCCGCGTCAACGTTGACGTGCAGTTTGACGGTTTTATCCGCGTCGTTGATCTCAGGCTGAGTGCCGACGCGCGGGTAGGCGTAACCATAACGGCCCAACATCGTTTTGATGTTGTCTTCCATTTTGGTCACCTTGCTGCCGTTGTACAGCTCGCCTGGCTCAATTTTGGTGATCTGAGCGACTTCCGCCGAGTGGCCGGCCAGATTGCCGTTCACGACAACATCGGAAAGTTTGTACTGCTCGCCTTCGGTGATGTTGATGGTGATGTAGATGCCTTTTTTATCCGGCGTCAGGCTCACCTGGGTAGAATCGATGTTAAAGCGGGCATAGCCGCGATCCAGATAGAAGCTGCGCAGGGTTTCGAGATCGCCCGCCAGTTTTTGCTTCTGGTATTTGCGATCGCCGACCAGGTTCCACCACGGCACTTCATCACGCAGTTGGAAGCGCGAGATCAGTTCGTCGTTGGTGAAGGCATGGTTGCCGACGATGTTGATTTGTTGAATCTTGGCGGAGACCCCTTCCGTGAACACCAGTTTCAGGTCGACACGGTTACGCGGCAACGGCGTGACTACGGCTTTCACCGAGGCGCTGTATTTACCGACGCTGTAGTAGAAGTCTTCCAGCCCTTTTTCAATGCTGGAGATCGTGGTGCGGTCGAGCGCCTCGCCCACCCGGACGCCGGAGGCTTCCAGGTTCTGCTTGAGCATGTCATCCTTCACCGACTTGTTGCCGGAGAAAGTGATGCTGGCGATGGTAGGACGTTCCTTCACCTGCACGATCAAGGTATTACCATCGCGCAGCACGCGCACGTCCTCGAAGTTGCCGGTGGCAAACAAGGCACGGATGGTATTACTGATGTCATCGTCAGTGACGGTATCGCCGACGCGAACCGGCATGTTGAGTAACGCCGCACCGACGGCGACTCGCTGCAGGCCTTCGAAATGAATGTCTTTCACTACGAACTCGTCTGCACCGTATACGGTGGCGCTGCCAAACAGCAGCGACGCTATGAGCAACTTTTTCATCGCCATCGTTGTTATGCGTTCTTCCTAACCTATCCCCGCCCCTAGAGGCGGGAAAAATCATTGAAAAGTGCAAGACCCATCAACAACACCAGCACGATCGAACCTATGCGGTAGCTGTAGTCCTGTACTCGCTCGGAAACCGGCCCACCCTTCAGCTTTTCTATCGCCAGGAAGAGGAGATGCCCACCATCTAACACCGGTAATGGGAACAGGTTGATGATACCCAGGTTGACGCTAATCAACGCCAGGAACATCAGATAATACACGAACCCGACTCCGGCTGACGCCCCAGCTCCCTGTGCAATCGAGATCGGGCCACTCAGGTTGTTCAGCTTTACATCACCGGTTATTAATTTGCCCAGCATGTTGACCGTCAGCCGCATCAGCTGCCAGGTCTTGTCACCGGCCTGATACAGCGCCGGGAACGGTCCATACTGGCGAATCGTTTTATACTCGTCCGGCAGCGGCAGCACTTTTGGAATGATGCCTGCAAACCCCACCGATTTGTCTTTTCCCACCGGCTTTGTATCCGGTATCAGCGTCAAAGACAAGGGGGCGCCGTTTCTTTCAATCTCCAAAGCCAGCGGTTGCCCCGGGCCATCGTGGATACGCTTCACCAGCGTCTGCCAACGACCCAACGGCTGACCATCGACTTTAACGATCCTGTCCCCCGCTTGTAAACCCGCCTTTTGCGCCGCCGAGTTAGGCTGCACTTCCGCCAACACGGATTCGATCTGCGGGCCGCGCGGCATAATGCCCAGCGCGACAACGGGATCCTGCTTGTCCGGTTCAAAGTTCCACTGGCGCAAATCCAGGGTTTTGGTCACGACCTGCGAAGAGCCGAACGGCGCGACGCCGACTTCGGTTTGCGCATCGCCGATCTTCGCCACCAGCGCCAGACGAACTGACTCCCAATCAGGCGTTTCGATGCCGTCAACCGACTTTAGTTCCATGCCAGACGAAATTTCAGCCTTGGCGGCGATGGATTGCGGCGCGATTTCGCCGATCACCGGGCGGAAACTCGGCACGCCGATGATGAACACCAGCCAATAGGCAAGGATAGCAAACAGGAAGTTGGCGATGGGGCCGGCGCTGATGATGGCCGCGCGCTGCCAGACGGTTTTGTTGTTGAAGGCCTGATGGCGCATTTCCGGTGCCACCGACTCCACGCGCTCGTCCAGCATCTTCACGTAGCCGCCAAGCGGAATCAAAGCGATGACGTACTCGGTGCCCTGGCGATCGGTGCGGCGCCACAGCGCCCGGCCAAAGCCGATGGAGAAACGTTCAACGCGCACGCCGCAACGACGGGCAACCCAAAAGTGTCCGAACTCGTGCACGGTAATCAAAATACCGAGCGCAATCAGAAACGCCACCAGGTTCCAAAGCACGCTGACCATCATCCCTCACTTTCCGTCATTGACGGATTAAAACACCAACAGCATCAGGCAGGCAAACACCGGCACCGCCGCGGTCAGGCTGTCGATACGATCCAGTATGCCGCCGTGACCGGGAATCAAATGACCGCTGTCCTTGATGCCCGCTTCGCGTTTGAACATGCTTTCGGTCAAATCGCCCAGCACCGAAGCCAGCGCGGCGATCACCGAACAGGCCAACAGCGTGGTCGGCACCACGTTCAGCGGCGCGTAGCGGCCGAACAGCCAGGAAATGACCGCCGATGTCAGCAGCCCGCCGATCAACCCTTCCCAAGTTTTACCCGGCGAGACCTTCGGCGCCAGCTTATGCTTGCCGAACAGCTTGCCGAACATATAGGCGCCGGAATCCGCGCCCCACACCAGCAGCATCACGTACAGCAGCCACCAGGCGCCGGTAAACGGGTTTTGCTCATAGCCGAACTGGCGCAGCGCCAGCATGCCCCAAAAAAACGGCACGATGGTCAGCAGGCCGAACAGCAGGCGCAGCGGGCGCGAATTGCGCCAGATGGCGGCCGAGCCGGGGTAAAACAGCACCAGCAGCAGCGCCGCCAGCCACCAGGCCAGCGACAGCCACAGCGAGCCGCTTACCTGCGGCACGGATTGATGGTAGGCGGGAACGCTGAGCATCATCAGCGCCAGCAGAAAACCGCACAGTATCGCCAGCCAGATGCGCTGCGAACGGGAGGTAAAACCGGCCAATTGGCCCCACTCCCAGGCTGCTAACATGCACACGACGAGCGTTACCAGAGCAAAGGCCAGCGGCGGCAACAGGAACAGCGCCGCGATAACGATCGGGATTAAAATCAGAGCAGTTATGAGGCGATACTTCAGCAAAAGTTCTCCCTAGGACGCATCGGCGCCGATAGGTGTTGTTCCCCCGAAGCGGCGCTCACGTTGTGCAAATGCATTCAGCGCACCTTCAAAGACAAGTTCATCGAAATCAGGCCAGAGCACATCAGTAAAGTAAAGTTCAGCATAGGCGATTTGCCACAGCAGGAAGTTACTGATGCGATGCTCGCCACCGGTGCGGATAACCAGATCCACCGGCGCCAGGTCGCTCATGCAAACCCGTTCGCTCAATAATTCCTCGCTGATCTGATCCGGGTGCAGCTCACCGCCCCGTACCTGTTCGGCCAGTTCCCTTACTCCCTGAATGATATCCCAACGGCCGCCATAGTTGGCAGCGATATTGAGCGTCAGGCCATCGTTATTTTCCGTCAGTGCTTCAGAGCGGCGGATCCGCTCCTGCAAACGCGCGCTGAACCGGCTAATATCGCCGATCACCCGCAGCCTGACGTTATGTTTATGCAGGCTTTTTACTTCACTATCCAAAGCGCGGACAAAAAGCTCCATCAGGGCGGAGACTTCCTGCACCGGACGGTTCCAGTTTTCGCTGCTGAAGGCATAAAGCGTGAGTGCATCTAAATGGTGGCTGGCGGCAAAACTGACCGCGCGGCGAACCGATTTCACCCCTGCTTTATGACCGAAGACACGTAACTTGCCCTGACGTTTGGCCCAGCGTCCGTTACCGTCCATGATAATGGCGACATGGCGCGGCCCCGGGGAAGATGGATTAGCCTCTTGTTGGTTTGCGGACGACATAACTCGTACTTATTTCCTCAATAGAAATATAACTGCCTTTCCGGAACATCAGGCCCTTACGCGCAAAAAAAGCCGTGTGCCCGACACGGCTTTCAGCCTGCCCTCGCGATACCCGACGCAGCCGGGTCGCCATTGGCGCACAAGGCGCCAATCGGGCCATAATTCAACGGTATAACCGCTGACAGGTGGCGCAGACTATACCACCTCAGCGGGGCATGAACAAACGGCCCCGCGGCGGCACGCGCGAATTACGAGCAAAATCGGATAATCGCCGTGATCAGCCGCACAACGCGCGAACGCGTTCCTCGGCGGCGGCGCGCGCCTGGCGGTCAATGTCTAAGACCGCGTCGATGCAGGTCGGTTCCTGCAGCGCGAGACGCTCCACCACCTGGCGGTTGACCGCCGCAATGTCGGTAAAGCGGATCTGCTGCTGCAAAAATGCCGCCACGGCGATTTCGTTGGCCGCGTTCAGCGCGGTGGTCGCCGCCTGGCCGGCCTCGAACGCGTCGATCGCCAAATACAGGCAAGGATAACGCTCGCGTTCCGGTTCAGCGAAGGTCAGCGAACCGATGCGGCAGAAGTCCAGCGCTTCCACGCCGGAGTTCACGCGCTGCGGATACGCCATCGCGTGGGCGATCGGCGTGCGCATATCCGGCGTACCCAGCTGCGCCAGCACGCTGCCGTCGGCATAGCGCACCATCGAGTGAATCACCGACTGCGGGTGCAGGATCACTTCCATTTGCTCGGCCGAGGCGTTAAACAGCCAGCGGGCCTCAATGTATTCCAGACCTTTGTTCATCATGGTGGCGGAGTCCACCGAGATCTTGCGGCCCATCGACCAGTTCGGGTGGGCGCAGGCTTGATCCGGCGTCATCGCGGCGAACTGGTCCAGCGGCGTGGTGCGGAACGGACCGCCAGAGCCGGTAAGCACGATGCGCGAAACACCATGACTGTCCAGTGAAGAGTATCCCAACTGGCGCTGAATACTCTCAGGCAAACTCTGAAAAATCGCGTTGTGTTCGCTGTCGAGCGGCAGCAGTTGCGCCTGGCTTTGCCGCACCGCGTCCATAAACAGGCGGCCGCAGGTGACCAGCGACTCTTTGTTGGCCAGCAGCACCTGCTTGCCTGCGCGGATCGCCGCCAGCGTCGGCAACAGCCCCGCAGCGCCGACGATGGCCGCTGTCACTTGATCGACGTCGTCCAAAGCCGCCAGTTCGCAGGCCGCTTGCTCCCCGGCCAATACCTCGGTAGCGACGCCGTTTTCCGCCAGAATGGCGCGCAGCTCGCGGGCGGCGCTTTCATCCGCCATCGCGGCGAAGGCGGGCCGGAATTCGATGCATTGCTGCGCCATGACCGCGACGTTGCGGCCGGCCACCAGCGCTTTGATCGCAAAACGCTCGGGATTCGCCCTGACCACGGCCAGGGTGCTGGTCCCTACCGAGCCGGTCGAGCCAAGAATGGTCAGTTGCTTCATGAGTTCACTCTGAATAACTGTCTGATGAGATCGGAGGTGCTCCAGTGTGGAACCTTGGACACCGCTTGTCCATGATCTTTCAGTACGATGAAACGGGATCTGCGCCACAAAAAACAAAGCGCCGCCCAGGCGACGCTTTGTTTCTGCACGATGCTGATTAGAAATCCATCAGCTCTTTTTCTTTCTCCGCCAACGCGGCGTCGACCAGCTTGATGTAAGCGTCGGTCATTTTCTGAATCTCGTCTTGTGAACGACGTTCTTCGTCTTCGCTGATCTCTTTGTCTTTCAGCAGCGCCTTGACCTTGTCGTTGGCGTCGCGACGCACGTTACGCACCGCTACGCGGCCCTGCTCGGCTTCGCCGCGTACGATCTTGATCAGATCTTTACGGCGTTCTTCGGTCAGCGGAGGCAGCGGAACGCGAATGTCAGAACCGGCGGAAGACGGGTTAAGGCCCAGATCGGAACTCATGATCGCTTTCTCAACGGCCTGGCTCAGGCTGCGGTCGAACACGTTGATTTTCAGCGTGCGGGAGTCTTCCACGGTCACGTTGGCCAGTTGACGCAGCGGCGTAGCGGCGCCGTAATATTCCACCATGATGCCGTCCAGAATGCTTGGCGAAGCGCGGCCGGTGCGGATCTTGCTGATTTGGTTTTTGAATGCTTCTACGCTTTTTTCCATGCGTGAATCAGCATCTTTTCTGATTTCATTAGTCACGTTGCAAACCCTTGGAAGCTGGTTACTTGGCAGGCGATACTCAAGTATAGCCCGTAATCGTACTCGAAGAACGCGCGGCGCCTGGCGTCACGCGCTCCGAAAAAGGGGTGTGAACAGCCTTATTTGCTGATCAGCGTACCTTCGTTCTCACCCATCACCACGCGGCGCAGCGCGCCAGGCTTATTCATGTTGAACACGCGGATCGGCAGACCGTGATCGCGAGCCAGCGTAAACGCCGCCAGATCCATCACTTTCAGCTCGCGCTCCAGCACGTCCTGATAGGTTAATTGTTCATACAGCGTCGCATCCGGGTTTTTCACCGGATCGGCGGAGTAGACCCCATCCACTTTGGTGGCTTTCAGCACCACGTCCGCTTCGATCTCGATGCCGCGCAGGCAAGCGGCGGAATCGGTGGTGAAGAACGGGTTGCCGGTACCGGCGGAGAAGATCACCACGCGGTTGTTGCGCAGCAGGCTGATCGCCTCTGCCCAGCTGTAATTGTCACACACGCCGTTCAGCGGGATCGCCGACATCAGGCGGGCGTTCACATAGGCACGGTGCAGTGCATCACGCATAGCCAGGCCGTTCATCACGGTAGCCAGCATTCCCATGTGGTCGCCCACTACGCGGTTCATGCCGGCTTGCGCCAGGCCCGCGCCGCGGAACAGGTTCCCGCCGCCAATAACTACACCGACCTGAATTCCCAGTTCGACCAGCTCTTTCACTTCCTGAGCCATACGATCCAAAACGCTGGCGTCGATACCAAAACCTTCTGCACCTTGCAGGGCTTCGCCACTCAGTTTAAGCAGAATACGCTGATATACGGGTTTTGCATTGGTTGCCATGGTGTTCTGTCCTAAGAAGCAGTATTAGTAGTGGGGATTTCAGCCGATGAAACGCGCCTGAGGTGAGTATCACGCTGCAGGGCCTGCCACCGGTGTAATTCTGGCTGGATAGTATGGAACCGCCAGACGGCGGTTCCATCGACAGTCATTAAGACTGTTTGCTCATCGCGGCAACTTCAGCAGCGAAGTCGGTTTCGACTTTCTCGATGCCTTCGCCCACTTCGAAGCGAATGAAGTTGGTCACGTCAGCGTTGTGCTCTTTCAGCACCTGAGCAACGGATTTGCTCGGATCCATAACGAAAGGCTGACCGGTCAGAGAAACTTCGCCGGTGAATTTCTTCATGCGGCCTTCAACCATTTTCTCTGCGATTTCTTTCGGCTTGCCGGACTGCATGGCGATGTCCAACTGAACCTGGTACTCTTTTTCTACCACTTCAGCAGACACGTCTTCTGGCTTCACGAACTCTGGCTTGCTCGCCGCAACGTGCATTGCGATTTGCTTAACCAGTTCTTCGTCCGCGCCTTTAGCCGCAACCAGAACGCCGATACGCGCGCCGTGCAGGTAGCTGCCCAGCACGTCGCCTTCCAGGGAAGCAACGCGACGAATGTTGATGTTTTCGCCGATTTTTGCCACCAGCGCTACGCGCTCTTCTTCGAACTGTGCTTTCAGCACGTCAACGTCAGTGATTTTGCCAGCCATAGCGGCATCCAGCACTTTGTCGGCGAACGCCTGGAAACCGGCGTCTTTTGCTACGAAGTCAGTCTGGCAGTTAACTTCCAGAATGATGCCGTAGTTGCCTTCGATCTTGGTTTTGATCACGCCGTCAGCAGCCACGTTGCCTGCTTTTTTAGCGGCTTTGATCGCACCGGACTTACGCATGTTTTCGATTGCCAGTTCGATGTCGCCGTTGGATTCAACCAGCGCCTTCTTGCAATCCATCATGCCAGCGCCGGTACGCTCGCGCAGTTCTTTTACCAGGGCAGCGGTAATATCAGCCATTTCTTTTTCCTCGGTTATCTCGCGTGGAGACAGTTCTCATTCAGATAAGCAAAGGGGGCCTTAACAGGCCCCCCTAACCAACATATGTCAATACCTGGTTAATAAGGGCTCAGTGACGAGCTTGCCTTATTATTCGGCTTCTACGAAGCCTTCTTCCGCCTGAACGGCCAGATCTTGAGAACGACCTTCACGCACAGCGGCAGCAACAGCAGTCAGGTACAGGTTTACTGCACGGATTGCGTCGTCGTTACCAGGGATGATGAAGTCAACGCCGTCTGGGTTGGAGTTGGTATCAACGATAGAGAATACCGGGATACCCAGGTTGTTGGCTTCTTTGATCGCGATGTGCTCGTGATCGGCATCGATAACGAACAGTGCGTCTGGCAGACCGCCCATATCTTTGATACCGCCCAGGGAGTTTTCCAGCTTGGCCAGTTCACGAGTGCGCATCAGCGCTTCTTTCTTGGTCAGCTTGTCCAGGGTGCCGTCTTGAGACTGGATTTCCAGATCTTTCAAACGCTTGATGGACTGACGAACGGTTTTCCAGTTAGTCAGCATGCCACCCAACCAGCGGTGGTTCACGAAGAACTGGTCACAGCTGTTCGCAGCGTCTTTTACCGCTTCGCTTGCTGCGCGTTTGGTACCAACGAACAGGATCTTGCCTTTACGGGAAGAGATCTTGCTCAGTTCAGCCAGAGCGGCGTTGAACATTGGTACGGTCTGCTCCAGGTTGATGATGTGAACCTTGTTACGAGCGCCGAAGATGAAAGGCTTCATTTTCGGGTTCCAGTAACGGGTCTGGTGACCAAAGTGAACACCAGCCTTGAGCATGTCGCGCATGGAAACAGTTGCCATGATTAAACCTCTATAGATTAATTGGGGTTATGCCTCCACGTATCCCATAACGCCGACCCTGGCGGCGACAAGTCACCTCAGGGCACCCCGGCGGATGTGCCGATACGTGTGTGTTATTTACACAAAATGAGTGCAGTTAAAGTATTTTCGGCCGATTCCCGCCAGGTCACAAGAACCAAGTCGCGGATCGCCGGCGCGCTTTATACCATAAACCCGCCGCAGACACCAACTTTTGTTGCGTTTCGCCGGGCGTCAGGAAATGAAATTTGGCAGCCCCCGGCCGGGCTGATACCATAAGTCACTGCTTCTTATTGTCGACGATAACGACACCTGCGGACGAATTTCATGGCAATCTCAATTAAAACACCTGATGACATCCAAAAAATGCGCGTGGCCGGCCGCCTGGCCGCCGAAGTGCTGGAGATCATCGAGCCGCACGTCAAACCTGGCGTGACCACCGGCGAACTGGACCGTATCTGTCACGAGTACATCACCAACGAGCAGCAGGCCATCTCCGCCTGCCTCGGCTACCACGGCTTCCCGAAATCCGTGTGCATCTCGGTGAACGAAGTGGTGTGCCACGGCATCCCGAGCGATGACAAAACGCTGAAAGACGGCGACATCGTCAACATCGACGTGACCGTGATTAAAGACGGTTTCCACGGCGACACCTCGAAGATGTTCATCGTCGGCAAACCGACCATTCTGGGCGAGCGCCTGTGCCGCGTCACTCAGGAAAGCCTGTATCTGGCGCTGAAGATGGTCAAACCGGGCATCCGTCTGCGCACCCTGGGCAAGGCCATCCAGCAATTCGTCGAAGCCGAGAAGTTCTCCGTGGTGCGCGAGTATTGCGGCCACGGCATCGGCGAAGTGTTCCACGAAGAGCCGCAGGTGCTGCACTATGACGCGGACGACGGCGGCGTGGTGCTGCAGGCGGGCATGGCTTTCACCATCGAACCGATGGTCAACGCCGGCGACTACCGCATCCGCACCATGAAAGACGGCTGGACGGTAAAAACCAAAGATCGCAGCTTGTCGGCGCAGTATGAGCATACTATTGTGGTCACTGATAACGGCTGCGAGATAATGACGTTGCGCAAGGATGACACCATCCCCAACATCATTACGCACGAGATGTAAGCACTGCGGCGCACGCCGCGTGCAGAATGTCACCAGGCCGGCTTATGCCGGCCTTTTTTATGGGCTGCGCACTATGTCTGACAATCTCCTTCAACCGGCCGTGCCGATGCCGCCCGCCTCTCCCAGCGTCTACGGCGACGACGAGCTCACCTGCCCGCTGCTGAAACAGCGGCTGGAGCAGTTCCAGCTGTGGCTGGCGGCGGCGTTCGACGCCGGCTCCAGCGCCGAAAGCCTGGTGGCGGCGCGCAGCGACTTCATCGATCGCCTGCTGCGCCGGCTGTGGACGTTCTACGGCTTTGAAGATATCCCGGAAACCGCGCTGGTGGCGGTCGGCGGTTATGGCCGCGGCGAGCTGCATCCGCTGTCGGATATCGACGTGCTGGTGCTCAGCCAGCGCCGGCTGACGGAGCAACAGTCGCAGCGGGTCGGCGAGTTCATCACCCTGCTGTGGGATCTCAAGCTGGAAGTGGGCCACAGCGTGCGCACCCTGGAAGAGTGCCTGCTGGAAGGGCTGGCGGATCTGACCGTGGCCACCAACCTGATCGAATCGCGCATGATTTGCGGCGACGTCGCGCTGTTCCTGCAGATGCAAAAGCATATCTTCAGCGACGGCTTTTGGCCCTCGCCGCAGTTCTTCCACGCCAAGATCAGCGAGCAGCAGGAGCGTCATCAGCGCTACCACGGCACCAGCTATAACCTGGAACCGGATATCAAAAGCAGCCCCGGTGGCCTGCGTGACATCCACACGCTGCTGTGGGTGGCGCGCCGCCACTTCGGCGCCACCTCGCTGGACGAAATGGTCGGTTTCGGTTTCCTCACCCAGGCCGAGCGCAACGAGCTGAACGAATGCCAGAGCTTCCTGTGGCGCATCCGCTTTGCGCTGCATCTGGTGCTGCCACGTTACGACAACCGTCTGCTGTTCGATCGTCAGCTCAGCGTGGCGCAGCTGCTGCGCTATGAAGGCGAAGGCAACGAGCCGGTCGAGCGCATGATGAAAGACTTCTACCGCATGACGCGCCGCGTCGGCGAGCTGAATCACATGCTGCTGCAGCTGTTCGACGAAGCCATCCTGGCGCTGGACGCCACCGAAAAGCCGCGTCCGCTGAACGACGATTTCCAGCTGCGCGGCGATCTGATCGATCTGCGTGACGAAACGCTGTTTATCCGCAAGCCGCAAGCCATCATGCGCATGTTCTACCTGATGGTGCGCAATCGCGAGATCAAGGGCATTTACTCCACCACCGTGCGCCAGCTGCGCCACGCGCGCCGCCACCTGAAACAGCCGCTGTGCACCATCCCGGAAGCGCGCGATCTGTTTATGGCCATCCTGCGTCACCCCGGCGCGGTGTCGCGCGCGCTGGTGCCGATGCACCGTCACAGCGTGCTGTGGGCCTATATGCCGCAGTGGGGCAAGATCGTCGGGCAGATGCAGTTCGATCTGTTCCACGCCTATACCGTCGACGAACACACCATCCGCGTGCTGCAGAAGCTGGAGAGCTTCGCCGATGCGCAAACCCGGCCGCGCCATCCGCTGTGCGTGGAGCTGTATCCGCGCCTGCCGCACCCGGAACTGCTGCTGCTGGCGGCCTTGTTCCACGATATCGCCAAAGGGCGCGGCGGCGATCACTCGATCCTCGGCGCGGAAGACGTGGTGGAGTTCGCCGAACTGCACGGCCTCAACTCGCGAGAAACCCAGCTGGTGGCCTGGCTGGTGCGCTGCCACCTGCTGATGTCGGTCACCGCGCAGCGCCGCGATATCCAGGATCCGACGGTGATCCAGCAGTTCAGCAGCGAAGTGCAGAGCGAAACCCGCCTGCGCTATCTGGTGTGCCTGACGGTGGCGGATATCTGCGCCACCAACGAAACCCTGTGGAACAGCTGGAAGCAGAGCCTGTTGCGCGAGCTGTATTTCGCCACCGAAAAACAGCTGCGCCGCGGCATGCAAAACAGCCCGGATCTGCGCGAACGCGTGCGCCACCATCGCCTGCAGGCGCTGGCGCTGCTGCGCATGGACAACATCGACGAAGAGGCGCTGCACCGCATCTGGAGCCGCTGCCGCGCCGATTACTTCCTGCGCCACTCGCCGAATCAGCTGGCCTGGCACTCCCGCCACCTGCTGGCCCACGACTCCACCCAGCCGCTGGTGCTGGTCAGCCGCCAGGCGACGCGCGGCGGCACCGAGATCTTCATCTGGAGCCCGGATCGCCCTTACCTGTTCGCCGCCGTCGCCGGAGAGATGGATCGCCGCAACCTGAGCGTGCACGACGCCCAGATCTTCACCAACCGCGACGGTATGGCGATGGACACCTTTATCGTGCTGGAGCCGGACGGCAGCCCGCTGGCGCAGGATCGCCATGCGGCGATCCGCCAGGCGCTGCTGCAGGCCATCACCCAGCGGGAGTACCAGCCGCCGCGCGTGCGCCGCCCCTCTTCCAAGCTGCGCCACTTCAGCGTGCCGACCGAGGTCACTTTCCTGCCGACCCACACCGATCGCCGCAGCTACCTGGAGCTGACCGCGCTCGACCAACCCGGCCTGCTGGCGCGGGTGGGCGAAGTGTTCGCCGATCTGGGGCTGTCGCTGCACGGCGCGCGCATTTCCACCATCGGCGAGCGGGTCGAGGATTTGTTTATCCTGGCCGACGGCGAGCGGCGCGCGCTCGACCAAGAAACGCGCAGAAAGTTGGAGCAACGGTTGACAGAGGCCCTCACCCCAAACGATAAAATGTGATACAAGTAACTTTTTACCGACAACATCAGGAAAGAGAACAGCATGCAGCAATTACAGAACGTTATTGAAAGCGCCTTCGAACGCCGTGCGGACATCACTCCGGCGAACGTAGACACCGTAACGCGCGAAGCGGTAAACCAGGTGATCGGCCTGTTGGACAGCGGCGCCCTGCGCGTCGCCGAGAAGATCGACGGTCAATGGGTCACCCACCAGTGGCTGAAGAAAGCCGTGCTGCTCTCTTTCCGCATCAACGACAACAAGGTGATGGACGGCGCGGAAACCCGCTACTACGACAAAGTGCCGATGAAATTCGCCGACTACGACGAAGCGCGCTTCCAGAAGGAAGGTTTCCGCGTCGTGCCGCCGGCCACCGTGCGCCAGGGCGCGTTCATCGCTCGCAACACCGTGCTGATGCCGTCTTACGTTAACATCGGCGCCTACGTCGACGAAGGCACCATGGTCGACACCTGGGCCACCGTCGGTTCTTGCGCGCAGATCGGCAAAAACGTTCACCTGTCCGGCGGCGTCGGCATCGGCGGCGTGCTGGAGCCGCTGCAGGCCAACCCGACCATCATCGAAGACAACTGCTTCATCGGCGCGCGCTCCGAAGTGGTGGAAGGCGTGATCGTGGAAGAAGGCTCGGTGATTTCGATGGGCGTTTACCTCGGCCAGAGCACCCGCATCTATGACCGCGAGACCGGCGAAATCCATTACGGCCGCGTGCCGGCAGGTTCGGTGGTGGTTTCCGGCAACCTGCCGTCGAAAGACGGTTCTTACAGCCTGTACTGCGCGGTGATCGTCAAGAAAGTCGACGCCAAAACCCGCGGTAAAGTCGGCATTAATGAGTTATTGCGCACTATCGACTAAATTGAAATAGCGGGTGATTCACCCGCTATTTTTTTGTCTGCGTTTCGCTGGCAGTCACAGTCGCAGATCTCGCTTTCCGCCATAATTGCAGTCGTGGAATATAACGATCACATCTAAAGAGGGCGCAGTATGTACGATAACTTGAAGAGTTTGGGCATCAATCAACCGGAAGACGTCGATCGCTATAGCCTGCGTCAAGAGGCCAACAACGACATCCTCAAGATCTATTTCCGCAAGGACAAAGGCGAGTTCTTCGCCAAGAGCGTGAAGTTCAAGTACCCGCGCCAGCGTAAAACCGTGGTGGCGGACAACGCCGGCCAGGGCTACAAGGAAATTCACGAGATCAACCCGAACCTGCGTTACGTGATCGACGAGCTGGATCAGCTGTGCCAGCGCGATCAGGTGGAAGTGGATCTGAAGCGTAAAATCCTCGACGACCTGCGCCATCTCGAAGGCGTGGTGTCGCACAAGATTGCCGAGATCGAAGCCGATCTGGAAAAACTCACCCGCGGCAAATAATGCGGATCGGTTAACCCGCATCATCGTTAAGGCGCCCTTTTGCGGCGCCTTTTTACGTTATGACTGCAGCAGCGTGCCCCACTGCTCGACCCACGGGCAGGCGGCCACTTCCGGCTCCGGCTGTTCCATCGCATCGATCTCCAGCACTTCGCCAACGCGGGTGGCGCCCTGCTCCTGCAGCAGCGCGTCGAACGCGCGCCCGGCGCCGCAGAAGTTGTCATAGCTGCTGTCGCCGAGGGCGATCAGCCCATAGCGCAGCTCCGGCTGATAGCCAACCTGATCGCGGATAGCGTGGAACAACGGCGCGATGCTGTCCGGCAAATCGCCCTGCCCGGTGGTGGAGGTGATCACCAGCGCGTAGTGCTGACGATAATACTGCCAGGCCTCCAGCGTGCCCTCTTCGAACAGTTTGACCTCATGGCCCTGCTCGCTGAGGATGTTTTGCGCCTCTTCCGCCACCAGCAGCGAATTGCCGTAGACCGTTCCCACGAAGATACCAACCTGAGCCATGGCTCCTACTCCCTTCATTACCTTTAAAAATTGTCAGCTATCCTGACCGTTAGCCGCGCTAAACTCAACCCCGGCAAGTTCAGGGAATACCCCCGCCCAGCCGAACTGCGCCATCACCCCTTGCCAGGCTTCGTCCCAGCGCGCCGTTACCTGCAGCGGCTCGCCGGTCACCGGGTGCATCAGTTGCAGGTGGCTGGCGTGCAGCATCAGGCGCGGGCAGCCGAAATGCTGCGCCATCCCGCGGTTCTGCCGCAGATCGCCGTGCTTGCTGTCGCCGATGATCGGATGGCGAAGATGCGCCATGTGGCGCCGCAGTTGGTGCTTGCGGCCGGTTTCCGGCTGCAGTTCCACCAGACTGTACCGCGCGCTGTCGTAGCGGCCGACGGCCACCGGCATCTCTACCTGCGCCAACGGCCGGTAGTGCGTCACCGCCGGCTGCGGCCCCTTGTCGGCATCGGCATGTTTATCGGCGATTTTATCCAGCTCCGCCGTCAGCGGGTAGTCGAGGGTCGCCTCCTCCTGCACGTAACCGCGCACCACCGCATGATAGGTTTTCTGCGCCTGGTGCTGCTCGAATTGCTGCGACAGCAGGCGCGCCACCTCGCTGGAGAGCGCCATCAGCAATACCCCGGACGTCGGGCGATCGAGACGGTGCACGGTAAAGACATGCTGCCCGAGCTGATCGCGCACCGTCTGCATCATAAAGCGAGTTTCATGACGGTCCAGCCAACTGCGGTGCACCAACCAGCCCGACGGTTTGTTCACCGCCACCAGGTGTTCATCCTGATACAAAATCTCAATCACATCGCGTTCCCAGGTCAATAGCTGTTTCGGGCGCGAGTATAACAGGCATGAGACACAACGCTAGTTCACCCATTCGATGGTCACCAGGCGCGTATCGGCGCGGCCGCGATCGTCCACCGCCCGAATGCGGTAGCGCCCATTGTTGATCGGCCGCCAGTCGATCGGTTTTTTACTGGCGCTGCTGCCGAGATAGATATCGTCGACGAACCAGTACACCGTCTTGCTGTCGGCGTCCGTCACCGCATTGAAGGCGATGTTGTCCCGCCCCTGCTGCGACTGGCGCAGGGTATAAGTGGTGTTTTTTAACGGCGAGGTGATGCGCGGCGCGTTGCCGCCGACGGCGATGCCGTTGTCCTTGCAGCGATTGACCGGCGGCGCCCGCTTCGGTAGCCCGGCCTGGGCGAACACGTTGGCCAAATCGGAAGGCCAGAATTCAAAAATTTCGGTGCGAGTCTGCGCCGCGTCATACGGCGGGCAAACGACCTCGCCGCTGTGAATATCCAGCACCACCGGCCGGTAGACGCTGTCCACCTTGATCGGCGACTTGCCGGGAATGAACCAGGTCTTGCCCTTTTGCTGGCACCACGGCGTCGGCAGATCGCCGCTGGCGAGACAAATGTCTACCCGCCGCAGCCGTTGGGGGAACGGATGTTTCGGCTCCCGCAGGGCGGGATAGCTGGCGTTGACGCTGTCGATGATATTGAAAAACAGCGGCGCGGCCGCCTCGGCGCCGACCAACGCATTGTTGCCGCGCCCGTCGAAATTGCCTTCCCACACCACCAGCACGTAAGGACCGAAAATCCCGACGCTCCAGGCGTCGCGAAAGCCCCAGGAGGTGCCGGTCTTCCAGTACACCGGCAGCGACGAAGAACGCTGCGCCAGCGTATCGCCCGGCCGCCGGTGCTGGCGCAGCATATCCAGCGTGATGAAACTGGCCTCCTCGCTCAGCAGCCGCACCGGCGTCGATTCGGCCTGGTTCAACTGCATGCGAAGCGGCCGCAGCTCACCGCGATTCGCCAGCAGCGCATACAGCTTCGCCAATTCCTGCGCCGTTACCTCGCCGCCGCCCAATACCAGCGACAGCCCGTAGTGGCTCTCATTGGCCATATTGGCGACGCCGGTCAGGCGTAAGAACTGATAAAAAGTCGGCTGACGCAGCTGCGAGGCAACATATACCGCCGGAATATTGCGGCTGAAATTTAGCGCGTCGGTGGCGGTCACCGGGCCGAGGAAGCGCCGGTCGAAATTTTCCGGCGCATAGGCGCCGAACGACGAAGGCACGTCTTTCAGGATGGTCATCGGATGCAGCACGCCCTGTTCCATCCCCAGCGCGTAAATGAACGGCTTCAGCGTCGATCCCGGCGAACGCTTGGCGTTGGTGCCGTTCACCTGCCCCTGAATCGGACGGCTGTAATAGTCCGCCGATCCCACCAGCGCGCGCACCCCCATATCGCGGCTGTCCACCAGCAGCACCGCGGCGTTTTGGATGCCGCGGCTGCGGTTGCGGGCGATAAAGGCGTTAACCTGCCGCTCGACCAGCCGCTGCAACCCGGCGTCCAGCGTCGTGTCGACGCGAGTGTCGCGCTGCACCAGTTGCTGCGTCTGCAGGCGCAGCTGTTCGATAAAGTGCGGCGCAATATAGGGTACTTGCTCAGGTTGCCGCAGCGCCAGCGGCAGGCGGAACAGCGTTTGCTGGCTGGCGTCGGTCGGGTAAACCTGCTGCCAACGCTGGAACAGACGATTGCGCGCCTGCGTCAACGCCGCGCCGAGCACGCCGGTTTTCGGCTCCAGACGGTAGCTGGGCGACTGCGGCAACACCGCCAGCGTCAGCGCCTCCGGCAGGGTCAACGCCTTCGGCGACTTGGCGAAATAGATCAGGCTGGCGGCGCCGATGCTTTCGATATTGCGGCCGTAGGGCGCGTAATTCAGGTAGGCTTCCAGGATATCGCGCTTGGAGTAGCTCAATTCCAGCTGCACCGCGCGCAGCACCTGCAGCAGCTTGCCGCCTGGCGTGCGGGTATTGAGATGCCAGCGCATCCGCGCCAGCTGCATGCTGATGGTCGATCCGCCCTGCATTTTGCCGCCGGCGACATAGCTGCGCCAGAAGCCGCGCATCAGGCTGACGGGGTTAAATCCGGGGTTGTAGTAGAACCAACGATCTTCGTGCAGCAGCAACCCGCGCACCGCCAGCGGCGACACCTGTTCCAGCGGGGTCCACAATCGGTAGCGATCGTCGTTGGCCAGCGTGATGCGCAACAGCGCGCCGTGCCTGTCGTAATAAACGGAAGACTGCGGCAGCCCCTGCCACAGGGGCGGATGCGGCCACAGCCGAATCGCGGCCAACAGCAGCGCCAGTAAAAACGCCGCCATCAAGCCGTTTTGCAGCACGCGCCCGGTCAGGATCTTCATACGTTCTCAGCATTCCGGCGCCAGACGCTGGTCTGGCGCCGGATATGGCCTAGTCGTTGCCCGCCGGCACCACCACCAGCTTGCCGCCGCCGGCCGACATGGCCTGCACTTCACGGTCATACATGGCTTCGCCGTAGGCCGGTGGAACAATAAAGCTGCCGGTATTGGTGGCCTTGATCTGATAAACAAACTCCTGCACCTCGGTGCCGGCGCTGCCGTAGATAATCACCCGATCTTCGCGGATATCGCTGTAGTCCGGCGCCCAGGTGGAGCCGGAGGCGGCCAGCGGCGACTGCCAGCCGCCGCGATCGTCGCTCTCCTCGCCGGCGTCGGCCGGCTCCGGCGGCGTCTGCTGCACCACTTCGAACCCGCCCGGCAGCAGATCGACGATCGCCAGGTTGCTCTGCCCCTCTTTCGAGTTGGCGCGCACCTTCAGATGGACATTGATCTTCTGCCCCAGCGTCACCTGCGTCACCGGCTTGCCCTGTTCGTCGGTGTAATCGCGGACGATCTCAATCCCGCGCGACAGCGCTTTTTGCGGCGCATTCAGATCGTAACCGGCCTGCGTCACCACATACCAGGCCGGCGCGCTGCCGCCGTTGGTGAAGCGCACCGCAGTGGCGTCAGCGTTAAATTGCCCCTGAACGAACAGCCCTTGCAGCTCGCTGATGCGCTGCGGCTCGCCGCCGGCTTTGCCCACCTGCGCGATGCCCAATGCATCCGCATTGGCGGACTGCGCCGCCACCTGGGTCGAATAGCTTTCCAACGCCAGAATGCTCATCGCGGAAGAGTAGGTGGTGTAGCGCTCTTCTTTCAACGCCTTGACCATATTCTCCAGCACCTGCGGCGGGATCGACGCCACCTTCTCCGGGAAGTGGCGGGTAATCAGATACAGCCGCGTCGCATCCTGCACCAGCGGATCGAAATAGTTCTGCGTCCACCAGGCGCTGTCATACGCCTTGCTCAGTTGCCGCCAGCTCGGTTGCAGCAGCGCGGCGGCTTCGTCGTCCATCTTCAACAGGCGATAGGAAGAGGCCAGATAGAGCGCGCTCAAATCGGTTTTCCACTCTTCGCCATAGCGTTTTTGCAGCGTATCCTGCACCGCCGCCAGCGAGTTGGTGGTCACTTCGCCCTGCAGCGTCAGCAGGTAAACCGCCCAGCTGCGCAGGCGCAGCAGATACAGATCGTCGAAACCGCTGGCCGCCAGCTCGCGCAACGCGCCGTTGGCTTCATCCAGCATGCCTTCCGGCAGGGCGTAGCCCGCCGCTTTGGCCTCGAACAGATATTGCACCACATAAGGCGTGACGAAAGGATCGGCATCCGGCGACGAACGCCAGGCGCCGATCGCCCCGCTGTCGTTCTGACGGGCGCGCAGCACGCCCAGCAGATTGCGCAGCTGCTTGCTGACTTCCGCCTGGCTCAGGCTGCTTTTCATCTCCGGATGACGGCTCTGCAGCATCAGCGGAATGGAGCGGCTGACGATCTGCTCGGAACAGTAATACGGGTAATCCGCCAGGTATTGCGCCAGCCCGCTGGTCAGCACCAGCGGCGAATTCGACACCGCCGCCCGGCGCTGCGCGAAAGCGTCGAACATCTGGCGCAGGCCATCGACGTTCTGGCTGCCGCCGCTCATGCGCCCCATCACCGACTGGGTGCGGTACGGCGCCGCCGGCCGCACCGAGGTGCTGACGGTGCGGCGGCTGGCCTGGTCGCCGTAACGGGCGTCGAACACCAGCGGCGCATCGCCCAGCACGGCTTTGGCGCGCAGACGGAAGGTGATCACGCCTTCGCGTTTTTCCGCCAGCGTCAGGCTTTGCGTCGCGTTGCCCACCACCTCCAACTGCGGCGGCGGCGTCAACAGGACGTTAATGGCCACCGACTGGCCGTTCAGCCCTTCGAGGTTGTTGCTGACGCCCACGCTGACGTCGAACTCGTCGCCCGGCGCCACCATCGCCGGCACGTTCGGCGTCATGATGAAGCTGTCGCGTACCGTGGCGGCGGTTTGCGCCTTGCCGATTTTCTCCGGCGTCACCGAAATCGCCATGACGCGGATCTTGCCGTTGAAGTAATCCGGCACCGGATAGACGAACTGTTTCTCGCCGCTGACCTCGGTAATGCCGGACCAATAGGCCACCGGCTTATCGCGCTTGCGCTTGAACGGGTTGAGGTTGAGATCCAGCCCTTCGCCCGCATCGCCGCCCGGCGCCGCGGTCAGCGCCATCAACTTGCTGAACTCCGGCAGGATCAGATCGAGGATCTGCGAGCTGCTCACGTTCAGTTCGCGCTTGCTGAAGAAGAACTCCAGCGGATCCTTCAGACGGTAACGCGCCACCTGCAGAATGCCCTCATCGACGGCGAACAGCGTCACCTGCTGCGGCGCATCGGTCTTGACCGTCATCGTCAGGTTTTCACCCGGCTTGATGACCTCCGGCGCCGTCACCTCGAGGCTGTTTTGGCGCGCCTTGGTGCTGATCTTGAACGGCATCACGCCGTAGCTCAGCGGACTCATGAAGATCTCGCTGGAGTTGATGTCGCGCACGAACTGCACGTTGATGTAGCCGTTGCCCTCCATGCCGGCCGGCACGCGGATCGTCTGCACCGAGCTGGTGGTGTCGGTGTGGAACCACTGCCAGGCGTAAACCTTGTCCTTTTCAATGGTGATCAAGCCACTGCCGGTATAAGGCGCGTTGATCGCCACCTCGATCTCCTCACCGGGCTGGTATTCCGCCTGGTTGAGTTTCAGCTTCAGTTCGGCGTTGCGATCCAGCGAACGGCTCAGGTTGGCGTTGCCGGCCACGCTGTAGGCGACGCGGTTGAGCGTCTTGCCCTGCGCATCTTCAATCACCAGCACGAAGTCGCCCGGCTTATCGGTCGCCAGCCGCAGATCCGCGCCCTGCTCGCCCAGCGCCAGCGGCTGTTCCGACAACTGCACTTCCTTCATCTTCGACTGGTATTTGTAAACGCCCGAATCCTGTTTGGTCAGCACCGAAATGTATTTCTGCTCGATCAACACCTGCTTCAGGTTCGGCATGGCGATCTGTTTCAGGGCCGGATCGATGGCGATCACGTTCAGATGCCGCTCCGCGTCGCGGTTGATGTAGCCCAGATCGCCGTCCGCCTTCACGCCGATCAGGTAATCGTAAGGGGAAACCAGCGTGCGGGCGGTAGCCGCCACCGAGCGCCCGCCGCCGGCGACGAACGCCTCCGACAGCAATTGCAGCTGATAGGTGGCGTCGGCGTAGGATTTCAGATCGAGCGGAATATCGGCCGCGCCGTGCTCATCGGTGGTGCGATCTTCCAGCTCGGTCTCGAACCCGTCGCTGTTTTGTCGGTTTTCATAGAACGCATAATCCGGGAAACGATCGAAGCTCGGATACATCGGCCGCAGCGTCAGCCTGGTGGTCACGCGGCGATCCTGCGCCGGGGTGCCGAACAGGTTCTGCACATCGATGCTGGCCTTCAGCTCAGACGGTTTTACCCAGCCTTGCTGGCGGTCCGGCGTCAACGCCAGTTTCACTTTCAGCTGATCCGGTTCGAACTCCTTCACATTGACTGCGGTATGGCCGAGCAGCGTGGAGGTGTCGTTGTTTTTGCCGATCAGATACAGATAGACGTTCCACTCGCCGGTCGGTGAGTTTTCATCGGTGGTATAGCTCAGCTCGTTGAAACCGCTGGCGCCCAGCGTCAGCGGCACGGTGGACATCAGCTTGTCGCGCGGATCGCGGATTTCGGCGCGCACCGGCACGCCGGCCAGACCAACGCCCCAGTCGGCGGCGCGGGTGATCAGGCCAATATTGAAAGTATCCCCCGGCCGATAAACGCCGCGATCGGAGAACAGGTAGCTGCTGAGCGTGCGCGGATCGGTCGGCGTTTGTTCACCGGCGACGTCGAAGCGCGAGAAGTCCAGCCCGCGATCGTTATAGCTGCCGGTCGGCAGGAAGGAGACATCCCCCTCTTTTTCCACCAGGAACATCACCGGCTGGCGCTCGTTGGTGTACACATCCAGCGCCGGGAAACGCACGTGGCCATCGGCGCCGGTGGTTTGGCTGAGCAGCGTCACGCCGTTTTTGGCCACCACCGACACGGTGGCGCCGCCGACCGGCGCGCCGCTTTGAATCGACTGCACAAAGACGTCGCGCGTCTTGTCCTGCGAGCTCTTGGCGACGATGCCCAGATCGGTCACCACCACAAAGCGCGAATCGCCGACGTCGGGCTGCTCTTCCCCTTCGTTCTCATCCTGTTCCTGATCCTGCTCGGCGCCCGCCTCTTCCGCCGCCGGTTTTCGGTTCGGCTGCCATTCAGACAGCGTCAGCAGGAACACCCCGCGATGGGAACTGGCGTTGGTGGAGAGATAGCGGGAGAGATCGATGCCCTGATAGTTCACTTCCCCCGGCCGCTCGTTGTTGAGCGCCGTCTGGTATTTGAAATGCTCGGTGAAATATTCGTCGTTGAGCCGGTTGAATTCCGTGGACGAGTATTCCCGGCTTTTGAAGGAGACGATGTGCTGCAGCTGGCTCGGGATCACCCGCTTGATGTCCAGCCGCAGGCCCGCCACGTTGCGCGCCGCCACGCTGATCTGCTTGTCGCCGTTGACCGACAGCAGCGAGCCCTGCGACATGAACTGCAGCGATTTCGGGAACTCCGGCACTTCGACCACGCGGTAAACCTTCTTCGGCATTTTGTAACCACCGGCGGAAACCAGCTGGTTATCGATCTCGAGCAGCACAAAGCGGTGCGCCGGGGCGTCGAAACGGAAGCTGAACTGCGGTTGGTAGGCCTCTTCCGCCTCGTTAAGCGCCAACGGCAGTGCCGTCGCCTGCGCCAGCACGTTTTTGCCGACGCTGTCGACCGTCCATTGATAGAAATCTTCAGCATCGTTGGCGGCCTCGGCATCGCTCGGATCGTGCTGCGGCAGCAGCCAGGCTTTCGCGGCCCGCGCCAGCTCTTTATCCTTCACCGCATCGCTGAAACCGACCACCAGCGCACGCTGCCCTTGGCCGGCGTCGGTGTCCACCACCTGGGCGCTGGCGTCGCTCAGCGCCAGGCTGTACAGCGTCGGTACCTTGACCCAGTTGCTTTTCGCCTCTTCGACCGCGTTGCCGGCCGCCGTTGATTTAACGCCCTTGCCGACGGTCAGATGTACCGCGCCGCCCTGATCCAGCGCCTGCAGCGGCTCGGAATGCACCCAGGCGTTCAGTTTTTTCTCGTCATAGACCAGAGAGAAATTCAGCTTTTTCTCGGAGGACGTGCTGCCTTTCTTCAATCCCAGCGAAATCTGTTTTTCAAAGCTGGCGACATCGACCGGCGCGTTGAACTGCAGATTGAAAATCGCGCTGCGTTTCTGCGCATTCTGCGGATCGCGGTAGTACTCGGCCTGCCCCAGACGGTAATCGAACGCGGGCACGGTGAAGGCATAGCGGGTTTTGGCGAGCTTGACCTGCGGCGCCAGCAAGGTGGCGGGCTCAAGGGTCACGTCATACTTCGCGCCCATCGGCAGCGGTTTTTTCGGCGTGAACACCAGCGTTGATTCATTACTCCACGCCCACTGCCCTTCCGCCGTCGGTTTGAGGGTGATGCCGGCGCTCACGGTTTTGCCCGCTGCGGTTATCGGCGCAGCCGAGCCGCTGAAGGTCAGGCTCACCGTTTGCGGCGCCTGCCGGGCGGCGGTGTAGTCTATCGGCTCGGGGTTGGCCACCTCGGCGTTGATCTCCTGAACCACCATCGGCGCCGGTTCAATCGGTTGGGGCCGGTTTTGCCACCAGTGCCAACCGTAAAATGCGCCGCCCGCAGCGCCTGCCAACAGCAGCAGGCCCAGACCGATCGCTTTCGGGTGTTTATCCACGCCGCTTTCCAGCCGCAAAAAACCGCGCGGCAGCGCAGCCCACCAGGCCGGCGCGCGCCAGCTGAGGTTGCCGACCAGCGGTCTCAGCAACCGCCCCAACAGCGACAACGCCCCGCCCAGCAGGCGACAAACGCCCTTAACCAGGGTAAAAGGCAAACGCAGGATAAACCTTAATAAATCCATTATTGCAGCACCTCATCATCCTAATGCAGCCCCCGGTCAACCGCTGCGGTTAAACCGAGCCGAAAGACGCCGTCGGCTCTCCTGCCCGGCATCCGCGCGAGTACTCTACACTGCCGGGCGGCAAAAATCTGCGCGCCGCCGGCGCATTACGGCTCTTTATTCAACATCAAATCCAGCTGTTGCAGCAGCACCAGCAGCGGCAGACTGCTCGGTTCACGATCTTTCAATGCCTCTTCGAAATAAGGCGTGATGGCGAAGCGCGTCGGCAACGGCGCTTCGGCGTCCAACAACGCATACATGCGCGGCAAGAACACCCACTGCAGCCAGGCTTCGGCCGACATGCTGTCGATGCAGAACGGCTCGGTGCTGGAGAAAGCCTCATGCTCAGGCGGCGCGGCCTGCCACAGCGCCAGATCGCGCATGGATTGTTCAATCGCCTGCAAACTGCGGCGCACCTGGTTATGTATACTCATCTGCATTCCCGATCTCTTTTCATCATGGTATTCAGCGCTCTGGCTGAAAGGCGGCAAAGCATAGCATTTTTATAGCCCAAATTCGGCGCGCCTGAGACAGCTCACCGTTTTTATCTGGTGACGTTCACCGTCGCGCGGCACAATAGGGCCACCGAATTCACCACACAGATAAAGATTCATGTCCGTAATAACAGAGAAAAAAAACCACGCGACGCCCGGTAAGGCCATGTTGGCCTCGGTCACCGGTTATGCCATGGACGGGTTTGACCTGCTGATCCTCGGTTTTATGCTGCCGGCCATCAGCATCGAATTAGGATTAACCTCATCGGCCGCCGGTTCGCTGGTCACCTGGACGCTGATCGGCGCGGTGCTGGGCGGCGTGATCTTCGGCCACCTCAGCGATCGTTTCGGCCGTATCCGGGTGCTGACCATCACTATTCTGATGTTTTCCCTGTTCACCGGCCTGTGCGCCGTGGCGCAAGGCTATTGGGATCTGCTGGCCTATCGCACCCTGGCGGGCATCGGGTTGGGTGGCGAGTTCGGCATCGGCATGGCGCTGATCGCCGAAGCCTGGCCGGCGGAGAAGCGCAACCGCGCTTCGGCTTATGTCGGCATGGGCTGGCAGTTGGGGGTGCTGGCGGCCGCTTTCCTGACGCCGCTGCTGCTGGAACACATCGGCTGGCGCGGCATGTTCCTGGTCGGCCTGCTGCCGGCGCTGGCGTCATTCCTGATCCGCCGCACGTTGGGCGAACCGGAGGAATTCGTGCGGCAGAAAGACGCCGGGCAGCCGCTCTCCTTCCTTCAGCGTTTGCGCCTGCTGTTTAAAGATCGCGCCACCAGCAAGGCCAGCATCGGCATCTTCATTCTCTGTTCGGTGCAGAACTTCGGTTACTACGGGCTGATGATCTGGATGCCGACTTACCTGGCGAAAAACTTCGGCTTCTCGCTCACCAAGTCCGGCCTGTGGACGGCGGTGACGGTGGTCGGCATGACGTTCGGCATCTGGCTGTTTGGCATGCTGGCCGATCGCTTCGCCCGCTGGAAGATTTTCGTGTTGTATCAGGTCGGCGCGGTAGTGATGGTGATCGGCTACGCCCAGTTGAGCGATCCGATGCTGATGCTGTTCGCCGGCGCCGTGATGGGCATGTTCGTCAACGGCATGATCGGCGGCTACGGCGCATTGATTTCCGATACTTACCCGGTGCAGGCGCGCGCCACCGCGCAAAACATCCTGTTCAATCTGGGGCGCGGCGTCGGCGGCCTGGGGCCATTGGTGATCGGCGCGCTGGTGACGCAGGTGTCGTTTACCGCCGCGATCAGCCTGCTGGCGGCGATCTACCTGCTGGATATCTACGCCACGCTGTTCCTGTTGCCGAAAAAACAGGGCGCAGGCGATACGCTGGGCGCGATTGGTTAACGCGGAAGAGGGATTAACGCGGGGCGCACGCACGGCGGGAGAGAACAAAAAGTTGGGGGCACTGCGTTAACAGTGCCCCCGGTTCGTTTTATAGCCATCCCGCTACACAGTGTGCTCCCTGCTCAATCCTTGAAAACTTTTCCTGCGGCCATCCTGACCAAGTGATCCTTGCATCATCCTGCAGCATCGTCCTGACGCGGTTCCTCAGCCTTCCTGACCCGCCGACAGTCCTGTGTCGGCTCTCAATCTCCGTCCTGGAGGTGTCCCTGGTTTCTATCCTGAAACATCCTGGGCATCTCCTGACGCCATCCTTCGCTCTTGCCTGAGCGCATCCCTTTCTTCGTCCTGAAGCTGCATCATCCTGATGCTTTCCTGCTCCGCCGGTTCCGTTCCGGTAACGATAAGATCGCTTAAATTCCCCGGAATCACAAGGGTTTGGGAGGCGTCTCACACTAAATTAAGCCTAAGAGTTATCCTAAAGAAATTCTAACCAATTGATCTGGATAACAATAATCTCATAGTCTGGAAAAAGGTGGGAAAAATTAAGAGCGATATCTCACAGCCCGTGTGAGAGATCTCTCACACGGGCGACGGCGAATCCGCCGCGCTTCAGTCCAGCACCGGGCGCAGCGCATCGAGGAAATTCCCCAGCGTCGCCGCCAACAAGGTGCGCTTATCGCTGCCGAATTGTTCCAGCACCACGTTGCCGCTGACGTTGCACAGCGACACCATCGTCATCTCGGATTCGGTGGTCGCCAGGAACAGCGTTGGCGACAGCTTGAGACGTTTTTGCGTCACCAGATGACCGATCAGGTTCTCCTGCAGGCGGATAAAATCCTCCTCGCTCCAGACCTGCAGCAGGCTCAGGCGATGCTCCCCAAATTGCGCGCTCATGTCACCCGCGTATTGCTGCGTGTAGAAACGGTGCGCATCCGGCTGCAAACGCAGCTCCAGCGCGGCTTCTACCTTCTCCAGCGTCGCCGCAGGTTCAAAAGGCTGCGGCAACCACAGCACGTCATCCTCGCGATTCTCCACGATGCAGGGCGACGGCACGCCGTACAGCGCCTGGCTGGCCGGCGCGTGGCCGCGCGCTTGCTGCCACAACTCGACATAGCGTTGAGTGAATTCACGCAGAGCGTGCGATACATCATGGTCCATATTCTTTCTCGCATACGTTAAACTGACGGCCATTGTACCTATCTCTGACCGAGGTGACAGCAGATGTCCTCCTATCAAGACCACCAGGCCCTGTCAGGGCTGACGCTGGGCAAACCCACCGCTTACCGCGATCGCTACGACGCCACGTTGCTGCAGGCGGTGCCGCGCAGCATGAACCGCGAGCCGCTGGGGCTGTATCCCGACAACCTGCCCTTCCACGGCGCGGACATCTGGACGCTGTACGAACTCTCCTGGCTGAACGCCAACGGGCTGCCGCAGGTAGCGGTCGGCGAGATCAGTCTCAACGCCGACAGCCTGAACCTGATCGAATCGAAAAGCTTCAAGCTGTATCTCAACAGCTTCAATCAAACGCCGTTCGCCGATTGGGAAACGGTGCGCAGCACCCTGCAGCGCGATCTGTCCGCCTGCGCCCAGGGCGAGGTCAGCGTCACCCTGTTCAGCGTCGAGCAGTTGGAAGACACGCCGATCGCCCGTCTGGCCGGCGACTGCATCGACCAGCAGGATATCCGCATCGACAATTATGAGTTCAGCGCCGACTACCTGCTGAACGCCGCCGGTGAAGAGGTGGTGGAAGAGCAATTGGTCAGCCACCTGCTGAAGTCCAACTGCCTGATCACCCATCAGCCGGACTGGGGCTCGGTGCAGATAAGCTACCGCGGCGGCAAGATCGATCGCGAAGCGCTGCTGCGCTATCTGGTTTCCTTCCGCCACCACAACGAATTCCACGAGCAGTGCGTCGAGCGCATCTTCAACGATCTGATGCGCTACTGCCGGCCGCAAAGCCTGACGGTTTACGCCCGCTACACCCGCCGCGGCGGTCTGGATATCAACCCGTGGCGCAGCAACGTCGCATTCGCTCCCGCGCACGGCCGCCTGGCGCGCCAATAAGTGCGAAACATTGCTCAACAACTGAGCTAACGAGCGGTTTATGTTGGTAAAAGCCCAGGGACGGCGGTAAGGTTAAAACGAGGCTGCGGCCGGGCAGAGCGCCCGCTGCGCCGCAGCACGCCAACCATAACGAGATGCTGTTTTGCTGCGTATGGATTACTACCGCCCCGCACCGGGTGCAAAGGAGTTACCTTGATTACACACATCAGCCCGCTTGGCTCTATGGATTTATTGTCGCAGCTGGAAGTAGACATGCTGAAGCGCACCGCCAGCAGCGACCTGTACCGCCTGTTCCGCAACTGTTCGCTGGCCGTGTTGAACTCCGGCAGCCAAACCGACAACAGCAAACAGCTGCTGTCGCGCTATGAAACCTTCGACATCAACGTGCTGCGCCGCGAGCGCGGGGTGAAGCTGGAGCTGGTCAACCCGCCGGAAGAGGCGTTCGTCGACGGCCGCATCATCCGTTCGCTGCAGGCCAACCTGTTCGCCGTGCTGCGCGACATCCTGTTCGTGCACGGCCAAATCGCCAGCGCCGGCCGTTTCCAGCACCTGAACCTGGAAAACTCGGCCCACATCACCAACCTGGTATTTTCCATCCTGCGTAATGCACGCACGCTGCATCTGGATGAAGATCCCAACATGGTGGTGTGCTGGGGCGGCCACTCGATCAACGAGAACGAATATCTGTACGCGCGCAAGGTCGGCAGCCAGCTGGGCCTGCGCGAGCTGAACATCTGCACCGGCTGCGGGCCGGGCGCGATGGAAGCGCCGATGAAAGGCGCGGCGGTTGGTCACGCGCAGCAGCGTTACCGCAACAGTCGCTTCATCGGCATGACCGAGCCTTCGATCATCGCCGCCGAGCCGCCTAACCCGCTGGTGAACGAGCTGGTGATCATGCCGGACATCGAAAAACGCCTGGAAGCCTTCGTGCGCATCGCGCATGGCATCATTATCTTCCCGGGCGGTGTCGGCACCGCCGAAGAGCTGCTGTACCTGTTGGGTATCCTGATGAACCCGGAGAACAGTGAACAGGTGCTGCCGCTGATCCTGACCGGGCCAAAAGAGAGCGCCGACTACTTCCGCGTGCTGGACGAGTTCATCATGAACACGCTGGGCGACGCCGCGCGCCGTCATTACACCATCATCATCGACGATCCGGCGGAAGTGGCGCGGCAGATGAAAAAAGCCATGCCGCTGGTGAAGGAAAACCGCCGCAACACCGGCGACGCCTACAGCTTTAACTGGTCGATCCGCATCGCGCCGGATCTGCAGCTGCCGTTCGAGCCGACCCATGAGAACATGGCGAACCTCAATCTTTATCCGAACCAGCCGCCGGAGCAATTGGCCGCCGCGCTACGCCGCGCTTTCTCCGGCATCGTGGCCGGTAACGTGAAGGAAAACGGCATCCACGCCATTGAGCAGTTCGGCCCGTACAAGCTGCACGGCGAACCGCAAATGATGAAGCAGATGGACAGCCTGCTGCAGGGCTTTGTTGCCCAGCACCGCATGAAGCTGCCGGGCAGCGCCTATGTGCCCTGCTACGAAATCGTCGCCTGACCCTCAATCCCGGGCGGCGTAACGGCCGCCCTGTTTTTTCTGACCTAACCGCCCATGATGATACACCTACTGATTGTCGACGCCCTGAACCTCATCCGCCGCATTCACGCCGTGCAGGGCTCCCCTTGCGTCAACGCCTGCCGCCACGCGCTGCAGCAGTTGCTCCAGCACAGCCGCCCAACTCACGCGGTGGCGGTATTCGACGAGGACGATCGCAGCGACAGCTGGCGCCACCAAATTCTGCCGGACTACAAGGCCGGGCGCTCGCCGATGCCGGAAAACCTGCAGCAGGAGATGCCGCAGCTGCGCGAAGCCTTTGCCGAACTGGGCGTCGCCAGCTGGCATTCGCCCGGCAACGAAGCGGACGATCTGGCGGCCACGCTGGCGGCGAAGGTCGCCGGCGGCGGCCACCAGGTGACCATCGTCTCCACCGACAAAGGCTATTGCCAACTGCTGGCGCCGAACGTACAAATTCGCGATTACTTCCAGAAACGTTGGCTGGATATGCCTTTCGTGCAACAGGAGTTTGGCGTGCAGCCGCAGCAGCTGCCGGACTACTGGGGGTTGGCGGGGATCGGCAGCAGCAAGATCCCCGGCGTGGCCGGCATCGGGCCGAAGACCGCCGTGCTGCTGCTGCAGCAATCGGGTAATCTGGACGGGCTTTATCAGCACCTGGAGCAGGTGCCGGAGAAATGGCGCGGTAAGCTGGAGCAGCACCGCGAGCTGGCCTACATCAGCAAACGGGTCGCCACGCTGCGCACCGATCTGTCGCTGGACGGCAACCTGCAGCAGCTGCGCCTGCCGATACAATAAGGGCGCTGCAAGCAGCGCCCTTCATTAAGGCTTCACGCGGTTAATCGCGCTCATCGCGGCGGCCCGGCACCGCCGACCACATGCGGCGCACGTGTACGGTGATCTCTTCGCGATCGTGATACAGCTGCTTGGCGTGCACTTCAGCGCTGATGCCGGCGGCGCCCAGCGCTTCGCGGATGCTCATCAGGTTTTGTGACACTTCCTCGTAGCGCTTTTTCATCGGCAGCTTGAGGTTAAAGATCGCTTCACGGCACCAGCCTTTCACCAGCCACTGAATCATCAGGCTGGTCACCTTCGCCGGTTTCTCCACCATGTCGCACACCAGCCAGTAGATCTTGCTGCTGTTCGGCTCGAACTTGAAGCCGTCGGCGCGGTGGTGCGTCACCTGGCCGGTTTCCATCAGGCTTGGCGCCATCGGGCCGTTATCCACCGAATGCACCATCATGCTGCGTTTCACCAACTGATAGGTCCAGCCGCCCGGGCAAGCGCCCAGATCGACCGCGTGCATGCCGCTGGCCAGGCGCTCGTCCCACTCGTCGGCGGGGATGAACACGTGGAACGCTTCTTCCAGCTTCAGCGTCGAGCGGCTCGGCGCATCGGCCGGGAAGCGCAGACGCGGAATGCCCATGTAGAACGGCGAGTTGTTGTTGCTGTAGGAGTAACCGACGTAGCAGCAGCCCGGCGCGATGAAGAACACGTGCACCACCGGGCGAGTCGGGTTCTCGCGCGCCATCAGCACCTTCTGCTCGCGCATCGCGGCGCGCAGCGGCACCGTCAGCTTGCGGCAGAACTTCATCAGCTCTTTGCTTTCGTTGGTGTCCGGCACTTCCACCCGCAGCTCGCCGCCGCGATCAACCACGCCGATCAGCATGCCGACGATCGGCGATACCCGATCTTCCGGCGGCAGATCGCGCAGCAGCTCACCCACCACGATCATCTGGCGGGCGAAAATCAGTTCGCGGAACGGAATCTCCCGCGCCAGGCGGTCGGCATCGTCCGGCTGATAGCATTCGAACAACACGTAACCGCTGTGCTCTTTTACCCGCGCAAAGCCGTAAATCTCCAGCTGGGCGGCTTTATCGGTGATCTCCGCCGCACACTCTTTTTCAAAGCCGGGGCGGCAGTACAACGCAATCTTATTCATGGCGCTCGGCCTTTTTCCTCAGACGCAAAGCGCCAATCAACATCAATATCCAGCCGATCAAGAAGCACACGCCGCCAACCGGCGTGATATATACCCAGACCTTCAGGTGCGACAGCGCCAGACAATAGAGGCTGCCGCTGAACAACACGGTGCCGAACGCCAACAGCGCCCCGCTCCAGTAAAACCACAGGCTCACGCGGCGCTGCATCGCGACCGCCAGCGCCAGGATGGCCAGGGTGTGGAACCCCTGATATTCCAGCCCGGTGCGGATCCAGGCCATTTCGTTGGCGCCTAGCGTGCCGCTTAACACATGCGCGCCGAATGCGCCCAACGCGACAAACACAAAGCCGCTGATAGCGGCGAAAACCAGCATGGAACGGCTGCTCATCGTGATCTATCCCATTAAAAATCACCGGCCGCGGCAAGGCGGCGGCCGGCCTTATTGTTCGTAGCGGAAGCGGAACTTCTCTTGTTCGCTGGCGGCGCGCGCCAGGATCCACTGCCGGAAGGCGGCTATTTTACCCAGTTCTGCCTGGCTGTCATGACATACCAGATAAAAAGCGTTTTTACTGACCAGCACATCGTTGAACGGGCATACCAGGCGACCGGCTTCGATCTCGGTTTGCGCCATCACGTTATTCACCAGCGCCACGCCCTGGCCGTGCACCGCCGCCTGCACCACCATGGCGCTGTGGCTGAAGATCGGCCCCTGCTGCACATTGATGTGTTGCAACCCCAGCTGGCGCGTATAGGCCAGCCAGTCGCGGCGTGAAACGTCATGCAGCAACGTATGATAAGCCAGATCGTCTGCGGTTTTCAGCGGATGATCGCCGGTCAGCAGGCTCGGCGAACAAACCGGCAGCAGATATTCCGCATACAGGCGCTCGGCGCGCAGCCCCGGCCAATTGCCGCGGCCGTAGAAAATCGCCACATCGACGTCGTCCGCCAGCTTGTCTTCTTCGCGGTCCACCGCCTGGATGCGCACATCGATCCCCGGATAAGCTGAGTTAAAGCCGGAAAGGCGCGGCACCAACCACTGAATGGCGAAGCTCGGCGGCAGACTGACGGTTAATGCCCCCTTGGCGCTGCGCGCCTGCAGCTTGCGCGTCGCCTCGTTGATCGAAGAGAAGATCTCCTTGATATCGAGGTAGTAACTTTGCCCCTCTTCGGTCAGCAGCAGCGAGCGGTTGCGCCGACGAAACAGCTTCAGCCCGAGGAAGTCCTCCAGCGACTTGATCTGGTGGCTCACCGCGGCCTGGGTCACGAACAGCTCTTCCGCCGCCTTGGTGAAACTCAGGTGGCGAGCGGCCGCATCGAACACGCGCAGCGCATTGAGGGGAGGTAAGCGTTTAGACATTAAATTAGCTACTTTTGTGTAACATTAATCCGAATGATTCGGCGCCGAAAATCGGGCGGCTTTGCGTGGCAAGCCATCGGTAAACGCTAACGGCGTATTGCCATTAGTTTTTTTTATCCGAGCCATTATAATTTGTCCGTTGAGGATGCGCCAGCAAATACCTATAGTGGCGGCACTTCCCGGGCCGGAACGAAAAGGGAGTGGGTGTCGAGGACGCCGATGAACTTTTGGCTTGTGGTTGTGATGTTGTGTTTGCAAATTGTCCGGCGATTCCGGACATGGTAGCTAGGCTACTGTTTTTTCACTTCCTGTACATTTACCCTGTCTGTCCATAGTGATTTTATGCAGCACCGCAAAACTTGCGGTGCTTTTTTTTGCCTGACGCTTATTGGTCGCTTTCAACCATCTCTTTCACATCGGCGCGGTTGATCTGTTGCTCGACGCCGTTGGCGTCTTTATAGCTGATCATGCCGGTATCGTTATCCACTTTAGGCTTGCCGTCAGCAACAATGGTGCGTCCGTCATTGGTATGCATCACGTAGTTGCTGGAACAGGCGGCCAGGGTGAACGTAAGCATCAGGGCAGAGAGAACTGCGGCTGTTTTCTTCATTGAGGACTCCTTTTTAGTTTTAAATGCTGATAAATACCTTTTGTGTGTATAAATGCGATTAATAAGCGCACATTTAATAGCATAACAAACTTTCTCAGTTTTGCCAGGCGATAAGTCCTAATAGGCAGGATCGCTTGTCTCCGGCGGCAAAATAGGACAGGATCACCCATCGACTCAAGCCAGTGACAATCAGGGTATGACGCCTTTTAATCCCAGCCTTTTTCGCCAACAGTTTCCCGCGCTCGCGCAGGACGGCATCTATCTGGACAGCGCCGCCACCGCATTGAAACCGCAGGCGGTGATCGACGCCACGCAGCAATTTTATCGCGATGACGCCGCCACCGTGCACCGCAGCCAGCATCGGGCGGCGCAGGATCTGACCGCCCGCTTCGAGCAGGCGCGCGGCCAGGTGGCGCAACTGATCCATGCGCCGTCGGCCGACGACATCGTCTGGACGCGCGGCACCACCGAGGCGATCAACCTGGTGGCGCAGAGCTACCTGCGCCCGCGTCTGCAGCCAGGCGACGAAATTCTGGTGAGCGAAGCGGAACACCACGCCAACCTGATCCCCTGGCTGATGGTGGCGGAACAAACCGGCGCGCGGGTGGTGAAACTGCCGATCGGCGCCGATCGGTTGCCGGATTTGACGCAGCTGCCCGCCCTGCTCAACGACAAAACCCGCCTGTTGGCGCTGGGGCAAATGTCCAACGTCACCGGCGGTTGCCCGGATCTGGCGCCGGCTATCGCGCTGGCCCATGCCGCCGGCGCGCGCGTGATGATCGACGGCGCCCAGGGCGTGGTTCACGGCCCGGCCGACGTACAGCGACTCGACATCGATTTCTACGCCTTCTCCGGCCACAAGCTGTATGGCCCGACCGGCATCGGCGCGCTGTACGGCAAAGCCGAGCTGCTGGCGCAGATGGCCCCGTGGCAAGGCGGCGGCAAGATGCTGACCCAGGCATCGTTCGACGGCTTTACCCCGCAAAAGCCGCCGCACTGCTTCGAAGCCGGCACGCCAAACATCGCCGGCGTGCTGGGGCTGGCCGCCGCGCTCACCTGGCTCAGCGAACAGGACATGGCGGCGGCGGAGCGCTACAGCCGCGAGCTGGCGGACCAGGCGGAACAGCGGTTGGCGCAGTTGCCGGGCTTTCGCAGCTTCCGCAGCTCCGGCTCCAGCCTGCTGGCGTTCGACATCGCCGGCGTACACCACAGCGACATCGTCACGCTGCTGGCGGAGCAAGGCATTGCGCTGCGCGCCGGCCAGCACTGCGCGCAACCGCTGATGGCGGCGTTAGGCGTCAGCGGCACGCTGCGCGCGTCGTTCGCCCCCTACAATACGCAACAGGACGTCGATACGCTGGTCAGCGCGTTGACTCACGCCCTCGATCTGCTGGCCGACTGACTTGACTCCCGGAGACGCTATGCTCGCCCCCCATCCTTTTGGCCGAGAGATCACCGCCGAAGCCTTGATCGCCACCTTCAGCGCGCTGAAACAGTGGGAAGACCGCTACCGCCAGCTGATTATGCTCGCAAAACGGCTGCCGCCGCTGCCGGAGGCCTTGCGCAGTGAAGAAATGGAATTGAGCGGTTGTGAAAACCGCGTCTGGCTGGGACACCAGTTACTGGAAGACGGCACGCTGCATTTCTATGGCGACAGCGAAGGCCGCATCGTGCGCGGCCTGCTGGCGGTGCTGCTGACCGAAGTGGAAGGGAAAACGCCGCCGCAGATCGCCGCATTGGATCCGCTGGCGTTGTTCGACCGCCTGGCATTGCGCGCGCAGCTGAGCGCCACCCGCGCCAGCGGCCTGGCGGCGTTGGCCGCCGCCGTGCAGGCGATCGCCGCCCGTTACGCCTGACGCGCCGCCTTCGCCAGCATCTTTTTCAGCGCGTGCGACACGGCGACGAAGCCGAAGGTGGCGGTGACCATGGTCGCTGCGCCGAACCCCGCGCTGCAATCCATTCTTTTTGGCCCTTCCGCCGTGCTGCGCGAAGCGCATACCGAGCCGTCCGGCTGCGGATAAACCAGCGGTTCGCTGGAGAAGACGCAGTCGATGCCCAGCTTGCCCTTGCCGTTTTTCACCACGTTGAAATCGTGCTTCAGCCGCTCGCGCAGCTTGGCGGCCAGCGGATCCTGGATGGTTTTGGCCAGATCGGCCACTTCAATTTTGGTCGGGTCAATCTGCCCGCCGGCGCCGCCGGTGGTCACCACCGGGATCTTGAATCGGCGGCAGTATGACAGCAGCGCCGCCTTCGGCCGCACGCTGTCGATCGCGTCGATGACGTAGCTGAAGTTATGGTCCAGCAGCTCGGCGACATTGTCCGGGGTGATGAAATCGTCGATGCAGGTCACCCGGCATTCCGGATTAATCGCCAGGATACGCTCCGCCATCACCTCGGTTTTCGATTGCCCGACGTGCTGGCGCAGCGCGTGGATCTGGCGGTTGGTATTGGTGACGCAAACATCATCCATGTCGATCAGGGTAATGGCGCCGATGCCGGTGCGCGCCAGCGCCTCAGCCGCCCAGGAACCCACGCCGCCGATGCCGATCACGCAGACGTGCGCCTGCGCGAACACCGCCAGCGCCTGCTGGCCGTACAACCGCGCCGTGCCGCCGAAACGCTGCAGATAGGCTTCCGAATAAGCTGTGCTCATAACGCTTTAATTACCTTCATAATGCAAATGATAAGGGCCGGAAAATCCGGCCCTTGCGGGTCAATCTTTTCACGCCGTATGCGTTTAGCGGGTGGCCAGCAATGAACCGCCGCGGTTTGACTGATTGGCGCTGAACAGCTGGCCACCGCCGTTGTTCTTCAGCACCCAGACGCGGCCGTAGTGGTTGTAGTACCCCGCCGAGTGGCCGGCTTCCGGCCCGATGCCCTGATACATGTCAAAATGCTGGCCCTTGATGGCGCCGCCCACGTCGAGCGCGACCATCAGACGCATCTCGTATTTTCCCGTGAATTTACCCTTGTTGTCCAGCAGCGGCACTTCGGCCAGCAGCGTAGTGCCCGCCGGGATCAGCGAACGGTCGGAAGCCACCGAAGCTTTGGCGATCAGCGGCACCGCGCTGGCGCCCTTCACCGGCGCAAAAGCTTCCGGACGGAAGAACACGAACGACGGGTTCTGCTCCAGCAGCTCACGCACCTCTGCGGCGCTGTGGGTATCCGCCCACTGACGGATCGCCTGCATCGACATGTCCGCCTTGGCCACTTCGCCACGATCGATCAGCACCTTGCCGATGCTGCGATAGGCATGGCCGTTCTTGCCGCCGTAGCCGAAGAACACCAGCGGCTGGCCGTTGCCGTAGTCGACATAGCCGCTGCCCTGGACTTCCATCATGAAGTTGTCCATCAGCGAATTGGTGTAAGCGATGATATAGCGATCGTCGAGCGCGCCGGAATAGATGCCCGCGCGATCCGGCAAGCGCCCCCTGCCCTTCGGCGGCATGCGGTACAGCGGATAGCGGAACTCGCCCTGTTGGGTATAGCGCGCCTGCACCACCGGCGTATAGTAGCCGGTAAACTGCACGTTGCCGTAATTGTCGACGCCTTCCATCTGGTAAGCGCTGAGGCCGTACTGGCTCAGCATGCGCGTGTCGGCGCCAGACGCCATCCAGCTTTGCACCGCCTGATAGGTGCTGTTGTTGCGGTTAAACAGCGAAGGCGACGCGTACTTGATCTCCATCAGCTGATCCGAGTAATCCTTGGCGTTGACCGGCGAACCTTTGGCGTTGGGCTGATTGACCAGCTCCAGCGATTGATCCAGACGGCCGTCCTTATATTGCTGACCCCGATCGGTCGGCTTGGACGAACAGCCCGCCAACACCGCCACCATCAACCCGCCCAGCAGGTATTTGCCCCAACGTCCTTTCATCGCGCACACTCTCAAACTGATATGATCTACCGGCTGAACGATAACAAACGCTCATTGATAAAGGAATCGCTGCAAATAAAAAAAGCCGCCCGGAGGATGGTGATGAAAAAGAAGGCAAATTGCGGGCAAATCCAGCAGAAAAACGGGTTTAGGCCAATAAAATGCAAAAAGGGTTTGCAACAAAACGCATGGAGAGTATAGTGCGCATCCATCGGACGCGGGGTGGAGCAGCCTGGTAGCTCGTCGGGCTCATAACCCGAAGGTCGTCGGTTCAAATCCGGCCCCCGCAACCAACCGATGCCGCATTGGCGGTATTTGCGTTTGGCTTCGATAACAAAGTATTATACGGACGCGGGGTGGAGCAGCCTGGTAGCTCGTCGGGCTCATAACCCGAAGGTCGTCGGTTCAAATCCGGCCCCCGCAACCAACCGAATGTCGTACCAGCGGCATAACATGAACGGTGGTTTCGTCGTAATACAGCATCAAGACGGACGCGGGGTGGAGCAGCCTGGTAGCTCGTCGGGCTCATAACCCGAAGGTCGTCGGTTCAAATCCGGCCTCCGCAACCAACTCTTGATGACAACAGATAAGCACCCTTCCGGGTGTTTTTTTGTATCTGCAATCCGCAAAAATAGCCGGACTCGCGCCCGGCCCTGCTTTTATCGGCTCGCCAGCGCGCCGCCGTTGGCGAAATAAGCCTTGATGCCCGCCAGAATCGACTCCGCCACCTGCTGCTGGAAGTGGCTGGTGCGCAGCTTGCGCTCCTCTTCAATGTTGCTGATAAACGCCGTTTCCACCAGGATCGACGGGATATCCGGCGCCTTCAACACCGCAAAACCGGCCTGATCGACACGATTCTTGTGCAACCGGTTGATTTTCCCCATCCGATTCAACACTTCCTTGCCAAACTTCAGGCTGTCGTTGATGGTCGCGGTTTGGATCAGATCGAACATGGTGTGATCGAGATAACGGTCGCCACTCTTGCTGACACCGCCGATTTGGTCCGACGCGTTCTGCGTCTGCGCCAGGAACTTGGCCGCCGAGCTGGTGGCGCCCTTGGTGGACAACGCGAACACCGATGAACCGCGCGCGGCGCGGCTGGTGAAGGCGTCGGCGTGAATCGAAACGAACAGATCGGCGCGCTGCTTGCGCGCCTTGGCGACGCGCACCTTGAGCGGAATAAACACGTCTTCATTGCGCGTCATGAATACTTTCATGTTTGGCTCGCGCTTGATCATGGCGCTCAGCTTGCGGGCAATCTGCAGCACGATGTCTTTCTCGCGCGTCTTGTACTTGCCGATAGCGCCGGGATCTTCGCCGCCGTGGCCGGGATCCAGCATGATGACGATCGGCCGATCGCGCCCCGCCTTGCCGGCCTGCGGCGCTTCCGGCGGCAGCGTGCGCTCCAGATCGCCCTTGTTGTAATCTTCCAGTAACGCCAGTAGCGGATCATACTCCTCACCCCCGCTGCCGCCCTTGGTCGGATAGAGATCCATCACCAGACGGTTGCGATACTCCGGCACCGGCGCCAGCGTGAAAATATGCGGGCTGACGCTTTGTTTGAGCTCCAGCACCAGCCGCACGGTATTCTGATCAAACTGGCCGACGCGCGCCTGCTTGAGATAAGGATCGTCGGCGCGCACCTGCCCGGCGATGCCTTTCAGCACGCTGTTGAGGTGAACACCTTCGATGTCCACCACCACGCGATCGGGATTGGTCAGGGCGAACTGCTTGTATTTCAGTTCGACGTTGGATTCCAGCGTGACGCGGGTATAGGTGGAGGATGGCCAGACGCGCACGGCGATCACGTGCGATGATGCGGCGAAGCCCGTACGACTCACACTCAGCAACCAGCTGGCGGCAACGCCCTGTAATAAACGACGGCGGCCCAGATTGTGATTAGCGTTTGGCATGCGGCTCCGGCAGTAATAGCTGTTTACAATAGATGAAAAAAACACCAATGAAATGGGGATGCCGAAAACTTTAACCAATCATTCCAGCCCTGTCATCAGAAAATCTTTTTATGGTTTTTCAATTTATTAACGATTTAGCGCCCTTAGCGCACGCTTCATGACGATTTCCCACTTGCCATCGGCGCAATAAAAGAATAAAAATACAAAAATATCGTATAAATATGCAAAGAGGTTTGGCCGTGAAGGAACGTAGTACAGAGCTGGTGCAAGGATTCCGTCACTCAGTCCCCTATATCAACGCCCACCGCGGCAAGACGTTCGTCATCATGCTCGGCGGGGAAGCCATCGAACACGAGAATTTCTCCAACATCGTCAACGATATCGGGCTACTGCATAGCCTGGGCATTCGCCTGGTGGTGGTTTACGGCGCACGGCCGCAGATCGACGCCAATCTGGCGCAGCACAATTATGAGCCGATCTACCACAAACACACTCGCGTGACCGACGCCCATACGCTCGAGCTGGTCAAGCAGGCCGCCGGCCTGCTGCAGCTCGACATCACCGCTCGGCTGTCGATGAGCCTCAACAACACGCCACTGCAAGGCGCGCACATTAACGTGGTCAGCGGCAACTTCATCATCGCGCAGCCGCTGGGCGTCGATGACGGCATCGACTACTGTCACAGCGGCCGCATTCGCCGCATCGATGAAGAAGCGATCCACCGCCAGCTCGACAGCAACGCCATCGTGCTGATTGGCCCGGTCGCGGTTTCGGTCACCGGCGAGAGCTTCAACCTGACCTCGGAAGAAGTGGCCACCCAGTTGGCGATCAAGCTGAAGGCGGAAAAAATGATCGGTTTCTGCTCCTCGCAGGGCGTGACCGACGCGGAAGGCAACATCCTTTCCGAGCTGTTCCCCAACGACGCGCAAAAGCGCCTTGAAGAGCTGGAGGAAGGCGGCGATTACCATTCCGGCACCGTGCGTTTCCTGCGCGGCGCGGTGAAAGGCTGCCGCAGCGGCGTGCGCCGCAGCCACCTGATCAGCTACCAGGAAGACGGTGCGCTGGTGCAGGAACTGTTCTCGCGCGACGGCATCGGCACCCAAATCGTGATGGAGAGCGCCGAACAGGTGCGCCGGGCGACGATCAACGACATCGGCGGCATCCTGGAGCTGATCCGGCCGCTCGAACAGCAGGGCATTCTGGTGCGCCGTTCGCGTGAACAGCTGGAGATGGAGATCGACAAATTCACCATCATCGAACGCGATAACCTGACCATCGCCTGTGCGGCGCTGTACCCGTTCCTGGAGGAAAAAATCGGTGAGATGGCCTGCGTGGCGGTGCATCCCGATTACCGCAGCTCTTCGCGCGGCGAGATGCTGCTGCAGCGGGTAGAAAACCAGGCGCGGCAGATGGGGCTGAAGAAGCTGTTCGTGCTGACCACCCGCAGCATCCACTGGTTCCAGGAACGTGGCTTTACCCCGGCGGAGGTCGACGTGCTGCCGATGCAGAAACAGGCGTTGTACAACTACCAGCGCCGCTCCAAAATTCTGCTGGCGGATCTGTAATCCCAGTGGGCGCGGCCGTTGCCGCGCCCGTTCATCGTTTATTCCGTTGCCTGCAGCCGTTCAGCCAATCCGCTGCGGCGCTGGGTCGGCATACGAATGGCCCGCAGCAACACCGCCTCCGTGGCATACAGCGAGAGCTGCTTACGCGCGCGAGTGATCGCGGTATAGACCAATTCACGCGTCAGCACCGGCAGGAAGTGATTCGGCAACACCAGAACCGTATGGTCAAATTCCGATCCCTGAGATTTGTGCACCGTCATGGCATAGGCGGTTTCATGCGCCGGCAAACGGCTCGGCTGCACCGACTTGATGCTTCCATCCGGCAATTGGAAATGCACGCGCAGATCGCCGTGCTCATCCGGCAGCGTAATGCCGATGTCCCCATTGAACAGCCCCAGCGCGCTGTCGTTGCGGCCGATCATCACCGGCCGCCCCCGATACCAACGGCCGAGCACGCCCGGTTTGCGGTCGATCAGACCGGCGCGCTGCAACCCGATCTCAATGCGCTCGTTCAGGCCGGCGACGCCAAACGGCCCTTCACGCAGCGCGCACAGCACCTGGAAGCGGCCAAAGGCCGCCAGCACCGCCGCCGCGTCTGCGCCTTCGGCGGTCAGCCGCAAATAGTCGCGATAGCCCGCCACGCAGGCATCCAACAGCGTCTGATACTCTTCGCTCGTCGCCAGCGCATAACCCATGACATCGCCGAAACTGCCGTTTAGTGCCGCCAGCGCGCGCTCCCCCGCTCCGGCGTTGACCGCCAACGCCAGTTGACCGATGCCGGAACGGGCGTCGAAGCGATAGCTCTTGCGCAGCAGGCACAGGCTGTCGCGCACCGCCGCTTCCGCAACGGCCTGCTGTCCTTCGATCGAACAGCCGGTCAGGCGGCTCAGCTCTGCAGCGCGCGCATCGCTGTATCCCTGCTCGGCAAAACGGCAAATATCCCCCAGCACCGCGCCGGCCTCCACCGAGGCCAGCTGATCGCGGTCGCCAAGGAAAATCACCCGGGCCCGATCGGGCAACGCGGCAATCAGGCGCGCCATCATCGGCAGATCGACCATCGAGGCCTCATCCACCACCAGCACATCCAAATGCAGCCGGTTGCCGCGGTGATAGCGCATGCGCTGACTGTTCGGTTGCGCCCCCAACAGGCGGTGCAACGTCGCCGCCTCCGTCGGGAACAGCGCCTGCTGCGCCGGGGTCAACGCCAGCTGACGGCTGGCGCTGCCAAGCGACTCCGTCAGGCGCGCCGCCGCCTTCCCAGTCGGCGCCGCCAGCTGAATGCGCAAGCGCGCGCTTTCATCCAACTGCACCAGCGCCGCCAACAGCTTGGCGACGGTGGTGGTTTTACCGGTGCCCGGCCCGCCGGAAATGACCGCAATGCGCCGCGTGGCGGCCACCGCGGCGGCGATCTTCTGCCAATCGGGTTCGTCGCTCGCCGAGCCGAACAAACGGTCAAGAATAGTGCGCAGTTCAGCCTCCGGCACCGCCAGCGACTCGCCTTCGCCGCCGATAAACGCCGCCACTTCACCTTCGTTTTGCCACATGCGCTGCAGATACAAGCGTGGCCCGCGCAGCACCAGCGGCGTAGCCTCGCTGCCGTCCCCGACCGCCGCGCTGGCCGCCAGGCGCTGCTGCCAACGCACGCCATCCGGCCGCCCGGCCGCCTCCCACACCGCCAGCGCCAGCGCCGGTTGGCGCCCTTCAAACAGCGTATCCGCCTGCAGCTGCTCCAGCAACAGGCAGACGTGACCGGCCCCCGCCTCTGCGCTCAGGCAGGCGGCGGCCAGCAAAATATCGGGCTCGTCTTCGTTCGCCACCACGCGGGCGAACTGCACGTCCAGTGGGCGCAACACGCCAAGCGCCACCGCCTGCTCCAGCAGTGCGATCATGATCCATCCTCCGTCGCAGCAGCCTCGCCGCTGAACAAGCGATCCATCCCCGCCACCAGCTCAAACTCGGGAAGACAGGTGAAAATGCCGTTGCCCGGGTGCGCCGCATCCACGCCGCGCAGGAACAGATAAATCACCCCGCCGAAATGGCGCCGGTAATCGTAATCCGGCAGCCGATGACGTAGATAACGGTGCAGCGCCAGCGTATACAGCTGATATTGCAGATCGTAACGATGCTCCGCCATCGCCTGCTCCATCGCCGGCCGGGTATAGGCGCTGCTGTCTTCCCCCAACCAGTTGGACTTGTAGTCCAGCAGGTAGTATTTGCCCTGCCAACAGAACACCAGGTCGATAAAGCCTTTCAGCATGCCTTGCACCTGATGGAAATCCAGCGCCGGACAGCGGGCGGAAAGCGGATCGTAACGCTTCACCAGGGCATCGAGCTCCTTCGCCTGCAACAGCCGGTTGATCGGCAAATAGAACTGCAGCTCGGCCTGCTTATGCTGCGGCGTCAGCGCCGCCAGCGTCACGCCGCTGTCGTCGAGCGACGTATTGAGCAGCACCTGCATCCACGCCAGCAGAATCGGTTGCCAGTGTTCGGCGAACCCTTGCTGCTGCAGCTGTTCCAGCAGCCACTGTTCGTCGAGCGGCTGGGTGAAGTCCAGCGTTTCAAACAGGCTGTGCAGGAAGGTGCCGGGCGTTGCGCCGCGCGGGAAGGTATGCGGTGTAAGCGCTGGCTCACTTTCTTCCCCGCGCTCACCGGCCGCGTCGACATCCAGACGCGGCAGCAGATCCTGCATCAAGCTCGCGCCGTGCTGTTGCAAACCGGTATAGCTGGTCACCCGCCAAAAATCCTGGATCCGCCGGGTAAAGCTTTTCGCCGCCAGCGCTTCGGCCAGTGACGCCTGGGGTTGCCAGGGTTCTTCGTCCGGCGGTTCAACCAGCGACAGCGCGATACCCCCGCCCGCCAATTGCTGCAGACGTTCCTGCAGATACACGGCGTCGCCGGCCTGCCCGCCCTGCACCAGATAACCCAATGCGCTGCGGTGCAGATCGGTATCGCCCTGTTTCTTGCGCGTGCCCTGGAACAACGGCGCGATGCCGATGCTGCAGTGGTACACCGAGCGGGTCAGCGCCACGTACAGCAGACGCAGATCTTCCGCCAAGCGCTCCTCCTCCGCCCAGGCCTGGCTCTCTTCATTAGCGTCGAGATCCAGCAACGCCTGGAAACTGTGGCGATCGTGATACAGCGCCTGTTGCTGCTGGCGGAAGTTGCCGACGAACGGCAGCCACACCAGATCGAACTCCAGTCCCTTGGATTTGTGGATCGTGATCACCTGCACCAGATGCCGGTCGCTCTCCAGCCGCAGCTGCTGATTATCGGACTGACGATTAGGCTGGGCGATCTGCTGCGCCAGCCAGCGCACCAGCGCATGCTCGCTGTCGAGCTGCGCCGCCGCCTCTTGCAACAGTTCCCCCAGATGCAGCACGTCGGTCAAGCGACGCTCGCCGCCGGCGCTGGCCAACAGGTTCTCCGCCAGCTGGCGCGCTTTCATCACCTCGCTCAGCATCGGCAACACGCCGCGGCGCAGCCAGAGCGTGCGGTAATTGTCGAACTCGTTAACCAGCGCGTCCCAGGCGCGCTCATCGCGGCTCAGGCCGTCCAGCGTCGGCGCGTCCAACCCCATCAGCCCGGTGGCCATGGCGCTGCGCAGCGTGCGCTCCTGCTCCGGCGCCAACACCGCCTGCAGCAACCACAGCAGGTCTTTGGCCTCCGGGGTGTCAAACACGCTGTCGCGGTTGGACAGATAGACCGACGGAATAGACAGCGCGCTCAGCGCATCGCGCACCAACGCCGCCTCATTGCGGCTGCGCACCAGCACCGTGATATCAGAGGCTTGTACCGGCCGTGACGCCTTGCCGCTCTGCAGCCGCGCCTGGCCCTGCTGCCCGGCGCTGAGCCAGTCGCGAATTTGCGTGGCGCACAGGCGCGCCATCAGCTGTTGGTAATCACTTACACCCGCGCCTTCCCCCTGCTGCAGCCAGAACTGCATCGCCGGCTGCGGCTTGCCGTGCAATTCAAACGCCAGCCCTTGGTTCTTTTCCGCCGCGTTAACTTCAATAAAGGGGATTTGGCCGAACAGGAAAGGCTTTTCTACCTGAGAAAACAGGTGATTGACGCTGGCGACCATCGACGGCGACGAGCGCCAGTTGGTCTCCAGCGTATAGTGGGCGCTCACCTCTGAACGCGCGCGCATGTAGGTAAAGATGTCGGCGCCGCGAAAGGCGTAAATCGCCTGCTTGGGATCGCCGATCAACAGCAGGCCGCAATCAGGCCGGCCGACGTAAAGTTTTTGGAAAATACGGTATTGCTGCGGATCGGTATCCTGGAATTCATCGATCATCGCCACCGGGTATCGCTGGCGGATCGCCTGCGCCAGCTGTTCGCCGCCGCCGCTTTGCAGGGCGCCGTCCAGCCGGCTGAGCAGGTCATCAAATCCCAGTTCGGCGCGCTGGCGCTTTTCCTGCTGAATGGAGGTGCGGATCTCGCTGAGCGCGCGCGCCATGATCAGGTCGCGCAGCGTCAAGGGTTCATCGCACAACTCATCTATCGCCGTGAACAGCGTATGCCGCGGCGGCTCACCTTTCTTGGTCTTCTCCAGCAGCACCGTCTGGCGAAATTTATCCAGTTCCTTCGGCAACTGGTAGTCCTGAGTCTCCTGCCCGCTCCATTCGCCGACCTTGTTCAGCCAGTTCGGCAGGTGTTTACTGCTGTAGCTGCGCTTATCGACGCCGGACTGGGCGATCAACGCTTCCAGATCGCCCGCCTCCGCCCGCCATTGCGCCTTGATGGCGTCGATGCGCGCGACGATCTGCTCGTGGCGCATCAGGACGGTTTCTTCATCCTTCGGCGGCCGACGCAGCGCCGGCGCTTCACCGTGCAGATAGCCGGAGAGATCGGCCAGCAACGCTTCCGGGCCGCTCCACTCCTGGCTGACCGCACGCGCCACGCCCAGCGGCAACGGATAGCAGTGGCGACGCCAGAAATCGGCGCAGGCCTGCCGCCGCAGCGGCAGCTCGTCCTGCACCAGCGTTTGTTCAAACAGCATGCCGGACTCGAAGGCGTTGTGCGTCAGCATTCGTTGGCAAAAGCCGTGAATGGTGTAGATCGCCGCTTCGTCCATCTGCCGCTCCGCCGCCAGCAGCTGCGAGGCGGCGTCGGTCAAATCGTCAATTTCAGCCATCAGCGCCGAAAACAGCGGGTTGGCGCTGACACCGCGCACGCAGGCGATGCGTAATCCGTGAATATTGTCGCGGATGCGCCCGCGCAGCTCCTCGGTGGCAGCCTCGGTAAAGGTCACCACCAGGATTTCTTCGACCGTCAGCAGGCGGGGAAACGCGGCTTCACCGCCCAACCCCAGCAGCAAACGCAGGTACAGCGCGCCGATGGTAAAAGTTTTGCCGGTGCCCGCCGACGCTTCTATCAGGCGTTCGCCGAACAGCGGCAGCGACAGAGGCTCCAACCTCTGCGGGGCAATTTCCGTCATGGCGTCGCCACTTTACGCGGCAAAATCTGCTGCAATGCCGACGCGTTCGGATAGGTGACCCAGTCCTTAGGCGCCGCGTAATCCGCCTTGTCTTGCCCGCTGCCGCTGACCTGCGACAGCACCGCCAGCCCCTGCGGCTGGATCACCGCCTGGTGGAAATAATCCGCCAGTTTGGCCGGCGTCAGCTGTTGCACCTGCGCGATCAGCTTCTGACGGGTATCAAAGGCGAAGTTGCCGCGATCGAAATCGTTGGCGAACCGGCTGGCCTCCTCGCTCAGGGTTTGCGGCCGCTGTTTCAGCTCATTGATCAGCGCCTGTTTGTACTGTTCAAAGTCCGCCTCGCTCATGTCACGCAGGCGTTTCTCGGTTTTCGGGTAGAAATCCTGATAGCGCTGGTACAGGTAGGCCGGCTGTTTGCTGTTGCTCTGCAACAGGAAGCCCACGCCCCACTGGCGCCCTACCGACATCGGGAAGGCGAAGACCGCGTACCCCAATTGCTCCTGCGTGCGCAGCTGGCTGTAAAACCACGGCTGAATAATCTGCCCCAGCAGCGAACTGTAGGCCATGCCGGTCACTTCGTCGTAGCCGGTCGGCACATAAACCGCCGCCAGCGCCGAGTCAGTGCTGCTGCCCACCTGTTGCAGGTTGGCCAGATGATTCTTGTCCACCACCACGTCTTCGCCGTGCCACCATTCGCTACCGGTACAGCCCAGACGATGTTTTAACGTCGACGCCAACGTGTCGACCTGCTGCTTGCTCATGTTGCCCACTACCAGCAGCTCCGGCGTGGCCTCGGCCAGCAGGCTGTCGCGATAGGCCAGCACGTCTTTCAGCGTTAACGTCTTCAGCACCTCGCGGCGCTCGCTGCGTTCGGAGTACGGCACGCGGGAAACCATCTGCACCGGCTGAATGGCCAGCTCAAACGCCTTGCCCTTCTCGGCGGCGTCCAACTGCTCCAGATACCAGGATTTGGCTTGCGCCAACTGATCTTCCGTCGGCGTGAAGCTGGAATAACCCTCGATCAGCGCCGTCAGCAACTGCGGCAAACGCTGGGTGAAGCCGTTGGCGTTAAACATCAGACCGTTGTTCGGCGAGGTCGAGAAGCTCAACCCGCCGACCGACGCCTGATAGCTCAACTGATCCAGCGCGAGGCCGGCCAGATAATCCGTCAGCGAGAACAGCACCTGATTGCGCGCGGAATCCATGGTTTTGGCGTTGCGGAAAGCGACGGTGACGTCGGCCTTCGGTTCGTCGGCGAAGTAACGACTCGGCATGTACAGCACGCGCAGGCCGGGTTTATCCACCACCCTTTCCGGTTTTTTGAACTCGTGCGATGGCTTGGTCAGGGTAAAGTCATCCGGGATGTACGGGTTGAGCGCCGGCAGCGACAGGGAAATGCCGCTCTCCAACTGCTGCCACTGCGTAAAGCGCTGCGGCGTGATTTTGTCGACCTGGTAAGGCGCGTTGACGAAATAGGCCGTCTTGTTGTGCGGTTCATCCGGGCTGACGAACCAGATGCGCGCGTTTTGCGGCGTCATGGCGTCCAGGCGTTCGGCGATCGCCTTAGGATCATAACGGTCGGCCAGATAAGGCGCGTCCAGCGCATGCTCAACCGGAACGCGCAGCATGGTGTCCACCAGCCATTCGATATAGTCCATGTCGCGCGTGATCGACGGATAACGGAAGTCCAGGTTCAGAACATGCGAGATTTCATCGAAGTAGCTCTGCTTGATGCCTTCGCTGCGCAGCATTTTCAGGTAGTTGAAAATAGCGGCGACGACTTGGTCGCGCTGGGCCAGGCCTTTGTCGGTCAGCGAGACGCTGATAGCGAAGACGCCGCCGTTGCGATCCACCATCGGATCGGCGCCGGCATTGATGGCGTCCGCCAGCCCCTGCTTCTGCAACCAGTCAGACAAGGTATTTTTGCTGCGGTTGCCGATCAGGTAGCTGATGTAGGTATCGGTTTTGCTGCGAAACGCGGCGCTGTTGTTATCGATGCGGAACTCGACCTTCAGCTGCTTGCGCGGCTGCGCCGGCACATAGTGAATGATGATGCCCTGCTGTTCCGGCGTCACGGCCGGCACGGTGATCGGCGGCACGCTGGCGTCATGATTCGGCACGCGGCCAAAGGTTTTCGCCGCAATGTCAGCCAGCTGCGGCAGCGGCTGATTGCCGTACAAAACGCCCATCATCAGATTGGCGGAATAGTAGCGCTTATAGAAGCCGGTCAGTTCATCGTGCAACTTGCTGTCCGGCTTGTCTTTCAACGTATCGAGATTGCCGCCGGAGAAGCGCGCGCTCGGGTGCGCCGGGTTAAGGGTTTCCGCGCCGACCTGCGCCATGCGCATGCCGTCGCGCGAACGCGCCATCGTCAACTCGGCGTTCACCGCATTGCGCTCGCGATCGGCATTGCCCGGATCCAGCAGCGGCTCGGCAATAGCGTCGGCCATGCGGTCGACCGCCGGCTCCAGCGCATCATTTTCCACTTCCAGATAGAAGGCGGTGCGATAAGAGGCCGTGCTGGCGTTGTGGCTGCCGCCGTGCTTTTTCAGGAATTCGGACAGGTTTTCCGGCTCTGGATAGCGTTTGGAGCCCATCAGCACCATATGTTCCAGATAGTGCGCCAATCCCAGTTGGCTGTTCGGATCTTCGAGCGATCCAACCGGCAATGCCAGCGCCGCCAGCGATTTCGGCGCCTGGGCATCAGACACCAGCAACACCGTCATGCCGTTAGCCAACTTGATCGCTTCATACTGACGCGGATCGTGTTCGCTCTTGTTGATCTTCTCCGTCAGCGGTTGCCATCCTTGCGCGGCCCAACTCAACGGTGCCCAACACATAGCCAATAGTACCAGCCCGGTGATACGGACCAACTGTCTGCGCATATCCAAAATAAACCCCTATTCTGACGTCGCTACGCCCACTCCCTGACGTTGGCGACGTGCATCAAAACCACATAACCAAATCTGTACTCGCCGGGATCTTCGCCAATGTGGCGGCCCGAAACACGGCGGGTATATGCCTGTACGTTATGTAAGACCGGGAATCACCCCAATGGTTGAATATAACCTTCGTTATTTTTACCACCTCCCGCCGTACAGCACCACCGGCGGATTGTTACCCCAGGTTATGCCGCGCCACCGGCAGCAGATAACGCTCTGTTTCGGCCAGTATTTGCGCTAAGTATTCATTATCCAATTGGCGGAACACGCGCTGCACGTAGGGATCTTCCCCTTCTCCGGGAATGCGCTGATCGCCCTGCCAAGCCTGCAGCAATTTGGCGCGTGCCTTAATTTGCGCTTCTTCCTCCCAGTCGATTTGCTGCGTTTCCGGCTGATAGCACTGACTCAGCCACGCCCAGCCGCTCTTGTTCAGCAACAGCAGCGGCTGACACAAACCGCGCTGATAGCCCGCCAGCAGTTCCGCCAGCTGCGCCTGCGCCTCTTCAGGCGCCAGCGCGGCAAAGCGCCAGGCGGAGTTCTTGCGACCGTAGATGCGGCTCTCGCCGGTGCCGCCGGCGCAGCAGTACACTAGGTGCTCCAGCCACAGCAATATGCCGTCCACCGCCGACAACGTGGCGGGCCGCCAGCGCAACAGGCCGTCATCCTGCACCTGATGCAGCCAGCCGCTGAGACGTACGCCGGCGATATCGATATCCAGCTCCAGGCTATGGCTCTCTGCGCGTTCCGCACGCACCTGCTCGGCCAGTTCGCTCATCTCTTCCTGCTGCTTTTGCCAATAGATCTCGCCGAAGGCGCCATAGGGCAAGCCGCCGGCGGCACGCACCCGTTGGAACAACCGTTCGGGATCGTCGCCGTCGATCAGGGTATTCAGCAGTTGGCTGTTGAACTGGTAGCGGCTGAGGTTATCCAGCGTGAAGGGCTCTTCGTCCGGCAGCTCAGTCTCTTCCAGGATAAAACTGACGCCCAGCCGCAGCTGGAAGAAGGCGCGGATAGGATGGCGGTAAAACCGCAGCAGCTCATCCAACGATATTTGCTGCAGCGCTTCGGCGGGCAGCGGTTGGTTGAAGGCCGGGTGCGCCGCACCGCGACCATCGGCGGCGGGCAGCCACTCGGCGGCATAACTTTGTTCCTCCGAGCCCGGCAAGAAATTCTCGGCGGCGAACGGCATGCGCGCGTGCCACTTAAGCAAATGCTCACCAACCCGCCGAGCACTGTCGTCTGCGCTGAGTTCTTCATCTCCCGGCAGGCAATAGCTTTGTTCCAGGTACTCCAGCAGCTCGGTGACCAGCACCGAAGGGTAGCGCGGGCTGTTGTCCTGAATGGAACGGCCGATGAAACTGATATACAGCCGCTGTTGCGCGGACAAAATCGCTTCCAGGAACAGGTAGCGGTCGTCATCGCGCCGGCTGCGGTCGCCGCGTTTGACCTGCTGCGCCATCAGATCGAAACCCAGCGGCGGCAGCGTGCGCGGATACACGCCGTCGTTCATGCCCAGCAGGCACACCACCTTGAACGGAATGGAGCGCATCGGCATCAGCGTGCAGAAGTTGATTTGCCCGGCAAGGAAGCGCTGGCTGATGCGCTCCTGATCGAGGCGCGCCGCCAGATCGTCGCGCAGAATGGTCAACGGCACCTCATCGGGATAGCGCGCCGCCAGGCCAAAATTGATGGCCTGCTGCCACTGCTGCTCGATCAATGCCAGCACCACTTCGGTGTCGCTCTCCGCTTCGAAGAAGGCATCCAGCAGTTGCCGGCACAGCGGTAGCCACGCCTCGAGCGGGCGCGCTTCGCTCAAAATTTGCCGCCAGTGGCTGAGCTGCGCCAGCAGGTCTGCCAACTGCCCCGCCAGTTCGGCGACCAACCCGCTCGATTCGTCGTAAGGTAAAATGCCCTGCCAATCGCCGGCATTGCTGTCCATCGCGTAGCCGAGCAGCATGCGCGTAATACCGAAGCGCCAGGTATGCTGACCGGTGGCGGGCAGATCCAGTTCGCGCACGTTATCGTCGTCCAGGCCCCAGCGCACGCCGGATTCACCGACCCAGTGGCGCAACAGACGCAGCCCCTCTTCGCCAATGGCGAAACGGGCGGCCAGGGCCGGCACCTCCAGCAGCGCCAGCACCTGTTCCGAGGTAAAGCGGCTTTGCGGCAGATCGAGTAGTGAAATGAACGCCTGCAGCGCCGGATGCGCCTGCCGCGCTTTGCGGTCAGAAATGGCGAACGGCAGGTAGCGCTCGGCGGGGGCATTGCCGAACACCGCCTGAATATAAGGCGTGTAGCTGTCGATATCCGCCACCATCACGATGATATCGCGCGGCGTCAACGTGGGATCCTGCGCCAGCATGGTCAGCAGTTGATCGTGCAGCACCTCCACTTCCCGCTGCGGGCTGTGGCAGGCGTGCAGGCTGAGGGAGCGGTCGTTCTCATCAAGCGGGCGTTTGCTGAAGCTGCTTTCCAGCGTTTCCGCGGTAATACCGATCACCGCATGATCTTCCAACTCCAGCATGTCGCGCTGAACGGCGTGCAGCATGGTATCCGCCGGGATATCGACAAAGGCGTCGACCTCTTGCGCCCCTTCCATCTGCGACAGCAAATAGAGGTGATCGCGCCCCAGCTTGCCCCAAGAGGCCAGCAGCGGGTTGCTGAGTTGCTGCTGCCCTTCGGCGTCAAACAGGCGCGCCGCGTCGGCCGGCTCGCGAAACAGCCCTTGCTCGCGAGCCTGGTGGTAATGACGACGCTTGCGGCTCTGCAAGCGGGCCAGGAAAGCGTAATCCTGAATGTCGCCCCAATAGTAGCGACAAGGGTTGGTGAACATCAGGTGGATGTCGATATGCCGCCCCAGCGCCTGCAACGCTTCCAGATAGACCGGCGGCAACGCCGAGATGCCGCAGATAAACACCCGCGGCGGCAAACCGGGCGGGCACGTTGTTGCCTGCTCGAGCGCGTGGATAAAGCGGCTGTACAGATTGGCGCGGTGCCATTCCGGCTGCCCCAATTCGCGCGTGTACTCCACCAGCCGCGCCCAGAGCGGCGCCTGCCACTGCTGAGCCTCGGGCAGACCGTCGATGCGCTCGCCGCGCTGCCAGCTCTCCAGCCACTGCGGGCGATAAACCAAATACTGGTCGAACAGATCGGCAACCCGGCCGGCCAATTGGTGGATTTTGCGCTTGTCGCCGTCATCGGTGAGATAGTGCTGCAGTGGCGCAAACGCAGGCTGAGTCAGCATCTCCGGCAACAACCACATCAGCTTCCAGGTCATGGCATCCTTGCTGAAGGCGCTCTCTTTCGGAATATCCGGCAACACCCGGGTGAACATGTCCCAAATGAAGGTCGCCGGCAGCGGAAACGCGACATTGGCTGCGATACCGAACTGTTCCGCCAGCTGCATCTGCAGCCATTGCGCCATGCCGGGGCTTTGCACCAGCACCACCTCCTGTTGAAAAGGATCGGTCAACGGATCTCTGGCTATCAGCGCGCTGGTCAGCGTTTTCAACAAATCCAGCTGATTGGAATGATAAACAGTGAACATGAAGACTCCTTTAAAACAAAAGACATACGGCTCAAAAACGGGCGCAATACCAGCGGCTCAGCGTTGCCCACTGCCGCTGCGGCGTTTGGATCCTGACCGTCAATCGGCGACAATCGCTCCCCGCATCGTCAAGTGCCGTCTCGCGCCGCCACCCTTCCGGCAGCGGTTCAGCCTCGAGCCGGCCGATGACGGCGAACGCCTCCAACTGCTGGTGCGCCAGCCCCCAGGCTTGCCGGTAGTGCCACTGGCGCTGGAACGACTGCAACAGCACCTGATGATACTGTAACAAGCCAAGCAGCGACACCGAGAACAGCAAGGCCGCCACCAACACTTCCGGCAGACTGAAGCCGTTGCGGGATATCCACGCTGCCCGAGCGTTAGCCGTCACAGTCGGCCAACCTTTTCTCGGGACAAAAATCCAGCCGACCGCCCGGCTGTGCTTGCAACTTGCCAGCAGCCTCAGCGCCGTTAAAGGTGCCCCATTGATACAGCCATACCGGTTCACCGCCGCGCATCTCACCAAGGCCGCGTACCGTCACCACCCCCGCTCTGGCTGACAGCCGAGCGCAAGCCGTCAGTTCCACGCGCTGCCTGCATAGCCAGGCCGCTGCACTCAGTTCGGCGCGCGGCCAACGCTGGCTCATGCCCCAACTCAGCGCCGAAGCTGCCTGATTGTAAGCCTGAAGGTAACGCTGCTGATCGGCGGCCAGTAACAGCGCGTTATCCAATTGCCGCTGTTGCGCATTGAGCAACATCAGCCCCAGCGCCAGCAGCAACATCACCGCCGCCAGGGTGCTACCACCTCGCTGGTTTCGCCGCTTCATGGCAGCGCCGCCATTTCGACGCTCCCGCTCAGACTGCGCCTGATACGCGTATCGCTGACGGAGCGCCCCGTCAGCGTCAGGCGAGCCAATGCCGCGCCGTGATCGCCCCGCTCTATCGCCACATGAAACCGCTCAATGCGCACTTCGTCATGATCGAGTAGCCGCTCCCAGCCACCGCCCTCGCATTGGCTCACGCCGCGCTGCCCTTCCAAGCCGCCATTACGTAGCCGATAACCGAAATAGCCTGCATCCTCACCCGAAGTGAGCCATTGCCCGCTGCGAGCAATGTCGTAGGCAACGATAACGCAGCTGCCAGCCGTTTCTCCCGATGCCTGGCCCATCAGCAGCGGCCGGCCAGCGCACTGCCCGGCGCAAAAACCGGCGCGGCGCAGATCTTTCTCAATGCCGAACGCCAACTGTCGCAGCGTTGACTCCAGCCGAAAGTGCTGACCGACGGCCACGTTCTGCTGGCGTAACAGCGGGTAAGTTTTCGCCGCGCCGAGCGCGATCATGCTGCCGAACACCAGCGCCAACATCACCTCCGGCAAGGTAAAACCGCGTTCGAGAGTCAGCATGGCGCGATCCCTCTTATCCGGAGCCCTTCGCTGCACAAACGCAGCCGCCCACGGGCGGACAGCACCAGCCGCAGGCTGCCTGCGTCGTTGCTGAGAAGGATGTGCCCCGCCTGCGCAGTATTGCGCAAACCATAAAACCCAATCTCTTTGCCGGAGTAGCCGCTCAGCACAACGTCGCGATAAGGCGGCAAGAAAACGGAGCCTTCGGCGGAAACGCAATCCGTCGGTGGCACACCGCCGCCCAGGCACCAGGGCGTGCCATTCTTGAACCACAGCAGCGCCGTGCGGTTACGCCAGTTGGCGTCCGCCTGTAATCGCAGCAAAAACGCCAGCAGTTGTTGGGCCGTGTGTTCCAGCCGCAGCGCTTGCTGATGATAGCGCCATTGCCCGACGCCCCAGCCGGTGAGCATGGCGGCGATCAGGATCGCCGCCATTAGCTCAATCAGCGTCATGCCCCGTTGGCGATCATCGATGTTCGAGAGAGTATTGTCGTTCATGCCGCCAGTGTAAGGGCCGTAACAACGCGGTAAAGCCGCATGCGCAAGCGCTGCGGCAAGCTGCGCAATGTTTTCTCTACGATGGCAGACGGCGACAAAAAAATGCGGCGCGGTACGCAATGCGGATAAAAAAAGGGGCGCAATCGCTGCGCCCCTGGTGTGATGCGGTTAAGGTCAGATCGCGACCGGCGCCTTGATGGCCGGGTGCGGATCGTAACCTTCGATCTCGAAGTCTTCGAAACGGTAATCGAACAGTGAAGCCGGTTTGCGTTTGATCACCAGTTTCGGCAACGGACGCGGTTCACGCGTCAGCTGCAGCTGAGTCTGTTCCATGTGGTTGCTGTACAGGTGGGTATCGCCGCCGGTCCAGACGAAGTCGCCAACTTCCAGATCGCACTGCTGCGCCATCATGTGCACCAACAGCGCGTAGCTGGCGATGTTGAACGGCAGGCCGAGGAAAACGTCGCAGGAACGCTGGTACAGCTGGCAAGAGAGCTTGCCGTCCGCCACGTAGAACTGGAAGAACGCGTGGCACGGCGCCAACGCCATCTGATCCAGCTCGCCGACGTTCCAGGCGGAAACAATGATGCGACGCGAATCCGGATCTTGCTTCAGCTGTTGGAGCACGTTGCTCAGTTGATCGATCTGACGGCCGTCCGCTGCGCCCCAGGCGCGCCACTGTTTGCCGTACACCGGGCCGAGATCGCCGTTTTCATCGGCCCACTCGTCCCAAATGGTGACCTTGTTGTCACGCAGGTAGGCGATGTTGGTATCGCCGTTCAGGAACCATAACAGCTCATGAATGATCGAACGCAGATGACATTTCTTGGTGGTCACCAACGGGAAACCTTCCTGCAAGTTGAAACGCATCTGGTGGCCGAAAATCGACAATGTGCCAGTGCCGGTACGGTCGGCTTTAGGGGTGCCCTCAGCGAGCACCTTATTCATCAAATCCAGATACTGTTTCATTTGTTCCTCACGACAGTTGTTGCTGTGGGCGACGACGGTACGCCCAAATCATCATAATAATACCGGCCACCACCATCGGGATGGACAGGATCTGCCCCATGCTGATCACGCCGTCGAACAGGCCGAGCTGGGCATCCGGCTGGCGGAACGCTTCAACGATAATGCGGAATGCGCCATACCCGATCAGGAACAGGCCTGATACGGCGCCCATCGGCCGCGGCTTGCGAATAAACAGGTTCAGAATGATAAACAGCACCACGCCTTCCAGCAGCAATTCATACAGCTGCGACGGGTGGCGCGGCAGTACGCCGTACTGATTCAGCAAGGGCAACAAAGAGGGATCGGCGGCGGCGAGGGCCACGTCTTCGCTGCGCGAACTTGGGAACAACATCGCCCAAGGGGTATCGGTGGTCACGCGGCCCCACAGTTCGCCGTTGATAAAGTTGCCGAGGCGGCCGGCGCCCAGGCCGAATGGGATCAATGGCGCGATAAAATCGGAAACCTGGAAGAAGGTGCGTTTGGTGCGGCGAGCGAACCAGAACATCACCAGAATCACCCCCATCAAGCCGCCGTGGAACGACATGCCGCCATCCCAGACCTTGAACAGATAGAGCGGGTTATCCAAGAACAGCGGCAGGTTGTAGAACAGCACATAGCCGACGCGGCCGCCGACGAATACGCCCAGGAAGCCGGCGTAGAGCAGGTTTTCCACTTCGTCTTTGGTCCAGCCGCTGCCCGGCTTGTTGGCGCGACGCACCGCCAGCCACATGGCAAAAACGAAGCCGACCAGGTACATCAGGCCGTACCAATGCAGAGAAACCGGGCCAATGGAGAAAATGACCGGATCAAATTTAGGAAACGCCAGATAGCTATTGCTCATCTATCACCACAACATGTCTGTTATTTTTCCCCATGCGGGGGCGGCAGGTGCCAAGCGGCGACGGAGATTATCCCGCGCCTTGCAAACGGCGGCATTGGCCGCTGCGGTCTGCAAGGCGACGAGCATGCGCCGCGCTGAGGTTGCGCATCATAACATAGGCTTAGCGCGGTCCGGTCCGGCAGGGCGGGAAAAGTTCTGTAAAAAAATCACACCGCGCGGCGGTTATCGGCCCCCGCGGATCAGCCCGCCCATGCCGCGCCGCTCCATAAACGCCGCCACCAGATGGCGCACTTCGGTGGTCATCTGGGTGTTCAACACCCGGTGAGCCAGCATTTCGGCGTCGGCCAGGTCGATATGTCGCAGCAGGTATTTGATGCGCGCCACGCTGCGGCCATTCATGCTCAGATTGCGATAGCCCATGCCCACCAGCAACAGCGCGCCCATGGGATCGCCGGCCAACTCACCGCAGAGGCTAAGCTGCAGCCCGGCCGCTTTCCCCTGCTCGGCGATCAAGTTCAGCACCTGCAACATCGCGGGATGCAAACTGTCATACAGCGCGGCGACCCGCGTGTTATTGCGATCCACCGCCAGCAGGTACTGGGTCAAGTCGTTGGTGCCGACCGAAATGAAATCAACGCGCCCGGCCAAATGCGGGATCAGGAAAATCATCGATGGCACTTCCAGCATCACGCCGATTTTCGGTTTCGGGATCGCGTAGCCGAGCACCTCTTCCACCTCGCGCCCGGCTCGGTCAATCAGGCGTTTAGCTTCGTCGACCTCTTCAAGGCTGGTGATCATCGGCAGCAAAATACCCAGGTTGCCGGTGCCAGCATTGGCGCGCAGCATGGCGCGTACCTGAATCAAAAAGATCTCCGGCTGATCCAGAGTGATGCGGATGCCGCGCCACCCCAGGCAAGGGTTCTCTTCGCTGATCGGCATATAGGGCAGTTGCTTGTCGGCGCCGATATCCAGGGTGCGCAGCGTAACCGGCTTGCTCGGATAAAGCTGCAGCATACCTTGATACTGCGCGACCTGTTCTTCTTCGGAGGGGAAACCGCTTTGCAACATGAACGGGATTTCGGTGCGGTACAACCCCACGCCATCCACTCGGCCGCCCAACAGTTGTTCATGTTCCGGGCTGAGGCCGGCGTTCAGCATCACCTGGATACGCTCGCCGCTTTTCAGCTGCGCCGGTTGCTCGACGTCGTCTTCCGCCAGCTTGCTCAACTCCAGCTCTTCGCTGATCAGCCGTTGATATTCCTGCACCAGCACCGGTTCAGGATCGACCAACAGTTCACCGCGATACCCATCGACGATCAGCAACCGCTGGCTGAGCAGAGAAGGCTGGATGTCGGCGCCCATCACCGTCGGCACCCCCATCGCCCGCACCAAAATCGCCGCATGCGAGTTGGCGGCGCCGTCGCGCACCACCACGCCGACCAGGCGATCCTGCGGCACTTCGGCCAGCAATGTCGCGGTCAGCTCATCCGCCACCAGCACAAAACGCGCCGGCCACTGGGTGGCGCCCTGGGTGGTGTCATCGAGGTGGAACAGCAGGCGCTGGCCCAGCGCGCGCAGATCGCTGCCGCGCTCGCGCATGTAGGTGTCCTGCAGTTTGGCGAACTGTTCGGCAAAGGCTTCTATCACCTGTTTCACCGCCCACTCCGCCACCGAGCCGTTGTCGATTTCGGCGAACAGTTCGCGCTTGAGGCGGGCGTCGTTTAACAGGTGAGAATAAAGATCGAAGATCGCCGCGCTCTCTTTTTGCGAGCTGGCGGCAAAACGCTTGCTGAAGCGGCGAAACTCCGCGCCGGCCTCTTCCAGCGCCAGCGTCAGGCGCTCGCGCTCGCTGGCGGTGTCCAGCGTCGACGCGCGGTAAACCTGATCGAGCGAAGGCTGGCTACTGTCCTGCCACCCTTCAGCCACCGCCACGCCGGGCGAGGCCGCCAGCGCGCGCACGCGCGTTTGGCGATACTGGCCGAAAATGGCGTTGAGCTGCGACTGTGACAAGATCCCGGCCATCTGCGTGGCCAGGGTGACCATGAAAGACTCTTCGCTTTCATCGAACTGGCGCAGCTCGCGCTGCTGCACCACCAGCACCCCCAGCAGTTGGCGCCGATGAATGATCGGCACCCCGAGGAAGGATCGGAAACGATCCTCTTTCACCTGCGGAACGTATTTGAAACTGGGGTGGCTTTGGGCATCGGCCAGGTTGATAGGCTCGGCTCGGCGGCCGACCAACCCGACGACGCCCTCGTCAAACGCCAATGCGATAGTGCGCCCACGCGGCTTTTTCAGCCCGCGCGTGGCCATCAGGTAGTAGCAGCGGCGATCGTTGTCCGCCAGGTAGATGGAACACACTTCGGTGTCCATCGCCAGACAGGTTTCATTGACCAGCAGATCCAGCGCATCCGTCAGACTGGCCGCCGCGGCCACCTTCTCTACAATTTCTCGCAAGCGCGTGAGCATAGTCGGCTTAACTTAACCTCTCTTTCGGCGATAAGCGGGAGCCTGCCGCGGCGCCGCCTGCTCTTGCATCGGCATCACGGTCACGGCGAATTCTTTCATCACCCGGCGGTAGACGTCGCGTTTGAACGACACCACCTGGCGCACCGGATACCAGAAGCTCACCCAGCGCCAACCGTCGAACTCCGGCGTGCTGCTGCGCTGCATATTGATATCAGCGTCATTGCACAGTAGCTGCAACAAAAACCATTTTTGCTTTTGGCCGATACAAACCGGCTTTGTGTCCCAACGCACCAAACGTTTCGGCAATTTATAGCGCAACCAGTTGCGGGTCGAAGCCAGGATGCGCACATCCTTTTTACTCAGCCCCACTTCTTCGAACAGCTCACGGTACATCGCCTGCTCCGCAGTTTCGCCAGGGTTAATCCCACCTTGGGGAAACTGCCAGGAGTGCTGACCGTAACGGCGGGCCCATAAGACCTGCCCCTGACGATTACAGATTACGATACCAACATTCGGGCGGTAGCCATCATCATCGATCACCGGACTACCTCGATAAGCTTAAATTCGCATAGATGTCCTGATTGTTTCACACAAGCTACAGGCGGTAAACCACTGCTTTACGGCGCTGCGGGCCGGATAACATTGGGATAACTCACAGATATTGGCAAAGTTATAAACATACCCCAGCCTTTCAGACCGGTTTTATTCACTTTTTCTGTGGATAGGTGTGTGCAGAACTCGAGGGATAAGCCGGTAAAACTCTCGTCCCCTAAAATCCGCCCTCATACCTAAAAACAAATATTAAGACTAAAAACATATAGTTAAGTAATATCTCGCAGTGATACACAGGACAAAAATGTGATCTATGCACGGTAAGGATCTTACCCTGGCGAAAGATCCACCAACGCCGTTTTTATCCACAGATTATCCGGGCAAGTTACGCACAAAACGGACAAATTCGTAAAAACCCGCCTGAGTCAAGGCTGTAAATTGAACCAGTGATCGGTAAAAATTTGGGTTATCCCATAAATCTGTGGATAAATAGGTGTAAGATCCTGTTTATTGTCGGTGGCTTCAGGTGAACAAGCCCCGCGAGTGCATTGTCGCCCGCGTAAAGAAAGAAAAAAAGTCATGTAAAATCATGCTACTATTATTCTTTTCCCCAGGCGATAGCGGTTATCGCTCGCCGTGTATAATTGCAGTACGTTTTTCAACCAAATTCGACAGGCTTGATTTATGGCATTTTTATCCCCTTTGCCGCCCCCGCCGGAAAATGAACGGCAGCTGTTCGAGCGCGCTCAGGCGCTGGCCGGCTTCAGCTTTGGCGAACTGGCCGCCCGTGCGCAATTGCCGATCCCCAAGGATCTGAAACGCGATAAAGGCTGGGTGGGCATGCTGCTGGAGCTGTACCTCGGCGCCATGGCCGGCAGCAAACCGGAACAGGATTTTCCCGAGTTGGGCATTGAGCTAAAAACCATTCCTGTCGACGCCGCCGGCAAACCGCTGGAAACCACTTTCGTCTGCGTCGCCCCGCTCACCGGCAACAGCGGCGTCACCTGGGCCAGCAGCCACGTTCGCCACAAGCTGGCACGCGTGTTGTGGATACCGGTAGAAGGCGAACGGCAAATCCCGCTGGCCCAGCGCCGCGTCGGTTCGCCGCTGCTGTGGAGCCCGAGCCTTGCAGAAGAAGAGAGGTTGCGCCGCGATTGGGAAGAACTGATGGATCTGATCGTGCTCGGTCACGTAGAACGCATCACCGCACGCCACGGCGAAGTGCTGCAACTGCGCCCCAAAGCGGCCAACAACAAGGCGCTCACCGAAGCCATCGGCGAACAGGGGCAACCTATCATGACGCTGCCGCGCGGTTTCTATCTGAAAAAGGGTTTTACCGGCGCGCTGCTGGCAAGACATTTCTCAATCTAAGCGATTTCGTTTAACTCTGGTTTAGCTAACCCTGTCAGCGCCGCGATAAACGCGTATAATTCACGCTTTGCATTTATTAAGGTGTGTCGGGCAATGTTCGAATGGATTATGGATCCCAATGCCTGGTTAGCGTTAGGTACGCTAACCATTCTTGAGATCGTACTGGGTATTGATAACATCATTTTTCTGTCGCTGGTGGTAGCCAAGCTGCCCAAAGCGCAACAGAACAAAGCTCGCCGGCTCGGGCTGGCCGCCGCCATGCTGATGCGCCTGGCGCTGCTGGCCTCCATCGCCTGGGTGATCCGCTTGACGCACCCGCTGTTCACCGTGCTGGATCACGCCATTTCCGCCCGCGATTTAATCCTGCTGCTGGGGGGATTGTTCCTGATCTGGAAAGCCAGCAAAGAGATCCACGAAACCATCGAAGGTTCGGAAGAAGAGCACCACACCAAGGTGCACAGCTTCTTCGGCGCGATCGTGCAAATCATGCTGTTGGATATCATCTTCAGTCTGGATTCGGTGATTACCGCCGTGGGGCTTTCCGACCATCTGTTCATCATGATGGCGGCGGTGGTGATCGCCGTCGGCGTGATGATGTTCGCCGCCCGGCCGATCGGCGAGTTCGTCAACCGCCATCCGTCGGTAAAAATGCTGGCGCTGGCGTTCCTGATCCTGGTGGGCTTCACGCTGATGCTGGAAAGCTTCCAGGTGCACGTGCCGAAAGGCTACATCTATTTCGCCATGTTCTTCTCCATGTCGGTAGAAGCGCTCAATCTGATGCGCAGCAAAAAAAATCACGCGCCGGAATAACGCGATATGGAAGCCGCCACCGGCGGCTTCCGCCGTTTCATTGCCCCCTCATTTCACTTTTTCTTATCAGATAAAGACTTATCTGAGACGCCCCCGGCCGAGAGTTTGCTAATCTTGAAAGAACATTGTTTTCTGCATAATCGAGGATCCGCAGGATGAAAAAGTGGGTAATGGCAGTGTCTGCGCTGGTTATGGCCGCCGGTTTGGCGGGATGTTCCAGCGACTACGTCATGGCGACTAAAGACGGCAACATGATCCTGACGCAAGGCAAACCGGAGATCGACACAGACACCGGACTCATCAGTTATAAAGACGAGAAAGGCAACCACCGCCAGATCAACGGCGATCAGGTTTCCCAGGTTATCGAACGCTAATCACCGCTCGCCGGCTATCGCCCGTTCAAGCGCGGTAGCCCTCATTCGCCTGCGCACTGAATCCGCTTCCCCCATCTTCACCGCTTGGTTATAGTCAGGAAAGGCGACATCGCCGCCCGACGGACTTTGCGCCGTCTTCTGAATTGGGCTCCTGTTTCACCGGGCCGCGCGGCCCGTCAGCGCTAACAAGAAAGGAAGGCCGTTAATGCAATACCACCGTATTCCCCACAGTTCTTTAGAAGTGAGCGTGCTGGGACTGGGCACCATGACCTTTGGCGAACAGAACAGCGAAGCCGACGCCCATGCGCAACTGGACTATGCATTGGCCGCAGGCGTGAACCTGATAGACACCGCCGAACTGTACCCGGTGCCGCCCCGCCCGGAAACCCAGGGCCTGACCGAGAGCTATATCGGCAGTTGGATCAAGGCGCGCGGCAATCGCGAAAAAATCGTCCTGGCCAGCAAAGTTTCGGGGCCGGTGCGCGGCACCGACAGCAGCATCCGCCCGCAGCAGGCGCTCGATCGCAAGAACATCCGCGCCGCGCTGGACGCCAGCCTCAAACGGCTGAACACCGATTATCTCGATCTTTATCAATTGCACTGGCCGCAGCGCGCCACCAACTGCTTTGGCAAACTCAACTATCAATACACCGACGACAAAGCCACGGTCACGCTGTTGGAAACGCTGGAGGCGCTGACCGAGCAGGTGCGCGCCGGCAAGATCCGCTATATCGGGGTTTCCAATGAAACGCCCTGGGGCGTGATGCGCTACCTGCAGCTGGCGGAGAAACATGAGCTGCCGCGCATCGTGTCGATTCAAAACCCGTACAGCCTGCTGAACCGCAGCTTTGAGATTGGCCTGGCCGAGATCAGCCAGCACGAAGGGGTGGAACTGCTGGCCTATTCCAGCCTGGCGTTCGGCACCCTGAGCGGTAAATACCTCAACGGCGCAAAACCAGCCGGCGCGCGCAATACGCTGTTCACCCGCTTCAACCGTTATTCAGGGCAGCAAACCCAGTTGGCGATCGCCGAATACGTGGCGCTGGCCAAAAAACACGGACTGGATCCTTCGCAGATGGCCTTGGCCTTCGTGCGTCAGCAGCCGTTCGTCGCCAGCACCCTGTTGGGCGCCACCTCGGTGGATCAGTTGAAAATCAACCTCGACAGCCTTGACGTCATTCTGGATGAGGACGTGCTGCAGGCGCTCGAAGAAATCCACACCCGGTTTACCATTCCGGCGCCTTAATTCCTCTGAGGGCGCAGCCAGGCTGCGCCCCGTTTCACCGCCGCTGAGACCACCACAATGCGCTAATCGCCAGCGCAAACACCACGCCAAACCCTACGCCGACGCCCACCACAGGCACGCCCAGCTTCACGACCAAAGAATACAGGCCCAGCATCAGCAACATGGCGGCGTTTTCACCCAGGTTTTGCACCGCGATCGCATTGCCGGCGCCGACCGAATGCTTGCCCCGCTCCTGCAGCAACGCATTGAGCGGCACCACGAAGAAGCCCCCCAGCATGCCGATGATCGCCAGCAAGACGTAGGCATTGAGCATGGTCGTTTGCAACGCAAACACCGCGACCGCGACGCCGATCAGGATCCCGGCCGGCATGCAGCGCTTCACCGTCTTCAGCGTGACGAAGCGCGCGGCGGCGCCGGCGCCGACCACGATGCCGACGGCCACCATGGCGTTCAGCAGCGTCGGCGTGGCGTTATCGGCGATGCCAAGCGCCACCGGCACCCACAGCACCAACAGAAAACGCAGCGTCACGCCGGCCCCCCAAAACAGGCTGGTGCCGATCAAAGAGAAACGCGTCTGCCCATCGCGCCATAATGTGACGCAGGCGGTAAGGAAGCTGTTCGTCATGGCCCGCGGCCGCCATGACGCCCCTGGGCGCGCCGCCGCCAGACGTGGAATATACAGGTTGGCGACCACCGCCCCTGCGTAAACCAACGCGCAGGCCGCCAGCGCCGCGACCACGTGCCAGTCCGCCAGAATACCGCCGGCCACCGAACCGGTGAGAATGGCGGCGATGGTCGAGGCCTCCATCAGGCCGTTAGCCTTGACCAGCTTCTCGCCGCTGGTGATCTCGCCCAGAATGCCGTATTTGGCTGGAGAATACGCGGCGGCACCCACGCCGACCAGGCTGTAACCCCAAAACGGGTTCCCCCCAAAACAGATCATCAACGCCCCCGCCAGCTTCAGGGCGTTGGCGAACATCATCACCCGCCCTTTGGCGAAGCTGTCGGCCACCTGGCCGACAAACGGCGCCAGGATGATGTAGGTGGCGACAAAGGCCATCTGCAGGATCGGCTGGCTCCAGTCCGGATACAGCTGCTGCTTGATCAGCGCCAGCGTGGCGAACAGCAACGCATTGTCGCCGAACGCCGAGAGGAACTGCGCGCTGATCACCGCGATCATGCCGCGTGACAACAAAGGGGATTCGGTCGAAGGATTCATCAGGCACTCTCCGGCTGTTCGGCCATATGACGCAGGGTGACGAAATCAGGTTTGCCGCTGCCGAGCACCGGCAGCGTTTTCAACAGGCGAATATCGCGCGGCACCGCCAGCTCCGGGCTGCCCAGCTCGCGCGCCACCCGCAGCAATGCCTCGCGGGTAATGGCGGGATCGGTGGTGAACAGCACCAGCGCCTCGCCTTTGCTGCTGTCGCTTTTGACCGTGGCGGCATGCAGCTTTTCCGGCGACAGCCGTTGCGCCAGCAATTCGACGCTCTCCAGCGACACCATCTCGCCCGCCAGCTTGGCGAAGCGCTTCACGCGCCCGCGAATGGTGCAGTAACCCTGCTCATCCAAGCTGACGATATCGCCGGTATCATACCAACCCGGCTGCAGCACGCCGTTCGCATCTTCCGCCGCCGGCGGTTCCAGCTCGCCGGGACGTTCAACCCGCAGATAGCCTTTCATGATATTCGGCCCCTTCAGCTGCAGACGGCCGCCGTTATCGATGCCCGGCACCGCGATCAAGCGCGCCTCCATCTGCGGCATGATGCGGCCGACGGTGCCCACCTTGGTCGCCAGCGGCACGTTGATCGACACTACCGGCGCGCACTCGGTCACGCCATAGCCTTCCAGAATGCGGATGCCGTATTTATCCTGATAGATCTGTTTGGTGCTGTCCGCCAGTTTCTCCGCGCCGGCCACCACATAGCGCAGGCGGGCGAAATCATACGGATGCGCGAAGCGCGCATAGTTGTTGAGGAAGGTCGCCGTGCCGAACAGCACCGTGCAGTTACGGTCATACACCAACTCCGGCACCACGCGATAGTGCAGCGGGCTGGGGTAGAGGAAAATGCGGCTGCCGGTGATCAGCGGCGTAAGCAGCCCCACCGTCAGGCCGAACGAGTGAAACAATGGCAGCGATGACATGAAACGGTCGCGCGGCGTGAAATCGGCGATGGTGCGAATTTGTTCTACGTTGGCCAGCAGGCTGGCATGCGAATGCACCACGCCCTTGGGGTGGCCTTCGGAGCCGGAAGTGAACAAGATCAGCGCCGCGTCCTCCGGGCGTTGCGGCAACGCCGCGCGCTGCGGTTGCAGCAAGTGCCGCAGGATCCACAGCTTGTCCGCCAGCGTAACGGTGTCTTTCAGATCCTCCAGATACACCCAGTTGGCCTGCGTCACCTGCTCCGGCAGGTGGGTCAGTTTGCCCTTCTCCAGGAACTGGCGCGAGGTGACGATGGTCTTGATGCCGGCGGCGGTCATCGCGCTGTTCAGGCCGTTGGCGCCGGCGGTGTAGTTGAGCATCGCCGGAATGCGGTTGCGCAGCGAAGCGCCGAAGATCGCCGCCGCGGTGATGGTGGCGTTCGGCAACAGCAGCCCGACGTGTTCCCCTTCGGCGGTAAAGCGCTGCAGAATGCGGCTGACGCCCAGCGATTTCTTGATCAGCGTTTGGTAGCTGTCCTCTTTGAAAGCGATGTCTTCGATACACGGCTTGCGACGCCCATAGCGGCGCTGCGCCGCCAGCAAGGCATGGAACAGCGTCTGCGGTTCGCGCGTCTCCATGCGCGCCCGCATCATGATCTGCATCAGCCGATCGCCAGCCAGCGCCCGACGCTCGCGCGCACGCGGCGCCTCCGGCATCGGCAGCGTGGTCGGCGGCAAGATGCGGATGCTGATTTGCGGAAACCAGCGGATCTTGAACACCCCGGCCATACGGCCGAACGGACTGAATTCGGGGCCGTCGATCCGCACCGGCACCACGGTGGCGCCCGATTTGGCGGCGATAAACGCCGCGCCGTCGTAGATTTTCATCAGCGCGCCGGTCACGGTGATGCGCCCTTCAGGGAACACGACGATCGGCCGCCCCTGTTCGACCATGCGCACCAGCTGCTTGATGGCCATCGGTTTGGTGGGATCGAGCGAGACGAAATCGATGTAGGGCCGAAGCCAGCGCATGAACCAGCTCTCGCCGATGCTGGCGTAAACCGCAAACACCGGTTTTATCGGCAGGAACAGCGCCAACAGCACGCCGTCGAGGAAAGAGACGTGGTTCGGCGTAATCAGCAGTTTTTGCCGTTCGAAGTGCTGGACGCCCCCTTCGACCCGAACCCGAAACAACAGGCGAAACAGCGCGCGCAGCAGTGAAAAGATCATGCCCTTCTCCCTTGGCCATGGAGGCGTAAATCGTTGTAGGGAAAAGAATACTATATGGCAGGCAAAAAAAAACCTACGCATCCGCGTAGGTTGGTGCAATTGAAAATGGCTTCAACATACAGAGTATGCTGATTTCTCACCAATCAATACCTCTGGGATCACCTACTCTAGAGAGATGGCGTGCAGGAAACTACCGCCGAATCGCAAGAGTTCTGCTCCAAATGCAACCAGCTGTAAATTTCCCGCGATCTGCTGTAATAACTCAATGAAACTTAAACCTTCCCGCAGCGACAAAAATAAATATAACAACGACGAGCCAGTGACCCAGACGTGAAATCTTCACTCATCGCGCGCTGACCTCGACCAGGCAGCTCATGGCGTTCGGCCCCTGCGTCAGCGGCGAGGTGCCAATATCCAGCGTCAGCACATTCGGGTTGCCCGCCTGCTCGAGCGGCCGGCGCTGCGCGTCGAAACCCGGCTCGAACCAGGCGCCGGTCGCCATCAACACCACGCCGCGCGTCACGCCATCGGTGAGCGATACCCCCGCCAGACAGCTGCCGCGCGCATTGCTGACCAGCACTTCGGCGCCGTCCGCCACCCCGCGCGGCGCCGCATCGTCCGGATGCATATACAGGGTTTCGCGCCCGGCGGTCTTGTTGCCCTGCGCCAGCGGCGCCGGATCCATCTGGCTATGCAGGCGATCGCTCGGTTGAATGGAGATCAGGTGCAGCGGCCAATGCTTGGCCTGCGGCGCGCCCAGCCACTCCACCGGCGGCCGCCACTGCGGATGCGGAGCGAAATCTTCGTAGCGATAGCCGGCGATCCGCTCGCTGAACAACTCGATCTTGCCGCTGGGCGTTTGCAGCGGGTTAACCTGGGGATCGGCGCGGAACGCGTCAAAAAATACAAACTCTTTGGCCGGCGCGGGCAGCTCGACATAGCCCCGTTGCCAGAACGCCTCAAACTCGGGCCAGGCGACGCCGGCGCGGCGCTGCGCAGCGCCGCATTGCAGGTAGATAGCTTCGATCCAGGCCCGTTCGTCGCGGTTTTCGGTAAAGCGCTCGCGATAGCCCAGACGCTCCGCCAGATCGGCGAAGATATCGAAATCGTTGCGCGCCTGATGCTGCGGCGCAATCGCCTGATGCATCGCCAGCACGTAACGATCGCGCGACGAGCCGCCGATGTCGTTGCGCTCCAGCGAACTGGTGACCGGCAACACGATATCCGCCATTTTGGCTGCCGCCGTCCACCAGATATCTTGGACGATCACCGTATCCGGCTTCTGCCAGCCTTCCACCAGTCGGTTCAACTGCTGATGGTGATGGAACGGGTTGCCGCCGGCCCAGTGCACCAAATGGATATCCGGATAATGCCGCGTCTCGCCGCAAAATTGATAGGCTTCGCCAGGGTGCAGCAGCATGTCGCAGATGCGCGCCACCGGGATCGCCAGCCCGGCCGGGTTATCGCCTACCGGCATGGTAGGCGCGGGGGTATCCACGCGCGGGTTGCCGACGCCGTTCATTGAGCCGTGGCCGAACGAGAACCCGCCGCCCGGCAGCCCCACCTGGCCCAGCATCGCCGACAGCGCGATCATCATCCAGTACGGTTGCTCGCCACGATGCGCGCGCTGCACGGAGTAGGAACAGGTGATAAAACTGCGCACGCCGATCAGCTGCCGCGCCAGCAGCGCGATGCGCGCCGTCGGAATGCCGGTAATGTCGCTGGCCCAGGCCGGCGTTTTCGCCACGCCGTCGCTCACGCCGTTCAGGTAATCCGCCAACTGTTGATAACCCACGCAGTGGCTGTGCAGGAAGGCTTCATCCTGCGCGCCCAGCCGCTGGATTTCGTAAGCCAGCGCCAGCATCAGCGCCACGTCGGTATTCGGCCGGATCGGGATCCATTCCGCATTGACGAACTCGGGGCAGTCGTCGCGCATCGGGCTGATGTTGATCACCGGCGTGCCCTTGCGCGCCAGCTTTTGCAGCCAGGGCTTGAGCGCATGCTCCGCCGCGCCGCCGGAAGACACCTGAGCGTTTTTCAGCGCCAACCCGCCAAACGCCACAAACAGTTCGCAGTGCTCCACCACGCTTGGCCAACTGGTGACGCGCCCGGTCAACGGCGAGAAAGTGCCGATCACATACGGCAGGAAAAACTGCGCCGCGCCCCAGCTGTAGTTGCCCTGCTGATCGACGCCGCCGCCGCCGCTGAAGTAGAACCGCCGCACCAGCGAGCGGGCATGGTGCAGCCGCCCGGCCGACGACCAGCCATAAGAGCCGGTAAACAGCCCTGAGGCACCGTAGCGATCGCGCACCCGGCGATTCTCCTGCGCCACCAAATCGAGCGCTAACTCCCAATCCACCTCGACGAAATCTTCCCTGCCGCGCAGCGTACGGTCGCTGCCCTCGCGCTTTTGCAGCCACGAGCGGCGCACCGCCGGCTTGCGGATGCGTTTGTCGGAGTAGACCATCGGGACGATGGAATCGAGCAGCGGCGAAGGATCGGGATCGTCGACGAAGGGTTCACAACGGATAAGCCGGCCGTCTTCAACCACGGCGGTATAAGCGCCCCAATGGGCGAGCTGCGGATAGCGTTTAATGGACATGGCGTTCTCGGCGCAAATCGGAATGCACAGACGTTACCTCAGCCCGCCGCCAGTGCCAACGTACAAATTGCGCTATCGTTCGGTCTTCGATGGTTATGCGTACAGACTCGAAGAGATTCTGCAACGGCCGCCACAAGTTGCGCACGAGACCGCTTGCAGCCCCGGTTTTTTTCCGCAAAACTGGGGGATGTAAGCGATTACCCAGGATGTGTTGACTGATATGGCTACGATAAAGGATGTTGCCAGGCTGGCGGGGGTTTCCGTGGCCACGGTATCCCGCGTGATAAACAATTCCCCCAAGGCCAGCGAAGGGTCGCGCACCGCGGTGCAGGCCGCCATGGAACAGCTGCAGTATCACCCTAACGCCAACGCACGAGCGCTGGCGCAGCAGTCCACCGAGACGCTGGGCCTGATCGTCTCCGACGTTTCCGATCCCTTCTTCGGCGCGATGGTCAAGGCGGTCGAGCAGGTGGCCTACGCCACCCACAATTTTCTGCTGATTGGCAACGGTTACCACGACGCCGAAAAAGAGCGTCAGGCGATTGAACAGCTGGTGCGGCACCGCTGCGAAGCGCTGGTGGTGCACGCCAAAAGGCTGAGCGATCAGGAACTTTGCGGCTGGATGCAACAGATCCCGGGCATGGTGCTGATCAACCGCACGCTGCCGGGCTTCGAAACGCGCTGCGTGGCGCTCGACGATCGCTACGGCGCCTGGCTGGCGACCCGTCATCTGATCCAGCAAGGGCATCAGCGCATTGCCATCATCTGCTCCACCCACCAGATTTCCGACGCCACCGACCGGCTGCAGGGCTATCTCGACGCGCTGCGGGAACACGGCATCGCGGTGGATGAAAAGCTGATCGCCTATGGCGAACCGGACGAGATCGGCGGCGAACAGGCGATGACAGAATTGCTCGGCCGCGGCCGTTCGTTCTCCGCCATTACTTGCTACAACGATCCGATGGCCGCCGGCGCGCTGTCGGTGCTGAGCGATAACAGCGTCGACGTACCGGGGGAGATTTCGCTGATCGGTTTCGACGACGTGCTGATTTCGCGCTATCTTCGGCCGCGCCTGACCACCATTCGCTACCCGATCGTGGCGATGGCGACCCAGGCGGCGGAGCTGGCCCTGGCCTTGGCCAATCGCCAACCGCTGCCGGAAATCACCAACATGTTCAGCCCGACGCTGGTGCGCCGCCACTCGGTCGCCACCCTCAACAACGCGCACGAACAGCCGTAATCATGCCGCCGCATAACGCTGTGAAGCGGGCGCCAGGCGCCCGCCCGCTGATCAGATAAGTTCCAGCGCGATCAGTTCTTCGATGGTTTGGCGGCGGCGGATCAATCGCGGCTCGCCGTTTTCGAACAGCACTTCAGGCAACAGCGGACGGCTGTTGTAGTTGGAGGACATCGACGCGCCGTAGGCGCCGGTATCGTGAAACACCAGATAATCGCCGATCTGCACCGGCGGCAGCTCTCGGGTTTCCACGCCGCCGCCCGCCTGCTGGGTGAACACGTCGCCGGATTCGCACAGCGGCCCGGCGATCACCGTTTCGCGCAGCGCTTGCCCCGAGGTATCGCGCCCATCGGCCGGCAACAGCGAAATATGGTGGTAACTGCCGTACATCGCCGGGCGCATCAGATCGTTAAAACCGGCGTCCACCAGCACGAAGTGGCGGCTGCCCATGTCTTTCACCGCCCGCACCTCGGCCACCAAGACGCCCGCTTCCGCCATCAGGAAACGCCCGGGTTCAATCTCCAGCTGCACCGGGTGCCCCAGATGCGCGGCGATGCGTTCACGCGCCCGATTCCACAAACCGAAATAGTGTTCGGTATCGATCGCCTCTTCGCCGTACTGATACGGGATAGACAGGCCGCCGCCGGCGGAAATGGCGCTGATGTCATGACCGAGATCGATCACCTGCTGCACCATCGCATCGCAGACGCGCTCCAGATGCTGGTAATCGACGCCGGAACCGATGTGCATGTGCACGCCGATCAGTTGCAGGCCATAGCGGCGGATCCTCTCCACCGCCTGCGGCAGGTCGGCATACCAGATGCCGTGCTTGCTGTTCTCGCCGCCGGTGTTGGTTTTCTGGCTGTGGCCGTGGCCAAATCCCGGGTTAACGCGCAGCCACACCGGATGCCCTGCGGAAACCTGGCCGAGCTGATCCAGCATGTCGATGGAACCGGCGTTAACCGGGATCTTCAATTCGCTGACGCGCGCCAGCGTGGCGTGATCCAACACGTCCGCGGTAAACACGATCTCGCTCGGTTCGCCGCCCGGCTGAAAACCGGCCTGCAGCGCCCGTTCGATCTCGCCCAGCGACACCGAATCCACCTTCACGCCCTGCTCGCGCATCAAGCGCAAAATATGAATGTTCGAACAGGCCTTCTGCGCGAAACGAATGGTGTCGAAATGGCGCAGCTGAGCGATGCGCTGGCTGATGATGTCCGCATCATAAGCCCAGACCGGGCAGCCGAAACGCTGCGGCAAAGCCAGCAGGTTAGCGGCGTTCAACGCGGTGGAGGTGTCGTGCAACGGGCGTGGCATGGCGATATTCCCAATTCGAAAATGACGGCAGATAAAGCCATAGTGCCGCACGCTGAATCGAGTGGAAAATATCTATTTAGCCGTAGTCTATTCATTTATGATATGGCTTTCTCTACAGTCGAGCGGCCTCGCCATGCACAGTATCTCTTTGCGGCAGATCGAAATCTTTCGGGCGGTGATGACCACCGGCAACCTGACCGAGGCGGCGGCCCTGCTGCAAACCTCGCAACCGACCGTCAGCCGCGAGCTGGCGCGCTTTGAAAAGCTGATTCGGCTGCAGCTGTTCGACCGGGTGCGCGGGCGTTTGTCCCCTACCGTGCAAGGGTTACGGTTGTTCGAAGAGGTGCAACGCTCCTATTACGGCCTCGATCGCATCGTCAACGCCGCCGCCGGCATCCGCCAGTTTCAGCAGGCGCAGCTGTCGATCGTGTGCCTGCCGGTATTTTCCCAATCGCTGCTGCCGGCGGTGTGCCAGCCCTTTATCGAACGTTATCCGGAAGTCAGCTTCAGCGTGATCCCGCAAGAGTCGCCGCTGCTGGAAGAGTGGCTGTCTGCCCAGCGCCACGATCTCGGGCTGACGGAAACCACCCTCACGCCGGCGGGCACCGAACGGGTGACGCTGATGACGTTGAACGAAGTGTGCGTGCTGCCGACGGGCCACCCGCTGCTGGTAAAAGACCAGCTGACGCCGCAGGACTTCGCCGGGCAGAACTTCATCAGCCTGTCGAGCACCGACAGCTATCGTCACTTGCTGGATGCGCTGTTCGCCGAGCAAGGCGTCGAGCGCCGCATGGTGATGGAAACGCACAGTGCGGCGTCAGTGTGCGCCATGGTGAGAGCCGGCGTGGGGGTGTCGATCGTTAACCCGCTGACGGCGCTCGACTATGCCGGCAGCGGCGTGCACGTGCGGCCGTTCAGCATCGACGTGCCGTTCACCGTCAGCCTGATCCGGCCGCTGCACCGCCCTTCATCGGCGCTGGTCACGGCCTTTATCGACCATTTGCATCAGCAGGCGGCACGCTTCTCCGCCCGGCTGGCCGCCGCTGTCAGGCGCTGAAAGCGGCGTGGGAATATTGCCGAGGCCTTAGCGCAGCGTCGCCTGCCACTGCGGATCGGTGGCAAACCACTCCACCAGAAAGTCCAGCATGGTGCGCAAGGTGGCGGGCATCTGGCGACGCGAGGTGTAGATGCCGTAGATGCCCATCGACTGCGGCCGGTAATCCGGCAACAATTCGACCAGTTCGCCGCTGGCCAGCAGCGGGGCCGCCGAATAATAGGGCTGCATGGAAATGCCCGCGCCCTGCACCGTGCCGGCCATCAACACCACCGACTCATTGGCGCTCAGGTTGCCGCTGACCGCCACCGCCGATTTCACGCCCTGAGCATCGAAGTGCCACAGGCTTTTGCCGAAATAGGAGTAGGTCAGGCAGTTGTGCAACGCCAGATCCTGCGGTTGGCGCGGGGTGCCGTGTGCCGCCAGATACGCCGGCGCGGCGCACACCACCGATGCGCAGGTGGACAGCGGGCGAGCGATCAGGTTGGGATCCAGCTCGTTGGTGATGCGCAGCGCCAGATCGATGCGCTCTTCCACCAGGTTCACCGCCCGGTTGTTCATCTGCAGATCGACCGCCACCTGCGGGTGACGCTTCAGATACTGAGCGACCGCCCCCACCAGCGCCGTTTGCCCGAGCGACTGCGAACAGGTGATGCGCAGCAGGCCACGCAGTTCGTCGCTCTGCCCTTCCTCCACCAGATCGATTTCCCCCGCCAGCGCCAACATTTGTCGGCAACGTTCCAGAGTACGCTCACCGGCGTCGGTCAGACTAAGCTTACGGGTAGTGCGGTGCAGTAAACGCGCCCCGGCCCATTGCTCCATCTGCGCCAGGTAGCGCGTCACCATCGCGCGCGACATCTCCAGCGTTTCCGCGGCGGCGATCATGCTGCCGCGATCGACGATGGTGACAAAAACCTCAGCGGCGGTAATGCGATCCATGATTAGTCCGATTTATGCAACGAATAATTGCTTATTATCCGGTTTTTCTATCGCTTTATGCAACCTAACATCGTTACAACATTAACCGATACCTAAGGACCTCTGCCCATGTTTAAGAAATCACTGTTAACTCTGGCCTTCACCGGCGTCGCCACACTGAGCACTTACGCCACCGCTGCCGATACCCTGACCATGGAAGTGTATAACCCGGGCGAGAAAAGCGTGTTCCCGGTGTCTTCCGAAATCGTCAGCGGCCAACACGAAGTGGCGCTGATTGACGCTCAGTTCCAGCGTAACGATGCCGAAGAGCTGGTGAAAAAAATCAAGGCGACCGGCAAGAAGCTGACCACCGTCTACATCAGCCACTCAGACCCGGATTTCTATTTCGGTCTGGACGTGATTAAGGCGGCCTTCCCGGAGGCGAAAATCATCGCTTCGCCAGGCACCATCAAGGACATCAACGCCACCAAAGACGGCAAAGTCGCCTATTGGGGCCCGATCCTGAAAGACAACGCGCCGAAAACCGTGATCGTGCCGCAGCCGCTGCAGGGCGACAGCTTCACCATCGACGGCCAGAAAGTGGAAGTGAAAGGCCTGAACGGCCCGACCCCCGATCGCACCTTCGTCTGGATCCCGGCGCTGAAAGCGGTCGTGGGCGGCGTCGCGGTCGCCGGTGACAATATCCATCCGTGGATCGCCGACAACCAGACCGAGGAATCGCGCCAGCACTGGCAGCAGACGCTGAAAAACATCGAAGCGCTGAAGCCGCAGGTCGTTGTGCCGGGCCACTTCCTGCCAGGCGCCGCGCAAACGCTGGCATCGGTGCACTTTACCCAGAAATACCTGACCACGCTGGAAGCCGAACTGCCGAAGGCCAAGGACTCCGCCGCGCTGATTGAAGCGATGAAAAAGCACTACCCGACGCTGAAAGACGAATCGAGCCTGGAACTGAGCGCAAAAGTGCTGAAAGGCGAGATGAAGTGGCCGCAATAAGCGCCCCTGCGTGATCGAACCAGCCCCGGCGCCGCGGCGAGTTGCCGCGCGCCAAGCGAGGAGTAAAGATGACCGAAACCACGTTACATTACATTTTCGATCCGCTGTGTGGCTGGTGCTATGGCGCCGCGCCGCTGGTGAAAGCGGCTCAGAGCCTCCCCGGGCTGAAGATCGTGCCGCACGCCGGCGGCATGATGACCGGCAACAATCGCCGCCAGATCACCGACGAGTGGCGCAACTATGTCATTCCGCACGACAAACGCATCGCCGAAATGACGGGCCAGCCGTTCGGCGAAGCCTATTTCAACGGCCTGCTGCGCGACACCACGGCGGTGATGGATTCCGAACCGCCGATCACCGCTATCCTGGCGGCGGAAAAGCTGTCTGGACGCGGGCTGGACATGTTGCACCGCATTCAGCAGGCGCACTATAAGGAAGGTCGGCGCATCGCCGACACGCCGGTGCTGGAAGCGTTGGCGAAAGAGCTGGGGTTGCCTTCGGCGGCGTTTATCGCCGAAATGCGCTTCAACAGCGGCGCACCGACCGCGCAACACATCGCGGAAAGCCGGGCGCTGCTCGCCAAAGTGCAAGGCCAGGGCTTCCCGACCTTTGCGCTGCAGGACAGCGAAGGCCGCCTGCATCTGCTGCCGGCCGGGAACTATCTGGGCAATGTGGAAGCCTGGAAGAACCTGCTGGGCGCCGCCGCGCTGGCGTAACCCTTCTCGCCCCGCTCGCCGGGGCGAGTCATTCGACCCGCACGAACCGCCCTTCCGCCCGCACGTTGTGACCGAACCCGCAATCCCCCCGCGTATGCATCTCCAGCGCTTGTTCGCCAAACGCCATCGTCACGTCGCAGACCTGCGCGCTTTCCGCTTCATGCTGGTGGTAGACAGCCTTGCCGTGTTCGATCGGCAGCTCGGCGGTGAAGTCGCCCATGTTCGGCCCGTAATACAGTCCCATCTGCGGCATGGCGTAGCCGGAAAACGCGATCAACCAGCGCTCGCCCTGCGGCTTCACCGCCACTTCGCTCCACACGCCGCGCCCGGCGTATTGCCAATACACGCCGCCCGGCCCCTTGGGCTGCGGCTGCTGCGCCAGGCGTTGGCGCAACAGGCTCATGTTGTGCTGCGATTTGTCGTCGTGCGGCGCCAGCGCCAGATAGGCCTGCGCCTTGAGCAATTCCCCGGCGTGCATCAGCGACAGCGCCACGTTGTTGTAAGCCGTGGCGACAGCCTGCTCGCTCAGGCCGCAAAACTCGCTCCAGGCCGCCTGATCGCGAAAGATGTCGGCGGCTTTGGCGTAATCCTGCCGCTGATAGGCCTTTTTTCCCAGTTCGGCGTAGCTCGCCACCTTTTGACAGTCGGCGGCGATGTCCGGCTCGTCAATGTGCGCCCAGGCCCGGGCGCTGGCGAAGACGCCGCAGGTCAGCAACAGGGGAAACCAAGCCTTCATCGTTTATCCTTTCTGCAAAAATTCGGCGCCAGTATAACCGCCCTGCGCCGGAGTGTATGCCGCAATTGCGCCCGCCAGCGCGCCGCTGACGATTCAGCCGCCTTATTTCAAACGGTTAGCGGAGTCAAAACTGCTTACAGTCGCGGTTTGTTTGTTACCGGCCCGCAGCCCATGCTGAACAAAACATCGCAATTATCGAGCCGTTATGAACGCAACCCCCTTGCAGAAACACGCCGTGTGGCAGTTGATCAAACCCTTTTGGGTGTCTGAGGAGCGGTGGCGCGCCTGGATGATGCTAACAGCCATCGTCGTCCTGTCGCTTGGTCTGGTCTATATCAGCGTGCAGATCAACCAGTGGAACCAGGTGTTCTACGATGCGTTGCAGAACAAAAACTACCCGGTGTTCAAGGCGCAGCTGTGGCGCTTCACCTATCTGGCGCTGATCTTCATCGTGCTGGCGGTCTACAAGATCTACCTGACTCAGGGGCTGCAGATGCGCTGGCGGCGCTGGATGACGGAAAAGTTCATGGGAAAATGGCTGGCGCACCAGGCGTATTACCATACCGAGCAGCAGCAGATCGTCGATAACCCCGATCAGCGTATCGCTGAAGATCTCAACGTACTGACCCAATATACCCTGTCACTGTCGCTCGGGCTGCTCTCCAGCCTGGTGACGCTGTTTTCCTTTATCGACATTTTATGGCACGTCAGCGGGCCGATGACCTTCGCGCTCGGTCAACACGCCATCACCTTGCCCGGCTATATGGTGTGGTTCGCGCTGCTGTATGCGGTGCTGGGATCGCTGCTGATCTGGTGGGTCGGCAAACCGCTGGTCATGCTGGGCTTTAACCAGGAGCGGTATGAGGCGAACTTCCGTTTCGGCCTGATCCGCATCCGCGAAAACAACGACGCCATTGCGCTATACCACGGCGAACCGCGCGAGGCGCAACAGTTGGGTGACCGTTTCGACACCATTCGCAGCAACTGGTGGGCGATCATGCGCATCACCCGGCGGCTGAACATCGCCACCAACTTCTACGGCCAGTTCGCCATCGTGTTTCCCCTGCTGGTGGCGGCGCCGCGCTACTTCTCCGGCGCCATTCAGATGGGCGGCCTGATGCAGATCGCCTCGGCCTTCGGCCAGGTGCAGGGTGCGCTGTCGTGGTTTATCGACGCGTTTAACGACTTGGCGACCTGGAAAGCCTGCGTTAACCGTTTGGCCGGCTTCAACGCCGCCGTCGATCAGGTTCACCATCAGCCGCGCGGCATTCAGCTGCGGGAAGAGACCGCCCATCCGTTGACGCTGGATAACCTCAGCCTGAACTTGCCCAACGGCCAACCGCTGCTGGCCGGCGCAGAGATGACGCTGCAACGCGGCGATCGCCTGCTGATCGTCGGCCCTTCCGGCTGCGGCAAGTCGACGCTGCTGCGGGCCATCGCCGGTATCTGGCCTTACGGCGCGGGCGCCATCGGGGTGGCGGCCAACGCCAACACGCTGTTCCTGCCCCAGCGCAGCTACATTCCGATCGGCACGCTGCGCGAGGCGCTGAGCTACCCGAGCCTGGCGTCAGAATACAGCGACGAACAGCTGATGCGGGTGCTGGAAAACTGCCGTCTGAAACACCTGCAGCGCTGGCTGGATACATCCGCCAACTGGAGCCATCGCCTGTCGCCGGGAGAGCAACAGCGGCTGGCGTTCGCCCGCGCCCTGTTGATTCGCCCGAGCATCCTGTTCCTCGACGAGGCCACCAGCGCGCTGGACGACGAAACCGAGCAGCTGATGTACTGCCTGCTGGTGGATGAACTGCCGGACATGACGCTGATCAGCGTAGCGCACCGCAACAGCGTGGCGAAGTACCATCAGACCTGCTGGCGCTTCAGCCGCGGCGAAGACCAACCGGCGCGCCTGGCGCTGAGCCCGTTGCCGGCATAACTCACGAAGCCGGGCGCGGGCGCGCCCGGTTTTCGTTCAGATGCCATCGGCCTGCGCGTCTTCGCACTTCACCCGGCGGCGTTCATGCCACAGGCTGGTCAGGCCGCGTTTACCGCACGCCAAAGCCATCTCGCGAAATTCATCCAGATTCAGCCCATCGCGCTCCAGCATCATTTCCGCCGCCAACTGCATGTTGACGCCGGTGAGCACTTCGCAATCGCCCTGCGCATCCGCCAGTTCGCAGGCGCTGCGAAACGGCGAACCGCCGAGCATATCGGTCAGGAACACCACACCGTCCGGCTGCGCCACCGCCGCCAGCGCCGAGCGTAGGGCGTCGTTGAGTTGCGCGGTGCTCATCTGTTCGGGGAAATCGACCGCCGCACAGTGCCGCTGCGGCCCCACCACTTGTTCCACCGCCTGCAACAGCCCGGTGGCAAAGCCGCCGTGGCCGGTAATCACAATGCCTGGCATAGCCCGCTCCTCACAAAATACCGATAAATTTGCCCGCCACGCCGATCGCTACGGTGACGCCAATCAGCTTCACCGGCGAGAAACCGCGCTTCATCAGGAAGAAAATGAGCAGCGTGAAGCACAGCGGCAACAAGTTGGGCATCAGCTTGTCCAGCACGTCGGTCTGCAGCGCCACGCTGGCCTTGCCGGCGCGCATCACCAGCGGCGTGGACAGGTGCACATACGAGGCCACCAGCGCGCCGATCACCGTCATGCCGACGATCGACGCAGCGTGAGAAATGCGCCGGGTGTGGGTCTTCAGCAGCGCCAGCGCGCTGGTGCCGGCCTGATAACCGTAGTGCGCCAGCCCAAAACGCAGGCCGAAGTGGAACAGGTTGAACAGCAGCAGGAAGACGATCGGCCCGAACAGGCTGCCCTCCAATGCCAGCGAAGCGCCTATGCCGGCGCAGATCGGCAACAGCGTCAGCCAAAACAGCGCGTCGCCGATGCCGCCGAGCGGCCCCATCAGCGCCACTTTCACCGCGCGAATGGTGGAGATCTTCTCCTTGTTCTGCTCCATCGCCAGCACCAAACCGGACAGGAAGGTGACGTCGAACGGGTGCACGTTGATAAATTCCATGTGCATCTTCATCGAGTTGGCCAGATCCTGCGGGTTGCGGTGGATCTTGCGCAGCCCGGGGATCAACTGATACAGCCAGCCGCCCGCCTGCATGCGCTCGTAGTTGAACGACGCCTGCAACAGCAGCGAACGCCAGGCCATGCGGTTGATGTCGCCGCGCGTCAGCGCTTCGGCGGGCTGGCTGTCCAGATAATCGTCCTGCTCCACCTGGCTGGTGGCCAGCGCCTGCGCCATGCGCTGCTCGGCCTTTTGCGCCAGCAGATCGTCGGAATCGTTAAATGCCATCTTCGGCGTCCTCCTGCGGGGCGGGCCGGGCGGTCGCCTCTGCCGCGCCGCGTTGCGTGTTGAAGAAATCGATCAGGGCGATCGCCAGGGCGCCCAGCACCACCGCCAGGATCGGCAGCTTGAGGAACGTGACCGAGATGAAACCGAGGATAAAATAGGCCACGTAGGTTTTTTTCATCATCACTTTCATCAGCAGCGAGAAGCCGATCGCCGGCATCATGCCGCCCGCCACCGCCAGCCCGTCCAGCAGCCAGCCCGGCGCCTTCTGCACCATGGCGCTGGCCGCATCGGCGCCGAAGTAAATCGGCAGGAACGCCACCACGAAATAGAAGATGAACAGAATGCTGATGCCCAGGTAATTCACCCGTTCGATGCCGCGCCAGTTCAGCGCTTTCACCATGCGATCGCAGCGGTGCATCATCGGTGAGTACAGCGTAAACAGCAGCGTGATGCAGCCCTGCACCGCAATCGAGAACGGCACCGCCACGCCGATCGCCACTTTAGGGTCGGCCTTGGTCAGAATGGCGAACGCGGTGCCGATCACTCCGCCGATCACCACGTTCGGCGGTTGGGCGCCCGCCAGCGGCACCATGCCCATCCACACCAGCTCCAGCGTGCCGCCCACCAGCAACCCGGTGTAGACGTCGCCCAAAATCAGCCCCACCAGCGGCCCCATCACCACCGGCCGGTGGAAATGGGTCAGACCGTCGAACAGGTCAACCCCGGCCAATCCGGCCAACAACGCAATCAATAGCGCATCCGTCAACATGCTTCCCCCCTGGCTCAAAAGAGCAGTTTGCCGATCGCCTCGCCCGCTTCATCCGGCACCCGGCGCACTTCGCACTCCACGCCCAGTTCCGCCAGCGCGCGGAACGCGGCCACGTCGCCGTCGTCCAGCGACACCGTTTTGTGCACCTGCCGCTTCCCCTCGGCGAAGTGCATGTTGCCGACGTTGACGAAACGGATCGGCACCCCGCCGCGCACCAGCGTCAACACATCCTGCGGCGTTTTGCACACCAGGAAGATCTTCTGCCGATCCGCCGCCTTGTGGATCACGTCGATGGTTTTCTGCAGCGTGAAATAACGGGTCTGCACCCCTTCCGCCACCACCATGTCCATCAGGTTCTGCTGCACCGGATCGGCGGCGGCCTCGTCGTTGGCCACCACTACCAGGTTGGCGCCGAGGGTATTGGTCCAGGTCACGCCCACCTGGCCGTGCACCAGACGATTGTCGATGCGAGTCATTAAAATGTTCGGCATGTCAGCGGCCCTCCGGGTAACAGGCGGCGTGGTAATCGTCGAGCACCTGCGTCACTTTATGCAGCACCCACTCCTGCGGATCGGCGCTCAATTCGCCGGCGTTCAGCGCCCGCGCCTGATCCGGCAGGTACTGGCTGAGCAGCGCCAGCGGCGCCGGGCTGCGGCGCAGGTTGTCCAGCAAACCGTCGACCGCCTGCTGCACCTGCAGCTGCGGCCAGTAGTAACGCACCCGATCGCTCAGGCTGTAGTGGCGATCGAGATACTGTTGGTGCGGCGTGCCGTGGTAATAGCGGCTCCACTGCTGCGGCTGCTCGCGCATCACCTGCTCCAGCGTGGCGCACAGCTGCGCCGACTGGCGTTCCCCCAGCCATTCGCGTTCGATGCGATCGAGGGCGAACAGCGCTTCGCGCAGCGCGAAGGTCAGCGCCGGCCCCACCTTCAGGATGGCGAAGTGATCGCGCACCAGTTGGCGGTAGGCCTGCGGCGGTTGGTAATCCGTAGAGTGCGCTTCATAGATCATACCCGGCTGCCGTTCGATGAAATGGCTCAATGCGTCGGCGCGCTGCGGTTGGTAATGCTCAACGCTGTGGTGATCGAACTCGACGCCCGGCTGCACCACCAGCGCGATAGTTCGCTGCCAGGCATCGTTCAGCTCGGCTTTTTGCCAGGCGATACGATGCGTTTCCAGCGTTTGCGCCACCGCCTGCGGCGTGGTGACCTGCAGACCCGCCAGCGCCTCCTGCGCGCCGCCCGGCACCGGCACCTCGGTGCCGATCACATAGACCGGCGCTTCGCCGCCGCTCTGCGCCCAGGCGCGTTCCGCCACCGCGCACAAACGCGCCGCCCGCTCGGCAACCGTGGCATCCCCCAGGGGCGAGGGATCATCAGCGCACGACATGGAACAATCGAGGTGAATTTTGCGAAATCCGGCGCGAACGTAATCGTCTATCAAGGTTTCCGCCAGCGCCATCGCTTCCTGAGCCGGGCGATCTTGCCAGGCGTTTGGCCCCAGATGATCACCACCCAGCCACACGCGCTCGCGCGCCAGGCCCACTTCATCCGCCAGACGCCACAACCCATCGCGGAACTGGGCCGCCGTTTGGCCGGTATAGCCGCCGAATTGATTGACCTGGTTGGACGTCGCCTCCACCAACACCGGCGTGCCGCGGGCTTTGGCCTGCCGCAGCGCGGCCTTCAGAACCCAGGGATGGGCGGAACAGACGGAAAAGATCCCGACCGGCATACCGGCCTTGTGCTGCTCGACAAGCTGTAACAACTGCTGCATGAAGCCCCCATGCAGGCGCCCTGCTACCGATCGGCGATGATGACCTCCACGCCCAGCTCGGTTAACGCCCGCTCGTAATCGTCCGGAAGACGGCTGTCGGTGATCAGCCGATGGATTTGTCCGGCTTCGCGAATCATGCAAAAGCTCTTGCGACCAAATTTGCTGGCATCCGCCACCGCGATAATCTCGCGCGCCACCTCGCACATCACGCGATTGAGGTGCGCTTCACCGGGGTGAGGCGTGGTGATGCCGGCGCTCAGGTCGAACCCGTCGACGCCCAAAAACAGCTTGTCGAAGCGGTACTGACGCAATTGCTGCTCGGCAGCCGGACCGTAGAGCGAGTAAGAGTTGCGGCGCACGCTGCCCCCCAGCACCATGACTTCCACCCCGTCGTTTCCCGAAAGCTCGTAGGCAATGTTCAGCGCATTGGTCATCACCACCAGATCGCGCCGCCCCTTCAGGAACGGCACGATCTGCGCGGTGGTTGAACCGGAATCGAGGATCAGCGCATCGCCGTCGCGCACATAGCCGGCCGCCGCGTTGGCGATCAGCGTTTTGACGTCGCGATTCAACCGCCCTTTGTCCCGCAGCGGCCGATCGAAAGCGAATTGCTGATTGAGCATCGCGCCGCCGTAAGCGCGCAGCGCACACCCTTTTCGTTCCAGAAAGCGCAGATCGTTGCGGATCGTCACCGTGGATACCGCAAACTGTTTGCTGAGCTGTTCCACGCGCACGCTGCCGTGCTCGCATAACAGATCGATAATGTGTTCACGTCGCTTTGCGGTATTCACTGGCATGAGCTGCGGTCCTCAGGTTTCCGGCATCGCCGGGGAGAAGATGGCTTTCGCTCTACTGCGCTCGCATTACAGCAAAGCGAAAGCAATGAAATTGTGATCGGGATTACAGCCCCGTTTTAGCAAAAAAACCGCCAAAAAACCTTTCGAATCGAAACGGATCGAAAAGCCCAAAAGCGGAAGGGGGAAAAAGTGAAATGCCATGACGGGCGATCCCCCCGGAGCGCTGAGGCGTGGGCTGCACGGAAAGCGAAAGCGGCGCATGGTGCGCTCCGCGCCATGACTTTTAGTTCACTCAGTGACCAAGATCACATAATGGCAATTATCCGGCGGCCGGCGGGGATTAACCGCCGCCATCCCGCCGGGCCGTACCCTTGTCAGCACGAGCCATCTTCCCTACACTGGCGATCGGATACCGTCGATTTTCGGTACGTAAGCGTTAACGTCAATCAACGCATCACGCCATGCAGCACTGATTGACTGCATGCCTTGGTGCGAGGAACCCATGCCGCAACCCGCTTCACCCCCAGCGTCCACCGCGACCCCGCGTCGCCGGTTACACCGCCCTATTCTGCTTATCGTCGGCATTATGCTGATCGCGGCCAATTTGCGCGCCGCCCTGACCAGCGTCGGCCCGCTGCTGGAACAGATCCAGCAACAGCTGGCGTTGTCCGCCACCGCCGCCGGCCTGATCAATTCGCTGCCGCTGATCCTGTTCGCCATCCTCTCGCCGTTGACCCCGGCGCTGGCGAAACGCATCGGTATCGAGCGCACCCTGGGCCTCGCCCTCGCGCTGCTGATCTGCGGCATCGCCCTGCGCTCCCTGCCGCAAGACGCCATGCTATGGCCGGGCAGCATCCTGATCGGCGCCGCCATCGCCTTCGCCAACGTGGTGCTGCCGACGCTGGTGAAAAGAGATTTCCCACATCGCGCCGCCGCGATGATCGCCGCCTATGCGGCGGTGATGTCGCTGGTTGCCGCCATCGCTTCCGGTCTGGCCGTGCCGCTGGCTTCGCTGGCCGACCTTGGCTGGCGGTTCTCCTTGTTATGCTGGGGCTTGCCTGCGCTGTTGGCGCTGCTGGTGTGGTTGCCGCAACTGCGGCGCTCCGCCACTCCCGCCACTAAAGAGCCGCAGCCGACGGAGCCGCAACGCTATCGCTCTCCCTGGGGCAGCGCGCTGGGCTGGCAAGTGGCGATGTTCATGGGGCTGCAATCGATCGCCTTCTACACCATCATCGGCTGGTTCAGCGCTTTTGCCGCCAGCCACGGCACCTCCGCTCAGCAGGCGGGTTTCGAACTGTTCGTTTACCAAGTGGTGGCGATCGTCGCCAACTTTGCCATGGTGGTGATTTTGCCGCGGGCGCGCGATCAGCGGGCGATAGCGTTGGGCAGCTCACTGCTGATCTTCATCGGCGTCGGGGGATTATTGGTGCAACCCGCCAGTTCACTGGTGTGGCTGACGTTTGCCGGGTTGGGGGCGGGGAGTTCGCTGGTGCTGGCGCTGTCGTTCTTTGGATTGCGCAGTCAGCATCATCATCAGGCGACGCTGCTGTCGGGTATGGCGCAATCCGTCGGTTATCTGTTGGCGGCGCTGGGGCCCACCCTATTCGGCCTGCTGCACGATCTGACGGAAGGCTGGCGCTTGCCGTTAATCGCCCTGCTGGGCCTGACCGTCTTGCAAATGCTGTTCGGCGCGCTGGCCGGCCGCAGCCGCGTGATCAGCTAACGCTGCGGCGCAATGGGGGACGCGCCGGCTCAGAGTCGGTGTCCTGCCATAAATCTTCAATAAAGGCGCGCTGCTCATCGCTCAGCACCCATGACGGCGGAATTTTGGACTGTGCGCGACGCTCAGCGCCCTCACGGTTTTTAGCCTGCTTTTTGTTCACGAATCGCCTTCCTGCTTAACCTGCTAACTCAGTAACCAATAAATCACGGCGGCGGTTAACAGCCAGAACAGCCCGCTACCGATAAACACACACAGCCATGCTCTACGTTTGATATCAGATCCATCCTTGCTCACCACAGCGCCCTCAACCAATAGATTAAACCATTCAAACGACAATTATCGATCTGTTTTAACGATCGATAAAGTCGTTTTTTCCTATGGAAATTTAAAAAACAGCTGCTAGCCATAGACCTGCATCACCGCCTCAGTAAGAACGGCACCGTGGATATCACTGTTATCGGCAGGCGATAACTTGAATTGATAGGCGAACGAACGTGCAGTGTGCCATATCTTTAAAGGTCAAAATTAAACCACTAGTAAATAATTCAACTATCAATTACTTGACTGGCCATAAGCCAAATCGGCAACAGACAGCGCTGAAGGCGGGGGATAAAATGAAGCGACGTACTGGGATCATGCGGAGAGAAGCGCCGGCCCGCTTTAGTCTCGCTCGGGCCGGTGTGAGTTAACCGATTCTGCTGACGGAATCCCGACTGGCGTGTTCACGCTCGCTGCCGGTCAGCTCACGTAAATGACCCGAGCGCATCTCAAGCAGCCGATCGGCGTGTTCGAAATAGTGATCGTCATGGCTGATGGCAAACACCGTTTTGCCCAGCGCGCGCAGTTCTGGCAACAGCTCGCGATAGAAAATGCGCCGGAATTGCGGATCCTGATCCGCGGCCCATTCATCCAACAGCAAGATATCGCGCTGTTCCGCCACGGCCAGCAGCAAAGCCAGACGCTTGCGCTGCCCCTGCGACAGTTGCGGGTTGGTCACCCTGGCGCCGTCGAACTGCAGTTTGCTTTTCATATTCAACCGCTCGAGCCAGCCGGCGACCAGTTCCGCATCGGGCTCGCCGCCTTCCGGCCCTTGCAAACGATCGAACTGATGAAAATCAGTGAAAATCGCCGAAAACAGCCGACGATAGCCCGGCATATCCGCCGCGGTCTGTGCGACGCCATCCAGAACGATGTGCCCGCTCACCGGCCGGTACAACCCGGTCAACAGCATCGCCAGCGTTGACTTGCCGCTGCCGTTGCCGCCGATCAAAAAGACCAGCTCGCCACGCCGCAGCGTCAGATTAAGCGGCCCGACGGCAAAACCGGGCTGTTGCTCCGTATCGGCATAGTGAAAAACCACGTCGCGCAGCTCCAGCGTCTGCCAGGAACGGCCTGCGGCGGCAGGAAACGCCGGTTGGTACTCGGCCAGGCGCAGCGTCTTCAGCTTGTTGAAGGCGACTTCGGCGCTGACCAGCGTCGGAAACGCCCCGACCGCCTGCAGTAATGGCGTGCGCAAGAACAGCAGCGTCAGGGAATACGTGGCGGCCACCGCCGAGTCCGCCCATCCCAGGCTGTTAGCCATAAAGAACACCAGTCCGATCGCCCCCAACATCATGATATTTGACCAGTTGAGCGCACTCAAATGGAAGGTATCGGCGCGAATGATATGGTGGCGGTAAGCTTGCGCATCGGGTTGATAGGTCTGTTCGTACAGCGCCTGCGCTCGCTTGCGGTTTAACGTCAGCTCCTTGCGACCGTCAATCACCGATTCGTAATGATGATAGAGGCGCTCTTCCGACTCGCGCAAACTGGCCATATGGCGATAAACCCGCGAGACCAGGCAGCCGCTGCCCACCACGGTGACGGCGACCCACACCGCCGTCACCGCCAGCATTTTCGGCGATAGCCACCCCAGATAGGCCGCCGACCCCAGGGTTAAAATCACCCCTTGCACCAGTTCGGGCAAGCGCACGAAGGCGACGGTGATATTGCGGACATCGCTGGAGAGGCTGGCCAACAATGAGGCGCTGCCTAACTGTTCAAGGCGTTCAATATCGGTATCCAGGATGCGCTTCACTAACTGCCCGCGCAGACGGTAGACGAAGTAATGGCCCAATGTCGTCAGCGCCAATTGCGATCCCAGCGTGACCGCCATCAGCAATGCCAGCAGGGCGAGAAACATCGGCAGCACAGCCAATGCATCGCCGCCGGCCTCCATCAGGTATTGATTGATAAACGCAATGATACCGATGCCCAAGCCGGCGCTGGTCATGGTCAATGCCATAACCGCCAGAAATGACCAACGATACTGGTGATAAACCACCCGTAGCAGTTCCATGAAAAAACCTCTGAAGTCGCGATCTGGCAGGCATTGTAAGCGGCGCGAGAATGAGATCAAGACGAATTCTCATTGTTCGCGCAGCCTCTGATTTCGACGCCAAGGGCATTTTGATGATTGCTTATTGAAACGAGAGACTTACACTGGCGCCACTTGCCGCTGAAGGGAACAGCCGATTATGCTCGCCACTCACGAATACGCCAACGACCTGATTCTGTTTGCCCTGATTGTCGACTGCGGCTCGTTCAGCAAAGCCGCGGAGAGCGCCGGCATCACCAGCTCGGTGGTCAGCAAACGCATCGGGCGGTTGGAAAAATCGCTGGGCGCCCGCCTGTTGTACCGCACCACCCGCAGCCTGACGCTGACCGAAAGCGGCCAGGCGCTCTACCAGCAGGCCAAAGAGATCGGCGCCAAAGTGCAGGAGGCGCTGTACGCCGTCAGCGAAAAGAGCGAAGAGTTGACCGGCACCATCCGCATGTCGGTGCCGACCATTTCGGGCGAGCTGCTGCTGAGCGAAAGCGTGGCGGAATTTTGCGCCCTGCATCCCAGCCTGAAGGTCGAAATGCGGCTGGAAAACCGCTTCGTCGATCTGGTGGAAGAAGGCATCGATCTGGCGATCCGTACCGGGACCATGCCGGACTCCAGCCTGATTGCCCGGCCGATCTTCGATTCCCGCTGGGTGATCGTCTGCTCGCCGGGCTACCTGGAAAGCCACCCGGAACCGCGCAGCGCCGACGATCTGCTGAGCCACAACTGCCTGACCTACACCTACCAAGAGAGCGGCACCGCCAACTGGCTGATGAAGCGGCCGGGGCGCAACGACATCTACGAGCTGCAGGTTAACGGCAACCTGTCGGCCAACAATGCGCGGGCGATCCGCAAAGCGGTGATCGGCGGCCACGGCATCGCCATGGTGCCGCGCTGCATGGTGTATGAAGATTTGCAGGACGGTAAACTGACGGAGATCCTGGCCGGCCACTGCGGCAAAGTGCTGGGCATTTACGCCGTTTATCCTTACACCCGCAATCTGCCGTTAAAAACCCGTCTGCTGATCGAACATATCATCGGTTCCTACCAAAATATCAGCCATTATTTTTGAGTTTTCCTCTCGGATTATTTCCCCGCTACCGCAAAAGACCGTGGGGATTACGGCATTTTTGGACATAATCTATTGAACATTACCGCCTAATTAATGTGAGCTCGCGCACTTACCGCACATCCATACTCCCTATCATACTGATTTTAAATCAATTAATTTAACCCCTTCTACCGGCGTTTTTCCCTGCGCCGACGCCGTTCGCCGATGTTAAAAAATTACCGCATGGCATCATCGCCAACGTTGTGATTAGAATGAAAATGTTGCGGTAATTAACCTTTCAGCTACATCTCTCTACCCATAAAAATAATAACCCTGAGGATCTTATGCCCCTGCTTTTCAGTATTGCGCCCATCATCCTGCTGATTTGGATGATGACCAAAAGGAATGGCGTGCCCTCTTACCTCGCCCTGCCGCTGACGGCCGCCGTGGTGTATGCCGTACAGCTCCTGTGGTTCGATGCCTCGCTGCGGCTGCTGCATGCCAATATCATCACCGCGCTGGTGTCGACGCTGACGCCGATCACCATCATTGCCGGCGCCATCCTGCTCAACAAACTGATGCAGGTAAGCGGCGCGGAAAACGTGGTGCGCCGCTGGCTGGAAACCATCAGCCCCAATCCCGTGGCCCAACTGATGATTATCGGCTGGGCATTCGCCTTTATGATCGAGGGCGCCAGCGGCTTCGGCACACCGGCCGCCATCGCCGCGCCGATTCTGGTCGGGCTGGGCTTCAACCCGCTGCGCGTCGCCCTGCTGACGCTGGTGATGAACTCGGTGCCGGTCTCCTTCGGCGCCGTAGGCACCCCCACCTGGTTCGGCTTTGCCAACCTAGGCCTGTCGGACGCCAGCCTGCTGGAGATCGGCCGGCAAACCGCGCTGATCCACGTTGTCGCCGGCTTCGTCATTCCTCTGCTGGCGCTGCGCTTTATCGTTTCCTGGCAGGATATCCGCCGCAACCTGCCGTTTATCCTGCTCAGCGTGCTGAGCTGCACCCTGCCCTATCTGCTGCTGGCCCAGGTGAACTATGAGTTCCCGGCGCTGGTCGGCGGCGCGATCGGCCTGGCGCTGTCGGTGCTGCTGGCGCGCGGTGGCATCGGCCTCGCCCGCGGCGACAAACCGCAGAGCGCCGCGCAGGCGGTGCCGTTCATGCAGGTGGTCAAGGCCATGACCCCGACCCTGCTGCTGATTGCTATTCTGATAGTGACGCGCGTCCACCAGTTGGGCCTCAAGGCGCTGCTCAACAACACCGCGCTGCTGTGGCAGGAAAACCTCGGCTGGCTCGGGGAGCTGCGCATCAGCCGGGCGCTGATCGTCGAACTGCAGCAGGTGCTGGGCACCGCCGCCGCCGCCGGCTACAAAACGCTGTATGTCCCGGCGCTGATCCCGTTCCTGTTGGTGGTGCTGCTGTGTATTCCGCTGTTCCGTCTGAATGGCGGCCAGGTGCGGCAAATGTTCAGCGAAACCGGCGGGCGCATCGCGCGGCCCTTTATCGCCCTGTTCGGCGCGCTGGTGATGGTTAACCTGATGATGCAGGGCGGCGACAACGCGCCGGTGATCCTGATCGGTAAAGCGCTGGCGGCGCTGACCGGCGACAGCTGGCTGCTGTTCTCGTCGTTCCTCGGCGCGCTGGGCTCGTTCTTCTCCGGCTCCAATACCGTTTCGAACCTGACGTTCGGCGGCATTCAGCAGTCGATCGCCCAGAGCAGCGGTCTTGATGTCAACCTGACGCTGGCCTTGCAGTCCGTCGGCGGCGCCATGGGCAACATGGTGTGCCTGAACAACATTATCGCGGTCTGTTCGATCCTCGGGATCGGCAACGCCGAAGGCAAAATCATCAGAAGGACCGTACTGCCGATGCTGGCGTACGGCGGGATTGCGGCCGGTATGGCAACGATCCTCACGCTCTGACCGAACACTCGTTATCGCAAGCAAGACAAGAAGGTAAACACTATGATCATCTCCGCGTCAACCGACTACCGGGCCGCCGCCCAGGCCAAACTGCCGCCGTTTCTGTTTCACTATATCGACGGCGGGGCCTACGCGGAGCATACGCTTAAGCGCAATACCGCAGATCTGGCCGATATTGCCTTGCGCCAGCGCGTGCTGCGCAATATGTCCGAACTCAGCCTGGAGACTACGTTGTTCGGCGAGCAGCTGGCGATGCCGGTGGCGCTGGGGCCGGTGGGGCTGACCGGCATGTACGCCCGCCGCGGCGAAGTGCAGGCCGCGCGCGCCGCGGCCAAAAAAGGCATCCCGTTCACGCTGTCCACCGTGTCGGTCTGCCCGATCGAAGAGGTGGCGCCGGCGATCGATCGGCCGATGTGGTTCCAGCTCTACGTGCTGAAAGATCGCGGCTTTATGCGCAACGCGCTGGAGCGCGCCAAAGCCGCAGGCGTGAAAACGCTGGTCTTTACCGTCGACATGCCGGTGCCCGGCGCCCGTTACCGCGACGCCCACTCGGGGATGAGCGGCCCCAACGCCGCCCTGCGCCGCGTGCTGCAGGCGTTTACCCATCCGCAGTGGGCCTGGGATGTCGGCCTGTTCGGCAAGCCGCACGACCTGGGCAACGTCTCGGCCTACCGCGGTAAACCGACCAGCCTGGAAGATTACATCGGCTGGCTGGGCGCCAACTTCGATCCGTCGATTTCCTGGAAAGATCTGGAGTGGATCCGCGAGTTCTGGGACGGCCCGATGATCATCAAAGGCATTCTGGATCCGGAAGACGCCAAAGACGCGGTGCGCTTCGGCGCCGACGGCATCATCGTTTCCAACCACGGCGGCCGCCAACTGGACGGCGTGCTGTCGACCGCGCGCGCCATGCCGGCGATCGCCGACGCGGTGAAAGGCGACATCACCCTGCTGGCCGACTCCGGCATCCGCAGCGGCCTGGACGTGGTGCGCATGATCGCGCTGGGCGCCGACAGCGTGCTGCTGGGGCGCGCCTTCGTCTATGCGCTGGCGGCGGCCGGCGAAGCCGGGGTGGCTAACTTGCTGGATCTGATCGACAAAGAGATGCGCGTCGCCATGACGCTCACCGGCGCGAAAACCATTGCGGAGATCAACGCCGGATCGCTGGTCAGAAACGCCTGAATCAAAGCGGCTGTACCCCTTCCGGGTAGGCGTTGTAGCTCATCTTGCTGATGAACGCCCCGGCCGGTGACACCAACACCCGGCCGGCGGCGTCCAACCCGAGGAAGGTGCCGGTGCAGCGCCCGGAGACAAAGTCGAAGAAGAACACCGAGCACACCGGGATAATCTTTTCCCGGAAGGTGAACAGGAACATCTCGTCCTCAAACTTGTAGTAAGTGGCGTAGTCCATGTCGCCGTGGCCGAATTGTTCGCCGCGCAGGTTTTGCCAGGCGTAGCGCTCGGTGTTGACGTAGAAGTGTTCGTAATAGTGGTTGGGGCTATAGACGTTCAGCGTGCGATAACCGATCAGCTCGCGGGTCAGATGCGGCGCGACGCCGCCCGGCGTGACGCCGGCAATCAGCCCAACGTGGAAGCTTTGCTTGAGGCGGGATCCCTTTTCCACCGTTTGCTCGGGCAGCAACGTGCTGCGCACCAGCAGCGCCCGGCCGCTGTCGCGGTTGAGCACCAGCGTCAGGCATTCGTTGCCCGGCGTCTGCAGCGGAATATTGAAGAAATAGCGCGCGGCGGAGGTTTGCACCTCTTCGTAAGCGTCCTCGCCGCTCTCCCCGCCCCAGGCCCACAGCACCCGCTGCCGATCGGCGCTGAAACGCAGCGTGATTTCCCCGCCGCCTTCAAAGGCGATCTGCAACGTTTTGCCGCGCCAGTCCTGAGTGCCCGGCAGCCGGTTGGTGTCGATGCCGCGCGCGAAATCGTCGTAATTCTTCCAGTCCGGTTCGGCATTTTGATTCAGTACGGATGGTTCTGCTGACATCTTCGCTCTCCTTGATTGAATGGGATGAAAACCGCCTCAGACGTCGGCGACGCCCGCCGGTTTCACCGCTCGGCGGTTCACCACGGCAGGGGCGGTTTCATCGAGAAAACAACTCAGTACCCCGGCGCACACGGCGCCGGCGGCCGCGAGCCACATCACGCTGACCAGCCCGTAGCGATCGGCGATCAGCCCGGCGATAAACGGCGCCAGGCAGCCGCCAATCACCTCGCCAATCCCCATCACCAGCCCCAACGCGGTAGCGATGCGGGTCGGCGACACCGTTTCAGACGGGATGGTGGCCATAAACAGCGTGAAACAGCCAAGGCCGGTATAAGACAGGAACACCAGCACGCCCAGCAGCCACGGATTATCGACGTAGCTCAGAAACAGCGGGCAGCACACCGCCAGCAGCGAAAAGAAGATCAGCGTCGGCTTGCGGCCGAAGCGATCGGAGATCGCCGGCACCGCCACGCCCCAGAATACCCAAGCGGCGCCGATGGCGCTCATGATGCCGCCCATCGTGCCTTCGCCGAAGCCGCGGTCGGTCACCAAAAAGTTGGGGGTGAAGGTAATGATGATCATGAACCAGGTGACGAACACACAGGAGATTAGAATGCACAGCGCCACGTTCTTGATTTTGAACAGCTCGCCGTAAGCACCTTTGTTCGCCGCCTTGTCGGCCGCCGGCGCGGCGCTGAAAGCGGGATCCTTCTTGCCGTTCACATAGCGATAGATCAGCCACGCCAGAATGACGCCCGGCACGGCGGTCAGGTGAAACGCCATGCTCCAGCCCCACTTCTGCGCCAGATAGATGATCAGCGGCGGCGCGATAATGCCGCCCAGCAGCCCCGGCGCCGCGCCCTGAATCAATCCCATGTTGAAACCGCGGCGCTGCGGCTGCGATTTTTCCACCATCAACGACTGTGCGATCGGCAATACCGGCCCTTCGGCGATCCCCATCAACGCTCGGAAGATCAATAGCATGGCAAAGCCGCTGACCAACCCCGACAGCGCGGAGAACAGCGAAAACACCAGGATCGACAAGATCAGCATCGGTTTACGGATATTAAAACGATCGGCTATCGCCCCCAGCCCGGCGCCAGACAGCGCCCAGGTTAACGCCAGCACCGCCGACAGGGTGCCGAGATGCACGTTGCTGAGCTTGAGGTCGGCGGCAATCATCGGAAACAGAAACGAGATGGTCAGACGATCGACGAACACGCAGCCGAAAACGAAAAATAAAATAATCAGCAACCGGTTCTCTTCACTTAATGCGCTGCGAGGCTCTGGCGATGTATTCATAGCGTCATGTGTCCATAAGTTAACTTATGAATGGCAAGCCGCCATGGCATAAGTGTGTTAAGCGCACGGCCAAGAGAGATATTGGCCCTCCGTCACGACAACAACTCATTAACATGTTAATGACATAAAATTATCGTAAGCCGGCGGTCTGTCAACCGGCGCTTTCTTAGAGACGAATGAAGTTTTTATTCGGTACTATTTCAAAATCGCATTATCACAAAAAGATATTTTACCCCTCTGTTTTTACAGACAATAAAATAATAACGGGTATTTTTCTTCGGTTAAAAATGCCTATTTCCACGCCATTTGCGAATAATCTCAACGATCACTCTTCAGGCTTATTAATTTTTTATCCGTATTGAATGAACGCTGGGGAATATTCAGTTTGACTTTTATCTATTGAATCATTTCGTTTTATTTTATTGCCGCACAACAAACTAACTCTTATGAGGGAAAGGCTATCGGCAGGATTACATAATTTCATCTGGACAATAGCAAAAGCGCAGAGCGTGACGTAAATCACGACAAGCATGCCGTATCCTGCAAAGCAATTATGCTCGCAACAGCAATTATCTATTGCGATTAGGGCTGTTTATCTCAATTTAGCGCCATGCAACACTTCGGGCCATCGTTCGACACCGCGCCGCAAGGCCTGAGACGGAGTGACACATGAGCATCGAAAGACTAACCCGGGAGCCGCTTTCCATCGGCATCGAGTTGCCGCTGGACAACGATTGGTCCACCAGCGGGCAGCTGAAACGCCAGCAGGACGGGCGACCGTTCGGCGTGCCGGACATGAGCGAACACGCTGCGCGCATCAAGCTGGCCGATGAGCTCGGCTTTCGCGCCGCCTGGGTTCGCGACGTGCCGCTGTACGATCCGGACTTCGGCGACGCCGCGCAGGTGTTTGAGACCTTTACCTACCTCGGCTACCTGTCCAGCCTGACGCGCAATATTCTGCTGGGCACCGCGGCCGTGGTGCTGCCGCTGCGCCAGCCGTGGCTGGTGCGCAAAGCGGCTTCCACGCTGCAAACGCTGAGCGGCGATCGTCTGCTGCTCGGCGTCGCCAGCGGCGATCGCCCCGTGGAGTACCCGCTGTTCGGCGCCGATTACGCCGCGCGCGGTGAAAACTTCCGCACCAGCGTCGGCATTCTCAAAGGGGAAGCCGACAGCGCGCTCCAGCCTGGATTGCGCCTGCTGCCGGCCACGCCGCCGCCGCCGCTGCTGGTCGCCGGGTTGGCGCAGCAAACGCCCGAGTGGGTGGGCAAAAATATGGATGGCTGGCTGTCGTATCCCGGCACGCCTGCGGACCACGTTTCGCGAGTCAAACTCTGGCGCAACGTAGCCGGTGACAAGCCTTACGTCAGCTTTATTCATCTCGACCTCACCGATAACGCCGATGCGCCGATTCAGCGCCATCGCTTCGGCATCAAGAGCGGCCGTAATGGATTGATTCAGGAACTGAGCGCCATGCGTGACGCCGGGGTCAACCACATCGGCCTGCATTTCCGCCGCAACCAGCGGCCGCTGGAAGAGACGATGCAGGAGATCGGTCAACTGGTGTTGCCGGAATTCCATCGCGCCTGACGCCCGCTTTAGCCCGCTATTCCGACCTGAGCTGGTCTTTGCCCCGTTACCGGGGCTTTTTTATTTCCGCCGCTGCTATTTCATAGCAACTCAGTCTAATCCCTGCGGCCAAACGGCGGCATGATGACGGGGAAACGAGCCACCATGAGGAATGAGCAATGACGGCAAAACTGACAGAAGCGGGCTTTTGGCGCAAAACCGCCGACTCTTCATCGCTGCGCGAGCCGCGCGTGCTGATCCGGGTCTACGTCAACGAAGGTGAAATTGACCGCGCCATCGCGTTTTACGAGCAGCTGCACGGCGTGGAAGCGGATATGCGTTTCGACTTTCCCGCGCATCGGCTGGTGCTGGCGGCGGTGGGGCCGTTTCTGATCCTGGAAGGCTCGGAAGAAAGCCTGCGCCCTTTCCGCAGCACCGTCGGCACGCTGCTGGTCGATGACATTTATCCCTACCATCAGCGGCTGCTGGCCGCCGGAGCCGATATCTTCTTTGGCCCGGTGGAAGTGCCCACCGGCGCCTGTTTCAATGCCCGCCTGCCGGACGGCACGATTATCGAATACGTGCATCACCGGCCGCGCGCGGACGAATAAACCGCCTCAGGGGAGCGCCGGCGTCATGGCGTAACCGCGCAGATCCTTGCGCAGGCTGACCATGTACAACACGATCACCGCCGAGAACGGCAGGCCGCACAGCACCACCGCAGTCTGCATCGCGCTGAAACTGCCGGCGTACAGCAACCCGGCGCAGATCAACGTGGTGACCGCCGCCCAAAATACCCGCAGCCAGGCCGGCGCGTCATCGTGGGCGGAACCGCCCTGGCAGGAGAGGTTCGCTATCATCAGCGTGCCGGAATCGACCGGCGTCAGGAACAGCACGAAACTGATCGCCACCACAAAACCGGCGGTCAGCTGGGTATAGGGCAGGTATTCGAACAGCTTGAACACCGCCATCGGCGGATCGCTTTGCGCCACCTGCCCGAGGATCGCCTGCCCGCCTTCCAACACCAGGCTGATGGCGGTATTGCCGAAGATCGACAGCCACGCCAGCGTGAAGCCCAACGGGATCAGCAACACGCCGAAGATCAGTTCACGAATGGTGCGCCCTTTGGAGATGCGCGCGATGAACAGCCCGACAAACGGCGCCCACGCCACCCACCAGGCCCAATAGAATAACGTCCAGGCGCCCTGCCACTGGCGCGCCTTGCCGTACAAATACATATCGAAGCTGCGGCTGACCAGCGAAGTGAGATAATCGCCGAGGTTCTGCAACATGCCGTTGAGCAGATTCAGCGTCGGGCCGGCCAGAAACACGAACAGCAGCAACAGGCACAGGAAGCCGACGTTGATGTTCGACAGCATGGCAATGCCCTTCTCGACGCCGGTGACCGCCGCCAGCGTGGCCACCACCATCATCACCACGATCAGCGCCAGCAGCACGCCGGTGCTTTGCGGAATGTCGAACAGATAAAACAGCCCCGAGTTCACCAGCAGCGCGCCGATCCCCAGGTTGGTCACCATCGAAATCACCGTCACCAGAATGCCGAAACTGTCCACCAGATGGCCGGCGCCGCCGTGGATGCGCTCGCCGAAGATCGGGTATAACGCAGAGCGCAGCGCCAACGGCAGGCCGCGGCAATAGGCGAAATAGGCCAGCGCGGTGGCGATCAGCGCATACAGCGCCCAACCGTGCAGCCCCCAGTGCAAAAAGGTCAGCGCCATCGCCTGCCGCGCCGCCTGCACGGTGCCGCCGCTGCCTTCCGGTGGCGACAGGAAGTGATCCAGCGGTTCGTAGGCGCCGTAGTACACCAACGCAATGCCGATGCCCGACGAGAACAGCATCGCCACCCACGAGGGATAGCTGAACTGCGGCGGTTCGTCATCCTGGCTGAGGCGAATATGGCCGAAGCGCGACAGCGCCAGCCAGAAGACGAACACCATGCAGGCGACCATCAACAGCATGTAGTACCAGCCGAACACGTCGGCGACCCAGCTTTGCGCGGCGTTCAACCACTGTTTGCTGGCGGCGGGAAACAGCACGACCAGCGATCCCAGCAGCAGGATCACCGCCGCCGAGCCGAAAAATACCGGAACATTCAATCTGACAGGTTCTTCGTCAAGCGATGGAGGAGTTTTTGTTGTCATTGGCAGGCTTCCATGATGCGAAAGACAGACGATTTAAATGCAACTTTTAATTAACATTCTATCGTCATTTATTTGACATTTTCGCAGCATATAGAGTATTGATTGACCGTTCAATCAATCAAATTCAAAGTGTGATTTGCCTATCAGTTGGGGAAAATATGTACCGCAGAGACATTCCTGAGCAGCGTAAGGAGCAGTTGATTAACGCCGCCTTCGAGACCATAAACGTCGTCGGGCTGGCCGGCGTCACTCTCTCTCAGGTCGCGAAAGAAGCCGGGCTGTCGACCGGCATCGTCAGCCACTATTTTGGCGATAAAGAGGGGTTGCTGAGCGCCACCATGCGCAAGATCCTGCGCGATCTGCGCGACGCGGTGGCCGAGTGCCGCGCGCAAGCGGCGAGCGACAGCCAGTCACAGCTGTTCGCCATTATCCAGGGCAACTTCCACCCCAGCCAAACCAACGCCGTGTCCATGCGCGCCTGGCTCGACTTCTGGGCCGCCAGCATGCATCAGCCGGTGCTGCGCCGCCTGCAGCGCGCCAACGATCGGCGGCTCTATTCCAATATTTGCAGCCAGTTCCGCCGCGAGCTGCCGCTGCAGCAGGCGCGCGACGCGGCGCGCGGGCTGGCGGCGATGATCGATGGGCTTTGGCTGCGCGGCAGCCTGGCCGGCGACGAGACAGACCTAAAGCAGGACTGCCGCATCGCCTGCGACTACGTGGCGCAGCGGCTCAACGCCGCCCAGCAGCAGGGGTGAACGTGAACGGCGGCTCCATCAGTGCGGTTCCTGCTCTTCACTGTACTGGGTTTGCCACATGGCGGCGTAACGGCCGTTCGCGGCCAGCAACGCCTCGTGCCCCCCGCGCTCGACGATCTCCCCCGCCTCCAGCACGATAATTTCATCGGCGTCCACCACGGTGGAGAGCCGATGAGCGATCACCAGCGTGGTGTGGTTGCGGCTCACCTCGCGCAGGTGCCCCTGGATTTCGCGCTCGGTCTGGGTATCCAACGCGCTGGTCGCCTCGTCAAACACCAGGATGGCCGGATTTTTCAGAATGGTGCGCGCAATCGCCACCCGCTGCTTTTCCCCGCCCGACAGCTTCAGCCCGCGCTCACCCACCCGGGTGTCGTAACCGTCGGGCAGACCGACGATAAAATCATGGATATGCGCCAGCCGCGCCGCCCGCTCGATTTCTTCATCGCTGGAGCCGGTTTTGCCGTAACCGATGTTATAACGCAACGTATCGTTGAACAGCACCGTATCCTGCGGCACGATGCCGATCGCCTGCCGCAGGCTGGTCTGGGTCAGTTGGCGAATGTCCTGGCCGTCGAGGGTAATGGCGCCCCCCTGCACGTCGTAAAAGCGAAACAGCAGGCGCGACAGCGTGGACTTGCCCGCGCCGGAGGCGCCGACCACCGCCACCGTGTGGCCCGCCGGAATGGTAAAGCTCACCTGCTTGAGGATCGGCCGACGCGTGTCGTAACCGAAGCTGACCGCGTCGAACTTCACTTCGCCGCGATCGAGGCGCAGCGGCTGCGCATCCGGGCTATCGACGATCTCACGCGGTTCCTGCAGCAGATCGAACATGTTCTCCATGTCGATCAGCGCCTGGCGCACCTCGGAATAAATAAAGCCGAAGAAGTTCAGCGGCTGATACAGCTGCAGCAGATAGGCATTGACCAGCACGAAGTCGCCGACCGTCATCGTCCCCTGGGTAATGCCCTGCGCCGCCATGGTCATCATCACGATCAGTCCGATCGAAATAATGGCGGTTTGCCCCAGGTTGATCGCCGTAAAACTGAATTGGTTCTTGATGGCGGCGTATTCGTACAGCCGGCGCGAGAGGTCGAAACGCTCGGCCTCGAACTCTTCATTGCCGAAGTACTTCACGGTCTCATAGTTCAGCAGGCTGTCGATGGATTTGCTGTTGGCGTCGGCATTGGCCTTGTTGAGCTCGCGGCGAAAGCGGGTGCGCCAGCTGACCGCCAACACGGTGAACAGGATGTAGCAGCCGACCGTCGTCAGGATCGCCAGCGCGAACCAGCCGTTCAGCATATGCCACATGATCGCCGTGACCAGCGTCAGCTCGAACAGGATCGGCACGATGGAGAACAGCAGCCGCGACAGCACCGTGGACACCGCCTGAGTGCCGCGCTCGATGGACAGCGACAATCCGCCGGTCTGGCGCTCCAGATGGAAACGCAGGCTCAGCGCATGCAGCTGGCGGAACACCCGCACGCCCAACAGGCGCGTGGCGTTCTGGCTGACGTGGATAAACATCACGTTGCGCAGTTCCTCAAACAGCGCGCCGCCCACCCGCGCCACGCCGTAGGCGACGATCAGCCCAAGCGGCACCGCCAGCATTTTCGCCGTCTCGCCGCTCAGCGCATCGACCATAGCTTTATAAGCCAGCGGCACCAGCGTGGTGCTGACCTTGGCCGCCACCATGAACACGAAGGCCACCACCAGATACCCCCGCAGCCGCGGGTTGTCTTTCGGCCACAGATAGGGCAGCAGGAATTTCAGCAAACGGGAACGATCCATCATGTAATATTCATCTTCTCGATCGGGATCGCGGCGCACAGCCGCGCGGGGTTATGAGTTTGGCCTGGCCGACGGCGAACGCCGCACCCTCCCATTTTCCTGCGGCGACAACTCAGCATCATCCGTCAGGAGAAGCGGCGGCGGCTCGGGCAAAGTTCAGGCATGGAGGAGACAATCACATGACCCAGACGTATGCAAAGCGCTTTGCGCTGGTCTTTGACTATATCGACCGCCACCTGGACGAGGCGCTCACCGTCGAAAAACTGAGCGAAGTGGCCCACTTTTCGCGCTTTCACTTTCAACGCCAGTTTAGCGCGTATTGCGGCATCTCGGTGTGGCGTTATATCCAGTGGATGAGGCTCAAACGCGCCTCGTACCGCCTGGCGTATAACCCGCTGGAGCCGGTGATTGACATCGCGCTGGACGCCGGTTTTCAAAACCCGGAGTCCTTCAGCCGCGCCTTCAAACAGGCGTTCAGCCAAACGCCAAGCCAGTTTCGCAAACGGCCGGCCTGGATCGATTGGCAGCAGCGCTTTCCCGAGCCGAAACACAAAAGGAAACAACCCATGAAAGTAGACATTGTCGACTTCCCGGCCACGCCGGTGGCGATGATCGAACATCGCGGCCCGTCCGCGCTGGTCAACGAAACCGCCGCACGCTTTATCGAGTGGCGCAAAACCAGTGGCCTGTCGCCGGTCAGAAGCAGCCGCACTTACGGTATCGCACCGCACGATCCGGCCGCCACCGAAGCGCAGGACTTCCGCTTCTTCATTTGCGGCGAGGTCACTGCGCCGCTCCCGGAGGACAACGCCTTCGGCGTGGTGAACGGCACGCTGCCGGCCGGGCGCTGTGCGGTGCTGCGCCATCTCGGATCGCTGGATGGGCTCTCGGAAAGCGCCCGCTATCTTTACAGCGAGTGGTTGCCGGCCAGCGGCGAGGAGCTGCGCGATTTTCCGCTCTATTTCCACTACCACAACTTCGTGCACGAGGTGGCGGAATATGAACTGGTGACCGATCTTTATCTGCCGCTGAAATAGCTGACATCCGGCTCCGCAAGGAGCCGGATTGACGTTAACAGGACGGCGACGATCCCTGCGGCGGCAGATAGCGCTGCGGATCGAGCGCGGTGGCGCGATAGCGGATCTGGAAATGCAGGAACACCGAATCGGTGCCGGTGCTGCCCATAGTGCCAATCTTCTGCCCCGCTTTCACATCCTGGCCGTTGCGCACCAATGTAGTGTCGTTGTGCGCGTAGGCGGTAATAAAGTCTTCGCCGTGCTTAATCATGATCAGGTTGCCGTAGCCACGCAGTTGGTTGCCGACGTACACCACTTTGCCCTTGGCGGAAGCATAGATCGGCTGGCCGCGTTTACCGGCGATGTCGATGCCCTTGTTGCCGCCATCGGCATTGGAGTACGCCTGCGCGATCCGGCCGCTGGCCGGCCAGCGCCAACAGCGGGCGGCGCCCGGCGGCGGCGTTTGCTTGGCGATCGCGGAGGAAGACGTTTTACGGCGCGTGGCGGCGGTTTTGGTCGGCGCGCTGCCGCTCAGCCGCAGCTTTTGCCCCACTTCCAGGCTATAAGGCGGGCGTATCTTGTTGATTCTGGCCAGATCGCTGACTTCGCTGTCGGTGATCCAGGCGATGTAGTACAGCGTATCGCCCCGTTTGACGGTGTAGGACTTGCCGGTGTAGCTGCCCTTCGGCAGTTTGTCGTAGTCGCGGTTGTAGGTATTTTTACCCGAACACCCGGCCAACAATAGCCCCAATGTCAGACACACCGCGATGCGGCGCCACCTCGCCAGCTTGCTTCCTGTGCTCAAATCCTGTCCCCAATCGTCTTTTCGGTTCTGATACGCCTCAGCCGCACAGTGTAACATTTGCGCCGGGTCAGTCAAAAAGCGGGAAAGAGGCAACTATCGGAAAACAGCGGGCACGGAGGCCGCTGCGGCGCGATCGGCGGGAGGAAAATGGCGCCATAAGGCGCCAAACCATGCAGCGATGCCGGGATTACTGTTTACCTGAGGTCAGCAAACTGAAGCTGGTCATCAGATTGCGATAGTCAGGAATATGTTGAGAGAACAGGTTCCCCAACCCTTCGATATCATTTCGCCAATCGCGGTGCAATTCGCACGCCGCGCCAAACCAACTCATCAGCTGCGCGCCGGCCTGGGACATGCGATCCCAAGCCGCATCGCGCGTAATCGCATTGAACGTGCCGGATGCGTCGGTGATGACGAAAACCTCATACCCCTCTTCCAGCGCAGAGAGCGCAGGAAACGCCACGCAAACCTCGGTCACCACGCCGGCGATGATCAGTTGTTTCTTGCCCGTGGCCTTTACCGCCTTGACGAAATCTTCATTATCCCAGGCATTGATATTGCCGGGACGAGCAATATAGGGGGCGTCAGGGAAAGTTTGCTTTAGCTCTGGCACCAAAGGGCCGTTCGGCCCGTTTTCAAAACTCGTGGTCAGTATCGTCGGTAAATTGAAGTATTTAGCCAGATCGGCCAGCGCCAAAACATTATTTTTGAATTTATCCGGATCCTGATCTCTAACCAGGGACAGTAGCCCCGTCTGATGATCGACTAATAAAACGGCGGCCTGTGTCTTATCTAATCGGTTATATTTAAAAGTCATTCCCTTCTCCTTTATCATCAAAATCATCAAATTCCGATCGCCCCATGCATTCCAAGCATGTAGCATGCTTTCAAACGCTCCGACATCAGGCTAGCAATGAACCAGCCGGGTAAATAGCACGATTATTGGGAATGAGTGTTTCACCACTGGGAAGGTTAATTTTATATGATAGATTTCAATGAGATGGTTATGTTTGCCAGAGTAGTTGAATGCGGTGGATTTCTTTCCGCCAGTAAGAAGTTTGGTATACCCAAATCGACGCTATCAAGACGAATATCCAATTTGGAAAAAAGGCTTAATGTCAGGCTTATTCAGCGCTCAACGCGAAACCTTATGGTCACCGATATAGGAAAAGAATATTTTCAGTACTGCCTGCAGATGATTAGCACCGCAGAGAAAGCGGAATGCCTTATTATTAACAAAAGCGAAAAACCCACTGGAAAAATAAAACTGACCTGCTCAAACATTCTCCTGGATCTTGGCCTAACGGAAGTGCTGGCGAGATTCATGCTGCAATATCCCAAGGTCAATTTGCATGTAAAAATATTTAATCGCAACGTGGATATTATTTCTGAAGGGTATGACCTCTCATTAAAACTCATCGCCGATGAGCCCAAAAACAGCAATTTGGTGATGCGTCGAATTTGCGCTGTGCCCACCGCATTTATGGTCTCCCCCTCTGCAGCTATTCAGTACCAAAGTATAAATACGCCCGAAGATCTCTCCAGTTTGCCAACGGTCGGGTGGTTATCGACCCATCTTCAGGCCGCCTGGACGTTTCAACAAGCCGATCGCGAAGTCAAAATAAACAACGAGTCGCGCATGGTGTGCGATGACATTCGCCTGATCAAGGAATCGATCGTAAAAGGCGTCGGCGTTGGCTGCCTGCCGCTGAAATTAGCCCGCCAGGAACTGCTCGACGGCAGCCTGAAAACGCTGCTCGACGACTGGACATTGGAACAACACAAGATTGTCGCGTTTTACCCTTCCAGACAAGGACTCCCCCCTTCGGTAAGGGCGCTGATTGATTTCATCGTTGATGAACTGGCCGAATAACACGCCGCTTCCAAGCATAAACGCCACGCCGGATTTACCGCAGCGATTAAAAAGTGACTACTATAATAGAGCGCTCGGAAAAATAGAGTGCCCCCGAGGATCGCAACAAAGAGAATGGAGCTGTAACATGCTAAACCTTGATCGCAATAATCTGCCCCTCCTGAGCGAAGAACTGCTCAAAAAGCAACGCACCACCCTGCTGATCATCGCCTTCCTGCTGCTGGCGGGCGGCATACTGTGCCTGGTCAACCCTTTCGCCTCCGGCGCGGCGCTGAGCATCGTGGTCGGCGTCCTGCTGCTGTTGAGCGGCGCCGGGCTGATTATCGCCATGATCGCCAACCGGGCGCAGAATACCTGGCCGATGATCGGCGGCATTCTGCTGGGCGTGGCTTACCTGATTATCGGCTATGTGTTCATCACCAGCCCGCTGGCGGGCATTCTGGCGCTGGCGGTGTACCTTGCCGTGCTGTTCGCGCTCGGCGGCATCGCGCGCCTGGCGGCCGGCTATATGCGCCGCGGATTGCCGGGCAACTGGCTGCAGTTCGTTATCGGCGTGCTCGATTTGATCATCGCCTGGATGCTGATCGGTTCAGGCCCGGCGGCGTCGGTCACGCTGGTGACGGCGATCGTCGGCATCGAAATGCTGGTCAGCTCCTTTGCGCTGTTCCAGGCGGCGAATCTGTTTAAACGCGCCTGACTCTACCGGCCCGCCATCGCGGGCCTCATCGATTTCGTCGCTTCCAGACACAACAAGGCGATACCCCCTCGGCTTGTCCGTGGTTATCTTCATCGGTAAGTGCCAATATAGGCGCAGACAAGGGAGCTGAAACCGATGACAACCCATTCCAACCCGTTGAACTCGCGGGAAGTCTGCCTGCAATTACGCCATTTCAATCAGGTAATCGGGCAACAATGCCGCAATATGGCGCGCCAAAATACCACCTGCCCGTGCTGCCTGACGGACATCGCCACCGGTTGCGACGCCGGTATCAAACTGTGCGGCCAGCAGTTGGCCAAACCCAACCCGCAAACCCCGTTATTCCGGCAGATTCGCAACTTGCTGCTCGATCTGCGCGCAGAAGCGATAGGGGTTCACAGAATAGACGTCCTGAACCGCACCAATAACGAAATATCCTGGCTGTTGCGCGAGCTGTATTTCGAGACGTTCTGACCCCGCATTTTATCGGGGCCGCTAAAGCGAAAACCGAAAGCGAGATACAGGCTTTTGGCGACGCGATTATGTTCATCAATCATTAACGTCACCGGCTCCACGCCATACAGCCTGAACTCCGCGAGCAGTCAGCGGGAGGAGCCCGTTTAAAAGCGGCTCTGGCAAAGGAAACGTCCACCGGCGCGGGGTTAACCGGCGGCAGCGGTTTTCGGCAACACGAAGTCAACCCGCCGATTCTTGGCCCGGCCAGTCGGCGTGTCGTTGGAAGCCACCGGTTCAGCCTCCCCTTTTCCCCGTTCACTCAGACGAGATTTTTCTACCCCATGTGCGATCAGCCAAACAGCCACCGCACGTGCGCGTCGCAGCGACAGATCCCGATTATATTTATCGCTGCCCACCGCATCGGTATGCCCCTCGATCACCACGTTCCCTACCGGTTCGGCCGCGATAAATTGCGCCACCTGTTGCAGCGCAGGCTCCGCTTTAGCAGCAATCGCATCGCTGTCGAAGGCGAACAGCACATCGCTGCGCATCGATAACGTTACGACATTTTTGCTGTCTCTGACGGAAATGTCGGCGGATTGTTTAGCCAAATCCGCTGCCTTACTCTGCAGATCAAGGACGCCGGCATTCAGCCCCGAAGGCAAACCAACCAAATCCAGCCGGGTGGCCTTAAGATCGAGTATCACCGGTTTCCCAACGGATGCCGGCTCTCCGCTGTCAGCCCATGAACCCAATGACACCAACCCAAAGGCTAACATCCCCCCCACACAGGCGGCTTTCCTGAGGCCGTTCATCGCTCAACGATCCGTAATGGCTATCGGCCCGAGCGGCTCGACATTGGCGATCGTCAGGTACACCTCTTTCACATCAGGTGGAGGCGCAGGGAAGCTGCCAAACCAGGTGGCGACATAGGGAATGCCTGAACTTGAGCTGAATGACACGCTGGGAGAGGCCAGTGGGACATTATTGCTATCGGTAAGCAGCAGGTATTTTTTATTACCCACCAGAATATAGAAGGATTTCTCAAGACTGCTTTTATCCAGACTGCTATACAAGCCTTGTCCATTAAGGTTGTCTTTCAACCCTTTGAAACGCACTTTGATGGTCAGGATTTCACCGTGGCGCACGGCCTCGGTCACTTGCGCTTCGGCTACGCCGCTGCTGACGATCCCGGTAGCCAACGGTGTCACGGGGGGATCTTCCGCGAAGGCCATGCCGGGGAACATTATCGACGCAAACAGGCAGGAAATGACGAATTTTCTGACATGCTGCATGATCGGAGTCCTTATTCAGGGGGAATTGAAGATTGTTCTTTCAACAACCAGGCAATGCCACTGCGGTCACTCTGTCCCGGAATTATAGTAAAGCACCTCATATTCATGAGAGTTATCCCTGAAAGCGTAACCTTGGTCACGTTATGCTTGCGCATGAATTCTCCCCCGTTAGCGCTTATTTTGCTGAATGACGGCTTCATACCAGCATTCCCTTCCGCTCATCCTCTCTGCTGTTCACCCCACTTTACGACCGCCGTCACACCTCGCCACCGCTAAATTGCGTTGGTTATAGAGTCGTCTACAATTCAATCGAATTACCCCCTACAACATCAGAAATTATTATTATTAGAGGTGATTATGTTACAGAAACACGAAAACGTAATAAGTATGACTGTACTAAGCCCGCAAGCCACCCAACAGCTGATGCCATCGTTCTCCTCCTTGCCCCACACGCAACACGCCGACGGCAAATATCGCCTGCGCCGTTATTCGGTCGTTAAATACCTCAACCCCAACGTCGCCGAAGTTGGGCCGCGCACTTTCATGCAGTCGGATCAGATCAACCACTTCCAGGGCAATGTGGTGCGCCGCTTCGAACCTATCGACAGCGCCGTGTTGCAGAGCGCCGGCATGGCAGAGATGTGCAACCTGTTTGCAGAGAGCAACGACCTGCCGGAAGGCGCCGAGATAGAGATCCACCAGATGCGCGTGGTCGCTATCGAGAAAGACACCCAGGTGGCGCCGGAAGGCATACACCAGGACGGTTTCGACCATATCGCGATGATCGCCATTCACCGGCACAACATCGTCGGCGGTGAAATCATGCTGTATGACGACAGCCGCCACGATCCTTTCTTTAAAAAAGCGCTGGCGGACGGGGAAGCCGTGCTGCTGGCGGACAGCAAACTGTGGCACAACGCCACGCCGATCAACGCCGTGAGCCCGGAAGAAGAAGGTCATTTGGATCTCTTTGTCCTCACCGCGCGGGGGGAGAAAGCATGACCTTTACCCCCGAGCTCGCCCGCGCCCAGTTCAGCGCCCTGTCACAGCAGATCGACGGCAAACCGGCGATCTTTTTCGACGGCCCCGGCGGTGCGCAAGTTTCACGGGGCGTGCTGGAAAAAATGACCGACTACCTGGGAAGGTACAACGCCAACCTGGGCGGCCACTATTTCTCGAGCCGGGTCACCGGCGAGGTGATGGGCCAGGCGCGGGAATCGGTGCGCGCCTTGTTAAATGCGCCGTCGCCCGACAACATCGTCTTCGGCATGAACATGACCACGCTGACTTTTCATCTCAGCCGCATCATCAGCCGCGGCTGGCAGGCCGGCGATGAAGTCATCGTCACCGCGCTGGATCACTACGCCAACGTCTCCAGCTGGCAGCAGGCCGCCGCCGACAAAGGGGCCGCGGTGCATCAGATACCGCTGGAGAGCGCCGACTGCGCATTGGATGCCGCGAAAGTGTGTGAGCGCATCAACGCCAACACCCGTCTGGTGGCGGTCAGCTACGCCTCCAACGTCACCGGCGGCATCGTCGATATCAAAACCATCGTTGAAGCCGCACATCGGGTCGGCGCGCAGGTGTATGTCGACGCCGTTCATTACGCGCCGCATAACCTGATCGACGTGCAGGCGCTGGGCTGTGACTTCCTGGTCTGCTCCGCCTACAAGTTCTTTGGCCCGCACGTCGGCATGGCCTACATCGCGCCGCAGTGGCTGCAGCGCCTGCGGCCGTACAAAGTCGAGCCGGCCACCGACGTCGGCCCCGGCCGTTTCGAGACCGGCACGCAAAGCTTCGAGGCGCTGGCCGGCGTCGCGGCCGCTATCGAGTATCTGGCGCAGTGGGGCGCGCCCGGAGCGCCGTTAAGGCAGCGCTTGCAGGAGAGCTTCGCCGCCTACCACCGGCATGAAGAGGCGTTGTGCAGCCACTTCCTGCAGCGGCTGCAGCAACTCGACGGCGTGCGGCTCTACGGCAATCCCCAGGCGGACAGCGCGCGCCGCACGCCAACCTTCGCCCTGACCTTCAGCGGCCATACGCCTGACGCGATCGCCCGCCGCCTGGGGCAGCACAACATCTGCGCCGGCAGCGGGCATTTCTATGCGTTGGGCTTGGTGCAACAACTGGGGCTGCAGGACGGCGGCGTGCTGCGCATCGGCATGATGCACTACAACACTCAGGGCGAGATCGATACGCTGTTCAACGTGATCGCCGAAGATATTCTCAGTTAACCCGGCCATATCGACCCGTTCATCTTATTGGGCGGGCCGAATAAGGTATCAAACTGCCCGTCTTTTCTTCCACCGCGTCCACGGCACGCAGATGCGTGCCTTTCTTTCCCCGCGTTACGAAATGCGGAGATAACGGACATATAATGCCGGAACGGGAAAAGAGGCCGGGATCGGCGCATCGTGCGGTTGTCACCGGATACAGCGGAGGCAGCGCATTGCGCGCATTCTCTTTTGGCTCAGCAGTGGGCATAATGACAAACACGGTCTGGGTCAGATGAGTATGAATGGTGAAGTCGCAGCGAATTACGTTAAATGACATTGCTGTACTGGCTGGTGTCACCAAAATGACGGTCAGTCGCTATCTGCGCACGCCGGACAGGGTTAAACCGGAAACGGCTGCGCGCATCGCCGCCGTGATCGAGGAAGTCGGCTATCAGGCCGATCCCGACAATCCCGCCCTCTATTCCAATAGCCCTCCCCTCATCGGCGTTCTGGTTCCTTCTTTTAACAATCTGATATTTGCTGATGTCCTCGCCGGCATTGAATCCGTGACGTCTATACAGGGTTATCAGACGCTGGTCGTCAATTATGACTACAACAGCAAACGCGAAGAGGAGCAAATTGCCGCGATCCTGGCTTTTAAGATTAAAGGGCTGCTGCTGACCGAGTCGGTCCATAGCCTGCGGGCGGAAAAACTCCTGAAGGCGGCAAAAATACCCGTTGCTGAAATCATGGGGCTGTCAGGCAATGCAGATCGAATTAACGTGGGTTTTGATAATGTGAAAGCCGGCTACGATATGACCACCATGTTGCTGGCCAGCGGTAAAAAACGCATTATCTATTTTGGTTCAATGTCTGATATCCGCGATGAACAGCGTTACACGGGATACTGTCAGGCAATGGCTAACCATGATTTGCCTACCGGTCGCATTTCCCCCAATAAGATCTCTTCCATTTCGATTGGGACAGGCATGATGACGCTTGCGAGCCAAATGTATCCGGATATGGACGGTATTCTCTGTACCAACGACGATCTGGCCGTGGGCGTGTTACAGGAATGCCTGGCAAACGGTATCGGCGTTCCAGCGCAAATTGCCATTGCCGGATTTCACGGTCTTGAGATCGGGCAGATCATTACCCCCCGGTTAGCCAGCGTACTGACGCCACGGTATGAGATGGGGAAAGTGGCGACAGAAATCATAATAAAAAAAATTAAAGGGCTGCCGACCATTGAACATGTCGATCTCCACTTCCGCCTGTCAATGGGGGAGACAATATAGCTTTCCCCGCCAGTGACTTCATCACTGGCCATAGCGGCCCGCGTCGTCAGAAGAACATCACTCGCTATCCCGGCCAGAAATTCGGCCTGATGGCGTCACCCACCTGACCGAATGCCCCCTCAACGTGCCTTGCGGCGCCGGAGCCAGAATAGGATCAGCAGAATAATGACGACTGCCGTGGTGGCCATGCCAGGCAGAATCATCGGCTGTGCGCGCGCCAACAGCGGTTTCGGGCCCCCGGCGCGCACCTCACTCACGTCGGCCTCGCTCACGCTCAGCGTGCTGTTGCCGTATTTCTGCAGCACGAAGTTAGCGATATCGGCAACCTGCTTATCCGTCAGTTCTCCGACATAGGAACCGGCGCCAAAGCTCGGCATCAGGACGTGCTTACCGTCAACCCGGCGATCAACCCCCTGCAAAATGGCGGCAATCAGGTTTGACGGGTTGTTCGCGGCCGTGGTGGAGTTGTTGAATAGCGAAGGGTAAGCCTGGTTCAAACTGCCGCTGCCGTCCGGCTGATGGCAACTGGCGCAGTAGCCGCTGTAGAGCGCCTCGCCGCTATTGAGCGTGTGGTTGGCGTTGGGCGAATTCATGCCGCGGAGATGGTGCTCAACGTTGTAATGCGCCTGACTGAGACCATTGTCCTGGCGCCCCTCGCCCTGTGACGGCACGGTCTTCAGGTAAGTTGCAATCGCCTGCAGCTGCCGGTCGGTCAGGTATTGGAAGCTGTGCTCAACGGCTTCAGCCATTGGCCCCGCAGCTTGTGCGCGCCCTTCCGCCCGACCGGTTTTCAGATAGTTCACTAACTCCTGCTCGCTCCAGTCGCCGATCCCTTCCTGGCGATCGGCGGTGATATTCGGCGCGTACCAAGAACCCAACGATGCCCCCATCAGGAAGCGCGAATTGTCTTCCGCCATCAGCACATTACGCGGCGTATGACAGGTTCCGCAGTGAGCCGGCCCCTGCACCAGCGCGGCCCCCTCGTTCCACGCCTCACCTTTCGTCACATCCGGGGTGAAACGCCGATTATCCAAATAAAGCATGTTCCACACCGCCATGGAGAGGCGGATGTTGAACGGAAACGGCAGATCGGTTTGGCGCTTGGCTGGCTCATCGACCGGGGCAACGCCATGCATGAAATAGGTATACAACGCGTGGATCTCGTCATCACTCAGACGGGTGTAGGCGGTGTAGGGCATTGCCGGATAGAGATACGTCCCATCTTGCCGGATCCCCGAGCGCAGAACGTCGGCAAACGCCGCTTCAGAATAGCCGCCGATGCCGTATTTTACCGATGGGGTTATATTGGTGGCGTAGATAGTGCCCATGGGAGAAGCAATGCCGTACCCCCCGGCAAAAGGCTTGCCCTGCTGCTGCGTATTCGTATGGCAGGCCATGCAGTCCGAGGCGATAGCCAGCGCTTGCCCTTTAGCGATCAGATCGCCGTCCTGGGCATGCGCCGCGAAGCCGCTTCCCAGCAGCAGCGTCGCTGCCAGCGAATGGGTGATTTTATTCATTTGCGCTCCAGGGCTCGAAGTACGTCATTGGCCGCCTTGAGTCCAAGCGCCGCCATCGTCAACGTGGTGTTGACAACGCTGGCTGAAACCATGGCGCCTCCACCCGGGATCCAAAGGTTGTCATGATCGTGGGCGCGGCAATTGCCGTTCACCACCGAGTTCGTGGGATCGCTGCCCATGATCGTGCCGCCCATAATGTGGTTGTTGGCATTCAGCTTGTCGTTAATCACAAACTCTTGCGCATCGAACAAGTCGCCAATCTGCCGTAGCTGGGTTTTGACCACTTCCAGCCCTTTGCGCACGTAATCGCCGACGTCGTAGTGGATGTCCGGGCAGGCCAGGCCATGCTTGTCTTTGCGGGTGGAGCTCAGAGTAAGACGGTTGTTCGGATCCGGCAGCGGTTCCAGGCTAATGGAGAGATCCACCGAGCGGCTGGCGCGATCGCGCACTTCATCCTGCAGCGCCTTGCCGACCTTGCCCGATTTCAGTACTTCAAGGGCGGAGGGGATCACCCGGTTGATGTTGTTGATGATGATCTTGTTGGCGGAGTGGTCGCTGCGGAACGCGCCGTCACGATACCCCACCATGCAGCTGCTCTGCGCCGGGCCGCGGCCAACCCATAGGGCCTCTCGCGCCAGGAAGGAGCAGTGCAGGCCAGAGTGATCCATCATGTTGCGCCCCACCTGATCCGAGCTGTTCGCGATGCCGTTCGGGTTCTTTTCGTTGGCCGCCAGCAGCAGTAAGCGCGGGTTCTCAATCCCATTGCAGGCCAGAACGAACGCTTTACCGATCGCCCGATGGGAGTTATGCGCCGTGTCGTACCAGTGAACGGCGGTGATGCGGTTATTGTCGTCGGTGTCAATTTTGTACACCACCGCCTCGGGGATCACCTTCGCCCCCTTGTGTTCGGCCCGTTCAACGTGGTGAATGCCGTTGTACATGGCTCCGATCGGGCAAATCGGCTGGCAATTGTTATTGCCGCAGCAAGTGGGCCGTCCATTCCAGGGCCGGGTGCTGCGGCCTTGCGGAATGGGCACCGATTTAAAGCCGTGAGGATTAACAATCTCAGCAATGCGTCTGTCGCCGTAGGCCCAGGGCACCATGTCCATCGGGTAAGGCCCGCTGCGTTCCGCAGGGGACTGCCACTCCGGATTATTCGGGCCGGCAACGCCTATTTCCTCTTCGGCTTTCGCGTACCACGGTTCGATATCTTCGTAGGAAATAGGCCAGTCTCTCCCCACGCCATAGAGGGATTTCATGCGAAAATCATTGGGATGGTTGCGCCAGCAAGAAGCGGCCCAGTGCCAGGTGGTTCCCCCCACCACACGCAAATAGCCCTGTTTAAAGCCTGAGCCATTGGGGCCGGTCAGTTTGATATAGTCGTTCTCCGGGAAATAGAGCGGCGCGGTGGCGTACTCCGATTGCGGGTAAAGCCCCTGAAAATCCGACCCCGCACGATTGTGCAGTGGCATATTGCGCCAGTTTTCCACAGCCTGCGCGCGCTCAATGCGCGGGCCTGCCTCAAGTACCAGCACCGAGTAGCCCTGGCTCACCAAAGCATCCGCCATCAGACCGCCCACAATACCGGAACCGACAATGACGACATCGGCCTCTGCATCGCCGGAAGCATTAATTATTGGGCTTTTCACACGCGATCCTCATATTTTTTATCGGCTACGGCAGGCAAATCTGTTGCGGGAATGGAAGGTTGGCGGGTAACGCCCGGCGGCAAGCCGGTCCACCACAGCGGGCCAAAATTGCACCAGGTCGGCACAATCAGGGCATCCTGAACCGTGCGATACATCAGCGCCTCTTTATAACTAATCAACTGCCCCTGCTCGGCGCTTGAAGGATCTACGGTTCCGGTATACCACGCGGTCACAATTGCCTGGATAAGCTCCCTTTGCCCCTGTTCAATCGCATGTCGGTTCAAGGTTTCCGCATCGGTGGCTTGCTGGCTCAGGATGAACAGGGCGTTGAGTTGCGAGTTCAACTGCGGAAAATGTTCGCACAATGCGGAAAAATAGCGGGCGGAGAGTGTGACGTCCAAATCGTCAAACTCGGTAATTCTTCTCGAAATTTGTAAAAATTGCGCGTATTCAACGGGCGAGGCGGCAATTTGCGCCCGTTCGGCATAGGTTATATTTGAATAAGGCAACAGGCTGGCGGCGACGATGACGCCCACCATTTTCCCCAGCGCCTCCCTGCGGGTAAGCACGATTTGCAACGACATTATTAGCTCCGAAATAATTTATTTTTATATAGTTTTTTTAATATCTATCAGAACGCAGGCAAACCAAAATAAAAAATTGTGCTAATGGGGAGGAATCGCATTAAAAGATCAAGGCGTTATGAGATTGGCTACATCTACGACAGAGGTAAACTCACGGCCTTTAATGATGTAATCTGAACCTGAAGCAAATATCCCTGTAAATAATACGGCGTAATCTCTGCCGTAAATTTATTCAACCCAACTCAATTTTTAAAAGTTAGGGGCTATGGCGTTGACGGGAAAGGCGTATTCTTCGGAATCGCGGCAGACGGCGGATGAGCGAGGCTTTCCGCCGGGCAGCCTGAAGTAGCGATACCAGCCGCCGCTGAACGTTTTGCTACGTCAGCAGGGCGCCGTCGATTTTCGCCACAATTTTGCGCAGAACTGCCGGTGTTGTGCAGGTACTCATCGGGCGATGCAGCTCCCCCGGAAAGATAACGGCAAGTTCACCGGGTTGCAGGTGGATGAGAGTCTCACCGGGGATCGCCGGGCTAAACCCAAGGTCGTGCGCCTCGTTAAATGGCTCACTCAGGGGCAAAGGCAGCCCCAGAACCCCGGCGCCAATCACTTCTCTCCCTTCCAGGACAAGATGGATATCCAGATACTGGCGATGAAACTCCGGCTTCTGGTCGGACAATAGTTTGGTTTCCCCTTCAACGACGTTAAAGAACATCTGTTTACCCTGCACCTGATAGTGGCCGACAGGTAAATTGTACGGCTCACTTTCAATAATGCTGGCCAGCATTTTTCGAATGGCTGCCGGATAGAATCTATTATTTACGGCAGTGGTTAAGGCATCAATTATCATAATACTTTCTCTGGTAGATATCGGTTCGGTATTTCACTGATAAAAACAATGGCTGGGTAGTTTTATGGCAACACGCAATCTCGGCGTAATTACGGTAGAATCGCTATTAGTTCGCTCTACGGGCGCCACTATGAATAAGCAACAAAGCAAACCGCTTTGTTTCTAATATTTACAACCTATCTCCACTGTGAGTAAACTCCACCTGAAAGGCTATTCGGCATGGTGAAATAAGTCATGGCCTATCTCACGGTTTTTAGCCGCTTAAAACTGTGACAAAAGTCACTTAATTAAGTGTTACGAAACAACGTTACTTATCCTGTGATCCACGGCAGAAAATCACTGGTTATTCACCGCTCTCGCCAAAACCGATCGATTTCGCATTCTCCTCCTACGGGCATAATGGGTTATTTTCCCCGATAGTCACTGACAGAAGCCATGAAATTGCACACGAGATCACGCCAGCAGTAACATGCTTTTTTAACACTCTTTGGCGTGATGCAGATCGCAAAAATAAGCGGTAAAAAAACGTCTGATACAGGGTATCCCCTATTTTTCAGACAGGATCGCAACGATGCACACTGACACTCAACCTACCATTTTGCTTATCGCGCCGGTGATGGATGCTTTACAGGCCGCGTTGGACGCCCGTTACCGGGTATTCCGTCTCTATGAACAATCAGATATTCCAGCCTTCCTGGTTCGCCATGGCGCAGACGTTCAGGCGGTGGTCACCCGTGGTGATGTGGGGGTAACCCGGGAGACGCTGGAACAGCTGCCGCAGGTGGGCATGATTGCCGTCTTTGGCGTGGGAACTGACGCTATCGATCTCAACTACACCCGGGAACGCCATATCAGCGTCGGGATCACCGCCGGCGTGCTGACCGATGATGTGGCCGATCTGGCTCTGGGGCTAATGCTGTCCGCCAGCCGCCGCCTCTGCCAAGGGGACCGATTTGTACGCGAAGGCCGCTGGGAAACGACGCCGCCACCGCTGGCGACCAAAGTGAGCGGTAAACGCATCGGTATTTTCGGCATGGGGAATATTGGCCAAGCCATCGCCCGCCGGGCGAAAGGCTTCGATATGACCATCCTGTATACTGACCGCCAGCGCAAAGACGGCCTGGATTACCAGTGGTGCGCCGATCTGCAGACGCTTGCAGCACAGAGTGATTTCCTGGTGATCGCGGCATCCGGCAGTGCGGAAAACCGCGGGATTGTTGATGCCAGCGTATTTAACGCCATGCCCGAACGCGCCTGGCTTATCAATATCGCCCGCGGCAGCCTGGTCGATGAGGCGGCGCTGATAAAGGCGTTACAAAATCATGTTATCGCCGGGGCCGCTCTGGACGTCTTTGAAAACGAACCCCATGTCCCGACAGCGTTCTTTGCGCTCGAGAATGTTCTGCTTCAACCCCATGTGGCCAGCGCTACCGTAGAAACACGTCAGGGAATGAGCCAATCCGTTTTGGATAATCTGGCAGGTTATTTTTCACATCAGGATATTCCTGGGTTAATTAAATAAAAATGATCGTTTGAGTTACGAATGATCATTTTATCCGCCGACACAATATCCTTTGTGAATGGCGGATATCATCGAGACGCTATTATGACCGATAAAATACCAGGAACTCGCTGGCTGCGGGTTATCGCGCCGATCCTTATCACCTGCATTATTTCATTTATGGATCGCGTTAATATCAGCTTTGCTCTGCCGGGCGGCATGGAACAGGATTTAGGCATTACCAGCCAGATGGCTGGCGTGGCCAGCGGTATCTTTTTTATTGGTTATTTATTTCTGCAAATCCCTGGCGGACGACTGGCGGTTTACGGTAGCGGGAAACGTTTTATCGCCTGGTCGCTCGTGGCCTGGGCGGTTGTCTCTATTGCCACCGGGTTCGTCACCCATGAATATCAACTGCTCGTGCTGCGTTTTATTCTCGGGATCTCCGAAGGGGGAATGTTGCCCGTCGTGCTGACCATGGTCAGCAATTGGTTCCCGGAAAAAGAACTGGGCCGGGCCAATGCCTTTGTCATGATGTTTGCCCCACTAGGAGGGATGCTGACCGCCCCGGTTTCCGGCGCGATTATTGCCGCCCTCGACTGGCGCTGGCTGTTCATTATCGAAGGCTTATTGTCGATCGTGGTGTTGACCATTTGGTGGCTGGTGATCAGTGACCGCCCGGAAGAAGCGCGTTGGCTGCCGGCGAAGGAACGCGACTATTTATTGACCGAACTGGCCCGGGAGCGCAAAGCGCGGGAAGGGATGGCGCCGGCGGCCAAAGCGCCGCTAAAAGCGGTGTTCCGCAACAAGGGATTGATGCGTCTGGTCGTGCTGAATTTCTTTTACCAGACCGGGGACTATGGGTATACGTTGTGGCTGCCCACCATCTTGAAAAACCTGACCGGTGGCAGCATGGCCAATGTTGGGGTATTGGCGATCCTGCCGTTTGTTGCCACTCTGGCGGGGATTTATGTGATTTCGATGTTCAGCGATCGCAGCGGTAAACGCCGTTTGTGGGTCAGGATCTCCCTGTACTGTTTTGCGGCGGCGCTGATAGCCTCGGTGATCCTGCATGAGCACGTGGTGGCCGCCTATATCGCGTTGGTGGTGTGCGGCTTCTTCCTTAAAGCGGCGACCAGCCCCTTCTGGTCAATTCCCGGACGCATTGCGGCGGCAGAAGTGGCGGGCAGCGCTCGCGGGGTGATCAACGGACTGGGCAACCTCGGTGGGTTTTGCGGCCCCTATCTGGTCGGCGTCATGATTTATCTGTACGGACAGAACGCCGCGGTTTGCGCGCTGGCGGCATCGCTGCTGCTGGCGGGAAGTATCACCTTCCTGCTGCCGAAAGAATGCGATCGCACCTGCGAAGAAACGGATAACCGCCTGCCATCCGGGGCCGAACAGAAATGGAGTTGAGCGGCAATAACGCGGTGTGGGCAGCGACGGCGGCTCACACCCGCGTCAGGATTGGGCGGCGCGTTGTGTTATCGCGGTAAGATGCCAGGCCAGCGGCTTGATCGTCTCACACGTCAACCCGCACCAAACGGTGATGCATCGTTGAGAATCAGCTTTTCTGAAAACGGTTATAACTCAATGGGGTGATGCATAGGGAGATTTTGGAGCGGGTGAAGGGAATCGAACCCTCGTATGCAGCTTGGGAAGCTGCCGTTCTACCATTGAACTACACCCGCATCGGTGTGCGACAGGCATTATAACCGGTTATCGGCGGCGGGCAAGCGGAGATGGCGCGTAACTGCCGATGTTTTAAGCGGTTAAGTTCAGTGGGCGAAAAAAAACCGGCGCAGTTGCCTGCACCGGTTGTTTCACGCTAAACGGAATTATTTCTGTGGGCGCATCGCCGGGAACAGAATCACGTCGCGGATGGTGTGGCTGTTGGTGAACAGCATCACCATGCGGTCGATGCCGATGCCCAGACCGGCGGTCGGCGGCAGGCCGTGCTCCAGCGCGGTGACGTAGTCTTCGTCGTAGAACATCGCTTCGTCGTCGCCGGCGTCTTTGGCGTTCACCTGATCGGCGAAGCGCTGCGCCTGGTCTTCGGCGTCGTTCAGCTCGGAGAAGCCGTTGCCGATTTCACGGCCGCCGATGAAGAACTCGAAGCGGTCGGTGATTTCCGGGTTCACGTCGTTGCGGCGCGCCAGCGGCGACACTTCAGCCGGGTACTCGGTGATGAAGGTCGGCTGAATCAGATGGCTTTCCGCCACTTCTTCGAAGATCTCGGTCACGACGCGGCCCAGGCCCCAGCTCTTCTCAACCTTGATGCCGATGGATTCGGCGATGGCCACCGCTTTGCCCATGTCGGCCAGGTCAGCCAGATCGGTTTCCGGACGGTATTTCTTGATCGCCTCGGTCATGGTCAGCTTCTCGAACGGCTTGCCGAAGTCGAACACTTCATCGCCGTACTGCACCTGAGAGGTGCCCAGCACTTTCTCGGTCAGGGTGCGGAACAGGGTCTCGGTCAGCTCGATCAGGTCTTTGTAATCCGCGTAAGCCATGTAGAGTTCCATCATGGTGAACTCTGGGTTATGACGCGGAGAAACGCCTTCGTTGCGGAAGTTGCGGTTGATTTCGAACACGCGCTCGAAGCCGCCGACCACCAGACGCTTCAGATACAGTTCCGGCGCGATGCGCAGGTACATGTCGATATCCAGCGCATTGTGGTGAGTGATGAATGGGCGCGCGGACGCGCCACCCGGGATCACCTGCATCATCGGGGTTTCGACTTCCATGAAGCCGCGTTCCACCATGAAGTTGCGGATAGCCGACATCACCTGCGAACGCACTTTGAAAGTGTTGCGCGATTCTTCGTTGGCGATCAGATCCAGGTAACGCTGGCGGTAACGGGTTTCCTGATCCGCCAGGCCGTGGAATTTATCCGGCAGCGGACGCAGCGCTTTGGTCAGCAGACGCAGTTCGGTGCAGTGGATCGACAGTTCGCCGGTCTTGGTTTTGAACAGCTTGCCGCGCGCGCCGAGGATATCGCCCAGGTCCCACTTCTTGAACTGCTCGTTGTACACGCCTTCAGCCAGATCGTCGCGCGCGACGTACAGCTGAATGCGGCCGCCCACGTCCTGCAGCGTGACGAAGGATGCCTTGCCCATAATGCGGCGGGTCATCATGCGGCCGGCGACGGTCACTTCTACGCCCAGCGCTTCCAGCTCTTCGTTGTCTTTATCGCCGTACGCAGCGTGCAGTTTGTCGGAGGTGGAATCGCGACGGAAGTCGTTCGGGAACGCAATGCCGTTCTCACGCAGGCCGGCCAGTTTCTCGCGGCGGGACTGCAGTTCGTTATTGAGATCCAGCGCCTGATCGGCGCCCTGTACTTGTTGTTCAGACATTTCTATTCCTCATAACCCGGCTTTCAAACTTGCCTCAATGAATTTATCCAGGTCGCCATCCAGTACGGCCTGCGTGTTACGCGTTTCGACGTTGGTGCGCAAATCCTTGATGCGGGAGTCATCCAGCACGTAAGAACGGATTTGGCTGCCCCAGCCGATGTCGGACTTGTTGTCTTCCATCGTCTGCTTATCAGCATTTTTCTTTTGCATCTCAAACTCGTACAGCTTGGCTCGCAGCTGTTTAAACGCTTGATCCTTGTTCTTATGCTGAGAACGATCGTTCTGGCACTGCACCACGATGTTGGTTGGCAGGTGAGTAATACGTACGGCGGATTCGGTTTTGTTGACGTGCTGACCGCCCGCACCGGAGGCGCGGTACACGTCGATACGCAGATCCGCCGGGTTGATTTCGATATCGATATCGTCGTCCACTTCCGGGTAGATGAACACCGAGCTGAACGAGGTGTGGCGACGGCCGCCGGAGTCGAACGGGCTCTTGCGCACCAGGCGATGCACGCCGGTTTCAGTGCGCAACCAGCCGAACGCGTAGTCGCCGATGATCTTGATGGTGGCCGATTTCAGGCCCGCGACGTCGCCGTCGGACTCTTCGATCACTTCGGTCTTGAAGCCCTTGGCTTCGGCCCAGCGCAGGTACATGCGCAGCAGCATGCTGGCCCAGTCCTGCGCTTCAGTGCCGCCGGAACCGGCCTGGATATCCAGGTAGCAGTCGGCGCTGTCGTATTCGCCGGAGAACATGCGGCGGAATTCCAACTGATCCAGCTTGCTCATCAGTTGATCCAGCTCGGCAACCGCTTCGTTGAAGGTCTCTTCGTCGTCGGCTTCCACCGCCAGTTCCAGCAGCCCGCCGACGTCTTCGCCGCCCTGCTCCAGCTGATCGATGGTTTCAACGATGGCTTCCAGCGCCGCGCGCTCTTTGCCGAGCGCCTGCGCGCGCTCCGGCTCGTTCCAAACGTCCGGCTGCTCCAGCTCGGCGTTGACTTCTTCTAGGCGTTCCTTCTTGGCATCATAGTCAAAGATACCCCCTAAGAACCGCAGTCCGCTCGGACAGGTCCTGAATTCGGTTTTTTACCGGGTTAATTTCAAACATGGTTTCGTTCTTTTACGTTGATGTCGTCGATGGCGGAATGCCATTGGAACCGCTAATTCTAACGGATCCGGGCGGCAGTTTATAGCGAGTTGGTCAGTTTTTGTGGCGATCGGGAAGGATGCCGGGGATTGGAGAGCCCAATCCCCGAATTGTGTTCAATTTCGCCTCAGCGCGGCCAAAGATGCTGGATCAGCAGCTGCACGTTGCGGTTGCCGCGAAACTCGTTGACGTCGAGCTTGTAGGCCAGTTCCACTTCGCGCACGCTGCTGTCCGGCCACAGCGTGGTATCCACGTTGAACGCGATACCGTCGAGCAACGGGCCGCCGCCGAGCGGCTCCACCATCAGCTTCAGGTGTTTCTCGCCCACCAGCCGCTGCTGCAGGATGCGGAACTTGCCGTCGAAGGTCGGTTCCGGGAACGCCTGGCCCCACGGGCCGCCCTCGCGCAGCAACTCCGCCGTGGTCAGCGACAGCTCCTGCATCGCCAGTTCGCCGTCGGACCAGATCACCCCTTCCAGCATCGCCGGATCGAGCCATTCGCCCACCAGCTCGCCGAAACGCTGGCGGAACTCGTCGAATTTGGCTTCTTCCAGCGACAGCCCGGCCGCCATCGCGTGGCCGCCGAACTTCATCATCAGCCCGGGGTTCAGCATATCCAGCCGCTCCAGCGCGTCGCGCATGTGCAGGCCGGGCACCGAACGGCCGGAGCCTTTCAGGATGCCGTCACCCGCCGGCGCGAACGCGATCACCGGGCGGTGGAAACGCTCTTTGATGCGCGAAGCGAGGATGCCCACCACGCCCTGGTGCCATTCCGGGTGATACATCGCCAATCCGTAAGGCAGCTCGGTGCTGGTGCGCTCCAGCTGATCGCACAGCTGCAGGGCTTCCACCTGCATGCCCTGCTCTATCTCGCGTCGCGTCTGGTTCAGCGCATCGAGATCGTTGGCCAGCATGCGCGCCTGCGCGATGTCGTCGCTCAGCAGCAGCGCCACGCCGATCGACATGTCGTCCAGCCGGCCGGCGGCGTTGAGCCGCGGCCCGAGCGCAAAACCGAGATCGTTGGCCGCCAGTTGACGGGCGTCGCGGTTGGCCACCTCAAGCAGCGCGCGGATGCCCGGTCGGCATTTGCCGGCGCGGATGCGGTTTAATCCCTGATACACCAGAATGCGGTTGTTGGCGTCCAGCGGCACCACGTCGGCCACGGTGCCGAGCGCCACCAGGTCCAGCAGCTCCGCCAGATTGGGCATCGCCAGCGCGCGCTGCTCGAACCAGCCGCTGTCCCGCAGGCGGGCGCGCAGCGCCAGCATCAGGTAGAACGCGACGCCTACCCCCGCCAGCGATTTGGACGGGAAGGCGCAGCCGCGCAGGTTGGGGTTAACGATCGCTTCGGCCGCCGGCAGGGTCTCGCCCGGCAGGTGGTGATCGGTCACCAGCACCTGCATGCCCTTGGCATGCGCCACGTCGACGCCGGCGTGGGAGGAGATGCCGTTATCGACGGTGACAATGAGTTCTGCGCCGCGCGCCGCCGCCTGCTCCACCACTTCGGGGCTCAGGCCATAACCGTCTTCGAAACGGTTAGGCACCAGATAATCGACGGCTGCGCCGCCCATGCTGCGCAGCGCCAACACCGTCAGTGCGGTGCTGGTGGCACCGTCGGCGTCGAAATCGCCCACCACCATGATGCGGCGGCCGTCGGCCAGCGCCTGTTGCAGCAGGCTGACGGCGTCGTCGATGCCGTCCAGCTGTTGCCAGGGCAGCATGCCTTTGACGCCGCGTTCCAGCTCTTGCTCAGCCTGCACGCCGCGCAGGGCGTAAAGCCGACGCAGCAGCGGCGGCAAACTGGCGGGCAGATGCGTGTCGTCCGCCGCCGGGCGGCGGCGTAGTTGCGTTTTGATACTCACCGGCGATTAACCACCGGCTTTGGTGGCGGCCTGGTGCGCATCCAGCATGGCGGCCATCTCTTTCGGCCCCTGATAGCCCGGGATCATCATGCCGTTCTCCAGGATGATGGCCGGCGTGCCCTGAATGCCGAACTGCACACCCAGCTCGTAATGCTTGCTGATGTCGGTTTTGCAGGTCGCCGGAGAAACGGCGTCGCCTTTCATGGCGGCGTCAAACGCCTTGGCCTTGTCGGCGGTGCACCAGATCGACTGCATGTCTTTTTCAGCCTGGGAAGCCAGCCCCTGGCGCGGGAATGCCAGATAACGCACGGTAATGCCCAGATCATTGTACTCTTTCATCTGCTGATGCAGTTTGTGGCAGTAACCGCAGGTGATATCGGTGAACACGGTGATCACGTGTTTCTCTTTCGGCGCTTTGTAAACGATCATCTGATCTTTCAGCGCGTCCATTTTGCTGCTCAGCAGTTGGTTGGTCACGTTGACCGGCTCTTTGCCGCTGACGTCGAACAGTGGGCCCTGCAGGATATGCTTGCCGTCTTCGGAGGCGTACAGCACGCCGCTGTCGGTCAGCACGGTTTTCAGGCCGTTGACCGGCGAAGGCTGCACGTCCGCCTGCTGGATGCCCAGGCTGGCGAGCGCTTTTTTGATCGCCGCGTCATCGGCATGGGCGGCGCCGGCCACCGAAGCCACCAGCAGAGAGAGCAGCATTAAACCTTTTTTCATTGTTCCAATCCTTTCGAACCCGCCGCTCAGGCGCGCGGGTGATGCTGTTGATGTAGCTGTTTCAGTCGTTCGGTCGCTACATGTGTATAAATTTGCGTGGTCGAGAGATCGCTGTGCCCTAACAACATCTGTACGACACGGAGATCGGCCCCATGGTTCAGCAAATGGGTAGCGAACGCGTGCCGCAACACGTGCGGCGACAGACGCTCGCTGTCGATGCCCGCAAGGATGGCATAGTGTTTGATGCGATGCCAGAACGTCTGTCGGGTCATTTGCTGGCAGCGGGTGCTGGGGAACAGCACATCCAGCGTCTGGCCGTTGACCAGCCATGGGCGGCCGTGCTCTAGGTAATTTTCGATCCAGTAGACCGCCTCTTCGCCCAGCGGCACCAGCCGCTCCTTGTTGCCCTTGCCGATCACCCGCACCACGCCCTGGCGCAGGCTGACGTCGCTGATGCTCAACCCCACCAGCTCGGAAACCCGCAGCCCGGTGGCGTACAACACTTCGAGCATCGCCTTGTCGCGCAGCTCCAGCGGTTGATCGACGCAGGGCGCCTGCAACAGCGCATCGACCTGCGCCTCGCTCAGATCCTTCGGCAAACGCTGCGGCAACTTGGGAGACGCCAGCTGCACGGTGGGATCGTCGGCGCGCAGCTTTTCGCGGTACAGATATTGAAACAGGCGCCTCATGGCGCTCAACAAACGCGCGGAGCTGGTGGCCTTGTAACCGCCATCCACCCGCTCGGCGAGAAACGCCTGCAGATCCAACGCCTGCGCCTGCAGCAAATCGGTCTTCTGCTGGCCAAGCCAGGCGCCCAGGGCCTGCAAATCCAGCCGATAGGAGGCCAGCGTATTTTCCGCCAGATTGCGCTCAAGCCACAGCGCATCCAGGAATTGTTCAATCAGCGCATTGTCTTGCTGTTGCACGCGGTCCTCTCTTTGTTGCATTTCCACCCGCGCCATTATGCCTTAAGCCGGAGCAAATCAGGTATACTCGCTGCAATTCTCTAAACAGCAACGTAACGGTTTACACATGAAGATTGGTCTGTTTTACGGCTCCAGCACCTGCTACACCGAAATGGCGGCAGAAAAAATCCGTGAGATTCTGGGTGAAGACCTGGTCGACCTGCACAACCTGAAAGACGTCTCGCCCAAGCTGATGGAGGACTATTCCATTCTGATCCTCGGCATCCCGACCTGGGATTTCGGCGAACTGCAGGAAGACTGGGAAGCGATCTGGCCGCAGCTGGCGGCGCTGGATCTGAAAGGCAAGATCGTCGCCATGTACGGCATGGGCGATCAGCTCGGCTACGGTGAGTGGTTCCTCGACGCGCTGGGCATGCTGTACGATCACATCGCGCCGCTGGGCGTACAGTTCATCGGCTTCTGGCCAACGGAGGGCTTCGAGTTCACCAGCCCCAAACCGCTGAGCGCCGACGGCAAACACTTCGTCGGCCTGGCGCTCGATGAGGTCAACCAATACGATCTGAGCGAAGAGCGCCTGCAGCAATGGTGCGAACAGATCCTGTTGGAGATGGAGCCGCTGCTGTAGCCGCTATCGGGCGCGTAACGCGCCCGATTTTCCTCACTTATTTCCACAGCCGGAAGCGTGGCTCGTCTTCCCCGGCCGGCGTTTCCTTGGTCAAACGCGCCGGATCGGCCACCTGATACCAGTCCAGCTTGCGCGTCAACAGCATAATGCCCGCCAGAATGGCGAACAGCAGCCCCGCCCCCAGCACCAACGCATTGTCCTCCGACTGCAACAGCAAATAGAGCACGCCGTACAACAGCAATAGGCTCGCGGCGAACAGCGCACCGCGCAGCTTGCCGCGCAGCACGGCGCTCAGATAGAAGCCGATCAGTCCGCTGCAGGCGATGCCGGCCGCCAGGTAAGCGAGAGCGAATCCCAGGTGTTCGGAGAAGGCCAGCAGAATCAGGTAGAACAGCACCAGCGCCGCGCCGACCAGCAGGTACTGAATCGGGTGCACCCGCAGCCCGGTCAGGGTTTCGAACAGGAAAAACGCCATAAACGTCAGCCCGATAAACAGCAGCGCATATTTGACCGCGCGCTCGGTCAGCTGATAGTGATCGACCGGTTCGACCAGGCTGGCGCTGAAGGCCGGCAGTTTATCCTCGTCGATAATGCCATCGTCGTAATGGAACGCACTGTTGATGTTGTTGGCGAACCAGGTGCTGCGCCAGCGAGCGCTAAACCCTTGATCCGTCACCTTGCGTTCGTCCGGCAGGAAGTTGCCGAGAAAATTCGGGTGTGGCCAGTTGCTTTGCAGTTGCAGCTCGCTGCTGCGCCCCAGCGGCACCAGCGACAGGCTGCTGGTGCCCGCCAGCGTCAGGGTGAAGTCGGCGTTCAGCCCCTCTTTTTGTTGCAGCGCCGCCAGCGTCAGCGGTGCGTGGATCCCCTGGCGCAACGAACCCACGCCGGTGCCCGGCTCAAACGCCACCGGCTGCGGTGTTGCCAGCGGGGAAATGCGCTTGATGCCGCGCGAGTCGCTCAGCGCCACCAGCAGGAACGGCTGGCCGACGGTCACGTTGGCGCGCTGCAAATCCGTCAGCTCCGGCTGGCCGAAACGCACCTTGAAGTTCAGCGGCCCCTGGTAAACCTGCGTCTGATAGATGCCCAGCTTGCGCACTTCCACATTCGGCGCGCCCTGCACCTGAAGCGACTCCGGCAGCAAATAGCGGTAATGCTGCACCCGCTGCACCACCGTTTGCCCTTTCTCGTCTTTCTTCTCTTCGCGTTCGACATAGGGAATGACAATCAACGGGCCGAGCACGCGCTGCGCCCCGCTGGTGCTTTCGCTCACCTGCCCGACCACGCTTTGCCGATAGCCGCTGCGTTCGTCGATCACGCTCATCAGTTGGGCGATGGGGATCAACATCACCACCATCAATCCCAGCAACGTGGTTATTTTCCAGAAAAGTACCGATTTCATCATGCTCGCTCCTCATAGGTAATGAGGCCACGATAAAACCCGCAGGTGAAATCAGAATGTGGTTATGTGAAGGGAAGGTGAAGTCACAGCGATAACATGAAAGTCGCTTCCACCCCGTGCGGCCGGCGGTTGCGCAGGCGAATGCCGCCATGATGCAGACGGGTGACCTCCTGCACGAAGTTCAGGCCCAGCCCGCTGCTTTTAGGCCGTTCGGCGCGCGGCAGCGAATAAAAACGCTCGAACACTTTATCGAGCGCATAGTCCGGAATGCCGCTGCCGTCGTCACAGACGCTGATGCAGTAATGCTGTTCTCGCCGTTCGCCTCGCACGCTGACGCAACCGCCCGGCGGGGTAAAGTCGATCGCGTTGTCCAGCAGGTTGGTCAGCGCCTGGCTGATCAGCAATGCATCGCCATTCAGCGTCACCTCCGCCAACGCCTCCAGTTGCAATCTGACGCCGCGCTGCGTCGCCTGCGCCTCTTTGCCCGCCATCGTCTGGCCGATCAGCGCCGCAATCGCGATGGGCGCGGTCTCCATTTCTGGCCGGCTCTCCAGCCGCGCCTGCACCAGCAGTTTATCCACCAGTTGCTGGATGCGTGCGCTTTGCTGCTCGATATTGGTGAGAAAACGCCGGGCGGTCTCCGGCGGTGGCAGCTCCTGCAACAGTTCCGCCGCCCCCCGGATCGCCGCCAGCGGGCTTTTCAGCTCATGCGTCAGGGTATGTGCATACTGTTCGATATAAGCTTTGCCTTCCAGCTTCAGACGCATGCTCTCCAACGCCTGCGCCAGCTGCGTCAATTCCCGGCCGCCCACTTCGGGCAACGGCGCGTTTTCTCCCTGCGCCACCCCGTCGGCATAACGCACCAGACGGCCTATGGAACGGTTGATCCACCAGACGAATACCGCCCCGATCAGCAGCGCAATTCCCAGCAGCAATGCGCCGGCCCACAAAATGCGCCGTTCGCTGCGTTTGATCACCGGCGCCATGGTGCTGTTGGGTTTGCCCACGGTAAGCACGCCGATAATGCGCCCTTGTTCTATCACCGGCGCGGCCACATACATCACCGAACTGTTTTCATCTTCTGGATCGCTACGGGTGCTGCGGGCGCCGTACTGGCCGCGCAGCGTCCGATAAACGTCATTCCAGCGCGAATAATCCTGCCCCTGCGCGCGGCCGGCGGAATCGAAGATGACCTTGCCTCGCGCATCGGTAAGATAGACGTGGTATTCACTGCGATCCTTGCGGATGCCGGAGATATTGGCGCCAATCGGCCGCTGGTTCAGCTGCGTAAACGCCTGCGCCAGTTGGCCATGCGCCGCATCGCCGCGCTGCATGTCCTGACGGGCGATCTGCGCCAGCAGGTTGGCGGTGTCCACCAGCGTGCCTTCGGTAGCGCGCCGCACGCCGGGCTTCACTTCCTGGACGAAAATGCTCAGCACGAAGTACCCGGCCACCGCCACGATCAGAAAATATCCCAGCAGCAGGCGCAGGCCAATTTTCATGGCTGGCGGCTCACGCTGTAGCCCAATCCGCGGTGGGTGTGGATCGGCGGCTCAGCGGGATCCACCGCACGCAGCTTGGCGCGCAGGGTTTTGATGTGGGTATCGACGGTGCGATCCAGGCTTTCTTCCGCCTGCGCCCAAACGCTTTCCATCAGTTGCTGCCGCGAGAACACCCGTCCAGGTGCCAACAACAGCGTCTTCAGCAGCAGGTATTCGTAACGGGTCAGCGGCAGCGGCCGCTGATGGTAGGAGATGGTGGCCGCGTCTTCGTCGAGGGCGAAAGCGCCGAAATGGTAGCGCGCGTTCTGTTGCAGGCGCTGCTGCTTATGCAGGCGGCGCAAAATGGTGCGCACCCGGGCGCTGACCTCGCGAGGGGAGAACGGCTTGGCGACATAGTCGTCGGCGCCGATCTCCAGCCCGATCAGGCGATCCACTTCATCACTGCGGGCGGTAAGAAACAGAATCGGCAGGTCGGCCGCCTGAGCCAGCAGGCGGCGACACAATTCAAAGCCGTTGATATCCGGCAAACCGACATCGAGGATAGCGAGCGCTGGCGCGCCTTCTTGCGCCAGCGCCTGCAACGCCGGCTCCGCGCGTTCGAACCAGCGGACTTCGAAGCCTTCGCTCTCCAGCGTGTAAACCAGCGTATCGGCAATGCTGGGTTCATCCTCCACCAACCAGAGTACGGGTTTCATCAGGGTTCCTCGCCGTTACCCGCCGGCGGATGCAGCAACAGCTGCCGCAGGTGGCGCCACTCCTCTTTGCTCATGCAGTCGGAAGCCAGCCACAGCCGGCGGCGCTTTTTGCCCTCCATCGGCTGCAGTGTCAACAGCATGCCGTAACCCGGCATCCACGGTTTTTTCGCCAGCCGCCACTCGCGGCCGTGCCAGCTGAAACGCCTGTCCGCCAGCAGCCGCAGCTCACCCTGCACCGCGGCGATGCGCTTCTGGCTGCGAATGCACTGAAACACCACCAGCGTCAGCAGCACCAGCCAGAGCGGGCCAAAGCCCTCCGGCCAGGGCGAAATCAGGATCAGCAGGATCAGAACGCCGTGGGTCAACAGTGAAAACAGCTGGGTGCGCCAGGAAATGCGGATATCACATCGCCACTGGGCCACGGTCTTTATTTCGCGTTTGGATCAGGGTCACCATTCTCTGCAGCTCGCCGTCCTGCGGCGCGCCATGATTCATCAGCCAGTTGAACAAATCGGGATCGTCACACTCCAGCAGGCGGATAAACAGCGCCTTGTCCGCGTCATTCAGGCTGTCGTATTCGTATTCGAAGAACGGCATGATGGAGATGTCCAGCTCGCGCATGCCACGACGGCAAGCCCAGTGAATACGTGCTTTGTTGTTAATATCCATGTTGTTATGACTCACCTCTTTTCAGCGCGGCAGCGCCAGCGCAGGGTTCAAATGACACACTGTATGGCAACGCCGTCGCAATATAATTCCATCAGCCGGGGATCTGTCTGCAAGGGTGCCCTGGCCGCAAGCCTATAGAGTAACAATTTGACATACACGCCGGGAAGGCGCTTTGCTGCGGAAAACGCAATAAAGCGCAAAATGCCAAAAAAAGCGCACCCCGGCGCCACGGCGCGAATAACAGTTTGCAAAGCCCGCCGCCTCTTTTACCATGGGCTCAATACCCTTCAGGTAAGCTAAACGTTGAGCAGGAACTTACTATGGCGCATAACATTCCATTCCCACCCCGTCAGCCCTCCGCTTCCACCCATCTTCCCCTGACGCTGATCTCGCTGGAAGATTGGGCGCTGGTGACGCTGAACGGGCCGGACACGGTGAAATATCTCCAGGGCCAGGTGACGGCGGACATCGACGCGCTGGCGGCCGATCAACACGTGCTGTGCGCCCACTGCGACGCCAAGGGCAAAATGTGGAGCAACCTGCGTCTGTTCCACCGAGGCGAAGGCTTCGCCTATCTGGAACGCCGCAGCGTGCTGGACAGCCAACTGGCGGAAATCAAAAAATACGCGGTGTTCTCCAAAGTCACTATCGCCGCCGATAATGACGCGGTATTGCTGGGCGTCGCCGGTTTCCAGGCGCGCGCCGCGCTGACGGGCCTGTTCGCCACATTGCCGGACGCCGGGCACCCGGTGGTGCAGGACGGCGAGACCACGATTCTGCACTTCGCTGCGCCGGCGGAACGTTTTCTGCTGGTGACCCGCCCCGCCGTAGCCGAACAGCTGATCGGCAAATTGCATGACCAGGCGGAACTGAATGACAGCAGCCAATGGCTGGCGCTGGAGATCGAAGCCGGTTATCCGGTTATCGACGCCGCCAACAGCGCGCAGCTGATCCCGCAGGCCACCAACCTGCAGGCGCTGGAAGGCATCAGCTTCAGCAAGGGTTGCTATACCGGTCAGGAGATGGTGGCGCGCGCCAAATTCCGCGGCGCCAACAAGCGGGCGCTCTACTGGCTGGAAGGTAAAGCGGCCCGCGCCCCGCAGGCGGCGGAGGATCTGGAGCTGCAGCTGGGGGAAAACTGGCGCCGCACCGGCACCGTACTGGCGTCGAGTCAGTTGGCCGACGGCACGCTGTGGGTACAGGTGGTGATGAACAACGATCTGGATGCCGACAGCAAGCTGCGGGTGCGCGATGATGCCGCCAGCCAGCTGGCGATCAAACCGTTGCCCTACTCGCTGGCCGAAGAGAAATAATCCGTCGGCCGCAGGCCCCCTGCCTGCGGCCATCTTCGTTACTCGTCCAATTCCCCGTCGCGCTGCACCAGATAAATCAGCACCAGAATGATGGTGACGAAGAAGCGAAACGCGCTCGGCACGCCGTTCCATTGCGGCGACATCCACATGCCGAACCACTCGCCCCCAATCGACATAAAACCGACTTGCCAGGTAAGAAAGCCCAGCGTCAGCCCCGCTACCGCCCATTTTTTTCGGCCGTTGAAAGCTTTGGCGGGCAGTTTCAGGCCGCCCAGCAGGCGCAGGCCGCCAATCCAGCACAGCAGCGCGGTCAGGCTCTCCAGCGCAATGATGAAAATATAACCGGCGTGATGCAGCCACGGCGTCTGTATCGAGCGGTAGCCGATGGTGGCGTCGGGGAAAATCGTGTCCATCATAAAGACGTGGCGCACGAAGGCGAAGTTGGAGCCGTAGTCGGTGAGATTACCGAAGGCCACCAGCGAAGCGAACAAGGCGATAGCGCAGACCAGCAGCGCTTTGGATAAGCGAACGATCATCTTGGTGAGTCCTGAACAGAGGTTAAAGAAACGGTATGCGGGCTCAGAAATGAAGGAACGGGCTTGCTGGATACCCGAAAGAAGCAAGCGCCTATTTTTTAAAACAAAAGAGGCGCCTGTTCAATACGCATTCAGATGTAGCGGCAGCGCTTAGACGTACAGGTAGATCGCCATGAAGTGGCAGGCGCTGCCGCCGAGCACGAAGGCGTGCCAGATGGCGTGGCCAAAGCGAATGCGCTTGGAGGCGTAGAAAATCACGCCCAGGGTATAGACCACCCCGCCGATCGCCAGCAGCGTGACGCCGCCGGCCTCCAGCCGCGTAACCAGCTGATAAATCACGATCAGCGACAGCCAGCCCATCGTCAGGTAGGTCACCAGCGACAGGGCTTCAAAACGGTGGGCGAAGGCCAGTTTGAACAGCACGCCGAGCAGCGCCAATCCCCAGATTACCGCCATCAGGCCCTTCGCCAGCGGCGAATCCAGCCCCACGAGTAAAAACGGGGTATAAGTGCCGGCAATCAGGAGATAAATGGCGCAGTGGTCAAATTTTTTCAGCCAATGCTTGGCCTTCTGATGCGGGATCGCATGGTACAGCGTGGAAGCGAGAAACAGCAGAATCATGCTGCCGCCGTACAGGCTGTAACTGGTGATGGCCGTCGCATCGGCGCCGGTATTCACCGCCTGCACCAACAGCAATACCAGGCCGACGATGCCGAACACCAGCCCGATGCCGTGGCTGATGCTGTTGGCGATCTCTTCCGCCCACGGATAAGCCGCGGCGACAATCTTATTGCTCCCGGCTTTCACTACGTCCGTTTTCCCCATAACGCGCAACCCCTCAAAATGCCCTGCTTTGTGCGAAATTAACGCAAAGCAGCTTAACTGAGAATAATTCCAGTGTACACGTGTACGCTAAAATAAAAATGTGAACGCGTGTAACCATCGAAATCCCCCGCCCGGTGGTCTACAATCGTCAGGCTTCAACCCACCCACCTTGAGGTTTACACCATGTCATCCGCTGTACCCGCGTTAGATTTCGGTTCAATGACCCAGACCATCCAGTTCCTGATGGAAATCGATAAGTTGAAAGGCGTACAACGCCGCACCAAGGTGCTGGGCACCCAGCGCCAGGAAAACTCCGCCGAACACAGCTGGCACTTCGCCATCGCCGCCATGAGCCTGGCCCCGTACGCCGGTGATGACGTAGACATTCAGCGCGTGATCCAGATGGCGCTGCTGCATGACATCGTGGAAATCGACGCCGGCGACGTGCTGGTCTACGATCTGGCGGCCCGCGCGGCGATCCACGATCAGGAAGTGGCGGCGGCGCGCCGTCTGTTCGGCATGTTGCCGGAGGCTCAGCGCGAGTATTTCACCGCTTTATGGCAGGAATATGAAGACGGCGAAAGCGCCGATGCGCGCTTCGCCTTGCTGCTGGATCGCACCATGCCGATGCTGATGAATCTTCACAACGAAGGCCAGAGCTGGGTGGAAAACGGCATCAGCCTGGAGCAGGTGCTGGCGCGCAATGCGTCGATCGCCGACGTACACCCCGAGCTGTGGCACCATATGGAGCAACATCTGCGGGACGCGCAGCGCAAAGGCTGGTTGAAGTAATTGTATCTGCTGCAGTGAGTACACTGCAGCCTATTGATTTCACAGTGCCGCCTCATCCCCAGAGGCGCCATAGCTTGCTTTTAGCCGCCATCGTAGCGGTCAGTTCAAGGCAAAGCCACTGCTCCCTAGCCAGACACGTAGCCTGTCTCATACTTGCTTAAGCCCAAATTCTCTTCTTTACTTACCTTTTGCGAATCTATTTCTCTGGGAAAAGTCATGAGCTCAATCTTCGTTCAACGCGATGTCGCCGCATTATTTTATGCCATCATAGGGAAAAAAGCCGACATCAAGGAAATTGATTATTTTTCAAAAAAATCAACGCAAGAAAACTTCTCCTTTTCTACATTAGCAAATAAATTAATTAATTCTGAATTAGGTCAATCACGCCTGTCAGAGTTAAATGAACGTGAGAAAATACAGTTTATTTACCACAATATTCATGGTGCCGAAGCATCGGAGGAAACTCTCACTTATCTTCTCAGTCGATTGGAGAAGAGCGGTGATCTCGGTAGCCTTGCCGCTTACATGAGCAACGATCTTCTGCACTACTCCGGGCAAGATGCCCTCTTGCAAGAACAACAAGCTGCGTTGATTGAAACCGTTAATCAAACGCTATTTCCCTCTTTTAACAGCTCAGTATCAGACGGGGCTGAATGGGTGCAAGGTTTTTATTATGCAGTGAAATCCACGATGACGTCCGATGGGATAAACTATTGGGGTAATGTGATAAATAGTCACCCTGAAAAGTTAAATTTGATTGCACAAAAGTTTGTCGAAGGTAAAAAAACGTTGTCGAACCTTAGCGACAATGATTTCGTCATCAAAATCTATGAAAATATTTTTGGATCAGCCCCCGATAACGACCAACTACAAAAATATATTACCGGGTTAAATACCAATACGGAAAGCCGTGGTGATGTCATAGTACGCATGATTAATGATATCCGCAATGATGAAACCAGCGTTCATGCTGATGCCAAAGCAATTTTTTTGGCTAACACGCATGTTTATGCTGCTGGAGAGTTACCCGCACCGGAGTATCAGGAAGCCATCACTGCAATATACTTGAGCATTGCCGGTTATTATATTGATGCCAATGCATTGGATACCTACAGTAAGCAATTAGCCGCTGGGCGATCCGAGAGTGACATCCTCGCCATGTTCTCTAAGCAACCTGCTTTCGCCAAAGCCGCCTCGTACCAGATAATATTCAATAACCTATGGGGAAGACCCATGACGACAGCCGAGTCTGTCGCAATTATGAACGAAAGTGGCAACGATGCACTGAAGGCGACACTGGCTGTATTGGCGCACTTCCGTGCTAATGAGAGTATTATTGCAGGCAATGGCGGAGCACCAGGCAGTTATGCAGTCCAACAATTCGAACAAAAGATCGGGGCCAACTTAAACTATGTCAAACAGGGCGTACTGACAAAAAGTGGTGAAAACGGAGAGTTAACGGGGATAATAAATAATCATGGCGTCGAACATATTATCTCCAACGCTGAGTTATCCATGCTGAATGACATTACGCTGAACGTCGTAACATCAGGCACTATCGATATTAGTCAATTGAATGGGTGGCATACTCTTACCATCGACGGTACTGAAAGTGTTTTGCTGAAGTTGTTCGCTCAAGCGCTCAATAATATTGATATAGTCCTGAAAAACCCGAATGTCACCTTGGTAAACCCTATTACTGGAAACAATCAAAACATCATCATCACAGCAGATGCAGATATGGCGCATGCCACCGGTGAGCTTCGATTCAATTTTGCAAAAAATATCAATGTGCAATGGCAAGGCAATAGCATCAATGACGGCGCCAATAGCGTCAGCGATACGTTCAAAATTAAGGGGTATGACCAAGGCTCGGTATTAGCGGCTAACCTTATCACCAAGAATGTTTATCTCACTACGGGTGTCGATGGTGCGCTTTCCGGCACGATTGCCACCAATGTAGGTAACTTTACGCTTTTTCCCCAGCTCGATTTGGCGGGCTATCGAGGTACGGGTTCTATCTACGTTGACGGACAATTAGTCGGCAACGAGGGCAGGCACGTATTTGATATAGGCCTCTTGGCCGATCCCTCTATCGCTAACATACACAACAAGGATTATACGCATGTCACCGACCTGAAAGCCCCCGAACTTTGGGATCCTGCGTGGGGAATGCCAAACGGCTTTACGGGTTCATACGGTTTTGCGCTGTCTGGCTTTGCCGATAACGTTACGGTGATTAATGTGCCGGTAGATTCATTTATGGATGCCCCTTTTAGCCAACGCGCCCTGGAAATCACCGGTAATGCCGGTGAAAACAGCCATATTACCTTTGAGTACGCTCCCGATTACCGCTATAAAAACTTTTCGCCAGTGATGACCATCACTTTTGATGCAAAGAATATCACTCACGCTGATGCCGGTACCTTATCGTTCAAAACCGATACTGTCTATATTGACTCTGACATTCCGGAGGTCAGAGAGTTTTTGGAAATATCATCTAAAGGGGATGCGGAAAATACCCTACGCCTTGAGGGCCATGACAACCATATCAGTGAAATTAACATTACTGGTGATAAGGCGCTTAACCTCACCATCAAAAACAATTTCAGCGAAGAATTGAAATCTATCACCAGTCACATGGCTAATAGCGCACCACTGAATTTGACCCTGGAACAAGGGGGAACCGGCGGCGGGTTGTTCTATCAGGTGCTAAAACAATTAGACGGACTGACGGGATACGCTGCCATCATGTCCCAAATGGCCGGTTACCAACTGTCGATCGCTAACGACGCCCCCACGACCAACGGCATCCAGGCTAATCATCTCTACAACGTAATGGGCAATACAAATCTGGCAACCGGCCAAGGCGCGGATACGGTGGTATTCAGCCACAGTACCATTGATAACATGGTCACCTTTAACGATTACGAAAACAGCAGCGCGCAAAATGCATCATGGGTCGAAGGCGACAACATTGTCGTCGGTGATGTCGATCGGCAGTGGCTCTTTTCCGCAGGTGGCAGCAAGACTATCGATCTCGTCGGCAGTTTATCCCTGAATGACCTGACAGTGCTACTCTCCGGAATGAATGTTCAGACGAATACGACTCCGCAACAATTGTTCATTGAACTGGTCTCTAAAGTCACTCAAGGCCACAGTCAGAATACATTGAGCGAAGTCAGCGCCTTATCGTTGAATGGATCCTATTTTGTGATGGTGGATAAGAACCTGAATCACAGTTTGGACAACGATGACATTATTTTTGGTCTCACAAGCGACAATGCCTTCAAAATGGCCCATTACGATTCACCTGTTCTGGAAGTTAATGGCATTGGCAGTTTTACTCACGATGCCGTCGCTGCATAGCTGTTATTTATCATGCGTAACTTTCACGCCGGGCTTTAACCCGGCGTGAAAGTTACTACGGTTTGTGCGCCCTCTCCTTCGCGGCAATCACCGCCCACAGCGCGCTCGGCAATCCCCCCCGCCCCCCGAATGCAGGCCAGCGACGGCCCGGCATAACGTACCCGGGACAGAAAGGGTTCAGTGATGAGTAGCGGTGGCGCGCCATCTATTGGGCATGCTGCCAGGCGCACTGTATGAGTATTTCACCGCTTTATGGCAGGAACACGGGGCAACATCTGCGGGACGCGCAGCGCAAAGGCTGGTTGAAGTAAGGGAACCGGGCTGCCGCTTCTTGGTCGCAGCCCGTCTTCGTCACGCGAACGCCTGCTGGCGTTCCAACGCTTCCTCATAGCTCGGCATCGACCCCGCCGCCCCGGCGCGTTCCACGCAGACCGCCGCGTAGGCGGCGGCGAAGCGCACCGCATCGGCTAACGGCACCTGATTCGCCAGCTGCGCCGCCAGGGCGCCGTTAAACGCATCCCCCGCGCCAGTGGTGTCTTTCGGCTGCGCCGGAAACGCCGGGATCAGCTCACTGTATTCCCCATCCGAGAACAACGCCCCCTGCGTGCCCAAGGTCACGATCAGCAAACGAATGCCCTTGGCGTGCAGCACCTGCGCCGCCTGGCGCGCCGAAGCCACATCCCGCACCGGCACGCCGGTCAGCAATGTGCATTCGGTGGCGTTGGGCGTCAGCAGATCGACCTGCGCCAACAGGCTGTCCGGCACCGGTTGAAACGGCGCCGGGTTGAGTATGATGAACGTTTGCGCTTCGCGGGCAATGGCGATCACCTGCTCGATCGCCGGCAGGTTGTTCTCCAATTGAGTCAGCAGAATATCCGCCGCGGCGATCGCCGGGCGGCACTGGCGCACCTCGTCTTCGCTGACCGTCAGGTTGGCGCCGGGATCGACGGCGATCATGTTCTCCGCATCCTCGCCGGCAACGTAGATAAGCGCATTGCCGGTGGGGCAATCGCCGGTCGAGAACAGCGTCACCGCATCGAAACCGGCCGCGGCGAGATGGCGCCGGGCGAAGGTGCCGAAGTCGTCGCGCCCCACCTTGCCGATATAATGTACCCGCGCCCCGGCGCGCAGGGCGGCGGTGGCCTGGTTGGCGCCCTTGCCGCCCGCGCCCATCATGCTGTTACGGGCGATCAGCGATTCGCCGGGCTGCGGAAACCGCGCCATGCCGGCGACGATATCCAGGTTAAACGAACCGAACACGCAAACTTTGCCTTTCATTGCTGGTACTCCCTGCTTAATTGGAAGGGGCGCCGTGCGGCCAGACAGGCGCCTTTGCTGCCGGTTTCATCGGTCAGGCGGCTGATGGAGATCGCCAGCCCCTGTGCCGGCTGCGGCCCGCGCAGATGACGGCGGATCTCTTGCTCCAGCCGCGCCAACGGAAAACCGCGCATGGCGATCACACCGCCGCCCAGGATCAGCCGTTGGGGGTCGATCACATTCATTTCGATGGCGATGGTCTGCGCCAATCGTTCGACGAAACGCTGCAAATCCGGATGATCGCTATGGCGCTCGAACAGCCGGTCGAACGGCGTTTGCGCCGCGTTGGCGCGCGCCCAGCCGGTCAGCCAATGGCCGGAGGTCAAACTCTCGACGCAGCCCCGTTTGCCGCACGGGCACTCGCCCAGATGGCCCGGCCAGGGAATGTGCCCCAACTCGCCGGCGGCGCCGTGCGCCCCGTGGTAAAAGTCGCCGTTAAGCCACAGGCTGTTGCCCATGCCGGTGCCCAGATACAGCCCCACCGCCACCTGCGGCAACGCCGGCAACTGCTGCAAATCCCACCACAGCAGATGGTTGACGTCCTTGTCCATTCGCACCGGCAGCGCCAGCAAATCGGCCAACAGCGCCGCCACCGGCTGGGCGTCCAGCGCCGGAATGAACGGCAGCGACAGCACCCGCGAGCGATCGCGGCTGAGGATCCCCGGCAACCCCAGCATCACCTGCGCCACCTGACGATCCTGGCTATGCCCGGCGATCAGGCGGCCCAGCGCCGCCAGCGGATCGGCCTGCTGCGCCCAGTCGGCGGTCGCTATCTTGCGGTACCCGCTGAACTCGCCGTCATCATTCATCAACAACAGGCGGGTATTGGTGCCGCCGACGTCAACGCCAAGAAAATGCCGCATCATGTCCCCCGCCTCAGGCCGCCTGCCGCATTTGATCCAGCATTTTTTCCCATGCCGTCTCCAGATCCGGATCGAGGTTGAACAACCCGGAGCTGCCGACGATCAACACCTCCGCGCCGGCGCCCATCAGATCGCGGTAGGTCCGCTGATTGCAGGATCCGTCGATCTCGATCAGATAACGCAGATTTTGCTGGCGTTTCAGATCGCGCAACTGGCGGATCTTTTCCAGCATTTCGGGAATGAACGGCTGCCCGGCATAGCCCGGATCGACGGTCATCACCGTGACCTTGTCCAACAGGTGAAGGTAGTGGCGGATAAACTCCACCGGCGTGGCCGGGTTCAGCACCACCCCCACTTTTTTGCCCAGCGCGCGGATTTGATTGATCACCCGAAACGCGTCGCGGTTGATGGTTTCGGCGTGCGGGCAGATAAAATCCGCCCCGGCGCGGGCGATCGGGTCGATGAAATCGGTCGGGTTCTCCACCATCAAATGCACATCCAGCAACAACGAGGTGTGCGGGCGGATCTGTTCGATAAAGAACGGCGACAGCGTGATGTTTTTAACGTAGTGCCCGTCCATGATGTCGATATGCAGCATATCGGCGCGGCGATTCAGCACCGCCAATTGCTGGCGGATATCCATCAGGTTCATGCACATCAGTGAAGGTGAAATCTGGTATTTCATTAGCGTTATCCTGCGCAAAAGGGAAAAGGGATCAGTGGCCCGCCGCGGTTCTGGCCTGGGCCGCGCTGCGGCGCATCGCCCGCCGCTGCCGATAGCGATGCCGGAAAAACTTCATCGCCAGCACCGCGATCAGCACCGCGCCCCACATCGCCAGACTGAAATGCGGGCTGACGTTCATCAGGTTCAAACCGGTCGCGATCACCTGCAGCACGATCAGCGCCAACACCACGCCGCTGACCCGGCCAAAACCGCCGAACGGATCGGTGCCGCCCAGAATGATCGCCAGCACCGTGAGCAGCAGGTAGGAGTCGCCGTAGCCCATGCGCGCCGAGTTGAAGCGTGCCATCATCACCAACCCGGCAATGACGCACAGCAGGCTGGAGAGGGTGTAAATGGCGATCAGCACCCGATGGGTATTCACGCCGCTGAAGTGGGTGGCGTTGATGTTGCTGCCGCTCATGTAGATGCATTTGCCGAGCCGGGTTTTCTGCAAGAACAGCGCCAGCAAGGCGGCGACCGCCAGGAAGATCCACAGCGGTACCGGCACGCCCAGCACGCGCTCTGCGCCGATAAACCGCACGATCTCCGGCATGCCGCTCAGGGCCGCGCCGCGCGTCAGGTAGATGCCGATGCCGTTGACCGTGGTCATGGTGGCCAGCGTCACCAGAATCGGATGCGCGCCGACGTAGGCAACCAATGCGCCGGTCGCCGCGCCGATAAGCCCGGCCAACAGCATCGCCGCCGCCAGCGCCAACGCCAGCCACAGCGCCTGCAAACCCAGCCCGGCATCCGCCGGCAGGTAGCTGATGAACAGCCAGGCCATCAGCAGGCTGGTCAGGTTGGCGCTGGCGATAATGCACAGGTTCAGGCCGCCGCTGAGGATCGGAATGAACATCGCCAACGTCAGCAGGCCCAGCTCCGGCAGCTGGAAGGCCACGCTGGTGAAGGTGGTGCCGCTTAAGAAGCGCCCCGGCATCAGCAGGCTAAAGGCCAGCACCACCGCCAGCAGCAATGCCAGCAGACCGACGGCGACCCCATCCGGACGAAATTTCAGGTTGTTGCCCATCAGGCGCTCCTCAGGCGAAACCGACGTCGGTTTCTTTGCGTTTCTTGTAGTGAGTGACGGTGATCGCCGCGACGATCACCAGACCGATCACCACGTTCATGAAGTAGCTGGACACGCCGATCAGGTTGAGGCCGTTTTTCAGCACGCCGATCAGGAAGACGCCCATCAGCGTGCCGACCACGCTGCCCTTGCCGCCGTTCAGGCTGGCGCCGCCCAGTACCGCCGCCGCCAGCACGTCGAGCTCCCCGCCCACCAGCGCGTTGGGCACCACTTCCCCCATGCGATACACCTGCACCAGGCCGCCGATCGCCGCCATCGCGCCCAGATAGCCATAGGCGAACAGATGCAGCAGGCCGACGCGGATGCCGATGCGCCGCGCCGACTCCGCATCACCGCCCACGGCAAACAGCTGGCGCCCGAGGTGCGTTTTGTTCAGCAGCAGCCAGGTCAACAGCGCCACCGCCAGCATCACCAGCGTCGGCAAACCGAGCTGATAGCTCTGTTCACCCAGTTGGAACGGCAGCACGCTGCGTGGCAACGTCCACCAGTCCGGCAATGCGTACAGGCTGCGGCCGTTGGTCAACCACATCAGCATGCCGAACAACAACGCCTGCATGCTGATGGTGACAATGATCGAGACGATACGCAGGCAGTAGATCAGCAGCGCGTTGACCATGCCGAGCGCGGCGCCGAACGCCAACGCCAGCAAAATGCTGCCCGCCGGGCTGGCCAGGCCATAGTGAGTCGCCAGCGTGGCGATCAGGTACTGCACCACCGAAGCGACCGCGGCGAAGGAGATATCGATGCCGCCGGTCACCAGCACCACAAACAGGCCGAGGGCGAATATGCCGCTCACCGCGTAGCTTTCGCTGAGATCGAGCAGGTTTTGCACCGTCAAAAACCGATCGCTAAGCAGTGAAAAGACGATGACCGTCAGCAGCAGTACCCAGGCCAGATAGCCTTCGTTGCCGCGCGGTTTCAAACTGAATCTACGCATTGACCGCCTCCGCCAGCTGTTGCTGGCTCACCTGCCCCGGCAGGTATTCGCCGATCACGCTGCCGCCGCTGAAGTGCAGCACCCGATCGCAGTTGTAATACACCTCCGGCACCTCGTCGGAGATCAGCAAAATGGCGATCCCCTCCTGCGCCAGCAGATGGATCAGTTGGTAGATGCTGGCCTTGGCGCCGACGTCGACGCCGACGGTCGGCGAATCGAGGATCAGGATCCGCGGCTGGGTCAGCACCCACTTGGCCAGCACGATCTTTTGCTGATTGCCGCCGGACAGCGTCGAAACCGCCTGATCCGGATCCGCCACCCGCACGCCGAGTTTGGCGATCCACTCCGCGACGATGCGATTCTTGCGGTAGTCGTCGATCAGGCGAAAGCGCCCGCGCAGCTTATCGAGAATGGTCAGCACCGCGTTATCCGCCACCGACTGTTGCTGCACCAGCCCCAGCGTCAGGCGATCCTCCGAGACGTAGCCGATGCCGGCCTTGATCGCGTCCTCATGGCCGCGAAAGCGCACCGGTTTGCTGTCGAGATAAAGCTTGCCGCTGTCCGGCCGGGTCATGCCGAACAGGCTCAGCGCCAGCTCGGTGCGCCCGGAGCCGAGCAACCCGCACAGCCCGAGCACCTCCCCCTGATGCAGCCGGAAGCTCACATCCTGATACTGCCCGGCGCGGCTTAGGCGATCCGCCTCCAGCATCACCCGATCCTTATTCATGCTCGGTGACTTCAGGCGATAATCCAGCTTCAAGCCGGTCATCAGCTCGGTCAGACGATCGCCGGTGATCTCCGCCGCCGGCCAGGTGCCGACTTTGTTACCGTCGCGGATCACCGTGACGCGATCCGAGATCTCCAGCACTTCGTCCAGCCGGTGGCTGACGAACACCACGCAGATGCCCTGCGCTTTCAGATAGTCCACCGTACGCAGCAGCTGGTTGACTTCGGTGCGGGTCAGCGAGGCGGTCGGTTCATCCATGATCACCAGCCGCGCTTCCGCCACCAGCGCGCGGCAGATCGCCACCTGCTGGCGCTGGGCGATCGGCAGCTCCGCCACCCGTTTGTCGAGATCCAGATTAAAACTCAGCGCCTGCAGCAGGCGCTCGGCGGCGCGCCGCAGCCTGGCCGGGCGGTGCCACCCCAACAGCCCGCGCAGGTTGTGCTCAAAGGCGATGTTTTCCGCCACCGTCAGGTTGGGAAACAGCGACAGATCCTGATAGATCACCTGAATGCCGAAGGCGCGCGCCTGATCCGGCGACAGCCGGCCGAAGGTTTGCCCATCAAGGGTAATGCGGCTGCCATCATCCGGTTGATACACGCCGGCGATCGCCTTGATCAGCGTGCTCTTGCCGCAGCCATTGGTGCCGGCCAGGCAGTGCACCTCCCCCGGCATCAGCGCCAATGAAATATCGTTCAGCGCGCGCTGCCCGCCAAAGGTCATCGACAGCTGTTGCAGTTCGATAAGCGGCGCGCCCTGCATTGCCGTATTGCCGGAAATCGCCATGATTACAGCCCCATCTTCACCAGCTTCGGCAAGTTTTGCTTATCCAGGCTTTCGGTGGCGTTGCCGAGAATGGTGTGCTGCTGCGCATCCACCTGCACCTTGCCCATGCCTTCGATGGTCATGCCATCGGTGATTTTTTCGCCCTTGTGCATCATGTCGGCGATGCGCACGAACACTTCGCCCGCCACCATCGGATTCCAGATATAACCGCCCTTGATGGCGCCGCGATTGACCAGCGAAGCGCCCTGCCCCGGGCTGAACGGCCCGATGACGCAGATATCGTTGCTTTTGCCGCGGTTGAGCACCGCACGCCCGGCGCCGATCGGCCCCTGCGAACCGAACGCCAGCACGCCTTTCAGATCGGGATACTTGGCCATCAGATCGTTGGTGGTGCGCACGCTGTCATCCAGCGATTCCCCCACGCCGAACTTGTCGCCCACCAGCTGCATGTTCGGGTAGTGCTGCTTCTGGTAGTTGATGGCCGAGTCCGACCAGGTGATGTGCAGCGGCACCGTCAGGCTGCCGACGTATACCGCGTACTTGCCCTGCTCTTTCATGCAGGCGGCCAGCGCTTTCATGTGGTTGACCCCGTGCTGCGAGGCGTCCACCAGCTCAAAATCCCAGTCGGCGTACTTCTGGCCGGGGGATTCGTGCACGATCACCTTGATGCCAGCTTCCTGCGCGCGCTTGAGCACCGGCTCCAGCACCCGGGCGTCGTTCGGCACCACGCCGATGATGTCCACCTTCTGCGCGATCAGATCCTCGATGGCGCGCACCTGCAGCGCCGGATCCGCCGCCGTCGGCCCGACCATCCAGGCATCGATGCCGCGTTTGGCGCTCTCGCTTTTGATGCCGGCCTCCATGGCGTTGAACCAGGGAATGCCGCCGATCTTCACCACCACGCCCATTTTCAGCTTGTCCGCCGCCTGCGCGGAGACCGACAGCAGCAGCGAGGCAAACAGACCGACCAGTACGGATTTTTTCATTGTTCTCTCTCCACAAGTGTTGGCTGTAATAAAGGGTTTTCGTTGTTGTTATCGCGCCGCCCTTTTCGCGGCGGGTGAAACTTCAATCACGTCGACGTTGTTCCAGGCCAGTTCCTGACGAAATTCGTCGTCGCCAAGCCTGTCGGTGATCAGCGTGTCTATTTCCCGGTAATGGCAAATGCGGGCGAACGAGCGGCGGCCGAACTTGTTGCTGTCCACCAGCAGGAACTTGCGCTCCGAGGCCAGCAGCATCTGTTGCTTCAACCGCGCATGGTGCTCGTTGCTCTCGCGGATGCCGCCGTCCTGGCAAATGCCGTGGCAGGAGAAGAACAGCTTGTTGATCACGAACTCTTTCAGCATCTGCTCCGCCAGCACGCCGATAAAATCCTCGTACTTGGCGGAATACTCGCCCCCCAGGCCGATGGTGCGCACGTTGGCCTTGCAGGCCAGCGTCTGGATGATGTGCAGCGAGTTGGTCAGCACCACCAGCGAGATATCCGGCAGCTGGCGCGCCAAAAACCAGCTGGTGGAGCTGCTGTCCAGCAGCAGGCAATCCCCCGGCGCGATAAACTCCAGCGCGCGTTTGGCGATGCGCGTCTTCTGCTCCGGCGCCTCGTTGCTGCGCTGGCGGAAAGATTCCCCCTGGTCTATCTCGGCGGGCACATAGGTTTTCTCCGCCGCCGGCGGCTCGACGAACACCGCGCCGCCGTGGCTGCGCAGCAGCAGGCCGCGCCGTTCAAGCAGGGCCAGATCACGCCGCGCCGTCTCGATAGAGATGTGGCACAGCTGCGCCACCTCCTGCACCATCACGCGGCCGCGCTGGCTCAAGACTTCGGTGATAAAGCGATGACGTTCTACAGGCAGCATGTTTCTTTTCTCCTCCACGACGATGATTACGATATCGATTTGCCGCGCCGCGTTTTGCGCGCAGACGCAAAGCGCATCGCCCCGCGATCGGGCAACGATCGCGCTGTGATAGTTGTCAAAAAAATCGGGAAGGAAATGAAATGAATAATTACGAAAGTGTGGAGTAACAGACAGTTATGATGCGCGACCATCTGAGGCAGACTGGCGAGAAACGGTAAACGGTCACAATTCCACGTTCCGCAGCATGACCGTTAATGACCGTTTGTGTGGTTTTGACCGAACGCCGGGCCCAAAGTAGCCCGGCGTTCTATTTACAGCGGCTTATGCGCCGTTTCCCGCGCCGCCCATACCGCCCAAAGCGTGATAAGCAGAGCCAACGCGACATAGGCGGAAATCGCCAGCGTGCTGTCGTAAGATTTAAACAAAGAAGTGATGATCAGCGGGGCAAAGCCGCCACCGATAATCCCCGCCAAGGTATAGGCTAACGAAGATCCGGCATAACGCACCCGTGTCGGGAACTGTTCCGTGATGAATGCCGCCTGTGGCCCATACATCGCCGCATGGATCAACAGCCCAATCACCACAGCCATGCAGATCAACACCGGTTGACTGCTGTCGAGCAGGACGAAGAACGCAAACGCCCACACTATCGCCGCCAATGCACCGCCGATATACACCGGACGACGGCCGAAGCGATCCGACAACGCGCCGAACAGCGGTACTGCGACGGCGTTGCCTATCGCCCCCAGCATGGTGGCGCCCAGCGCCAGAGGGCGCGGCAGATTCAGCACGGTGGTGACGTAGGTCAACGTGAACACGACCACCAACGCATAGAGCACGTCAGAGCCGATTCGCGATCCGCCGGCGATCAGCAGTGGACGCATGTGCTGCGTGAAGACTTCTCGGATCGGCGACTGCGTAACATCTTTCGACGCCTCCAGTTGTAAAAATGCCGGCGTCTCACCCACACCCCGGCGCAGCCACAAACCGAAGATGACCAGCACCAGACTCAGCAGGAACGGGATCCGCCAGCCCCATTGCTGGAAATCGTCCGCCGACATCGCCAACGTCACCAGCGTAATGAGGCCTGTGCCGATCAACGAACCGCAGGACGGCCCTACCTGAGCAAAGGACGCGTTGCGCCCGCGCTGATGCGGCTTGCCGTGTTCCATCGACAACAGTACCGCCCCCGCCCATTCTCCGCCCAGCGCAATGCCCTGAATAAAGCGCAGCGTCACCAGCAGCAGCGGGCTCCAAATCCCCCAGCTGGCGTAGCCGGGCAGCAATCCCATCAGCGCCGTGGTCACGCCCATGATCACCAGCGTGGTGACCAGTACAAAGCGCCGTCCCAACACATCGCCAAGGTGGCCGAATACGATGCCACCGATCGGCCGGGAAACATAACCCACCGCATAAGTGGAGAAAGCCAGGATCGTGCCCACCAGCGGATCGAACGATGGGAAGAATACATGGTTGAAAATCAACGCGGCCATGATGTTGTAGACGGTGAAATCGTACCATTCCAGCGCCGTGCCGATCGAGCTGGCCGCCGCCAGTTTGCCGGTATTGGGCGGTGCGGCGGCGCTTTCTGCGGCCGGTGCGGCAGCCTGTGCCGTTTCAGTGGTGTATGCATTCATGATGTCAGCTCCTGTGCGGTCAGTTGCCAGCCAAGGGCATAATGCCAGGCATCGGCGGCGGGCATGTTCAGCGCTTCAGCGGCCTGCTCGCTTAAACGCAGGCCGGCTTCGGCGTCGCTGCTTTCGATCAATAGCATCGGCAACATTCGGCGGTTTTCTCGCGATTCTTTCGGCAGCGGGGAACTGAGTTCGGCATCCGGCGTCAACAGGCTGCTGCGCACGAATCCGGGCTGTTCAGCCAGCTGCGCGCCCAATTGCAAGACGCGGGCATGCAGCGCTTCCGATGCCGCCGACGGCAGCACAAAGATACAGAGATGACTGCCGCACCCTTGGCCAGTGACCGCCTCCACCGCACACACTCTGCGCATTGGATCACGCATTTTCTCCAGGCTCGCCACCGACCATGGCGTTTGGTGTTGAAACGCGGCGCGATAGGCTTCGGAGGTAAAACTGGCCAACGATTCGGTTTTATACAACCCCAAATATTGACGCCCCCCCTGCAATGCCCGATAGCGGGTGCCGGATAAAAAGCCGGGCACCCGCACTCGCTCCTCCACATGTTCGCGGTCATACCAGCGATTGAAATCCGCATCATCCTGCGTGGCGACATCCGTCGCGACAAACAGCATTCCGTTCTGGGAATCGTTCATGGATATTCTCCTGGTCATTTCAAAAGGCAGGCCTGCGCCCACCGGAAAATCACGCGTCGGCGAGGCAGCGTTCGATCGCCAGCGCCCACCCCAACAACGCCTCATCACGCATCGGCAACCCAGCCAGCATCAGTCCGACCGGCGCCTCTCCTAGCTGTTGGCAAGGCAAGGACAACGCGCAACCGTCGAGGAAATTGATGATCGCGGGATTGCGCAGCATCAGTCCGTTGCAACGGAAGTAGGCATCATCCGCCGCCAGCTCGCCGATAGTTGGCGCAATCATCGGCACGGTCGGCATCAGCAAAGCGTCAAAACTCTGCAGCTCCGCCGTAACTCGCCGCTGCCAGCCGGCGCGTTGTCGCTGCAACAGCTGCAGCTCGGCGTCGCCCAAGGATGCGCCGCGGCGAATGCGCGACAGCACCCTTGGGTCATAGCCATCGGCCCGTTCAGCGATCAACGCTTGATGCCAGCGCCAGGACTCCAGCGCAGTGAAACCGCCGTCGGCATTGATCGCCGCCAGCTCGGCGAACGCCGTGGCGGGGATAAATTCAATACGTGCGCCTGCCTGACTCAGGCATTGCAGGCTGCGCTGGAACGCCCCGGCGACTTCCGGCTGCAGTTCATCCAGCACCACCGCTTGCGGCACGGCAAAATGCGCCTGCGCCAACGTTTTTTGCGGCACCCGCAGTGGGCAGTCGGCAATCAGTGCATCCAGCGCAATACAGCTGGCGACGTCATGAGCGATCACGCCGATCGAATCCAGCGAAGGCGACAGCGGCAGTAAGCCGGCGTCATTGATGCGCCGTGCAGTGGGTTTATAACCGGTCAACCCGCACAGCGCGGCGGGAATGCGTACCGACCCGCCGGTATCGCTGCCAATCGCGCCCAGGCACATGCCGTCGGCCACCGCCACCGCCGCACCGGAAGAGGAGCCGCCGGGAATGCGCGCCGCCTGGCGCTCCCAAGGATTGGCCGGCGTCCCGTAATGCGGATTGATGCCCAGACCGGAATAGGCGAACTCCGTCATCGTCGTTTTGCCAACCACCACCGCGCCGGCTTGCAACAGCCGTTCCACTACCGCAGCGTGTTTTTCAGCGGCTGACGCGTCCGCTAATACGCGCGAACCGGCCGTAGTCACCTCACCGGCCACGTCAAACAGATCCTTGACCGAGATCGGCACGCCATCCAGCGCCGACAGAGGCGAGCCGGCGGCGCGTCGCCGATCGGAGGCCTGCGCTTGCCGTTGCGCCCACTCGGTGTAGGTTCGCGTAAATGCGCGCCCCCCCTCTCCCCGCTCATCGACGATCTGCGCCAAAGCGGCGGCGGTGAGTTGCACTGCGGTGAGCTCACCGCTAGCCAGCCCGGCGGTGGCCTGCATCAAAGTCAGCTTTTTCATTACGCCACCACCGGCAGTTCGATGCTGCGGTAGCGATGACTGATGGTTCGCCCGAGCACGTCGTCCACCAGTTCCATGCGAAACTCGCCAGCCGGCCGAATGCCGCCGATCGCCGCCACCGTGCCGCAAGTCATCGCCAACCCGTCGGGTGTTTGCGGCTGCGCCAGCCCGCACTCCGGCGGCTGCATACCGGTGAAGTAACGTTCCAGCAAATCACCGGGCGTACGCAACGCGGCAAGGCAGCCCTGTTGATACAATCGCCATTCGCCCTCTTCTCTGATCCACGAACGCAAGATCAAACTGTCCCAATGTTCCAACACCTCCTGCAGCGGCCAGGCGACTCGCGCCACCGGTTTAACGCAAATCTGTTTCGACAGCGCCACGCTGTGCGCTTCGAGTTGACGATCGGTGTGATCGGACGCCAATGACACGAACAGTTCGCCGCGGTGGGCAAAAATCAGCGGCTCCACTTCGCCGGACGTCGCGTTGCCAATGACTTCAATGGTCTCTTGCTGGCTCAACTGATTGGCGGCAACGCGGTAAAACAGGGGGATTGCACTGGGCTGGGGCACGCCCAGCTCGGCCAATTCACGAATATGGTGCAAGATCGCCTCGCGATCGCGTCCGGTCCAACCGGCGATCACCAGATGATCAATCTCAACATTCAACGTCGCCGCGCCGCAGGATTCAGGTAAAGTGAAGGTCAGTCTCATGGCAGTTTCGCCCCTTTTGTTAAAACACTGTGAAATTTCACTATATCTTTAGTTACCAAATAAGCGATTTCCATGCCATGTTTTTGTGTACTATGTCTAAAAACTTTCTTCTTGCAGGAGCAAAACGTGAAGACTGTTGACGCAGAAAGCCCGCAGCGCCCGATGACGGAAGAAGCCGGCGTGTCACTGAACGAGCTGGCCTACCGGCGTTTCAAACAGGCGCTGGTCACACTCAGCTACAAGCCGGGCGAATATCTCAATACCGCGCAGGTGATGAACGACCTGGATATGGGTAGAACGCCGATCAATCAGGCAATCCACCGCTTGGCCAACGAGGGGTTATTGCAGGTCATCCCGCGCAAAGGCGTGATGGTTTCACCGTTGTCGATGGACGATGCGTTGGAATTGATCGAAGTAAGGCTGGCTAACGAGATGCTGTGTATGCGGCTGGCAAGCCAGAAGATTACCGAGAGGCAGATAGCGACGCTGACCGAACTCAATCGGCAAATCGAAGCCGCGAGCCAGGAGCGAGATAGGGTGCGCATGATGACACTCGACCATGAATTTCACCAGGAACTGGCGCAGATCGCCGGCAATAACATGCTGGCGGATATCCTGAGTGTACTGCACGCCAGGGCGCAGCGTTTTTGGGCCAGCACCCTGTCGCGGGAAGGACATATGCGCGAAGTGATCGACGAACACCGGGCAATTATCGCCGCGCTGGCCGCACAAGACAGCGCCGCCGCCGCCGAGGCCGCGCAGGCGCATATCCTGTCATTCCGCACTGCGCTGCTGCACGACGGGTAACCCCGCGGCGCAGGATATTACCGGGAAGAGTTATGATGACCCTGTTCTGCCGATGAGCAGGAGATAAACGGTAAACGGTCATATTTCACGCTCCGCGGAATGACCGTTTTTATAGTTTTGATCGAGCTCCATCGAGAGGTGGCCGACGTTGGCAGGTGTTGCCTTAAAAAACAGCAAAAAAATCCGGTGAGAATCTCACCGGATCGTTAGCCGCCTGACACACATTATTCCTCGTGCTCATGCTCTTTCAACATCGCCTCACGCAACACGGCGTTCAGGCGTTTCTGATAGCCTTTGCCTGGTCGCTGAAGCCAGGCCAACACATCCGCATCGATTCGGATGGTCTTCGATACTTTCATCGGCTTATAAAAACGCCCCTGAACCGCAGTCTGCCACGTTGTTTCTTCCCCCAGCGCCGGCGCATCGGCATAATCGATGTCCTCGTCCGGCAACGCATTCAGTGAAGCAATTTGCGCTTTCTGCTCCTCCGTCAACGGCGGGAGTACGCTATGGGCCAGATTTTTGGCGGAATTTTTGCGCTTCATATCTTCCCCTCTCTTTGGCATCGGCCTTGCGTGCTGAAATGAAATGGTTGGGATCCAGAAAAACCCGTTGCGCTATCTCAAAACTGACATGGTGTTTGCGCTGGTTGCTGTGATTTTTATCCTGATTCCATTCAAAATAAACATACATTTTTGTAACTACATTTTGATTGTTATTTAATCAAAATACACTCCGCACGACGGGATGTCAAAACCCCCTCATGCATTCAACGCCCGCCTGCTGCCTCGATAAAAGTACCGGTCACGTAAGACGCAGCGTCAGACAGCAGCCAAGCGATCGCCTCCGCAACTTCCTGCGGCTGCCCGCCGCGCTGCATCGGTAAACTGTCCTTCACGCGATCCACCCGGCCGGGCTCGCCGCCGCTGGCGTGCATCTCGGTATAGATGAATCCGGGCCGTACGCCGTTGACGCGGATGCCCTGCGCCGCCACCTCCAGCGATAGCCCGATGGTCAACGAATCGACGGCGCCTTTCGAGGCGGCATAATCCACGTACTCCCCCGGCGCGCCTAAACGAGAAGCGGCGGAAGACACATTGACGATAGCGCCGCCCTGCCCGCCATGACGCTGCGCCATGCGTTTCACCGCCTCGCGGCAACACAGGAAGTAACCGGTGACGTTGGTACCGAGCACCTGATTGATGCGCTCGGCGGTCAACTGTTCAATGTTCGCCTGCCGGAACAGAATGCCGGCGTTGTTGACCAGCGCGCTGAGCGTGCCCAGCCCGGCATCCAGCGCCCTGAACATCGCCATCACCTGCGCTTCATCGGCCACATCGGCCTGCAGCGCCAGCGCCTTACCGCCCTGCGCCTCGATCTCCGCCACCACCTGGCGCGCCGCATTTTCGTCACGCAGGTAATTCACACCCACCGCATAGCCCTGCCGGGCCAGCAGCAAGGCGGTCGCGCGGCCAATCCCCCGGCTTGCGCCGGTCACCAATGCCACTTTCGTCATACTGTTTTTTCTCTGGTTAGCGATATCAACACAGCGGCCTGCGCGCAGGCGCCCCGTATGCCCGTCAGAGTATAGAGTGGCTCCCTAAAAACCGCTTCAAAGCTGAGCCAGGCGGCGCAGCTGCTTTTTAATGCGCGACTTGGCGCAGCCGTAAGCATCCGTCGCCGCCGCCTGATGCACCCGCTGCAAAGCGGAAGCATGATGGCCGCCGTGGCTATGGCTCTGCGCATCGCCGCGAAAAGACAACAGCAACAGAACGAGCAGCATCGCAACGCTTGAATACATCAGCCGCCGCGAGGCGCCCGCGTTCGGGAAACCTTCAGTCTGCATGTTTCGCTCCCCCAGCCATAATTTCGAATGGCAGCAAAATAACTGAAATTCTTCCGCGCTCCCTTAACGCGAGATTAAAGCCAGATTAAGGTTTGCTTAAGAACGCGCAGGCCGAGCAGGTTTCCCCGTTGTCTTCCCGTCAGCGTTATAGTTAGATAAGCGCGACTCAAGGATCTCAGCGGAAATAACGTGAACATACTGTTGGTGGAAGACGACCTGCAATTAGGCAAGGCGCTGTGCCGCGCATTGGAGCTGGCCGGCTTTAATTTGTGCTGGGTGCGCCTGATCGCCGACGCGGAAAATAAACTTTCATCCGGCGGATTCGATCTGATGCTGCTGGATCTCACGCTGCCGGACGGCGACGGTTTGCAGAAGCTGATCGCCTGGCGCGCCGCCGGGCAAAATATCCCGATCATCATCCTGACCGCCCGCGACCGCATTGAAAGCCTGGTGAACAGCCTGGACTCCGGCGCGGACGACTTTCTGGCCAAACCCTTTGCGCTGCCCGAACTCATCTCGCGCGTCAAGGCGGTCAACCGGCGCATGGCGGGCTTCGCGTCACAAACCTGGAGCCTCGGCGCGCTGTATCTCGATCCGGTCAACCATCAGGTCATGCTGGATAACGAATTGCTGATGCTGTCGAAAAAAGAGTATCACCTGCTGCACGAACTGATGCGTTGCGCCGGCACCGTGGTGCGCAAAGCGGTGTTGGAACAGCGGCTGTTCGGCCACGGCGATAGCGTGGAAAGCAACTCGCTGGAAGTGCACATGCATAATTTACGGCGCAAGATCGGTAAAGAAAGAGTGATTACCGTACGCGGCATTGGCTATTTGCTGAAGAAAGAGTAGCGGAATGATCGGTTTCAAATCCTTCTTTATGCGCACCATTATTTTCCAGGTGCTGGCCATTTTATTATTGTGGGGGCTCCTCGTCGCCTGGGTGAAATATTGGTATTACCCCGACATGGAGAAATATTTCGATAACCAGCAACGCATCGTCGCTGCAGGCATCGCCAATATTCTCGACGAAACAGGCACTGACAATATCGATTACCGCGGCATCATCAAGACCATTGAAGGCATGTACATTGATTCCATCAATAACGGCATGCAGGATGAAATCGACTATCACCCGCTGTTTGTGGTTTACGATCGAGACAACCGGGTGCTTTACAGTTCGCAAACGCAGGGAGAGCCGCTGCGCCTGCCGCCTTCGGTGCTGTCCGGTTCCGTCAATTACGCCGGCGCTAACTGGCATCTCGCCGGCAGCTGGAGCGAAAAGCGCCAGTACCGGGTGATCGTCGGCGAATCGTTCAACGATCGCACCACGCTGTTCGGCAATCCGGCGGAGAGCACCGCCGTACCGCTGCTGGGCATTCTGGCGGCCATCATCGTCACCTTGCTGTTTACCGCCTATTTCAGCCTGCGGCCGCTGCGCCAGATCGCCCGCACCATCTCCGATCGCCAGCCTGGCAACCTGTCGCCGATCAACGTCAGCGAGCAGTATCAGGAAATCCGGCCGGTGGTGATGGAGGTCAACAAACTGATGGCGCGCATCGACGCCGCCAATCAGCGCGAGAAACGGTTTATGGCCGACGCCGCGCACGAACTGCGCACGCCGATCGCCGCCGTGCTGGCGCAGCTGCATTTGCTGACCCAGGTCACCGAGCAGCAGGAGCGCCGGGAGATCATCGGCGACATGCAGCAAGGGCTGGATCGCGCGGCGTCGCTGTCACGCCAGCTGATCAACCTGGCCAAGCTGGAGGCGGAAGATTTTCCGCTGAAGATTGAGGCGGTGGACATCTACGCCGAAATTGGCAAATGCATCGCGCAGCACGTTCCCTATGCATTGGAAAAGGATGTGGAACTGTCGCTCGACGGCAGCGAGGATGTGGTGGTGAGCACCGATCGCCGTGCGCTGATCGCCATCTTCACCAATCTGCTGGACAATGCGCTCAAATACGCGCCGCCCGGCAGCCGCATCGAAGCCAATATCCGCTCGCTGGCGCCGCTCGGCTGCTATATTACGTTGCGCGACAACGGCCCAGGAGTAAGCGAAGAACACCGTTCCCGCCTGTTTGAGCGCTTTTACCGCGTGCCCGGCACGCAGCAAACCGGCAGCGGGCTCGGATTGGCCATCGCCCGCAACCTGGCCGACAAAATCGGCGCGCAGCTGCGCGTCACCGAAGGCCTCGACGATCGCGGCATCGGCTTCATCATCGATTTGCCGGAAAGTTACCGGCCACAGACTGAGAGTGAACCACGACCATGATTGCCCCTGTTCTGCTGCAACGGCAGCAACTCGACCGGCTATGGGATATCGACCGCAGCGAAATTATCGACACTCTGTATCGCCTGCAGGACGGCAAGTTGCACCCCTACCCGGACTACTACGATGTACGCGGCTGGGATCCGCACGATCGGGAAACCTATACGCCGATCCACGAAGCGTGCTTCGATCGCGGCGGGGCGTTCTTCGCGCTGTTCGAAGGCGAGGAGATCGCGGCGGCGGCGGCGCTGGACACCGAACCGCGCGGCCCACAGCGGGATCTGCGCCAGCTGCTGTTCTTTTACGTCAGCGCGCACAAACGCGGCCAGGGGTTAGGCAGGCAGCTGTTCCAGCTCTGCCTGCGTCAGGCGGCGCAAGACGGCGCCGCCGGGCTGTATGTCTCCTCCATCCCCAATAAAAGCACCGTAGACTTCTATCTGGCGCAAGGGTGCCGACTCATCGAACAGCCGGATACGGAATTGTTCGCCCGTGAGCCGGAGGATATTCATCTGGTCTGCCCTTGCCGCTAACGGCCGGGGCTTAACGGGCGATGCGTATCACCGAACGCACGTCACTTTTCTTGTTCAGATCCCACACCTCGGCGATCTCCGCCAACGCGTGTTCCTGCGTCTCGATAGTGAGCGCTCCGGTCGCCGCCAGCGTCAGAATCTCGGTCGCGTAGCGCTGCATTTCCGGGATCGGCGGGAAGTTGCCGGTGCCGCTGCCGAGGATCTGCAGCTGATTGCTGCGCAACACCGCCGCCGGCAGCCGGATGTCCGGCGCGGCCATCGAACCGACGTTGACCAAGCGAATGCCGCGTCCGCCGGCGTAAGACGAGAGATCGTGATTATTGAGGGTCGCGAGCAGCGCTTCGGTCGCCGGCCCCCAGATGTAATCGACGATCACCTGATAACCGCCCGGCCCCGCCGCCGCCGCGAAGGCCTGCGTCAGCGCCTCGCCCTGCAGGCTCAGATCTACCGTGGCATCCACGCCCAACGCTTCCAGCACGCTCAGCCGACGGCCGGCGGCAACGATACGCCCTGCCCCTGCCTGACGCGCCGCGGCAACCGCCAGCTTGCCTGAGGTGCCGGTGGCGCCGATGATCAGCACCGTTTCACCGGGCTGCAGATCCGCCCGCCAACGCAGCGGCAGCCAGGCGGCGAAGGCCGGATTGATCAGCGCTGCCGCCGTGGCGTCGTCCACCGCCTCCGGCACCGGCACCGTCCATGACGCGACGCTGCGCTCAGCCATCGCACCGTAAGGACGGCGGAAGGAGGCAAAGTACACCCGTTTTCCGTCCGCCGTACGGCCCACGCCGTCGGTGCCGGGCACTATCGGCAATTGCTTCGGGCTGGAATAGTGGGTGCCGGCGACGGTGGCGCGATCCAGCTGTTTGATGCCGGCCGCCAGAACGTCGATCGGCACTTCATTCGCCTGCGCCTGGGGCTCCTCAAAGGTGCCGAAAACCGGGGCTTGCCCCAGCGCTGTTACGATTGCCGCTTGCATGGTGACTCCTCAAATCGTGGGAACGTACAGGAAAGAATAGGCCGCTATAAAATAAAAAGGGACACCGCATGATGCGGTGTCCCCCGAACACAAACTTTGCCGAACGTGTTATTCGTAATCGCTCATCGGCACGCAAGAGCAGAACAGGTTACGGTCGCCGTACACGTCGTCCAGACGCTTAACGCTCGGCCAGTACTTGTTCTCGCGTACGCCGGCCACCGGGAACACCGCCAGCTCGCGGCTGTACGGGTGCTGCCAGTCGTTGACCAGCTCCGCCTGCACGTGCGGCGCATTCACCAGCGGGTTGTCTTCCAGCGGCCATTCGCCTTTGGCGACGCGGTCGATCTCGCTGCGGATCGCCAGCATCGCATCGATAAAGCGATCCAGCTCCACTTTGCTTTCCGACTCGGTCGGCTCGACCATCAGCGTGCCCGCCACCGGGAACGACATGGTCGGCGCGTGGAAGCCGAAGTCAATCAGCCGCTTGGCGATGTCCATTTCGCTGATGCCGGTCTCTTCCTTCAGCGGACGAATGTCGAGGATGCATTCGTGCGCCACGCGGTGATCGCGGCCGGTATACAGAATCGGATACGCGTCTTTCAGACGGGTGGCGATGTAGTTGGCGTTCAGGATCGCCATCTGGCTGGCCTGCTTCAGGCCTTCCGCGCCCATCATGCGGATGTACATCCAGCTGATCGGCAGGATGGAGGCGCTGCCGAACGGCGCCGCGGAGACCGCGCCCTGCTGGGTGGTTACGCCGTCGATCTGCACGACGCTGTGGCCCGGTACGAACGGCGCCAGGTGCGCTTTCACGCCGATAGGGCCCATGCCCGGGCCGCCGCCGCCGTGCGGGATGCAGAAGGTTTTATGCAGGTTGAGGTGCGAAACATCCGCGCCGATGTAGCCCGGCGTGGTGATGCCCACCTGGGCGTTCATGTTGGCGCCGTCCAGATACACCTGACCGCCGAACTGATGCACGATCTGGCACACTTCACGGATGGTTTCTTCATACACGCCGTGGGTCGACGGGTAGGTCACCATGATGCAAGAGAGTTCTTCGCCTGCCTGCTCCGCCTTGACGCGCAGATCGTGCAGATCGATGTTGCCGTTCTTGTCGCAGGCGACCACGACCACGCTCATGCCCGCCATCTGGGCGGAGGCCGGGTTGGTGCCGTGCGCCGAGCTCGGGATCAGGCAGACGTGACGGCCCGCTTCGTTGCGGCTTTCGTGGTAGCGGCGGATCGCCAGCAGGCCGGCGTATTCGCCCTGCGCGCCGGAGTTCGGCTGCATGCACACCGCGTCATAGCCGGTCAGCTGCACCAGCCACTGAGACAGTTGGCCGATCATCTGTTGGTAACCGGCAGCCTGCTCCGGCGGGCAGAACGGGTGCAGTTCGGAGAATTCAGGCCAGGTGATCGGGATCATTTCCGCCGCGGCGTTCAATTTCATGGTGCAAGAACCCAGCGGGATCATCGCCTGGTTCAGCGCCAGATCCTTACGCTCCAAGCGATGCATGTAACGCATCATCTCGGTTTCGCTGTGATAGCGGTTGAATACCGGGTGGGTCAGGATCGGATCCTGTCGCAGCATGGCGGCCGGGATCGATTGACTGTTTTTGCTCACCGCCGCGTCCAACGCGTCGATGTCCAGACCGTGATTGTCGCCGGCCAGCAGTGCGAACAGCGTTTGCACGTCTTCACGCGAGGTGGCTTCATCCAGCGTGATGCCCACGGCGCCGTGGATGTCGGTACGCAGGTTGATGCCGAAGCTCAGCGCGCGCTCCAGCACGGCGGCCTTGTCTTTCACTTCAACGGTCAGGGTGTCGAACCAGGTGTTGTGGCGCAGCGTCAGGCCGGCCTTCTGCAGCCCGGCGGCCAGAATGTCGGTCAGGCGATGGATGCGCCCGGCGATGCGCTGCAGCCCTTGCGGGCCGTGATACACCGCATACAGGCTGGCGATGTTGGCCAGCAGCACCTGCGAAGTACAGATATTCGAGTTGGCCTTCTCGCGGCGGATATGCTGCTCGCGGGTCTGCATCGCCATGCGCAGCGCGGTGTTGCCGGCGGCATCGCGGGAAACGCCGATGATGCGGCCCGGCATCGAACGCTTGAACTCGTCGCGGCAGGCGAAGAAGGCGGCATGCGGGCCGCCGTAGCCCATCGGCACGCCGAAGCGCTGCGCGGAGCCGAACACCACGTCGGCGCCCTGCTTGCCCGGCGCGGTCAGCAGCACCAGGGCCATGATGTCGGCGGCCACGCTGGTGATGATTTTGCGCGATTTCAGTTCGGCCAGCAGCGCGCTGTAGTCGTGCAGTTCACCGGTGGTGCCCACCTGCTGCAGCAACACGCCGAACACGCCGTCCAGCTCCAGCACTTTTTCCGCTTTATCGACGATGACGTCGAAGCCGAAGGTTTCGGCGCGGGTGCGCACCACGTCCAGCGTCTGCGGATGCACGTCGTCAGCCACGAAGAAGCGGTTGGCGTCTTTCAGCTTGCTGGCGCGTTTGGCCAACGCCATCGCCTCGGCGGCGGCGGTCGCTTCATCCAGCAGCGATGCGGAGGCCAGATCCAGGCCGGTCAGATCGAGGGTCACGGTCTGGAAGTTCAGCAGCGCTTCCAGACGGCCCTGCGACACTTCCGGCTGATAAGGGGTGTAAGCGGTGTACCAGCCCGGGTTTTCCAGCATGTTGCGCAGGATCACCGGCGGCGTCAGCACGGCGCTGTAGCCCATGCCGATATAGGATTTGTAGCGCTGATTCTGCGAGGCGATCGCCTTCAGCTCAGCCAGCGCCTGGTGTTCGGTCGCCGCGTCGCCAACCGGCGGCGGCCCCGGCAGCTGAATGTCCGCCGGCACGATCTGTTGGATCAGCGCGCTGAGCGAGCGAGCGCCCACCGCTGCCAGCAACTCCTGGCGTTGTTCCGCAGAAGAGCCGATGTGGCGTTCGATGAACGCTTCGCTGTGTTCGAGTTGGCTGAGTGTCTGAGTCATTGCTACAAATTCCTGAATGCTTGCGTGATACGGGATATAGCTTGAACGGTAACTAAAACGCCCCGGCCGAAAGGCCTGGGGCGTGGGCACGATTACTCGTCGATCGAGGCCTGATAAGCCGCGGCGTCCAGCAGGTTCGCCAGCTCGCCTTCGTCGGAGGCTTTAATCTGGAACAGGAAGCCGTCACCGTAAGGTTCGCTGTTCACCAGCTCCGGGGAGCTTTCCAGCTCGCCGTTCACCGCCACGATTTCACCGCTGATTGGTGCGTAAATGTCCGACGCCGCCTTGACGGATTCCGCCACGGCGCAATCTTCACCGGCGGCGACTGTGCGGCCCACTTCCGGCAGATCGACAAACACCATATCGCCCAGCAGTTCCTGCGCGTGTTCGGTGATGCCTACGGTGTAAACGCCGTTACCTTCTGAACGAACCCACTCGTGGGAGGATGCGTATTTCAATTCTGTTGGCACATTGCTCATCGCCGGTTACTCCTTCGAAGAAATAAAAAATCAATCAATAAAAATTAATTTGCCAGCGGCTTGCCGGCGCGAACGAAACCGGGCTTGGTCACTTTGACCGGCATCTCGCGGTTGCGGATCTGCACGATAGCCTGCTCGCCGATGCCCGCCGGCACACGCGCCAGCGCGATGCTGAAGCCCAGCGTCGGGGAGAACGAACCGCTGGTGATCACGCCTTCGCGGGTTTGCCCCGCCGCGTCGGTGAAACGCACCGGCAGCTCATTACGTAATACGCCTTTTTCCGTCATGATCAAGCCGACCAGTTGCTCGGTGCCCTGCTCGCGCTGTTGCTCCAGCGCTTCGCGGCCGATGAAACGGCGATCTTCCGGCTGCCAGGCGATGGTCCAGCCCATGTTGGCGGCCAGCGGCGAAACGCCTTCATCCATCTCTTGCCCGTAGAGGTTCATGCCCGCTTCCAGACGCAGCGTGTCGCGCGCGCCCAGACCGGCCGGCTTGACGCCCGCGGCCAGCAATTTTTGCCAGAAATCCGCCGCCTGCTCTTTCGGCAGCGCGATCTCATAGCCGGCCTCGCCGGTGTAACCGGTGGTGGCGATGAACAGCTCGCCGGCCTGCACGCCGAAGAACGGCTTCATGCCTTCGACCGCGCTTTTTTGTTCCGGGGTGAACAGGGTGCCGGCGCGCTCTTTGGCCTGCGGGCCCTGCACCGCGATCAGCGCCAGATCGTCGCGCACCGTCAGCGCGACGCCATACGGCGCGGCGTGCTCTTCGATCCAGGCCAGGTCTTTGTCGCGGGTGGCGGAGTTCACCACCAGGCGGAAATAGTCTTCAGTGAGGAAATAAACGATCAGGTCGTCGATCACGCCGCCGGAGGCGTTCAGCATGCCGGTGTACAGCGCTTTGCCGGGTTGGGTCAGTTTGGCGACGTCGTTCGCCAGCAGGTAGCGCAGGAACTCGCGGGTGCGGGCGCCGTGCAGATCCACAATGGTCATGTGAGACACGTCGAACATGCCGGCATCCTGACGCACCGCGTGGTGCTCATCGAGCTGCGAGCCGTAGTGCAGCGGCATCATCCAGCCGTGAAAGTCTACCATGCGCGCACCGCACGCCACGTGCTGGTCGTACAGTGGGGTTTGCTTTGCCATCTTTTCCCTCTTTCCACTCGTCGCTAGAAGTTAGGGTGCTGCCACGCAATGCGGCGGAGACTGGCTCGCGGCCCGATCGCCATGGCGCACTGACTGCTCAACACAAATGCTGCGCCGGGACGGGCGGAAACTGCGTGCAACCGCCGTGACGCAAACGATACCTTTCCCTCGAACTTATCACCGAACGACCACATTAACCATAAGTTAAAATAGGCTCATCGCCGTTCCCGGGCGGTAAAACGCCGGGCTAGTGTGCAGAGTTTTTCACTGGAAAAATGCGCCTTAAGGCACAAAATTAACAATTAAAGCGGCAAAACACCGAACTTATATAACAAACCTATGGCCGCACATGGGATCCTGACTTTTGATAACCGAACATGGAATTAGAAAAAGTAATGATAAAAAGCGGCTGAAATTAGATTATTTCAAATGAGGGGTTATATAAGGAAACGCGATGGCATAAGGCGAGAAGCGCGAGCCCGCTGCGGGCTCGCAGAAGGCAGGTGTCAGGCAAGCCACTCGGGCAGATCGTTCAGGCCCATCGCCTGACGCACCAGCTTCGGTTTGACGCCCGGCAGGCTGTCCGCCAGCCGCAGCCCCACGTCGCGCAACAGCTTTTTGGCAGGGTGGTTGCCGTCGAACAGTTCGCGGAAACCCTGCATGCTGGCCAGCATCACCGCCGCGCCGTGTTTGCGGCGGCGCTCATAGCGGCGCAGATAGAGGTGCTGGCCAATATCCTTGCCCTGCCGTTGCAGGCGACGCAGTTCGGAAATCAGCTCGGCGGCGTCCATAAAGCCCAGGTTCACGCCCTGTCCGGCCAGCGGATGCACGGTATGCGCCGCATCGCCCACCAGCGCCAGGCGGTGCGCCGCGAAGCTGCGCGCATAGCGGCCGGTCAGCGGGAACGCCAGCCGTTCGCTTTCCAGGCTGCAGGCGCCCAGACGCATATCGAAGGCCATCGCCAGTTCGCGGTTGAATTGTTCCGGCTCCAACTGCTTGAGACGCTCGGCCTCTTCCGGCGCGACCGACCAGACGATGGAGCTCAAATGCGGATCGCTGAACGGCAGGAACGCCAGAATGCCGTCGCCGTGGAAAATTTGCCGCGCCGTGGCCTGATGCGGCTCTTCGGTGCGGATGGTGGCCACCAGCGCGTGGTGGCGATAGTCCCAGAAGGTAAGCGGGATATCGGCATGCTGGCGCAGCCACGACTGGGCGCCGTCGGCGCCAATCACCAACCGGGCGGTCAGCATACGGCCGTCCTCCAGCGTGATGAAGGCGTCATTCTCGCCCCACGCCACCTGCTTGAGCGCGGCCGGGGTAATCAGCGTGATGTCCGACTGGCTTTCGGCGCGTTTCCACAGCGCCTGCTGGATCACCGAATTTTCGATGATGTGGCCGAGATGGCTGAAGCCGCACTCATCGCCGCGGAAGGCGATTTTGCCGAAGCTGTCGCGATCCCACACTTCCATCGCGTTGTAGGCGCTGGCGCGCTGCTGGAGGATGTCGTCCCACACGCCGATGTGCTGCAGCAAACGCTCGCTGGCGGCATTGATGGCGGAGACGCGCAGCGCAGGCTGCTCCGACGGCGGCGCCATCTCCGGCTGGCGCTGCTCCAGCACCGCCACGCGCAGCCCGCTGCCCTGCAAGCCGCAGGCCAACGCCAGCCCCACCATACCGCCACCGGCGATAATCACGTCAAATGATTGCATGCTGCTCGATTTCCTTAAATAACGCGCGACGCCTTGCCGCGCCGCGTTTTTGGGCGCGCCACAGGGCGCCCGATTCTGTGTCTAACGTTCCACCCAGCCCAGCGTACGCTTGGCGAAGGCGTCGCGCACCGCCGGCAAACGCGCCATCGCCATCAGCCCCAGATTGCGGCCGACCACCAGCGGGCTATAACGATTGGCGAACAGGTGGATCAACCCATCGGTCACGCCGATCGTCGCCTGCTGATCGTTTTGCCGCCGCTGCTGATAACGGCTCAGCAATGCGTAACCGCCGGCGTCTTCGCCGCTGTCTGCCGCTTCCGCCAGCGTTTCCGCCAGCGACATCACGTCGCGCAGACCCAGGTTGAACCCCTGCCCGGCGATCGGATGCAGCGTCTGCGCCGCGTTGCCCACCAGCGCCAGCCGGTGGCTGACATGGCGATCGGCGGTCAGCAGGCCAAGTGGATAACTGTGCCGCTTACCGGCCTTGAGGATGCGCCCCAGCCGCCAGCCGAAAGCCTGTTGCAGCTCGGCGATAAAACGCGCGTCGTCCCAGGCATCCACCCGGGCGCGATCTTCGCGCGCATGGCACCACACCAGCGAACTGCGCCCCTGCGACATCGGCAACAGCGCCAGCGGCCCATAACGGGTAAAGCGCTCGAAAGCTCGCCCCTGCGGATCTTCCGCCGTGGTGACGTTGGCGATGGTGGCGAACTGCGGATAGTCCTCCTGCCGCCACTGCACGTTGCAGGCCTGCGCCAGCGCCGAACGCGAACCGTCGGCCGCCACCAGCAGCTGCCCGCGCAGACGCTGGCCGTTGTCCAGCAGCACTTCCGCCCGCTCCGCGGTGCGGATCACGTCCACCACCCGCGCGGGGCAGTGCAGCGTGACGCCCGGCGCCTTCGTCAGCAGCGCAAACAGCCGCTGCCCGGCGTCGTGCAGTTCGATCACCTGGCCGAGCGCATCGACCTGATAATCCTGCGCCTGCAGATTAACGAAACCGGCGTGACCGCGATCGCTGACGTGCACCTGAGTGATCGGCGTGGCGCAGTCGCGCAGCGCCGGCCAAACGCCGATGCGCGCCAGCTGTTGGCAGGTGCCCTGCGCCAAAGCGATGGCGCGGGCGTCAAAACCAGGATGGCTGCGGTCGTCCGGCCGGGTCGCTTCGACCAGATCCACCGCCATTCTTCCCTGAGTAAGCGACGAGATAGCCAGCGCCAGCGTCGCGCCCGCCATACCGCCGCCAACGATAATTACGCTCATGCTATGACCTTGCCGCCGCCATCAACGCTTCGATGGCATCGGCATCTTTCACTACGGTGGCGGTCAGGTTTTCATTGCCGTCGGCGGTGATCACGATGTCGTCCTCGATGCGGATGCCAATGCCGCGGTATTCCTCCGGCACGTCCGCATCCGGCGCGATGTACAGCCCCGGTTCCACGGTCAGCACCATGCCCGGCTCCAGCAGCCGATCGCGGCTCGGCGTGCCGTAGTGGCCGACGTCATGCACATCGAGCCCCAACCAGTGGCTCAACCCGTGCATAAAGAACTGACGGTGGGCCTGCTCGGCGATCAATTGATCGACTTCACCTTTCAATACGCCCAGCTCCACCAGCCCGACCACCATGATGCGCACCACTTCGTCATTGACTTCGCGGATGCTGGTGCCGGGTTTGAACAGTTCCAAAGCACGCTGCAGCGACGCCAGCACAATGTCGTACACCGCGCGCTGCGGCCGGCTGAACTTGCCGTTGACCGGGAAGGTGCGGGTGATGTCGCCGGCGTACCCCTGGTACTCGCAACCGGCGTCGATCAACACCAGATCGCCGTCGCGCATCTGGCTCTCGTTCTCGGTGTAGTGCAGGATGCAGCCGTTTTCGCCGCTGCCGACGATGGTGTTGTAAGACGGATAACGGGCGCCGAGGCGGGTGAATTCATGATGAATTTCCGCTTCCAGCTGGTATTCGAACATGCCCGGGCGGCATTTTTCCATCGCGCGGGTATGCGCCAACGCGCTGATCTCACCGGCGCGGCGCATCACCGCCAGCTCTTCCGGCGATTTGAACAGGCGCATGTCGTGCAGCCACGGCCGCCAGTCGGTAACGGTGGCCGGCGCCTGCAGATTCTGGCGGAACCCCTTGCGCAGCTTGTCCAGCGCGCCGAACAGGATCTGATCGGCATAGGTGTATTCGCCCTGCGCGTGGTAGACCGCATCCAGGCCGTTGAGCAGCAGGTGCAGTTGGTCATTGATTTCATCGAACGGCAGCGCGCGATCCACGCCCAGCTTCGCCGGCGCGGCGTCTTGCCCCAGGCGGCGGCCAAACCAGATTTCCGCCGTCAAATCGCGCACCCGGTTGAACAACACGCTGTGGTTGTGCGTTTCATCGCTTTTAATCAGCACCAGCACCGCTTCGGGCTCATTGAAGCCGGTCAGGTACCAAAAGTCGCTGTTCTGCCGGTAGGGATAGTCTGAATCTGCACTGCGCGTCGTTTCCGGCGCAGAGAAAATAACCGCCGCGCTGGCCGGCGCCATTTTCGCCAACAGCGCCTGGCGGCGGTTGTTGAATTCCTGCTGAGTCATTGCCTTCTCCTGAAATCATGCCATCCGCACCGCCGGCGGAGGGGCGATAAAACGTTTAGTGCAACGTCGGTTTGATGTTTTCCGGCGCCGTCGGCTTGTGACGGGCGAATTCGCCGTGGCACATGATGGCGGCGACCCGCACATACTCCGCCACTTCTTCCAGCGACTGTTCCAATTCTTCCTGATCTTCGTCTTCGTCGTAGCCCAGTTGCGCGATGTTGCGCAGGTCGTCGATCGCTTCACCGACTTCGTCTTTCACCTGGGCCAGCTTCGGCTGCATCATGCCCAGCCCGAGCAGGAAGTGGTTGACCCAACCGGCCAGCGCGTCGGCGCGATCGAACACGCTGACGATCTCTCCTTCGGGCAGCATCAGTTGGAACAGGAATTCGTCATCTTCCAGCGTGTCGCGCGTCGCTTCATACAGCTGTTGCAGCGGTTGGCTGAGCGCCTGCGGGAAGGCGACGCCTTCGTTGGTCAGATCGTGCACCAGCGCCTGCCAGCCGGCGTCACGGCTGCCGCCGCACAGCAGGCCGCTGATCAGGCCGTGCATTTCTGCCGCGGTCAACGCCACCGACTGCTGGTTGAGGGCCACGGTTAAAGATTGGTAACTTGGAAATGTATTCTGTATAGACATGCGCATTCGTCATCGTTGGCAGGATAAGTTCGTGTTATGCTACCACCAAGGTCCGTCGCTATACCAGATAAGCGCGACACCTCAGTGGCTAGTTATAATCGCGATGTGGCAGGTTTCACACTGCGCCGGCGGGGGGTGAAAGTGCGGTAAATACGCATTTTGAAACCCTTTTTTGACTGGCAATGTGCGCCACAGTAGATTACAACCAGGTACTGAAAAAGGGGTTGTATCTTGGTACCGAGGTATATATAGTGGCGCCCGCTTTGACGGCCCGGCCAGGGCGGACAAGGCTGGCGCGAAATTTAGGCAGGAAGGTGGCATGTCTGCACAACCGGTAGATATTCAAATTTTTGGCCGCTCGTTAAGAGTCAATTGCCCGCCAGAACAACAAGATGCGTTGAATATGGCGGCGGACGATCTTAACCAGCGGTTGCAAGATCTTAAAGTTCGCACTAGAGTCTCCAATACTGAGCAACTGGTTTTCATCGCGGCATTGAACGTCTGTCACGAACTTGCTCAAGAACGGTTGAAAACCCGTGACTATGCGTCCAATATGGAACAACGCATACGGATGCTGCAGCAGACCATTGAACAAGCGCTGCTTGAACAAGGTCGCATCTCTGAACGTCAGGATGCACAATTCGAATAACTTAAGTTGTTGAAATCAAAGTTTCGGCAACGAGTACAAAATTTCTCTGAGATGTTCGCCAGCGGGCCAGTCCCCTGAGCCGATATTTAGTACAAACAGAATGTGTTGCTCCGCGATCGGTGAGCACGCTCGGTGCGCCGAGAAGCCTTAAGATTGCGACGGCACGTTCACCTTGAACCATGGGTTCAAGGGTTACAGCCTGCGACGGCATCTCGGAGATTCCCCTTCTCAGCGGTTTATGTGTGCTGAACGCCACACTGAGCAAGCCTGATACGATGTCTTTTCAACCCCAATTCGCGCAGCAGCGCCAAGCCATTCGTCAACTCATTCGCCAACGTCGGCGCGAGCTTACGCCGGGCCAGCAACGCTTTGCCGCAGACAAGATAGCCGAACGCCTCGTCGCGCATGAACGCATTCAGGCGGCGCACAGCATCGCGGTATTTTTGTCGTTTGACGGCGAACTTGATACCGGACCGCTGATCGAGCGGCTGTGGACGCTCGGCAAACGGGTTTACCTGCCGGTGCTGCATCCGTTCAGCCCAGGCCACCTGCTGTTCCTGCGCTATGCGCCGGAAACGCCGCTGGTGCGCAACCGCTTCAATATTCTCGAACCGCGCCTCGATGTGCGCCAGGTGTTGCCGCTGGGTGAACTGGAGGTGGTGCTGACGCCGCTGGTGGCGTTCGATCATACCGGGCAGCGTCTGGGCATGGGCGGCGGCTTTTACGATCGCACCCTGCAAAACTGGCGCAGCGGCGGCCCCTATCCCATCGGCCTGGCCCATGATTGCCAGCAGGTGGAGCACCTGCCGACCGAACATTGGGATATCCCGCTGCCGGAAATCCTCACCCCGCTCTGCAGCTGGGCGTGGCATGAGCCCAAATAGCAAAAGGCCGGATCGCTCCGGCCTTTTTCGTTGCGGCATGCCGCCGAATCAGAACAGCAGGCGGGCGCGGATGGTGCCGTCGATGGCCTTCATACGCTGCAGCGCGGCGTCGGCGCGCGCGGTTTCCGCTTCGATGTCGATCACCACATAGCCGATTTCCGGCCCGGTTTGCAGATACTGTGCGGCGATGTTAACCCCCTCTTCGGCGAAGATCTGGTTAATCTGCGTCAGCACGCCCGGACGGTTTTCGTGGATGTGCAACAGGCGGCTGGCGTTCGGGCCATGCGCCGGCAGCGACACTTCCGGGAAGTTGACAGCGGACAGAGTCGAACCGTTGTCGGAGTATTTCGCCAGCTTGCCGGCCACTTCGTCGCCGATGTTCTCCTGCGCTTCCTGAGTGGAACCGCCGATGTGCGGCGTCAACAGCACGTTGTCGAACTCACACAGCGGCGAGTTGAACGGATCGCTGTTGGTCGCAGGCTCTTCCGGGAAGACGTCGATCGCCGCGCCCGCCAGGTGATTGCTGGCCAGTGCGTCGCACAGCGCGGGAATATCCACCACGGTGCCGCGCGAGGCGTTGATCAGAATGGCGCCCGGTTTCATCAGCGCCAGCTCTTCCGCCCCCATCATATTTTTGGTCGATGGCGTTTCCGGCACATGCAGCGTCACCACGTCGCTCATATTGAGCAAATCGGACAGATGGCGCACCTGCTGCGCATTGCCCAGCGGCAGCTTATTCTCGATGTCGTAGAAGAACACCTTCATGCCCAGCCCTTCGGCCAGAATGCCCAATTGGGTGCCGATATGGCCGTAGCCGATGATGCCCAGCTTTTTGCCGCGCGCCTCATAGGAGCCCACGGCCAGTTTGTGCCACACGCCGCGGTGCGCCTTGGCGTTGGCGGCCGGAATGCCGCGCAACATCAACAGCAGCTCGCCCAGCACCATTTCGGCCACGGATCGGGTATTGGAGAAGGGGGCGTTGAAGACCGGAATACCGCGTTTGGTCGCCGCTTTCAGCTCAACCTGGTTGGTGCCGATGCAGAAGCAGCCCACCGCCACCAGTTTTTCTGCGGCGGCGAACACCTCTTCGGTCAGATGCGTGCGCGATCGGATGCCGACGAAGTGTGCATCGCGGATGGATGCCTTCAGCGATTCGGTGTCTAACGCACCCTTGTGGTATTCGATGTTGGTATAACCGGCGGCACGTAAATTATCGACCGTGCTCTGATGAACCCCTTCCACCAACAGGAATTTAATCCTGTCTTTCTCCAATGATACTTTTGCCATTTACCCGACCCTATGTTCAGACTTCAGAAGCGGCTGTGACGACACAGCTCCCATCCAACATAACAAAAATAACGCGGGCGGCAATACAAACGATTGCCTGCCCGGCAGGACAAGGCGCAGCGTTGATGGCGGTTTACGGCAGAAAATGCCATAGGGAAAGTTTTCGGCAGAAGCTTTGGGGAGTCAGTTTTCACAATGTGACATAAGTCACCAAATTTGCCGTTTTTCAGAAAAGATATTTTAACCGAAGAATTATGCGGCCCGGCACTGCCGGGCCACAGCCGGCAGAAGTTTATTTGACCACTTTCACGCCTTCCGGGGTGCCGACCAGCGCCACGTCCGCGCCGCGGTTGGCGAACAGCCCCACGGTCACCACGCCGGCGATGCCGTTGATCTTGTTCTCCAGCGCCACGGCGTCGGTGATGCTCAGGTTATGCACATCGAGGATCACGTTGCCGTTGTCGGTCACCACGTTCTGGCGATACTCCGGCAGACCGCCGAGTTTCACCAGCTCGCGCGCCACGTAAGAGCGAGCCATCGGGATCACTTCCACCGGCAGCGGGAACTTGCCCAGCACGTCCACCTGCTTGCTGGCGTCGACGATGCAGATGAATTTCTTGGCGATGGCGGCAATGATCTTCTCGCGCGTCAGCGCCGCGCCGCCGCCCTTGATCATCTGCATATGGCCGTTGATTTCGTCCGCGCCGTCCACGTAGATATCGAGCGAGTCCACTTCGTTGCTGTCGAACACGTGGATGCCGAGGCTTTTCAGCTTAGCGGTGGAGGCATCGGAGCTGGACACCGCGCCTTCGATCTGGTGCTTGATGGAGCCCAGCGCGTCAATAAAGTGGGCGGCGGTAGAGCCGGTGCCGACCCCGACGATGGTGCCCGGCGTCACGTATTCCAGCGCCGCCCAGCCCACCGCTTTTTTCAGTTCATCCTGCGTCATAATATGTCCCTTGCCTCTGTACGAAAACGTGTGCGTATTATAGGGTAAAACGCTGTTTTTCACGCCGGCAGGATCACACTTATTTACCGCAGCCCGCATTTTTACCCGCTTGGCGGCGAGCTGGGGGCGTGATTTTTCCACCTGCGCCGCACGCAAAATGTGGCATAGTGCCGGTATCATTCTAATTTAAGGGATATCTTTCCGATGAAACGCCCAGACTATCGTACGCTGCAAGCGCTGGACGCGGTGATCCGTGAGCGCGGCTTCGAGCGCGCCGCGCAAAAACTCTGTATCACGCAATCGGCGGTATCCCAACGCATCAAACAGCTGGAAAACCTGTTCGGCCAACCGCTGCTGGTTCGTACCGTGCCGCCGCGCCCGACCGAACAAGGGCAAAAGCTGCTGGCGCTGCTGCATCAGGTGGAGCTGCTGGAAGAAGAGTGGCTCGGCAATGACACCGGCGTCGATACGCCGCTGCTGCTGTCGCTAGCGGTCAACGCCGACAGTCTGGCGACCTGGCTGCTGCCGGCGCTGAAGCCAGTGCTGGCGGACTCCCCCATTCGTCTGAATCTGCAGGTGGAAGATGAAACCCGCACCCAGGAGCGGCTGCGCCGCGGTGAGGTGGTGGGCGCGGTGAGTATTCAGCCGCAGCCGCTGCCGAGCTGCCTGGTGGATCGGCTGGGGGCGCTGGACTACCTGTTCGTGGCCTCCAGCGGCTTCGCCGAGCGCTATTTCCCGAACGGCGTCACCCGTTCCGCGCTGCTGAAAGCGCCGGCGGTGGCCTTCGACCATCTCGACGACATGCACCAGGCATTCCTGCAGCAGAACTTCGATCTGTCGCCGGGCAGCGTGCCCTGCCACATCGTCAACTCATCGGAAGCCTTCGTGCAGCTGGCGCGTCAGGGCACCACCTGCTGCATGATCCCGCATCTGCAGATCGAAAAGGAGCTGGCATCCGGTGAACTGATCGATCTGACGCCGGGGCTGTACCAGCGCCGCATGCTGTACTGGCACCGCTTCGCGCCGGAAAGCCGCATGATGCGCAAAGTGACCGACGCGTTGCTGGAACACGGCCACCAGGTATTGCGCCAGGATTAAAACGAAAAAAGGTTCGCCGCAGCGAACCTTTTCTTCAATACAACACCCTTACTGCGCGGCGTTGCGCTGCAGCTCAAACACCACATCCACCTGATCGTCGAAGTGAATGCTTTGCTGTTCATAGGTTTGCGCCGCGTCGTTTTCCGCCGCCGCGCCGGCCGCCTTATACATCCGCGCCACCGGCATCGGCTGATAGTTGGCGACCCGGTAGCGAATGCTGTACACCGGCCCCAGCTTGGCGTGGAAGCCTTTGGCCAGGGATTCGGCCTGCTGAGTCGCGTTCTCGATCGCTTTTTGCCGCGCCTGCTCGCGATATACGTCCGGTTTGGCGACGCCCAGCTCCACCGCGCGGATCTCGTTCAGGCCGGATTTCAGCGCGCCGTCCAGCAGCTCGTTCAGCTTGTCCAACTGGCGCAGGGTGACCTGCACCTGGCGCACCGCCCGGTAGCCCTTCAGCACCGACTCGCCGGTTTTCAGGTAGTCGTATTCCGGCTGAGTGCGCAGGTTGGCAGCGCTGATGTCTTTTTTCTCGATGTTGTTTTTCTGCAGGAAATCAAAGTACTGCGCCACGCGCTCGTCTACCTGCTTCTTCGCCTGAGCGGCGTCTTTGGAGGAAACGCTCACCTCGATCGCCAGGGTGGCGATATCCGGCGTGGCGTCCACGCTGGCGGTGCCGGAGGTGACGACGTGCGGCCCTTCAGGCACTTCAGCCGCCTGCAGCGCCATCGGTAACGTCCCTAATCCGACCATTGCGGCCATAGCCAATGCTTTTAGCTTCACAGTGTCTCCTTAATGACAGGCTGTCTCTGATCGCCGGCTTTTCCCTGCGAGAACCGCCGGATTCCTGGCATCAAACGTAGCATATCGCACGGCGTTTTGAATTCGGATTAGTGACAAATTCTTATAAATTTGCCCCCTGCCAGGCCAGCTGCAGCGCGATGCCCCACATCACCAGCCCGACCAGCGCATTGATGATGCGCTGCGCCCGCTGCGTATTCAGCCACGGCGCCAGCCAGGAGGCCAGCAGCGCCAGGCCGAAGAACCACACCGCCGACGCGCTGACCGCGCCAAGCGCGAACCAGGAGCGCACATCCGCCGTCAGCTGTCCGCCCAGGCTGCCGAGCACCACGAAGGTGTCCAGATAGACGTGCGGATTCAGCCAGGTGACCGCCAGCATGGTGACCACGATGCGCCAGCGGCTCTGCGCCAGCTCCTGCGCCGCGGCCTGCGCCGGTTGCGGGCTGAAGGCGGAACGGAACGCGCCCCAGCCGTACCACAGCAGAAACGCCACACCGCCCCAGGTGACCAGCGCCAACAGCAGCGGCGAGCGGGTCAGCAACGCGCTGCCGCCGAAAATACCGGCGCAGATCAGCACGATATCGCTCAGTGCGCACAATGAGGCGATCATCAGATGATACTGACGGCGAATGCCCTGATTCATCACGAATACGTTCTGCGGGCCCAGCGGCAGGATCATGGCGGCGCTCAGGGCAAACCCCTGCAGGAAGACGGCTAACATGGGAGATTCCTCGAATGATAAAAGGCGCCGGACGTGGGCGCGTATCGGTCAACACGCGCATCATACGAGGAAGCGATCATTAGTTGAAATTGATGTTTCTAATCCAGCATCAGCAGAGCTAATACTCAAATCGGCGTGACGAACCCCAGCTCCTGCGAGATGCGTTGCGCGGTGGCCAGCACCGGTTTGATCAGGCTTTTGACGCCGATCTGCTGCAGCTTGGCGGTCGGCAGAGAAACAGACACCGCATAAGGCACGCGCTGTTGAATATCGAACACCGGCGCCGCCACGCAGGAGACCCCCAGCTCGTTTTCCTCGCGATCCATCGCCAAGCCGCGCTGGCGAATATCGGCCAGTTCCTCATACATCTTCGGCAGCTCGGTAATGGTATTGCGCGTCAGCGTCTGAATCTCCTGCTGGTGAGTCTGCCAGTAGTGGGCCGGATAATCGTCGTTGCCGTAGGCCATGAAGATTTTACCCATCGCCGAACAGTACAGCGGCATATGCTGGCCGATATAGGCGCGAGTGCGCATCATGCCGGTGGTCGGCTCCAGCTTGTAGATCAGGATGACGTGGTCGTCTTCGCGGCTGGAGAAGTTGACCGTCTCCCCCACTTCCAGGTTCAGCTGCTCCAAATGCGGCGCAGCCACGTGGATGATGTTGAGTGACGACAGCGCCTTCTGGCCGATGGAAATGAACTTGGTGGTCAGGCGGTAGCTGCCCGGCGACGGCGCCTGGGTCACATAGCCGCTGGTGTGCAACCCCTGCAGCAGACGGTGCACCGTGCTCTTGTTCATGCCGGCCAGCTCAGACAGATGCGCCAGTGGGCACCCGTTGGGAAAATTGCTCAGGATCTCAATCAACTGCAAACCGCGGAACAGGCTTTGGCTGCCCAGTGGTTTGTCTTTCTTGTCATCTTTCTCGTCGACGGCTTTCAGGCTCATAGCGAAAATCTCTCCAGTGTCGAACCGCCAACCGGCGCTGCGGCGAAGTCAGCAGGCTCTTTGCCGGGCATGTTACCCCAAGGCCCGCATCAGGTGAAGACGGAACGCCGTTTCATTGTCCGCAGCGGGCCAAAAATCCGCAATATTTCCCCCGCATTGAAGTGAGCCATCGGTCACACTTCCGCAAAGTAAAAAATAACCCATTGTTTAATAACAGTAATTAAAACCTCATCGCCTTTGATTTAGCGCAACGAACGTCATATTATTTTTGAAATTGAATTTCGCATATTGAAATTTAAAGACCATATACTCACCAGCGGTTTAGCTGATTTGCCCGGCATCTTCGCACGGGCGCAACACCAGGGGCGCATCACATGACTATCGATAATGCGGCACAACCCATCCTTACCCTCAGCCACATCGTCAAACGATTTGGCGGCAACGTGGCGGTCAACGACGTCAGCCTGCAGGTGATGCCGGGCGAAGTTCTGGCGCTGCTGGGCGAAAACGGCGCCGGCAAATCGACGCTGATCAAAGTGCTGGCGGGCGTCTACCCGCGCGACGGCGGCGATATTCGCTTTCAGGGCGCAAGCATCGCCTCCGCCGCCGCGATAAAAAGCGCCAGCCGCCAGCCGATCGCCTTTATTCATCAGGATCTCGGCCTGATCGAATGGATGACGGTGGCGGAAAACATGGCGCTGGTGATGGGGTTTCCCCGCCGCTTTGGTTTGATCGACTGGCGCGCCATTCGCCGCCGAGCGGCGCAGGCGCTACAAGACGTCGGCATCGCGCTCGATCCCGATGCGCGCGTCTTCGAACTGTCGCGCACCGAAAAATCGCTGCTGGCGATCGCCCGCGCGGTGGCGGTCAACGCCGAGCTGCTGGTGCTGGATGAACCGACCGCCTCCCTGCCCGCCAACGACGTGCGTCATCTGTTCGCCGTGATCAACCGGCTGCGCGCCAAAAAGGTCGGCATGATTTACGTCACCCACCGCCTGGATGAAGTGATCGAAATCGCCGACCGGGTCTGCGTGATGCGCGACGGGCGCTATGTCGCCGGCGGCCGCACCGCCGACTACTCGCTGCGCGATCTGGTGCAAACCATCGTTGGCGAAGCGATGGCGGACGATCAGCGCGAACCGCTGCCGGAGCATCGTCCGCCGGTGCTGCAGCTCGATAGCGTCACGGTGGGCGACATCGGCCCGGTGAGCTTCGAGTTGCAGCCGGGCGAGATGCTGGCGTTGGCCGGCCTGCGCGGGGCAGGGCAAGAAGAGATTGGCCGGCTGCTGTTCGGGTTGCGTCAGGCCGACGGCGGCGCGATTCGGTTTCGCGATCGGCCCTATCTGGCGAGTTCCCCGCAGCAGGCGATGGCCTGCGGCGTTTCACTGGTGGCGGGCGATCGCACCGGTGAAAGCTTGGTGATGTCGATGAGCGTGCGTGAAAACCTGTTTATCAACCCCTGCGCCAGCGGCCACCGGCTGCTCTCCCGCTACGGGCGGCGAGCGGAGATCGGCGCCAGTTGGTGGAAGGTGCAGCTGTTCGACGTACGCCCCAAGGACGTCAATATCGATATCAGCGCGCTGTCCGGCGGCAACCAGCAAAAGGTGGTGATGGCGCGTTGGATGCATCTGGGGGCGCCGCTGCTGATCCTGGAAGATCCCACCGCCGGCGTGGACGTCGGCGCGCGAGCGGAAATCTACCACCTGCTGAATAAATCCCTGGCGGAAGGCGTGGCGGTGCTGGTGATCTCCAACGATTTCGAGGAGATCGCCCATATTTGCAACCGCGCGCTGGTATTCAACCGCGGGAAAGTGGTCGGCGAATTGAAAAATCAACAGGTGTCATTCGCCAATTTATTGGAGCTGGCCTCTGCCAGCACCGGGGAAAGCGTCGCAATCACGTCAGAATCCGAGGTAGGCCATGTCTAAAACATCCGTTAAATCAACCGCGCTGGAGCAGCGCGTCAGCCTGGCGCAGGACGGCGCCGGCCCGTGGCTGATGCAGGTTCTCACCCGCTATGGCCTGCTGCTGCTGTGCATCGCGCTGGTCGTGCTGTTCTCACTGCTCACCCCCTCCTTCGCATCAATGCTGACGCTGCAGGCGATCCTGTCGAGCAAGGCCAAAATCGCCCTGTTGGCGCTGGCGGCGACCATCCCGATGATCGTGGGCAAGATCGATCTTAACGTCGGCTTCGGCATTGTGCTGTGGCACATCTTGGCGATCACGCTGCAGGTGGAATACGGCTTCTCCTGGCAGATGGCGGTGCTGACGGTGCTGGCGATTTCGGCGCTGTACGGGTTGCTGAACGGCATTCTGGTGGCGCTGGCCGATATCGACAGCTTTGTCGCCACCCTCGGCTCCGGCACAGTACTGTACGCCATTGCCCTGTGGCACTCCGGCGGGCGGCAGATCGTCGGCGACTTGCCGGATGCCTTTATCGCGCTGCACCACACCGAGATCGCCGGCATTCCGATCGTGGCGTTTTACGTGCTGATCGTCGCGGTGGTGCTGTGGCTCATCACCGAACATACCCCGCTCGGCCGCTGCATGTATGCGGTGGGCGGCAACCCGGCGGCGGCGCGTCTGAACGGCATCTCGGTCAATCGCTTTACCATCGGCGCCTTCATCGCCTCCAGCGTGCTCACCGGTTTCAGCGGCGTATTGATCGCCGCCGAACAGGGCGTCGGCCAGGCCAGCGTCGGCATGGACTATCTGCTGCCGGCGCTGGTCGGGGCCTTCCTCGGCAGCACCACCATTCGCCCAGGGCGCGTCAACGTCTGGGGCACCGTAGTCGGCATCGCCATTCTGGCAATCGGCATCGCCGGCATTCAGCAGTTCGGCGGCGAATTCTGGGTCGAACCGCTGTTCAACGGCGCGACGCTGTTGCTGTCGATCACCCTGGCCGGCTATGCCCAACGCCGTCGGCTGCTCAATCAGAAAGCGGTACAACGCAGCCAGGCGACGCCGGCTGACAACAACAATCAGACAGCGCCCCACCCTTAAACCAGGAGCACACCATGAAACGCATTTGGCTGTTACCGGGGTTCACCACATTTTTGCTCGCCGCATCGCCGGTCTGGGCCGACGCCTATCTCGATCAGGCCACCGCCGCCGTGGCGAAGGCCACCGCCAGCGCCACTCAGTGGGACGGCCCCACCAGCGGCCCGCAGCTGCAGGCCAACAAGAAGATCATTTTTATCGCCTCCGACATGAAGAACGGCGGCGTGCAAGGGGTGCAACAGGGGTTGAGCGAAGCGGCGAAAGCCGCCGGCTGGAAGCTGGAAACGCTCGACGGCGGCGGCTCGGTGAAAGATCAGCTGGCATCGCTCAATCAGGCCATCGCCCAGAAACCGGACGGCATCGTGATCGGCGGCTGGAACCCTAACGTCGCCAAGATCCCGCTGAAAAAGGCCGTACAGCAGGGCATCGTGCTGACCGCCTGGCACGCGGTGCCGGAACCGGGCCCCATCGCCAAATACAACGTGTTCTATAACGTCACGTCGGATTCCAACGAAGTGGCGCGCATCGCCGCGCAATACGCGGTGGTTCAGTCCGGCGGCAAGGCGAGCGTGTTGATCTTCACCGACTCGCTGTACCAAATCGCGTTGGACAAGGCCAACGTCATGAAAGAAGAGATCGCCAAATGCAGCGGCTGCACGCTGCTGGAATTCATCGACACGCCGCTGGCCGATACCGCCAATCGCATGCCGGCGATGACCTTCAGCCTGCTGCAGAAGTACGGCGAAAAATTCCAATATGCGCTGGCGATCAACGATCTGTACTTCGACTTTATGGCCCCGGCGCTGAAGACCGCCGGCAAAGGTGGCAAGAACGCGCCTTACAACGTGTCGGCCGGCGACGGTTCGATCTCCGCTTACCAGCGTATCCGGTCAGGCGACAGCCAGTCGGCGACGGTGCCGGAGCCCTTGAAGCTGCACGGTTGGCAACTGCTGGACGAATTCAACCGCGCCTTCGCCAAGCAGCCGCCTTCCGGCTATGTCACGCCGGCGCACCTGGTGACACGCGACAATATCGCCGCCGACGGCGGCGCCAATAACCTGTATGACCCGCAAAACGATTATCAGGGCCATTACAAAGCGATCTGGGGCGTGAAGTGAACGGCGGCATTCGGCATTCATTGCGCACGCACGCTCAGCTCGAGCGTTTGTGCTCACCGGCGATTTGGGCCGAAGGGCCGGTCTGGCTGCCGCAGGAGGATGCGGTGGTGTTCAGCGACGTGAAAGGCAATCGCATGTTCCGCTGGTCGCGCCGGGGTGAGCTGGCCCTATACCGTTCGCCGTCGCACTACGCCAACGGCAATGCGCGCGACGGCGAGGGGCGCGTGGTCAGCTGCGAACACGGGCGGCGCGGCATCAGCCGCACCGAAAGCGATGGCGAAGTGCGCCTGTTGATCGACCGCGTCGACGGCAAGCGCTTTAACTCGCCGAACGACGTGGCGGTGCGTTCCGACGGCACCCTGTGGTTCACCGATCCGCCCTACGGCATCATCGGCGACGAAGAGGGTTACAAATCGGAAAGCCAGGTGATCGGCTGTTACCTCTACAGCTTCGATCCGCGCGACGGTTCGCTGACCATCGCCGCCTGCGACCTGCAGCGCCCGAACGGTCTGGCGTTTTCACCGGATGAAAAATGGCTGTACGTGGCGGACATGTCGATCGTGGATTTTCCGACGCTGGGCCGCCGCGAGCTGCGCGTCTATGCGGTCAACGGCCGCAAGCTGGAAGCCGGCCGCCGTTTCGCCACGGTGGAGCCCGGTTTCCCGGACGGGTTCTGCGTCGACCGGGCCGGCAATCTGTTTTGCAGCTGCGCCGACGGCGTGCTGGTCTTTGATCCAGAGGGGCGACAGATCGACAAAATCAGCGTGCCGGAACGCGTCTCCAATTGTACCTTCGGCGGCCCGAACGGCGATGAGCTCTATATCACCGCCACCACCTCGCTCTACCGCATGGTGTTGAACACCCGCGGTTAGCCGGGGTCTTGCAAGACGCAGGGTGGGTTTCGATCCGCCCTGCTTTGCCACGTCTGAAGCACGCCATCTCCACCAAAATGTGGCGACGATCACAAAATCACCACTCAATTTTAACATCATGTTTTTCATGAATAATTTTACTCCCCCTTGCTTTGACTTCCCTGAATCGCCGGGATAGCATTTATTTGAAATGCAATTTCGCATATTGAAATTTAGCGAACCAAAAACAGACAATTCGCACAGGCGGAGAACCGGCATGAGAGTGAGTTACAGCGAATTAAAACAGCAATTCAAACGCGTGCTGCTGGCGCGCGGCGTGGCGGAACATCTCGCCGACGACTGCGCCGGCATGTTCGCCGACACCACCGCCAGCGGCGTTTACTCCCACGGCGTTAACCGCTTTCCGCGCTTTATTCAGCAACTGGACGCCGGCGATATCGTGCCGGACGCCGAACCCAGCAAACTGTTGTCTCTGGGGGCTATCGAGCAATGGGATGCGCATCAGGGCATCGGCAACCTTACCGCCCGCCGCATGATGGATCGCGCCATGCAGTTGGCCGACGATCATGGCATCGGCCTGGTGGCGCTGCGCAACGCCAACCACTGGATGCGCGGCGGCGGTTACGGCTGGCAGGCGGCGGAGAAAGGCTATATCGGCATTTGCTGGACCAACTCGATCGCCGTGATGCCGCCGTGGGGCGCCAAAACGTGCCGTATCGGCACCAACCCTTTGATCGTCGCCGTGCCCGGCAACCCGATCACCATGGTGGACATGTCGATGTCGATGTTTTCCTACGGCGCGCTGGAGCTGAACCGGCTTGCGGGCAAAACCCTGCCGGTGGACGGCGGCTTCGACAACGACGGCCATCTGACCCGCGATCCGGCCACCATCGAAGAGAATCGGCGCATTTTGCCGATGGGGTACTGGAAAGGATCGGCGTTGTCGATCGTGCTGGACATGATCGCCACCCTGCTGTCAGGCGGCGCCTCGGTGGCGGAAGTGACGGAAGATCACCGCGACGAATACGGCGTCTCGCAGGTGTTCATCGCGATTGAGATAGACCGGTTGATCGACGGCGACAGCCGCGATCAAAAACTGCAGCGCATCATGGATTACGTCACCAGCGCCGAACGGGACAACCCCGACGTCGCCATTCGCCTGCCGGGCCACAAGTTCCCGCGCATTCTGGCAGAGAACCTGCGCGACGGCATTCCGGTCGACGAACGAGTCTGGGCGCGCATTCAGGCGCTGTAACGGGAGGATCATCATGATATTCGGCCACATCGCCAACACCGCGCCCGAGCAGTACCCGACGCCGGTCGCCAACGCCGTCGCCTATTTGCAGCGCACCGATTTCAGCGTCTTGCCCGCAGGGCGCTATGAAGATCCCGCCACCGGCTACGTGGTGCAGGTGCTGGATCTGCATACCCAACCACCGGACGCGCTGCGCCCGGAAGTCCACCGGCAAAACGTCGACGTGCAGTTTCTGGTCAGCGGCACCGAACTTATCGGCGTAGCGGCGGACAACGGCGACAACGTCGTTCATCAGGAGCTGCTGGCGCAGCGCGACATCCTGTTTTATCAGGACGTGGCCGACGAATCCTGGCTCACGATGCGGCCCGGCAACTTCGCGGTATTTTTCCCACAGGACGTGCATCGCCCGGCCTGCATTAACCAACGCCCCAGCGCGATACGCAAGGTGGTGGTGAAGATACCGCTGGCGTCGTTTAGCGCCTGATAGCCGCCACACCCGTAACGATAACAACACCGGTCCATGGGCCTGTGCGGGCGCCCCTGCGCCCAAATCAAGCAAAACAATAACGCCCGACCCTACAAAAAAGCGAACATCGAAAGAGGTCCTTATGAATACAGCCTCCGTTTCCGTCAGCCAAAGCCAGGCGATCCCCAAGCTCCGCTGGCTGAGGATCGTGCCGCCGATCCTCATCACCTGCATCATTTCTTACATGGACCGGGTCAACATCGCCTTCGCCATGCCCGGCGGCATGGATGACGAACTCGGCATCACCGCCTCGATGGCCGGGCTGGCCGGCGGCATCTTCTTCATCGGTTACCTGTTTCTGCAGGTGCCCGGCGGCAAGCTGGCGGTATACGGCAACGGCAAGAAATTCATCGGCTGGTCACTGTTGGCCTGGGCGGTGATCTCGGTGCTGACCGGGCTGGTCACCAACCAGTATCAGCTGCTGTTCCTGCGCTTCGCCCTCGGCGTTTCCGAAGGCGGCATGCTGCCGGTGGTGCTGACCATGATCAGCAACTGGTTCCCGGATAAGGAGCGCGGCCGCGCCAACGCCATCGTCATCATGTTCGTGCCGATCGCCGGCATTCTCACCGCCCCGCTGTCGGGTTGGATCATCACCGCCTGGGACTGGCGCATGCTGTTTCTGGTGGAGGGCGCTCTGTCGCTGGTAGTCATGGCGCTGTGGTACTTCACCATCAGCAACCGGCCCCAGGAGGCCAAATGGATCTCGCAGGCGGAAAAAGAGTATCTGGTAAAGACCCTGCACGACGAACAGCTGCTGATCAAAGGAAAAACGGTGCGCAACGCCTCGCTGCGCCGGGTGCTGGGCGACCGGATCATGTGGCAGCTGATCCTGGTGAATTTTTTCTACCAGACCGGTATCTACGGCTACACCCTGTGGCTGCCGACCATTTTGAAAGGGCTGACCCACGGCGATATGGAGCAAGTGGGCCTGCTGGCCATCTTGCCCTATATCGGCGCCATCTTCGGCATGCTGACCATCTCCACCCTCTCCGATCGCACCGGCAAGCGCAAAATCTTCGTCGCCCTGCCGCTGGCCTGCTTTGCCGCCTGCATGGCGCTGTCGGTACTGCTGAAGGATCACGTCTGGTGGTCTTACGCTGCGCTGGTCGGCTGCGGCGTATTTATTCAGGCGGCGGCCGGGGTGTTCTGGACCATCCCGCCCAAATTGTTCAACGCCGAAGTGGCCGGCGGCGCGCGCGGCGTGATCAATGCGCTGGGCAACCTCGGCGGCTTTTGCGGCCCGTATATGGTCGGCGTCCTGATCAGCCTGTTCAACAAGGATGTCGGTGTCTACAGCCTGGCTGCCTCGCTGGCGATCGCCTCCGTGCTGGCGTTGATGCTGCCCAATAAATGCGACCACAGCGCGAGGAGCGAATGATGGAATATTGGCTGGGGCTCGACTGCGGCGGCACCTTCATCAAGGCGGGTTTATACGACCGCAGGGGCCGTGAACACGGCGTTGCGCGGCGCAATCTGGCGATCGTCGCGCCGCAGCCCGGCTGGGCCGAGCGCGATATGGCATCGCTGTGGCGCACCGCCGCCGACGTGATCCGTGAAGTGCTGTCCGCCAGCGGCGTCGCCGCCGGCGCCATCCAGGCCATCGGCATCTCGGCGCAGGGCAAGGGCGCGTTTCTGCTGGATAAGCAGGGGCAGCCGCTGGGCAACGCCATGCTCTCTTCCGATCAGCGCGCGCTGGCGCTGGTGCAGGAATGGCAACGGCAGGGCGTGCCGCAGGCGCTGTATCCGCAAACGCGCCAAACGCTGTGGACCGGGCACCCGGTCTCGCTGCTGCGCTGGCTGAAGCGGCATCAGCCTGAACGTTACGCCCGCATCGGCAGCGTGCTGATGGCGCACGACTACCTGCGCTATTGCCTGACCGGCGAGCTGGCCTGCGAAGAAACCAATATCTCCGAATCCAACCTGTATCAGATGCGCAGCGGACGCTATGACCCGGCGCTGGCGCAGCTGCTGGGCATCGGCGACATCATGCCCGCCCTGCCGACGATTGTCGGTTCGGCCGAGATCACCGGACGCGTCGCGGCAAACGCCGCGGCCATTACCGGCCTGCAAATCGGCACCCCGGTGGTCGGCGGGTTGTTCGACGTGGTGTCCACCGCGCTGTGCGCCGGCCTGCAGGACGAAACCCGGCTCAACGCGGTGATGGGGACCTGGTCGGTCACCAGCGGCATCACCGACGCCATCGTCGAGGGTTTCGATCATCCCTTTGTCTATGGCCGCCACGCCGAAAACGGCCAATACATCGTGCACGAAGCCAGCCCCACTTCCGCCGCCAACCTGGAATGGTTCTGTCACCAATGGGGGCTGCAGGACTACGACCAGCTTAACCGCTGGGTCGCCGCCCTGCCGAAAGCCGCCGGCGATCTGCTGTTCGCCCCTTTCCTGTATGGCTCCAACGCCGGCTTGGGGCTGAGCGCCAGCTTCTACGGCCTGCAGGCCTTCCACCAACGCGAGCACCTGGTGCAGGCGATCTACGAAGGCGTGGTGTTCTGCCACATGACGCACCTTAACCGCATGCGCCGGCGTTTCCCTGAGGCGCAGGCGCTGCGCGTGACCGGCGGCCCCGCCAAATCCCGCCCCTGGATGCAAATGTTCGCCGACGTCAGCGGCCTGCCGGTTGAGCTGCCGCAGGTGGAAGAAACCGGCTGTCTGGGCGCGGCGATGGCGGCCATGGTCGGCAGCGGCGTCTTCAGCGATTTCACCGCCGCCCAGCGCCGGCTGGCGCCGCGTATCGAGCGGCTGCTGCCTGATGCGGCCGCCGCCGAAGCTTACGACCACAAACACCAACGTTATCAGGCACTGATTGCTGCATTGCAAAATCTGCAGCCCGCCAACAAGGAGGCCCCATGAGCACGAAACCGCGCCTGCAGCTGGCGCTCGATCAAACCCGTCTGGATACGGCGCTGCGCACCGCCGAGACCCTCAGCCCCCATGTGGACATCATCGAGGCCGGTACCATTTTGTGCATCAGCGCCGGCATTCAGGCGGTTAGCGCGCTGCGCGAGCGCTGTCCGCAGCACACGCTGGTGGCCGATCTCAAGGTGGCCGACGCCGGTGCGACGCTGGCCGAGCAGGCCTTCGGCCAGGGCGCGGACTGGATGACGGTGATCTGCGCCGCGCCGTTGGCCACCATGGCCAGCGCGCGGGAGGTCGCCGAGCGTCACGGCGGCGAAATCCAGATCGAACTGTTCGGCCGCTGGACATTGGAGGATGCGCGGCAATGGCGCGGCCTCGGCATTCGCCAGGCGATCTATCACCGCGGCCGCGACGCGCAGGCCAGCGGGCAAACCTGGGGCCGGCAGGATCTGGATCGGATGAAGGCGCTGTCCGATCTGGGCATCGAGCTGTCGGTGACCGGCGGCATCACGCCCGCCGACCTGCCGCTGTTTAAAGAGATCGCCGTCACCGCCTTTATCGCCGGCCGCGCGCTGGCCGAGGCCGGCGATCCGCCGGCGGCCGCCAAGCAGTTCCGCGCCGCCATCGATGACATCTGGAGATCATGATATGCGTCAGCACCCGTTGGGAATTTACGAGAAAGCGCTGCCGAAACACCTGAGCTGGCCCGAGCGTCTGGCGCTGGCCAAGGCCTGCGGCTTCGACTTCGTCGAAATGTCGGTGGACGAAAGCGATGAACGTCTGGCGCGCCTGAGCTGGAGCAAGGCGCAGCGCCTGGCGCTGGTGGACGCCATGCTGGAAACCGGCATCCGCATTCCGTCGATGTGCCTCTCCGGCCACCGGCGCTTTCCGTTTGGCAGCCACGATCCGGCGCTGCGACAGCGCGCCTTCGACGTGATGGAACAGGCCATTCAGTTGGCCAAAGATGTCGGCATCCGCACCATCCAGTTGGCCGGCTACGACGTGTATTACGAAGAGCAGGACGAGGGAACGCTGGCGCGCTTTAGCGAAGGCATGCAGTGGGCGGTAGACCGTGCCGCCGCCGCCCAGGTGATGCTGGCGGTGGAAATTATGGATACCGCCTTTATGAACTCGATCGGTAAATGGAAAGCCTGGGACGCCCTGCTGGCCTCGCCGTGGTTCACGGTGTATCCGGACGTCGGCAACCTCAGCGCTTGGGGCAATGACGTGCCGCACGAGCTGGAGCTGGGCATCGATCGCATCGCCGCCATTCACCTGAAAGACACCTACCCGGTCACCGCCGCTTCGCCGGGGCAGTTCCGTGACGTGCCGTTTGGCGAAGGCTGCGTCGACTTCGTCGAGGTGTTTCGCACGCTGCAGCGCCTCAATTACCGCGGCGCATTCCTGATTGAGATGTGGACAGAAAAAGCCGAGGAGCCGGTGGCCGAGATCGTTCAGGCCCGCCGCTGGATCGAACAGAAAATGCAACAAGGGGGCATGACATGCTGACTCAGTTAAAACAACAGGTGCTGGAGGCCAATCTCGATCTGCCGCGCCATAAGCTGGTGACTTTTACCTGGGGCAACGTCAGCGCGGTGGATCGCGAACGCGGCCTGGTGGTGATCAAGCCGTCAGGCGTTGAATACGAGCATATGACGGCGGAGGATATGGTGGTGGTCGATCTGGCCAGCGGCCGCACCGTCGAGGGGGCAAAAAAACCGTCGTCGGACACCGCCACCCATCTGGCGCTGTACCGCGAATTTGCCGATATCGGCGGCATCGTCCACACCCATTCGCGCCACGCTACCATCTGGGCGCAGGCCGGGCTGGACATCCCCGCCTGGGGAACCACCCACGCCGACTATTTTTATGGCGCGATCCCCTGCACTCGCCTGATGACCCAGGATGAAATTGAGCACGATTACGAACTGGAAACCGGCAACGTGATTATCGAAACCTTCCGTCAGCGCGATATCAATCCCAACGCGATCCCGGCGGTACTGGTCAACGCCCACGGCCCCTTCGCCTGGGGCAAAGACGCCCACAACGCGGTGCATAATGCGGTGGTGCTGGAAGAAATTGCCTACATGGGCATTTTCTCGCGCCAGCTGACGCCGGGCATTCACAGCATGCAGCGCGAGCTGTTGGACAAACACTACCTGCGCAAACACGGCCAACACGCCTACTACGGGCAGTAGCGCGCCGGGGCTTTAACCGTGGCACCCGATGCTTTGCCGCATCGGGTGCCAACGGTCATGAGGCGCAGTGTAGCGAAAACCGCATTCGCCCATCGGCGAAAAATTCGCTATCATCCGCACCCACCCTCCAGCCGGCCGCCCGATGTCTACGATCACCGATACCTTTATCGCCCCGCCATGCCATGACCAGATAGAGATCCTCTATCAGGACGATCATCTGGCGCTGATCAATAAGCCGGCCGGGCTGCTCAGCCTCTCGGGCAAGAATCCGCAGAATCTCGATTCGGTACACCACCGGCTGGTACAGAGGTTCCCCGGCTGCGCCCTGGCGCACCGCCTGGATTTCGGCACGTCCGGTTTGATGGTGGTGGCCCGCAACAAGGCCGTCAACGCCGCGCTCTGTCGGCAGTTCAGCGAACGCACCGTCGGCAAAGTGTACAGCGCGCTGCTCTGCGGCCATCTGGCGGATAACGAAGGGGTAATAGACGCGGCGATCGCCAAAGATCCGGCGTTGTTCCCGCTGATGTCGATTTGCGCCCTCCACGGCAAGCCCGCCCGCTCCCGCTATCGGGTCGTCGAACGTTTTTATCGTGAAATGGAAGGCGGGAGCTCGCTGCCGCTGACGCGGGTGCAGCTCACCCCGGAGACCGGACGCACCCACCAGCTGCGTATTCACAGCCGGCAATTGGGCCATCCTATTTTAGGTTGCGATCTGTATGGCGGGCGCCTGCTGCCGGGTACCGAACAGACGCCGCGGCTGATGCTGCACGCCAGCGAGCTGGACTTTGTGCACCCCATCAGCGGAGAGCGGATAGCCGCTCGTCACGCAGCGCCGTTCTGAACGCGGCTTACCACATCAAATCGTCAGGCACTTTAAAGTCGGCATACGGATCGTCTTCATCCTGTTCTTCCTGACTCAGCGCGCTGTGCAGCACTATGCTGGCCGCATCGCGCTGCGCGATTTTATCGGCGACGCTCGCGGGGATAATCGCGTATTCACACTCTTCCCGGTTCTCGACCACCAAGCGGGCAATGGCGAGGCGGCCATTGATCAGCTGCGTCTGCGTCGCCTTATCCACCAGGATTTTTTTGATCAGGTTGCCGTCGGTGAAGTTGAAACCGATATCGCCTTTCGCCAGGACGATGCGGTTCATCTCGATCAGCTGCTTCACCTGCGCCTTGTACTCTTTGGACAACGCGGCCTGCTTTTGCTGCTCGCTCAGCTGCTTATCGCGCTCAAGCTGCGCCTTTTTATTCTCTTCCACCGCTTCTCTGGCCTCGCGGGCCTGAACGCGTGATTTTTTAGCCGTTCTCTGGACTTTGGCCATTTTCTTGCTGGTTACCAAGCCCGCTTTGAGCATCTGCTCTTGTAAGGTGAGTTTTGTCATGTTCGTGTCTGAAGCCGTGGGATCATGGAGGGATTATACCCGTAATTTTTCAGGCTGCACCAGGTTGCCGGCCCAACCCACCGGCGGTTTGCGCCGCAGGGCAACGGCGATAAACCGCCCCGAACGCCAGAACATGAATACCGCTCATGTGGTAATGAAATTAAGTCTCTTTCACTCCCACCGGGACTCTGGCAAAAATAGACCTCATTAACGACAGACAATATGAAATCGGCTGAATGAAAAAAGAGAAAAACAACCCATTGAAATAAATGGATAAATCCAGCCTTCATATCATATAACAGGATGCTATAAGACGATGAATAGAGACTTTACCTTTACGATTAAGAGCAGTTCTTTCGATGAAGATTATAACCCTTCTGAAAGTACGCGTATCACCACCAACTTCGCCAATTTGGCCAGAGGGGAAAATCGCCGGGAGAACCTGCGCAATACGCTGGTGATGATTAACAATCGCTTCAATACGTTGGCGCATTGGGATAACCCCAAGGCCGATCGCTATTCGGTCGAGCTTGAAATCATCTCGGTTGAGATGCGCATTGAAGATCAGGGCGCCAGCTTCCCGGTGATCGAAATCCTGAAAACCAACATCCTTGATAAAAAAACGCAAAAGCGTATCGAGGGCATCGTTGGGAACAATTTCTCCTCTTACGTGCGCGACTACGACTTTAGCGTCTTGCTACCGGCGCACAATAAAAACACGGCGGAATTTACCATTCCGGATGATTTCGGCGATTTGCACGGCAATATCTTTAAGCACTTCGTCAATTCAAACAAATACCATGAAAATTTCAGCAAACCGCCGGTGATTTGCCTCAGCGTGTCCAGCAAAGACACCTACCATCGGACGGGCAATCAACACCCGGTGTTGGGCGACGAGTATCGGCAAGACGGCGCTTCGCTGACCGACCGGTATTTTAAAAAAATGGGCCTGCAGGTGCGCTATTTCATGCCGAAAAATAGCGTCGCGCCCCTGGCGTTTTATTTCCCCGGGGATTTGCTGAGCGATTACACCGATCTGGAACTGATCGGCACCATCAGCACGATGGAGACCTTCCAGAAAATTTATCGGCCTGAAATTTACAATGCCAACTCGGCGGCGGGGCAATGCTATCAGCCCAGCCTGAATAACCAGGATCATTCATTAACCAAGATTGTTTACGATCGCGAAGAGCGTAGCCAGTTGGCGATTGAGCAGGGGAAATTTACGGAAGAGCAATTTATCAAACCCTACAAACCTCTTCTTGAGCAATGGTCTGCTCACTACGCGCTTTGATTCACTCAAATACAGGTCATCTATCATGAAAATATTGCTCCCTACGTCGACCGCCGGCAGCTTGCCCAAACCTGTCTGGCTGGCCCAACCGGAAACCCTGTGGTCGCCCTGGAAATTGCAGAATGAAGAATTAATCGAAGGGAAACAGGACGCCTTGCGTTTGTCGCTGGCAGAGCAACAACAGGCCGGCATCGATATCGTCAGCGATGGCGAGCAAACGCGCCAGCACTTCGTCACGACGTTTATCGAGCACCTCAGCGGCGTCGATTTCGAGAAACGCGAAGTGGTTAAAATCCGCAATCGCTACGAAGCGAGCGTGCCAACCGTTGTGGGGGCGGTCTCGCGCCAAAAACCCGTTTTCGTTGAAGACGCCAAATTTTTACGCCAGCTGACCAAGCAGCCGATTAAATGGGCCCTGCCGGGGCCGATGACCATGATCGACACGCTTTATGACAACCACTATAAAAGCCGCGAGAAATTGGCCTGGGAGTTCGCCAAGATCCTCAATCAGGAAGCCAAAGAGCTTGAGGCCGCAGGCGTCGACATTATTCAGTTTGATGAGCCCGCATTTAATGTGTTCTTTGACGAGGTGAATGACTGGGGCATCGCCGCCCTGGAAAGAGCCGTTGAAGGGCTTAAGTGTGAAACGGCCGTACATATCTGCTATGGATACGGCATTAAGGCCAATACCGACTGGAAAAAGACGCTGGGCTCTGAGTGGCGGCAATATGAAGAGGCGTTTCCCAAGCTGCAAACGTCGACTATCGATATTATCTCGTTGGAGTGCCATAACTCGCACGTGCCGATGGATCTGCTTGAACTGATTCGCGGTAAGAAAGTGATGGTCGGCGCCATCGACGTAGCGAATCATGCCGTTGAGACGCCGGAGGAAGTAGCCGCTACGCTGCGCAAAGCGCTGCAGTTTGTCGATGCCGACAAGCTCTATCCGTCGACCAACTGCGGCATGGCTCCCCTGCCCCGTCAGGTCGCCAGCGGCAAGCTGAATGCCTTAAGCGCAGGCGCCGAAATCGTGCGCCGAGAACTGTTGGCCAAATAACCGCGCCAGCGCCCGCCGCAGTAGCCTCCTGCGGCGGGCGATTATCATCGACTCCCCCTCCCCGCAACGCCCCCGCTCTGGTGTATACTCGGATTTCTACGCGATGCCAGCCAAAGCGGCCTGAACGGCCCCTCAGCCAGCCCACACCAGCTTAATAACAGTGGAACCCTCATGAGCCCAGATACCGCTCGCATCAGCGAAATTATCGATCGCGCCAAGATCTCGCCTTATCAAATCCTCATCCTCGCCCTGTGTTTCCTGATCGCCCTGCTGGACGGCTTCGATACCGCCATCATCGGCTATATCGCCCCGGCGCTGCGCGAAGAGTGGGGCCTGCAGCCAGCGCAGCTCTCCCCCGCCTTCGGTGCGGGATTGTTCGGCCTGCTGATCGGCAGCCTGCTGTTCGGGCCGATCGCCGACGCCATCGGCCGCAAACGCGTGCTGCTCGTCGCGGTGCTGGTGTTTGGCGGCTGCACCCTGGCTTCGGCCTATGCGCATTCGATCGAATCCCTGACCCTGTTGCGCTTCATCACCGGCATTGGCCTCGGGGGCGCGATACCGACCTGCATCACCCTCAGCTCTGAGTACTCACCGGCGCGCCGGCGCATGCTGATGGTCACCCTGAGCTGGAGCGGCTTTACCGCCGGGCTGGCCTTGGGCGGCCTGCTGGCCGGGCAGATCATTCCTGCATTTGGCTGGCGCGGCCTGCTGGTGGTCGGCGGCATTGCGCCATTGGCGCTGCTGCCGCTATTGGCCTGGCAGATGCCCGAATCAGTACGCTTTATGGCCGCCAGCGCCAAACATGCCGATCGGCTGCGCCGGGTGATCGAGCGCATCACCGGCCAGCGTTGGGCCGGTGTGACGATTGTCGATGACGAGCGTCCGGCGCAGGTCAAATCGCCGATCTCGCATCTGTTTATCGAAGGGCGCGCCGTGCGCACCCTGCTGCTGTGGGCGGCGTTCTTCTGTTCGCTGTTCGTGTTCTACCTGCTCACCAGCTGGTTGCCGACGATACTCAAAGACGCCGGTTTCGATATCGCCCACGCCTCGCGCATCGGAGCCATGGTGCCGCTCGGCGGCACTCTGGGCGCCATCCTCATGGCGCTGCTGATGGATCGGGTCGGGCCCTACCGCGTATTGGCCGTCTCCTACCTGGGCGCCGCGCTGGTGATCGGCGCGACCGGGTATCTGATGGGCGACGTCTACACGCTGGCCGCCATTGTGTTCCTTATCGGCTTCGGCGTGGCCGGCGCGCAGAACGGCCTGAACCTGGTTTCCGCCACCCTTTACCCGACCGCAGCCCGCGTCACCGGCGTCAGTTGGGCCATGGCCAATGGCCGCTTCGGCTCGATCGTCGGCTCGATGCTCGGCGCCTGGATGATGACCGCCGCCGGATCGCCAGAAGTGTTCTTCCTCTGGCTGGCGTTGCCGGCGCTGCTGGGCGCAGCCGCCATCTTCCTGCTTTATCGCCTCAGCCTGCGCCGCCGCGCGCCGCTGACCGAACCGGCGGCCGGCATCTGAACTCGCGGAAATAAAAGGCCGAGACGCCATCGGTAGCGTCTCGGCCCGCAATAAAAAAGGGGGCCAAGGCCCCCTTCTGTGTTATTCCGCCTTGGCGGAAGCGTCTTCGGTGCGATACAGGTGCACGTCCATCTGCGGGAACGGAATGCCGATGTTGTGGGCATCCAGCGCGCGCTTGAAGTTTTCCATCAGATCGAAGTACACGTTCCAGTATTCCGCGTTAGTGGTCCAGGAACGGGTCACGAAGTTCAGGGAAGATGGCGCCATCTCGTTCAGACGCACGGTCACGCCTTTAGCGTGCATGATGCGCTTGTCGGCGGCGATCACGTCGCCCAACACCTTTTTCACCACGTCGATATCGGCGTTGTAGGCCACGCCTACCACGATATCCACGCGGCGGTTCGGTTCGCGGGAGTAGTTGATGATGTTGCCGGCGATGATTTTACCGTTCGGCACCACGATGGTTTTGTTGTCTGCGGTGCGCAGGGTGGTGGAGAAAATCTGCACCTGATCGACGGTGCCGGCCACGCCGCCCAGATCGACATACTCACCCACGCGCAGCGGGCGGAAGATCACCAGCAGCACGCCGGCGGCGAAGTTGGACAGCGAGCCTTGCAGCGCCAGACCGACGGCCAAACCGGCGGCACCCAGCACGGCGATCACCGAGGTGGTCTGCACGCCGACGCGCCCCAGCACCGCGATGAAGGTGAACGCCAGCACGCCGTAACGTACGATCGCCGACAGGAAGTCAGCTACCGTGGCGTCGATGCCGCGCAGTTTCATCACGCGGTTCAGCGCATTGCCGACCACGCGGGCCACGATCGAACCGATGATCAGGATAACGATGGCGGCGACGATATTCACCGCGTACTGGATCAACAGATCCTGGTTCTTCACCAACCAGTCGCCGGCACCGTTGATGCCGTCTACTACATTCAAATCTTTCATTCGTGTCGTCCTAACTCAGTCCCTAACGGGAGAAACTCGCAAAAATACACTGGCTTCGGCAGCCAGTAGGAAACCACCGCCTAAGGGTAACCAACATTAAAGGCTCATGCCAACCGTCAGCGTTAAAAATAGCCGAAACCGCCCGCCGCTTCTTCTAAGCTGAAAACAGCGCGTTGGCCATTTCACGACAAGAGATCCGTTCTTCATGCACATTCGCTCTTCGCTCAAACACTATTGGCAAGTGCGGCCCAGGCTGCTGTTTTCCGTCGGCGCCGGGCTGTTGTGCTTTCTGCTGCTGCCCGCCCAACTCTCGTTGCTGCAGCGCCTGATGATCGGCTGGAATACGCTGGCCTGGCTCTATCTGCTGTTTCTCTGGCGGCTGATGCTGGTCAGCACGCCGCAGCACATTCGCCAAATCGCCCGGCGGCAGGATGAAAGCGCCAGCACGGTGTTGGCGCTGGTCAGTTTCGGTTGTCTGGTGAGCATTCTGGCGATCCTGTTCGAATTGAGCAGCGCCAAACAGGCCAGCGACTCGCTGAAAACGCTACATCTGGCGTTAACCGGCGCAACGCTGGCAGTCTCCTGGCTGCTGCTGCCGACCGCCTTCACCATGCACTATGCCCATCAGTTTTATCGTCAGGGCGCACAGCGGGATCCTTTGCCGCTGCTGTTCCCCGGCAATCTCACCGAGCCGACCTATCTGGACTTCGCCTACTTCTCCTTCACCATCGCGGTCGCGTCGCAAACCGCCGACGTGGCGGTCGGCGCCGCGGAGGTGCGTAAAATCGCGCTCGTGCAGTCGGTTATTTCGTTCGTGTTCAACATGCTGATCCTGGGCCTGTCGATCAACGTCGGCGCCGGCCTGCTGGGCTGAAAACAAAAAAGGCTCCCCGCAGGGAGCCTTTTGCATCGTGCAACAGGTGCCGAAGATTACAGAACGTCTACCGCGTTCAGATCTTTGAAAGCCTGCTCCAGACGCGTCACCATGCTGGTCTGCGCTGCGCGCAGCCATACGCGTGGATCGTAGTATTTCTTGTTCGGCTGATCGGCGCCTTTCGGGTTGCCCAGCTGGCCCTGCAGGTAAGCTTCGTTCGCTTTGTAGTACTGCAGGATGCCGTCCCAGGTCGCCCATTGGGTATCGGTATCGATGTTCATCTTGATCACGCCGTAGCTGACGGACTCTTTGATTTCCGCATCGCTGGAACCGGAGCCGCCGTGGAACACGAAGTTCAGGCTGTTATGCGGCAGGTTGAATTTCTCGGAAACGTATTTCTGAGAATCGCGCAGGATGGTCGGAGTCAGCTTAACGTTGCCTGGCTTGTACACGCCGTGCACGTTACCGAAGGAAGCTGCGATGGTGAAGCGCGGGCTGATGGCGTTCAGTTTTTCGTACGCGTAAGCCACGTCTTCCGGCTGGGTGTACAGTGCGGAAGCGTCCATATGGCTGTTGTCCACGCCGTCTTCTTCACCGCCGGTGCAGCCCAGTTCGATTTCCAGCGTCATGCCGATTTTGGCCATGCGCTTCAGGTAGGCGCTGCAGATCTCGATGTTTTCTTCCAGAGACTCTTCAGACAGATCGATCATGTGGGAAGAGAACAGCGGTTTGCCGGTAGCGGCGAAGTGCTTCTCGCCGGCGTCCAGCAGGCCGTCCAGCCATGGCAGCAGTTTCTTCGCGCAGTGGTCGGTGTGCAGGATCACCGGCACGCCGTAGTGTTCAGCCATCTGGTGAACGTGGTGTGCGCCAGAGATGGCGCCCAGAATCGCTGCGCCCTGCGGCACATCGGTCTTCACGCCTTTGCCGGCGATGAACGCGGCGCCGCCGTTGGAGAACTGAACGATGACCGGCGCGCGCACTTTAGCCGCGGCTTCCAGCACTGCGTTGATGGAGTCGGTACCCACGCAGTTTACCGCTGGCAGCGCAAAGTTGTTCTCTTTAGCAACTGCGAAGACTTTCTGAACGTCATCACCCGTGATGACACCCGGTTTTACGAAATCAAAAATTTTAGACATGTTACTTTGTCCTGTTTCGTCGGCCGTAGATGGATGTAAATCGATGTTTTCACGCCGCGCAGCGTTAGCCGCGCGGTATAAAACAAACGGGCGGCTTTCGCCTCCCGTTGTCTGAATTACTGCTTAGCGCGCTCTTCCAGCATCACGACTGCAGGCAGCGGTTTCCCTTCAACGAATTCCAGGAATGCGCCACCGCCGGTGGAGATGTAGGAAATTTTGTCAGCGATACCGAACAGATCGATGGCTGCCAGAGTGTCGCCGCCGCCAGCGATAGAGAAAGCGTCGCTATCGGCGATCGCGCGGGCGACAATTTCGGTGCCCTTACGGAAGTTAGGGAACTCGAATACGCCAACCGGGCCATTCCACAGAATGGTCTTGGCGTTCTTCAGGATAACGGCCAGACGCTCGGCAGAGACGTCGCCCATATCCAGAATTTGCTCGTTGTCCTGGATCTCGTTGGCCTGCTTCACGGTCGCGGTTGCGGTTTCGGAGAACTCGGTCGCTACGCGCACGTCGGTCGGCACCGGAATGTCGCAGGTTTCCAGCAGTTTCTGCGCGTTCGGGATCAGGTCAGGTTCGTACAGGGACTGGCCCACGTTGTTGCCCTGCGCCGCCACGAAGGTGTTGGCGATGCCGCCGCCGACGATCAGCTGATCGGCGATTTTGGACAGGGAATCCAGCACGGTCAGTTTGGTGGACACTTTAGAACCGCCCACGATGGCGACCATCGGACGGGCCGGGTTGCCCAGCGCTTTGCCCAGCGCTTCCAGTTCGGCGGACAGCAGCGGGCCGGCACAGGCGACAGGCGCGAACTTGCCCACGCCGTGGGTGGAAGCCTGCGCGCGGTGCGCGGTGCCGAATGCATCCATCACGTACACGTCGCACAGCGCCGCGTATTTCTTGGACAGGGTTTCGTCGTCTTTCTTCTCGCCCTTGTTGAAGCGGACGTTTTCCAGCACCACCAGTTCGCCTTCGGCGACGTCGACGCCATCCAGATAATCCTTCGCCAGACGCACTGGGGATTTCAGGTGGTCTTTCAGGTAGTTGACCACAGGCAGCAGGGAGAATTCTTCGTTGTACTCGCCTTCGGTAGGACGACCCAGGTGGGAGGTTACCATCACGCGGGCGCCTTGCTTCAGCGCAGCTTCGATAGTCGGCAGGGAAGCGCGGATACGCGCGTCGGAAGTCACTTTACCGTCTTTTACCGGCACGTTCAGATCGGAGCGGATCAGTACGCGTTTACCCGCCAGATCCAGATCGGTCATCTTAATTACAGACATGGTGAACCCTCTTTATTGAATCTCTATAAAATTGCCTGAGCAGCGCGCCAATCACGCCGGCGCCGCCGTACTAGAAACCGCTGGCGGCCATTGCCCGTGTTGTATCCAACATCCGATTGGCAAAGCCCCATTCATTGTCGCACCAGACCAAGGTCTTTATCAGGTGCTGCCCGCTGACCCGAGTCTGCGTACCGTCGACGATAGCGCTGTGCGGGTCATGGTTAAAATCGATCGAGACCAATGGTAATTCCGTGTAGTCAACTATACCACGAAATGATTCCCGTGCGGCCTTTTGCAACAGCTGGTTGACCTCCGCCACCTTCACCGCGGCGCTCACGCTGACGCTGAGATCGATAGCCGTCACGTTGATGGTCGGCACGCGCACCGAGATCGCCTCGAAGCGATCGCAAAACTGCGGGAAGATACGGGTGATGCCCGCAGCCAGCTTGGTATCGACCGGAATGATCGACTGGCTCGCCGCGCGGGTACGCCGCAAATCCGCGTGATACGCGTCGATCACCGGCTGATCGTTCATCGCCGAGTGAATGGTGGTCACGGTGCCGGATTCGATGCTGTAGGCGTCATCCAGCAGCTTGATCACCGGAATAATGCAGTTGGTGGTGCACGAGGCGTTGGACACGATGCGGTGTTCCGCCAGCAGCGTCTGATGATTGACGCCGAACACGATGGTGGCGTCCAGATCGTTGCCGCCCGGATGGGCGAACAGCACTTTCTTCGCCCCCGCCGCCAGATGGGCTTCGCCATCCGCCCGGCTGCCGTACACGCCGCTGCAGTCCAACACCACGTCGACGCCCAGCTCGCCCCAGGGCAACTGCTCCACCGCCGGCTGATGCAACAGGCGAATCGCGTCGTCTCCGACGCTCAGCGTGTCGCACTCTTGCCGCACATCCCAGGCGAAGCGGCCGTGGCTGGAATCGTACTTCAGCAGATGGGCCATGCCTTCGGCGTTCGCCAGCTCGTTGATCGCCACCACGGAGATTTCCGCTCGTCGTCCCGATTCGTACAGTGCGCGCAATACGCTGCGGCCGATGCGGCCAAAGCCGTTTATCGCTATGCGGATGGTCATGCTGCTCCTGAAAAAGGGCCGTCCACGCCGGGTGACTCACCGGCGCCGCCCGGCGCTGACTGGTTGTCTCACTAACCCGCATAGAGTAGTGGATCGCACCGCCCGCTGTGAATCGCCGAGTTTGCATTATTCCCGCGCTTCAGCGGCTTTTCGCCGCCTTCACATCGGCATTTCTGTCGAAGAGTGCTTCAACTGAAACGCTTCAGCTGAGCATAAACCAAAGTTTTGGCAAAAGAAACAGGTGCAACAGTTCCTCAGGTAACGGAGGGGAGTTTTACGAGCATAAGATGATCTGGCGCACATTTTTGGCCTTAAGGCCGCGGTGGATTTTCGCTCGCCGGCCCCGTTTCGCCGTAGTGCTCGCGGAAATAGTCGCGCAAAAATTCGACCGTCACTCGCACTTTCGCCGACGTTGCCAGCCGGGAAACGTATACCGCCCAGATGTTGGCCGGCTGATAATACTCCGGCAGGATGTGCACCAACCTGCCGCTGTCGATGTTCTCTTTCACGTCCCAGGCGGAACGCAGCGCGACGCCCTGCCCGTCCAGGCACCACTGGTGCACGATTTCGCCGTGGTTCGACGCCAGCGCCCCTGTCACCTTCACCGTCTCTTCGCCGCCCGGCCCCTGCAGCCGCCACAGCCCGAACGGGTGATCGCGTTCCTTGATCACCAAACAAGTGCGGCCCGCCAGCTCAGCCGGATTTTTCGGCACGCCGTGGCGCTGCAGGTATGCCGGCGAAGCACACAGGATGCGCTGATTGTCCGCCAGCTTGCGCGCAATCAAATTGGGGGCGATATCGTCGCCGATGCGGATATCCAGATCGAATCCTTCGCTGACCAGATCCACCAGCCGATCGGACACGTCGAGCCGCAGCTCCAGCTGCGGGTACTGCCGCGCCAGCGCCGACAGCGCCGGCGCCACGAAACGCCGGCCGAAGCCGAAGCTGCTGACCACCCGCAGCATGCCCTGCGGTGCCTGACGCACCTCGGACAACTCGTCCATCATCTGATCGACATCGTTGAGAATGCGCTGCGCCCATTCGTAGATGCGTTCACCGTCTTCGGTGATCGCCACCCGCCGCGTGGTGCGGTGCAGCAATGACACGTCCAGCGCCTTTTCCAGCAACGCAATGCGCTTGCTGATAAAGGCCGGCGAAACGCCCAGCTCTTCGGCGGCGGCGGCGAACCCGGCGCGGCGCGCCACCAGCACGAACACCCGCAGGTCACTCAGGATCGGCATATTGTTCATGATTCGTGTTTTATGTTTCACCGTTTTCGCGATTGATTAACAGTTAGTCAATTATAGGATAGCAGTGTTGTCAATCTCCCCTACCTACAAATGAGACCTCTGTATGAGCAAAACTTACAAGATTGCCGCCATCCCCGGGGACGGTATCGGGCGGGAAGTGTTGCCGGAAGGCATACGAGTATTGCAGGCGGCGGCAGCGCGCTGGGATCTGTCGCTGGAATTCGACACCTTCGAGTGGGCCAGCTGCGACTACTACCAGCACCACGGCCAGATGATGCCGGACGATTGGTTTGAACAGCTCAAGGGCTTCGACGCCATCTATTTCGGCGCCGTCGGCTGGCCGGATACGGTGCCCGATCACATTTCGCTGTGGGGTTCACTGCTGAAATTTCGCCGCGACTTCGAGCAGTACGTCAACCTGCGCCCGGTACGGCTGTTTCCCGGCGTGCCCTGCCCGCTGGCGAACAAACAGCCGGGCGATATCGATTTCTACGTGGTGCGCGAAAATACTGAAGGAGAGTACTCCTCGCTCGGCGGACGGATGTTCGAAGGCACCGATCGCGAGATGGTGATCCAGGAATCGGTCTTCACCCGTCAGGGCGTGGACCGCATCCTGAAGTACGCCTTCGAGCTGGCGCAGCAGCGCCCGCGCAAGCGCCTGACTGCAGCCACCAAGTCCAACGGCATGGCCATCAGCATGCCGTACTGGGATGAGCGCGTGGCGGAGATGGCGCGCCAATACCCTGATATCGCCTGGGACAAACAGCACATCGATATTCTGTGCGCGCGCTTCGTGCTGAACCCCGAACGCTTCGACGTGGTGGTGGCCTCCAACCTGTTCGGCGATATTTTGTCGGATCTCGGCCCGGCCTGCACCGGCACCATCGGCATCGCGCCGTCGGCCAACCTGAACCCGGAGCGCAACTTCCCGTCGCTGTTCGAGCCGGTACACGGCTCGGCGCCGGACATTTTCGGCAAAAACATCGCCAACCCGATCGCCATGATCTGGAGCGGCGCGATGATGCTGGACTTCCTCGGCGACGGCGATGCTCGCTACCGCCAGGCGCACGACGGCATCCTGCAGGCGATTGAGCACATTATCGCCGACGGGCCGCGCACGCCGGATATGCGGGGCGGCGCCTCCACCCAGCAAGTCGGCCAGGCGATCGCCGCCCTGCTGCAACGCTAAACGCCGTTGATTTTCCTGCGCAGGGCGCCCTTTCGCGCCCTGCTTTGCCACGTCCGTTTTTCCGCTTCGATCGCCGCCGCAAATCCACTGAAAATCACCCCAGAAAGCACGCCAATACCCCGGTCAAGATCACAACAAATTGTTTACATACTGTGTTTTATCCTTTTACAGATGCCCCAATTGTGGCCCTCCTGTAATTTGTGCACACTCAAAAATGTTAATGAAGAGTAAACATTTCCGGCGGCGTTCCGCCGGGGCGCTTGCTCCTCGCGGTGTAACAAAACAAAGGGTTCAAACCAACAAGGCCCGGGCGCACCCTACGCTTCGCGCACCGGCCCACCACCGATAACAGGAGTTCACTCCCATGCAGAGCAATCCTAAAAAGGATGTCACGCTCATCGCCATCAGCCTGTGCAGTATTGCGCTGATCGCCATTTGCCTGATGCTCTTTCCGGCCCAATCCGCGCTTATCGCCAACACCATTTTCAACGGCGTCACCCGGCTGTTCGGTTCAACCATTCAAATCCTGGTGCTGATCGCCCTGCTGGTGGTGCTGTATCTGGCGTTGAGCAAATACGGCAACATCCGCCTCGGCGAAGGCAAACCGCAATACTCCACGCTGGCCTGGCTGTTCATGTTCATCTGCGCCGGCCTGGGCTCGTCCACCCTGTACTGGGGGGTGATGGAATGGGCGTATTATTACCAGACACCGGGGCTGAACATCGCGCCGCGCACCCCGAAGGCGCTGGAATACAGCATCAGCTACTCCTTCTTCCACTGGGGCCTGAGCGCCTGGGCGACCTACGCCCTCGCCTCGCTGATCATGGCCTACCACTTCCACGTGCGTAAGAACAAAGGGCTCAGCCTGTCGGGGATCATTTCCGCCATCACCGGCGTGCGCGCCAACGGCCCGATCGGGCGGTTGGTGGATCTGATCTTCCTGGTCGCCACCGTCGGCGCCCTCACCATTTCGCTGGTGCTGACGGCCTCCACCTTTACCCGCGGGCTGACGGCATTGACCGGCATCCCGGATAACTTCGCGGTGCAGGCGACGGTGATCCTGCTGGCGGCGGTGATCTTCTGTCTCAGCTCTTACATCGGCATCGACGGCGGCATGCAGCGCCTGAGCAAAATGGTCGGCTGGGGCGCTTTCGCCTTCGCCGGGCTGGTGCTGCTGGTCGGCCCCACCGAGTTCACCATCAACAACACCATCAACGCCATCGGCCTGACGGCGCAAAACTTCCTGCAGATGAGCCTGTTCACCGATCCGATGGGCGATGGCAGCTTCAGCCGCAGCTGGACGGTGTTCTACTGGCTGTGGTGGATCTCCTATACCCCGGGCGTGGCGATGTTCGTCACCCGCGTCTCGCGCGGCCGCAAGATTAAAGAAGTGATCTGGGCGCTGCTGCTCGGCAGCACCCTCGGCTGCTGGTTCTTCTTCGGTTCGCTGGAAAGCTACGCCATGCACCAGTTCATCAGCGGGCAGCTCAACGTGCCGGAGATCCTCAGCACCCAGGGCGGCGAAACCGCCGTGCAGATGCTGCTGACGGCGCTGCCGCTCGGCAAGCTGTTCCTGGCCGCCTATCTGTTCATCATGATCATTTTCCTGGCCTCGCACATGGACGCGGTGGCCTACACCATGGCCGCCACCAGCACCCGCAACCTGCAGGAGGGGCAAGATCCCAGCCCGATGCTGCGCCTGTTCTGGTGCGTGGTGATCACCCTGATCCCGCTGTCGATCCTGTTTACCGGCGCCTCGCTGGACACCATGAAAACCACGGTGATCCTGACCGCGCTGCCGTTCCTGCTGGTACTGCTGGTGAAAACCTACGGCTTTGCCCGCTGGCTGAAGCAGGACTACGCGGCCATCCCGGCGCACCTGATCGAAAGCAGCCCGCCGGCGCTGCCCGACGCGCCGGCGACCGCCGAACTCTCCGCTCCATCGTCGTATCAACCGCGCCCTATGGCGAAATGACAATAAGAAAAGAGGAAGGTTAACTTATGAGCACTCTGATCCCTGAATTTACCTTACCGAAAGATTTCTGCGCCGACGCCCGTGAGGCTTACACCATTCCGGCCCGGTTCTATACCCACCAGGCGGCGTTCGAGCACGAAAAAGAGCAGGTGTTCGCCACCAGCTGGATTTGCGTGGCGCACCGCAGCGAGCTCGCCGAACCGAACGACTACATCACCCGCGAGATCATCGGTGAAAACATTCTGGTGGTGCGCGGCCGCGACAAGGTGCTGCGCGCCTTTTACAACGTTTGCCCGCACCGCGGCCACCAACTGCTGGCGGGCGACGGCCGGGCGAAAAACGTCATCACCTGCCCTTATCACGCCTGGGCGTTCAAGCTGGACGGCGAACTGGCGCACGCGCGCAACTGCGAAAACGTGCAGAACTTTGATAAGGAAAACTCGCACCTGGTGCCGGTGCGGGTCGAAGAGTACGCCGGGTTTATTTACGTCAATCTGGACTCGCAGGCCGGCACGGTGGAAGACCAGTTGCCGGGCCTCGGCGCCAAAGTGCGCGAGGCCTGCCCGCAGGTCGACGATCTCAAGCTGGCGGCGCGTTTCGTCACCCGCACTCCGGCCAACTGGAAGAACATCGTCGACAACTACCTCGAGTGCTACCACTGCGGCCCGGCGCACCCCGGCTTCGCCGACTCGGTGCAGGTCGACCGCTACTGGCACACCCTGCACGGCAACTGGACGCTGCAGTTCGGCTACGCCCGCCCTTCCGAGCAGTCGTTCAAGTTTGAAGAGGGTAAAGAAGCCAGCTTCCACGGCATCTGGCTGTGGCCGTGCACCATGTTCAACATGCCGCCGCTGGAAGGCATGATGACGGTGATCTATGAGTTCCCGGTCGATGCGGAAACTACCCTGCAGCACTACGACATCTACTTCACCAACGCCGATTTGAGCGACGAACAGCTCAAACTGATCGACTGGTACCGCGACGTGTTCCGCCCGGAAGATTTGCGGCTGGTGGAGAGCGTGCAAAAAGGCCTCAAATCGCGCGGCTATCGCGGGCAGGGGCGCATCATGGCCGACGGCGCCGGCAGCGGCGTCAGCGAGCACGGCATCGCCCACTTCCACAACCTGCTGGCGCAGGTTTATCAACCCTGATGCGACGGGGCCCAATGGCCCCTCCCCCAGACTTGTGAGGTTCTCGTGAATATTTCCGATCGGGCGCTATTCCGCCAACAGGCCTACATCAACGGCCAATGGCGCGACGCCGACAACCAGGAAACCCTGCCGGTGAGCGATCCCGCCACCGGCCAACTCATCGGCAGCGTGCCCAACATGGCGACGGCCGAAACCCAACGGGCGATCGACGCCGCCCAGCAGGCGCTGGAAGGCTGGCGCGCGCTGCCGGCGCAACAGCGCGCGCAGCTGCTGCGCCGCTGGTTCGAACTGATGCTGGAACACCAGCAGGATCTGGCCAGCCTGATGACGCTGGAACAAGGCAAACCACTGGCGGAATCGCTGGGCGAAATCCGCTACGCCGCCTCCTTTATCGAATGGTTCGCCGAACAGGCCAAACGCACCAACGGCGACATCATTCCCTCGCCAAGCGGCGATAAACGCCTGATGGTGCTGAAACAGGGCATCGGCGTGTGCGCGGCGATCACGCCCTGGAACTTCCCAGCGGCGATGATCACCCGAAAGGCCGCACCGGCGCTGGCGGCCGGCTGTACGCTGGTGGTCAAACCCGCCAACGAAACCCCTTATTCAGCGCTGGCGATGGCCGAACTGGCCGAGCGCGCCGGCATTCCCGCCGGGGTGTTCAACGTGGTGACCGGCAACTCGCAGGCGATCGGCGCCGAGCTGACCCGCAACCCGCAGGTGCGCAAGCTGAGCTTTACCGGCTCCACGCCGGTGGGCCGCCTGCTGATGCGCCAAAGCTCGGACACCATCAAGAAAGTGTCGCTGGAGCTGGGCGGCAACGCGCCGTTCATCGTGTTTGACGATGCGGACATCGATGCCGCAGTGGAAGGCGCGCTGATCGCCAAATATCGCAACGCCGGGCAGACCTGCGTCTGCGTCAACCGTTTCTACGTGCAGCGCGGCGTTTACCCGCAGTTCGCCGAGAAGTTTGTCGCCCGCGTAGCGGCGCTGCAGGTTGGCAACGGTTTCGAACCTGGCGTGCAGATCGGCCCGCTGATCAACCGCAAGGCGCGCGACAAGGTGGTGGAGCTGCTCGATGACGCGCTGAGCAAAGGCGCTCAGGTGCTGACCGGCGCCACGCCGCACGCGCTGGGCGGCAATTTCTTCACCCCGACGGTGCTGGGCGACGTGCAACCCGGTTCGCTGCTGCTGGAAGAAGAGATCTTCGGCCCGGTCGCGCCGCTGGTGGTGTTCGATGACGAAGCCGAGGCGATCCGCCAGGCCAATGACACCATCTACGGATTGGCCGCCTACTTCTACACCCGCGATGCGGCGCGCATATGGCGCGTTTCGGAGCGGCTGGAGTACGGCATGGTCGGTATCAATACCGGGCTTATCTCCAACGAGGTCGCGCCGTTCGGCGGAGTGAAACAGTCGGGCCTGGGGCGTGAAGGCTCCGAATACGGCATCGAAGACTATCTGGAGCTCAAATACCTGTGCCAGGCGGTATAACTTTTTTATGCGCGGGGACGCCCGCGCTTTGGAGCCAATGAATGACCAGCTATCAGATGCTTGATGTTCGCGTCGTCGACATCGAAACCGTCACCGCACAGGTCAAGCGCTTTACTCTGGCGGATCCGCAAGGCCGGCCGCTGCCCGCCTTCAGCGGCGGCAGCCACATCATCGTGCAAATGCAGGACGGCGAGAAGCGCTACAGCAACGCTTACTCGCTGCTCAGCTCACCGTTCGAGCTCGACCGTTACCAGATCGCCGTTCGGCGCGAGTCTCCTTCCAAAGGCGGTTCTGACTTCATGCATGACCGGCTGGCGGTCGGCGATACGCTGACCATCAGCACCCCGAATAACCTGTTCGCGCTGGCGCCGGAGGCACAGCATCACGTGTTGATCGCCGGCGGCATCGGCATCACGCCGTTTATGGCCCATCTGCATGAGCTGCAACGCAGCGGCCAACGCTACCATCTGCACTACTGCTTCCACAGCGAGGAACACAACGCCTTCCAGCAGCAGCTGACGCAAGCGCCATTCACCGACAACGTCAGTTGCCATGTCTCCAGCCTTGGCGGCCGGTTGGATCTGGCGCGCACGCTGGCCGACGTGGAACCCGGCGCCCATATCTACGTCTGCGGCCCGAGGGCGCTGAACGAAGCGGTCTACCGGACCGCCGCCGAACGGGGTATCGACGCCGCGCGTTTACACAGCGAAGCCTTCGCTGCCGAAGACACGGCGGGCGGCGCCTTTACGCTGGTGCTGGCCCGGTCGGGTATTGAACTTGAAGTGGCGGAAGACATGACCATCCTGCAGGCGCTGGAAAACAGCAAGGCGGCCAGGGTCGAGTGTCTGTGCCGCGAAGGCATTTGCGGCACCTGCGAAACCCGCATCGTCGAGGGGGAAGCCGACCACCGCGATCAGTATCTCAGCGACGAAGAACGCGCGGCGCAGCAAACCCTGTTGATCTGCTGCTCGCGCGCCAAAGGCAGCCGACTGGTGCTGGATTTGTAAACGGAACGCCCGCATCAGCGGGCGTCCTGATTAGGCTTTCGGGAATATCCACAGATGATCGGCCGGCAGGGAGAGCCGGCACAGCGCCCGATCGCGCGCCTCGTGGCCATAGGCGCGCACCACGAAATCTTCGGCCACGGTGCGGAACAGGTATTCCCAGCGATCGCCGAGATACATGCTGGTCAGCAACGGCAGCTCAAGCTGGTTGCCCTGCGGATCTTCGCCCAACCGCACGCGCTCCACGCGGATCACCGCCGTGCCCTCCTGCCCAACCTGCACGCCGGCGCCCACTTTGCCCCACAGCGCCCAATCCTTGCCTTCGATGCGCGCCCGGTCGCCTTCCAGCGCAACAACCTTGCCCGGCAAGCGGTTGTTGCTGCCCATGAACTCGGCGGTGAACAGCGTGGTGGGTGAACCGTACATCTCCTGCGGCGTGCCCTGTTGTTCGATTTTGCCGTTATTGAGCAGCAGGATGCGATCGGAAATGGCCATCGCCTCGTTCTGATCGTGGGTCACCATCAGCGCCGACAGACCGAGCTTGATGATCAGCTCGCGCAGGAATACCCGCGCCTCTTCGCGCAGCTTGGCGTCGAGATTGGACAGCGGCTCATCCAGCAGGATCACCGGCGGGTTGTAGACCAGCGCACGCCCGATCGCCACGCGCTGCTGCTGGCCGCCGGAAAGCTGGTGCGGGTGCCGCTTGGCCAGATGCCCCAACCCGAGCTGATCCAGCACCGCCTGCACCCGCTGGGCGATTTCCGCCGAGGCGGTCTTACGCAGCTTCAGCGGGTAAGCGACGTTCTCAAACACCGTTTTATGCGGCCACAGGGCATAGGACTGAAACACCAGCCCCAGGTTGCGCTCTTCGGCGGGAATTTCGCTGCGCGCGCTGCCGTTGTACACGGGGTTATTGCCGATGACGATCCGCCCTTGGCTCGGTTTCTCCAGCCCGGCCACCGCCCGCAGCAGCGTGGTTTTGCCGCTGCCCGACGGGCCCAGCAGCGAGACCACCTCACCCCGTTTCAGATCCATCGACACCCCTTTCAGCACCGGGTTGTCGCCATAGGTCAAATGCAGATTCTCTACCGAAAGTTCAATCATGTAATTTCACTCCAAAGCGCAAGGCGATCCCCAGCCCCAGCACCACCAGCAGGATATTGATGAACGACAGCGCGGCGACGATATCGATAGCGCCCGCGGCCCACAGAGAAACCAGCATCGAGCCGATGGTTTCCGTGCCCGGAGACAGCAGATACACCCCGGTGGAATATTCGCGTTCAAAAATCAGGAACATCAGCAGCCAAGAGCCGATCAGGCCATAGCGCGACAGCGGAATGGTGACGTGGCGGGTGATCTGGCCGCGGCTGGCGCCGGCGCTGCGCGCCGCCTCTTCCAGCTCCGGCCCCACCTGCAGCAACGTGGAAGAGATCAGCCTCAGGCCGTAGGCCATCCATACCACGGTGTAAGCCAGCCAGACGCTGAAGATAGTGCTGCGCAGCGAACGCAGCCAGACAATCCAGTTGGCACGCAGCCACTCGGCCATCGGCAACGCCGACAACCAGCCCTCCTTGAGCGATTTGTCCAGCCACATCGGCAAGAACAGGAACACCCACAGGAATGCCAGACCGGCCAACAGCCCCGGCACCGCGCGCGGCACCAGTACGCTGTAGTCGAGGAAGCGCGTGGCGCCATCCGGCTTGCGGTGCATGGCGATGCCGATAAACAGGTAGCACGCCACCGCCAGCGCCCCGCCGATCACCCCGATCGCCATCGAGTTGACGATGGCGCGCAGCAGGTTGGGCTGCGCCCAGATGGTGCGGAAGGTGTTGATCGACAGCTCGTCCCAGACAGACACGCCCACGCCCCAGTTAGAGATAAAGGCGCGCAGCACCACGCCGATCAGCGGCACGCCGATGGTCACGGTCAGCCAGAACACCACCACCGCGCCGGCCACCCAGCGCCATTTGCCGAGCGGCAGCGCGCGGGCCTGCGAGGCTTTGCCCTTGACGGTGACAAAGCGATTAGCGGTGCGCATCAGCCGGCGCTGCAGCATCACCAACGGAATAGTGATGCAAATCAGCACCACCGCCACCGCCGCCATCAGATGGTAAGACGGCGTGCCCAGCTTGTTGGTCAACTGGTACAGGTAGGTCGCCAGCACCAGGTTGCCTTCCGGATCACCCAACACCAGCATCAGGCCGAACACTTCCAGCCCGAGGAAGAACAACAGCACCCCGGCGTACAAGATAGACGGCCGCACCATCGGCAGACTGACGGCGGTCATCACTTGCAGCGGCGTGGCGCCGGCGGTGCGCGCCGCTTCTTCAACGTCGGAGCCCACGCTGCGCAGCGCCGAGGAGATGTACAGATACGCGTGAGGCACGTGCGTCAATCCGGCTATCACCACGATGCTGGCCATTGAGTAGATGTTCCACGGCACGAAGCCCAGCAGCGCCTCCGCCCACAGCGAGAAGAAACCTACCGGTCCCGCCGCCACCACGTAACCGAAACCCAGCACCATCGGCGACACGAAGATCGGCACCAGAATCAGCGGTTCGATGATCCGCCGCCCCGGCAGATCGGTGCGCACCATCAGGAAGGCCAAAACACCGCCGAGCGGGATGGCGATAATCACCAGGCCGAATGCCAAAATAAAGCCGCTTTTCAGCGCCTTGTAGAAATCCGGATCGGTAAAGATGAACTCGAAGGCCTCAAGGCTGAAAACCTTGGAAGGAGAGAAAAACGGTGCCGAGAGGAAGCTTTGAATGATGATAAACGACAGGGGGACATAGATAACCAGCGCGGTTATCAACACCACCAGGCCGCGCGGCAGACTCTGCCACTTTCTGCGCCATGCTTGCATAAATGCTCCCTATGGTTGTAAACGACGACCAAAGGGCGCGTGCCCGTGCGATAGGCGCGCGTCCGAATGCAGTCCCTGTTATTTCGCCGCGGCGGCGCGCCATTGTTTGATATAGTCGAGACGCTTGGCCGGCTGCAGATATTCCAGCAGGCTGTCATCGACCGGGATCGGTTTGAGCCCGTTACCCAACAGCTTGGTCATGCCATCGATGTCGTTCTTGCCTTCGATGTCGTTGCGGATCGAGGGGATATCCGCCTGATTGGCGAGAATATTTTGCCCTTTCTCCGACAGCACATAGTCAAACCACAGCTTGGCGGCGTTAGGGTTGCCGGCCTCTTTGCCGATGAAGCTCACGCGCGACAGCACCAGGGTATAGTCTTTCGGATAGACGATGCCGAGCGACGGATCGCTCTTGGCGCGGGCCTCGGCGTATGAACCGAGGATATTGAAGCCGATCAGGTTTTCACCGGAGGAAACGCGTTCCATCATGGTGCCGGTGGAGGATTGCACCGCCAGGCCACCCTTGGCCACGTCGGCCAGCGTTTTGAAGTAGTTAGGATCGGCCTTGAAGTCCTGCACCGACAGCATGAAGCCGACGCCGGATTTTTCGATGTCGTAGGTGGTGACTTTCTTCTTGAATTTGTCCGTCTGGCCGGCGATCAGCTTGGCCAGCGCCGCATGCGAATCCGGCACATCGCCTTGCGGGATCAGGCGTTTGTTATAGATAAACACCACCGGCTCATAGGTGGTGCCATACACCTTATCTTGCCATACCGCCCATTTCGGCAGTTGAGCCTGCTCGGGAGAGGCGTATTCCTGCGCGTAATCGCCCGCCAGTTTCAAAATGGTGTCCATCGACGAACTCCACACCACGTCGCCGCTGGTGCCGCCGGCCGCCTGCTCGCTGATAAAGCGGTTATACAGTTCGGTGCTGTTCATGTCGTTGTATTCGACCTTGATGCCCGGATACAACGCCTCGAACCCCTGGATCAGCGGCGCCGCCGCCTTGGTGTCGGTGGTCGAGTAAATCACCACCTTGCCTTCTTTCTTCGCGCCGTCGACCAGTTTCTGGTAGTCGGCGGGGTAGCCCGCCGGGAAGGCCGCATAGGCGGAAACGGAGCCCAACAAAGTGATTGCCGCTACGGTCGCGCTGATTTTTTTCATCATCATCATCCATCCCCTGATCACATTTAATAAACTAAAAATTAACATATAGTTAATAACTGTGACGAGGCAACGGCGTTGCTTTGTTATCTTTCGGTTTTGTGAGGTTGGACGTTTTTCAGCCAATAAAAAAGCCCGGCAGCGCGGGCTTTACGGCGCTTCCTGTCGCAAACTATTCGGCCAGGCGAGAACGCCGCAGCAGGCGAATTCGCTGTACGATGGCGACCCCCAGCAGGGTCAGGGCAAACCCCGCCAACTGCACCAGCGACAGCGCCTCGCCAAACAGCGCGTAAGCCTGCAGCGCCGCCGCCGGCGGCACCAGCAACATCAGCGCGGTAATGCGAGTCAAATCGCCGTGGCGCACCATCCAGATAAACAGCGCGGTGCCGCCCAGCGACAACACGCCGGCCGACCACAGCAGCGAGAACCACAGCGTCGGCGAATTGTCCCAGGCGCCGGAGCCCATCACGGCCGCCAACGCGCCGGTCACGATCGCGGCGCCGAGGTGCTGAATGGCGCCCGCCGCCCGCAGATCGGCCGCCGCCAGCGAAGACTTCTGCACCATGATGCCGATCGTCAGCGCGACGATGCTGCCAAACCCCATCAGGATCGGCAACAGCGCCATATTGCCGACGTCGATACCGGTCAGTCGAGGGGAGAGCACCAGCGCAACGCCGATAAAACCGACCGCCAGCCCGGCCCAGGAGCGTAACCCTATCGATTTGCGCAGCACCAACGCGAAAATCAGCGCGGTGAACAACGGCTGCAATCCGCCGATCAGCGACATCACCCCGGCCGCCAGGCCGTTCGCCACCGCCCACCAGCTTGCAGCGAGATAAACGCCATTCATCAACATGCCGGTCAGCAGGTGCATCACGAACTGCCGCCCCTTGGGCCAGGCGCAATGCAATGCCAGCAAAGCGAATACCGCGGCGGCGATCAAAAAGCGAAAGGTCAGGAAAAGGTTGGGATCGGCATGATCCGCCACCGCACGCGCGGCAATAAAACCCGTCGACCAAATTAATATCAGGAAAAACGGCGCGATAAATGCCTTTCGCCGATCGCGTTTTTCACGCGGGGTTATTTCCATATCACTACCTGAAAGAATGCGGTTGATGAATGAGGGCATACTAACCAATTTAACACGGGCTTAACAGTGCCGAGCGAACGCCCAAGTTCAGGTGGCGCACATAATTACCGGTGAATAATGAAGTTTCAATTTCATATAATTCATCGAGCTTATAATTAATTGCGCTACGTTACGATAATGTAAATTAATTGCTACATCAGGTATAAATATTCCCCTATCGGCGACATTGTCGGGATAATTCCCCTTTGCTAGCCTTTCTGAAGCCATTTAATTAACGGGACTGACTCATGGCCGAAATCACTGATTTTATGAAACTGGATATGCGTATTGGCGAAATTATTTCCGTGGAATATAACGACAAGGCGTTAAAACCCGCCTATAAGCTGCGCATTGATTTCGGCGAGGAAATTGGCATTAAAAACAGTTCGGCGCAATTATGCGAAAACTATCAGGAAGATGATCTGCTTGGCAGAAAAGTCATCTCCGTCGTTAATTTCCCCGCCAGGCGGGTTGCCGGATTTAAATCCGAAGTGCTGGTTCTTGCCGCGGTCACCAGGGATCAAGGCACCGTCTTGCTGAAACCCGATTTCGACGTGGAGATCGGCAGCAAGATTTTATAACCGCCCCATCATTCGTGAGGCCTCCGAGAAATGCGACAGTTATCTCTGCTTGATGAAGTTAAGAAAGCATACCAGGAACACCGTTCAGCCTTTATCCCCGGCGCTACCATGCAGGCAATCCTGCTGGCGCTGGGCGCGCGGCCGGAAGATTTCGCCAGGCTGCAGCAGGTCAGCGCCAATCTGGCGGACGATCCCACGCTGCCTTTCCGCAAGTCCAGAAACGGCCGTTTCTGTTTCGACTTCGATCGCGCCCGGATTGAGCGGCTGGAGTTCCAGCCTTTCGTGCTCTCGGTCGAGGAAGACTTCATCCGCTACGATTCGGGAAAGGTGCGCCATTTCCGCGGCATCAACGACGATCTGCAGTTGAATACGGCATTTCAGGCGCTGATGAAATTCAAAGCCTACGTGATCGATGGCGTGAGCGTGACGCCGCGCCCCCGGCTTAATCAGGAGATCAACAAGTTCGTCTGCACGGTGTTCAACCTGCGCACCGTCACCACGCCGCAGATGCTGGGCGAACCGGCGCTGGAAGGCGTGCACAGCGACGGCGTCGACCACACCATGACGACCTTCCTCGGCTGCGACAACATGACCGACGACAGCGCCAAGACCTTTATTCACGATATGCGCGAAACCAGCGGGATCAAATTCGATCGGGCCCGGCCGGAATGGATTTTGGGCGCAATACAGCATCGGCATTTCCTCGATACCCTGCTGATTGTCGACCATGAGCGCAAACACAGCCTCTCACCGGTGGAAGCGCAGGACAAACGTAAGAATTCAACCCGCGATATGCTGATCTTTTTCACCCGTAAACCGGTCGAAGACGGCCACGTCTCCTTCGCGTATGACTCTTTTAAACCGCATATCGAAATCCCGCTGTCGATAGACATGGTGGCGCGCGCAAGCTAACGCGCTGCCGGGCCGGCCGCCAGGATGCATCTGTGCGGCCGGTTCACGCAAGGATAAACAGCGCTGGATTAATCAGGTTTTTGTCGCCGAATTATTATATCCTGCCGGACGAAAATTTTTGCGGGCGCTCGCTGCCCCACGCGCCAGCCCTCTGCAGGCAGGCCGTTTATTTCATGAATACAGGCAGTGCCATACCGTTATGACCAAGAGTTTATCCCCGAAAGACATTATCGCCCTGGGCTTTATGACCTTTGCCCTGTTTGTCGGCGCCGGCAACATCATCTTCCCGCCGCTGGTGGGACTGCAGTCCGGCGAACATCTGTGGCCGGCCGCTATCGGGTTTATGGTGACCGCCGTCGCCCTGCCGGTGATCGCCGTGATCGCGTTGGCGCGCGTCGGCGGCAGCATCAGCCTGCTGACCGGCCCCATCGGCCGCACCGCCGGTTTGCTGCTGGCGACCGTCTGCTATCTGGCGCTCGGCCCGCTGTTCGCCACGCCGCGAACCGCCAATGTCTCTTTCGCCCTCGGCATTGCGCCTTTCACCGGCGACGGCGCCCTGCCGCAGTTCATCTACAGCCTGCTGTTCTTTACCCTGGCGATGATTGTGTCGCTTTATCCCGGACGGTTGCTCGATAACGTCGGCCATATTCTGGCGCCGCTGAAAATTCTGGCGCTGGCCGCGCTCGGCATCGCCGCCCTGGTCTGGCCCGCAGGCGCGCCGCTCTCCGCCGTCGGCAGCTATCAAGCCTCGGCGTTTTCCACCGGCTTCGTACAGGGTTATCAAACCATGGACACGCTGTCGGCGCTGATGTTCGGTTCGATTATCGTTACCGCCGCCCGCTCGCGCGGCGTCAGCGACAGCGGGTTGCTGCTGCGTTATACGCTGTGGGCCAGCCTGATCGCCGGCGTCGGCCTGACGCTGGTCTATATCTGCATGTTCAAACTCGGCGCCGGCAGCGGTAGCCTGATCGAGAACGGCGCTCAGGATGGCGCGGCAATCCTGCACGCCTATGTACAGCACACCTTCGGCGATCTGGGCAGCGTCTTTATGGCGGTGCTGATGTTCATCGCCTGCCTGGTGACGGCGGTCGGCATGACCTGCGCCTGCGCGGACTTCTTCTCCCGCTACCTGCCGCTCTCTTACCGCACGCTGGTGGTGATCCTCGCCCTCTTCGCCATGCTGGTCTCCAACATGGGGCTGGCCAATCTGATCCGCGTCTCGCTGCCGGTGCTGACGGCGATCTACCCGCCCTGCATCGCGCTGGTGTTGCTCAGCTTCAGCCAGAACCGCTGGCGCAGCGCCAGGCGCGTCTTCGCGCCGGTGATCGCCACCAGCCTGGTGTTTGGCTTGGCCGACGGCCTGAAGGCTTCCAGCTTCAGCGGCCTGCTGCCCGCCTGGTTCGATAAGCTGCCGCTGGCCGAACAGGGGCTGGTCTGGCTGCAGCCTACGCTGCTGGTGCTGTTGCTGGCGGCGGCTTACGACCGGTTGCGCGGCGTCGAAAGCGCCAATGCCGCGTCGTAAGCGCGATTTCCGCCCATAAAAAAAGCCGGTCATGATGACCGGCTTTTTTATCGGCTTGCGCCAGACCGCTTACTTCAA
>NZ_JBNIDE010000004.1:0-536399 GCF_059652115.1 Serratia sp. EC4 | reverse complement strand
CAGTGTTTATGTATGGTAGAGACTCAAAGACGGTTGAGGCTGCAAAGCAGCCGTGCTCGCACCGCAGTGCGCTACGTTCATGCGCTGGCGCAGGGGCTGAAAGGTTGGGCGTTCAAAAGCCGCGAGCCGGCGTCGCTGGGCGATGGGCTGGCCGCCGGTGAGTGGGTGCGCGCCAGCTACCTGCGCGACGGCAAGCGCATCTGGCAGAACCAGGCGGTGTTCACGCTGGCGGAAGGCCGGGTGCTGGTGTTTACCCTGGCGATGGCGCGCAAGCTGACGCCGCAGGACGACGCGCTGCTGCAGCAAGTGCTGAACAGCTACCGGGCGGCATAACGATGAACTCTTCACGTAAAAGGACCTTACGATGACCGAAGCGGCTCGCGTCGGCGATACCATCGGGCATTCCCATGCCCTGGCCGGCATGATTGCCGGCACCCTTGTCGGCGGCTTGATCGCCGCCGCAGGCGCATTGGCGGCGGGTGCGCTGTTCGTCGCTGGCCTGGCGGCTTCCTGTATTGGCGTTGGCGTGTTGCTCATCGGCGCCAGCGTGGCGGTGGGGTATCTCACCGGGGAGGCGGCCACCGCGGCGCGCGACGGCATTGCCGACACCGGTGCCGGTAGCCTGACCCCCAAAGGCAATATCGTCACCGGCTCCCCCAACGTCTTCATCAACGGCAAACCCGCCGCGCTCGCCACCCACAGCCAGGTGGCCTGCAGCGACGACGGCCCGAGCATGCAGATGGCGCAGGGCTCTGACAAGGTCAGCATCAACGGCCAGCCCGCCTCGCGCGTGGGAGACAAAACCAACTGCGACGCGCAGGTGATGGAAGGCTCGCCCAACGTGTTTATCGGCGGCGGCACCGTCACCACCTTGCCGATCAAGCCCGAAGTGCCGGATTGGCTGTACAAGGTCTCTGACCTGACGCTGCTGTTCGCCGGCCTGGTAGGCGGCGTGGGCGGCGCCGCCGGCAAACTGGGCGCCTTGGGCAAGATGCTCGGCAAGCTGCCCGGCATCAATAAGCTGGGACGCATTGCCTGCCGTTTTGGCACCTTGATGACTGCCACCGCCGCCGCCGGCATTATCGCCCGGCCGGTGGATATCGTCAGCGGCCAAAAATTCCTGTCCGGTGACGATGAGCTGGACTTTGTACTGCCCTCGCGCTTGCCGGTCGCCTGGCAACGTTACTGGCGCAGCGGCAACCCGGCAGAGAGCGTGCTGGGGCGCGGCTGGAGTCTGTTCTGGGAGAGCAGCCTGCAGCCGTATCAGGACGGCCTGGTGTGGCGCGCGCCGTCCGGCGACTTCGTCGCTTTCCCCAGGGTGCCGCTCGGCCACAAAACCTACTGCGAAGCCGAAAAATGCTGGTTGATGCACAACGCCGATGGTAGTTGGCAGGTATTCGACGTCAGCGAGCAGACCTGGCACTACCCGGCGTTGAGTGATGAGCCGAGCCGGCTGCAGATGATGACTGACCTCACCGGCAACGTGATCTCTCTGTTCCACGACGACCACGGCCGGCTGAGCGAGCTGGTCGACAGCGCCGGCCAGCGACTGGTGTGCCGCAACCTGACTACCACCAATGGGCTGTCCCGGCTGAGCACCGTGCTGCTGTATACTCCGGACGGCGAGCTGCCGCTGGTGCACTATGGTTACGATGATGAGGGGCAACTGGTTGACGTCAGCAACCGCGCCGGCGAAGTTACCCGGCGTTTTACCTGGCGTGATGGACTCATGGCCAGCCATCAGGATCGCCAGGGTTTGTTGAATGAATATCTGTGGCAGGAAATGGAGGGATTGCCCCGGGTGATTGCCTGGCGCCACAGCGCCGGCGAAGAACTGTCGTTGCACTATGATTTTGCCGGCGGCGTGCGCCGGGCTGTACGTGATGACGGCAAACAGGCGCTGTGGCAACTGGATGACGACAACAACGTGGCGCAGTTTACGGATTTTGACGGTAGAAAAACGGCGTTTATCTATGAGCGCGATGAGCTGTGCGGTGTGGTGCTCCCGGGCGGCGCGCAGCGCCAGAGCGAGTGGGACCGTTACGGCCGTCTGCTGAGCGAGACGGACCCCCTGGGGCGCACCATCACTTACCAGTATTCCCGCAACAGCGGACGCCTGTTTTCGGTCACTTATCCGGACGGCAGCCAGGTGTTCCAGCACTGGGATACCCTGGGACGTCCGACACAGCAGATTGATGCGTTGGGTAACATCACCCGTTACCGGTATTCCGACGATGAAGAAAGCCTACCGGAGACCATTATTGATGCACAGGGCGGTGAGGTGAAACTGGCATGGAACGCACAGGGGTTGCTGACGCGTTACACAGACTGCTCCGGCAGCGTTACCGCCTATGCTTATGATGCATTGGGCCAGCTGACGCACCGCACCGACGCGGAAGGAAACCTGACCCGATATGGCTGGGACCGCGCCGGCCGGTTACAAACGTTGCTCCATCCGGACGGCAGTGAAGAGCGCTTTGCCTGGAATGTGCAGGGGCAACTGGCCGTACACCATGACCCGCTCGGCAGCGAGACGCACTGGCAGTACAACCTGCTGGGGCAGCCGGTCAGCATCACCGACCGCATCAAGCGTACGCGCCGGTACCACTACAACTGCCGCGGCTGGTTGACCAACATTGAGAACGGCAACGGTGGGGAATATCACTTCAGTCACGATGCCGTTGGCCGGCTGACGGCCGAGCGCCGCCCGGACAATACCGATCATTTTTACCGTTATGGCCCCGATGGCCAACTGACCGAACACCGGGAAACCGGGCCGCAGGATCCCACAGCACCGCCGGCGCAGCGCCTGCACCGATTCCGTTATGACGAAGCCGGTCAATTAGCCTGGCGCAGCAACGCCAGTGCGGAATGGCAGTACCATTATGATGCTGTGGGTCGTATGAGCCGTCTGACGCGCACGCCGACCGTTGCCGGCGCCGAGCTGGGCATCGAGCCGGACAGCGTGCAGCTGCGCTACGACAAAGCCGGCAATCTACTGGCCGAACAAGGGGGCAACGGCGAGCTGCAGTACCAATGGGATGCGTTGACCAACCTGCAGGCGCTGACGCTGCCGCAGGGCGACCAACTGCAGTGGCTGTACTATGGTTCCGGCCACGCCAGCGCCATCAAGTTCAATCAACAACTGGTGAGCGAGTTCACCCGCGATCGCCTGCACCGGGAAACCGGCCGTACGCAGGGCGCGCTGCATCAGCAGCGGCAGTACGATGCGCTGGGGCGTCGCAGCTGGCAAAGCAGTGCCTTCAGCCACGGGCAGATAACCAAACCGGAAGACGGCGTGTTGTGGCGCACGTTTCGCTATACCGGCCGTGGTGAACTTGAGTCGGTCTGCGATGCGCTGCGCGGCGAGGTGCACTACGGCTACGACGCGGAAGGGCGCCTGCTGCAGCACCGGGAAAACCGACTTGGCAAGGCCGGTAACCGTCTGATGTATGACGGTGCCGATAACCTGCTGGGCTGGCGAAGCCCAAATGACGATGTCGACAGACATTTACCGCTGGCGCCGATCGCCGGCAATCGCCTGACGCACTGGCAACAGCTATTTTACCGTTACGACGCCTGGGGCAACCTGGTCAGTCGGCGGAACGGGATGTATGAACAGCATTACCGTTACGATGCCGATAACCGCCTGATACAGGCGCGCGGCCGCGGGCCAGAGGGCGAGTTCGAGGCGGAGTATCACTACGATGCGCTGGGTCGCCGCACGCGCAAGACGGTAAGCTACAAAGGTAAAGCGCCGGAAACGACGCGTTTTCTGTGGGAGGGCTACCGGCTGCTGCAGGAGCAGCGGGACAACGGCACGCGCAGAACCTGGAGCTACGACCCGGCCAGCGCGTGGACGCCGCTGGCGGCGCTCGAACAGGCGGGGGATGGCAAACAAGCTGATGTATACTGGCTGCACACCGATCTTAACAGCGCGCCGCTGGAAGTTACCGACGTCGAAGGTAACCTTTGCTGGTCGGGCAACTACGACACTTTCGGCAAGTTGCAGGGACAGACGGTCGCCGGCGTTGAACAACGCAATGGGGCCGTCTACGATCAGCCGCTGAGATATGCAGGGCAATACCAGGATAAGGAAAGCGGGCTGCACTACAACCTGTTCCGTTACTATGAACCTGAAGTGGGGCGTTTTACCACGCAGGATCCGATCGGGTTGCGTGGCGGGTTGAACTTGTATCAGTATGCGCCGAATCCATTGGGATGGATTGACCCATTGGGTTTGACCAGCTGTGCACTTTCCAAGAGTATGGAAAAGGCAGGCACACCGCGTCCTGCCAATTCAGCCGCGCATCATATCGTTCCTGAAACAGCTAAGGGGGCCAGACCTGCCAGAGATATTCTGAAGCAACATGATATTGATATTAACGGTGCGGATAATGGGGTGTTCCTACCCAATCGGAATAACGTTGATGGCTTGCCTGGGATACTGCATAACGGTAAACATCCTGATAAGTATCTGGATGCAGTGAATCAGCGTATCTTGGATGCGCATGAGTTTGGTGGCAAACAAGGTGTCTTGGATGAACTCCAGTTAATGCGCGAAACTTTGCTTTCTGCGGATAGAGGTGCAAGCTGGTATACGGTGCTGTTATGAAAAAAATCTATTTACTTCAATCTGATGTGACTAACTTTTGTTCCTTTATTCAGGACTACCCTGAGGGAGAGGAAAGCATCATGGGGCGAGTACGCAGTGCTCACTGGAAACCTTTGATTAATTATACTCCCGTTATGCTAGAGCTACGTAGTAATGATACAGGGAAGCGAAACTACCAGTTTGACTTCAGTAGTGCTTTATCTCCTTTTTTCGTTCTGAGTGAGAATGTTTTGGATGAGTTGGGCGATATTTTACTTCCGAGAGGTCAGGTGTTACCGGTTATAACAGAGAGTAAAAGAAAGACTTTTTGGGGGTACTACCCTACGAATGTTCTATCGGGGTGTTTTGACCGGGAGAATTCATTGTTTCGTGAGTCAGAGGGTAAGTTTCTCATCCGGAAGCCGGCTCTTAATGCTGATAAGATCGCCGATGATTACCTTTTCTCTATAGAGGAAGATATTGGTCGTGTTTTCGTTACCGAATCGTTCAGACAGAGAGTGGAGGGTTCTGGGCTACTGGGTTTTGATTTTTCGGTAGAGATTCCAACGATCTGACTTTTGAACAAAATTATCGCAATCCAATAAAGACTTCTTTGCTGTCTTTCTGACCTCGTCATAGCACCCTGTGTGGATTCTATCCATGCAGGAGTGCACACCATGAAAATCAGCACGTTGCTGACGTTGTTTCCTCTGCTGATGCCGGCATCGGTGCTTGCCGGCACGGTACTGTATACCGATTCCCACCATCCCCCGACGAATAATGATGCTTCCGTGACCGTGATTTATCTTGACGGTCCGGAGCAGTTGCAGACGCAGCTCTTCGGCGCACTGTCGTCGAACCCGGATGAAGCGCAGCGGCAGGCGCAAGCCGTACTGCAGTCACCACAATGGCAGGCGCATGAACAGGAGCTGGCCACGGTTTACCGTGCGGTGGTGCGCGCCTGGGAACTGGGCGTCAAAAAAGTCCCCGCTGTCGTGTTTGACGATCGGGATGTGGTGTATGGCACCGCTGATATCGCCCGGGCCACCGCGTTGCGCGCGAAGTCACTGGAGGGCCAGTGATATGCAACGATCTCCCTTGCAGTTTACGTCTCCCGGACAACCCCGGCTGACCCTTAAATCCTTCGGTGTGGCCATGATGCTGTCTGCGGCTAGCGTGCCGGCGGCGAATGCCGCTCTCAACAGCGCACAGATTGTTGCCAGTGCGGTGTCGCAGTCCTGCATCAGCTGGCGCGTCAGCGGTATTTGCTACTGGTTGTTCTGCAGTTGGGGCGGCTGCACTGTCCGAACTTCGGTCAAAGTTAGCCATTTCATCCCGGAGGCGGTGGTGTCGGCGTATAACACCCCGGGAGGCAATCCGTGGCGTGAGATGTCGATGGTCAGTCAGGCCGCCGGCGGACTCGAGAGTAGTATCACCAGCGCACTGGGCGGCGTTGCAGCCGGCGGTGGCAACAATGAGCTGAAAACCCCCGGGCAGCGCAAAACCAACCTGCATTTCAAATACGCTGACGCCATTGGCCATCCGGCGACGACCCTGATTGGCGGCAGCATTGCCGGCTATTCGTGCCGCAGTGCGGCGACCCCCTTCGTGCCGTATTTCCTCAGCACGCTGGACAGCCTGGCATGGCGTACTGGCATGCCGGAATCCCTTTATCCCGAAGCGTTGGTACCTGGTCAGCGTGAGGTCGGCAGTCAGGCGGCCGCGAATATGTGGGGCAACGTCTACCCCCGTTCGGGATTTGTGACTCAGGTTGATGACGACAAGGCGGGGGCTCTGGTGGCACAGCGAGTGGCGGACATCATCACTCGCTCTGGTCAGCCGCACGTCTACCAGCCCCTGATGGGCCAGCGCTCGGAAGGTTACTGGCCACCAGGGGCCGTTCAGGAAAATATCGGAACCCGCAACCACAAATGGCAGCGCCTGGCGCCGCAGCTCAGCCAGTCTTGCGCCGTGTTCCCGGACGGTGACCATACGCCAGCAGCGGATGCGAACGCTGCCTTTGCCCTGTGGCAACCCTACAGCTGCTGCCAGCGCCGCGGGCTGCGTTTCCTCTACAGCACGGATTTTTGAGGCATAAATGATGAAAAAACCAATGAATAAATCTCTCTGGGGACGGCGCAGTCTGCTGTCCCTGTTGATTGCCGGCAGCCTGGCACTGGCCGGCGTGAACGCACACGCTGACGACAATGACGATAACGGCACCCTGTTTGGCATTTCGTTGCGCCAGGTGAATGACAGCAATGTGGGGTACGGGAAGAGCGCCAGCGGCGCGGTCTCGGACAAGCTGTTTTACTCCCTGGGCGGTGGCTCGGTGATTTCACAGCCGGCGACGCGTGGCAATATGCAGCGCCTGGGGATGAATCTGGGCTGGAGCTCGGATTTGATGTGCGGCAACTTCGACCTGAAGAGCACCATCGGTAACCAGCTCAATGGCGTGACGGACGGGTTCAAGAGCCTGATGGGTAACGTTATTCAAGGCGCTACCGGTGCGGTAGCCAGTCTGCCGGCGATGGCTATTCAGCGTGCTAACCCGGGCTTGTATGAAATGCTGACCAACGGGGTATTGCAGGCCAATGTGGCATTCGACAAAGCTCAGCTCAATTGCCAGAACCTCTCCAAACGGATGATGGATATGGCGGACTCCGGCGGCTGGAGCCAGGCGGCGGCGATGGAGGAGGCCAAAAGTCTGATCAATAACGGGGATGCCGATGCAGTGCGGTCGATGAATGCCACCGAGAAAGTAACCGGGCAATCCGGCCAGACCTGGATCGGTGGGCAGAAGCGCGGCGGCGCCGGTCAGCCGGCGATCAAGCCAACGCACGATCTGGCTGCAGCCGGCTACAACATGATGAATGCGTTGCCGGTCACCAGCACCTCCAGCGTATCCGGCAGCAGCTGTACCGGCGGTGCCTGTACCAAATATGCCAGCAGTGAAGAAGCGGCAGCCGCAGTGGTGAAGGTGTTGGGCGACACCTCGCTGCGCACCTGCAAAGACGCAGCGCAATGTACCAGTGGCGAAGGGACCGAACAGCCAGGCAGCACCGTAGCCGGTACGGGGTTTGCGCCGATGCTGGAAGAGGCGACGAAAGCAAATAACGAGCAGTTGGCCAGGCTGGTCAATGGGGCAGAAAAACCCACCGCAGGCAACCTGGCCAAACTCAAAACGGGCAGCCTGGCGGTGACCGCCGGCGTTATCAAGGCACTGCAGCGCGATCCGGATAATGCCGCTCTGGTTGGGCGCCTGGCCAGTGAACTGGCGATGGCGGATACCATCGAAACGGCCTTTATCATGCGGCGGATGATCACAACCGGGATGTCTGAGCCGAATGCCTCTGCGCAGAAAGTCGCGATGGAAGAAGGCGATCGGCGTATCGAGGCGCTGGATCGTGAGATCACGGCGCTCAAGAACGAGATGGAGATGAAGCGTGAGATTGCGCGTAACGCGGTGCTGACCATCATCGACAGGGAGAACAACCGGGCGGAAACCAACCCGCAGCGTCAGTCGGTTGACAGCCCGGATACTAAGTTCAACCAGTTGGCCGTGCCGGAAAGCGACCAGTAATCGTGAGGATGAATCAATGACCGGAACAGAGAAAAAAGCGGTGACGACCGCCAGGGGGCGCCGATTCGGTCTGCGGGCTAAGCGTGTTCTGCAGATGTTGGGCATGTTGGTGATAGCGATGATTGTCGCGCTGGGCATGGCTCACTGGGGTGTCAATCACCCGGGAGAGAGTGCTGCGCTGCGTGACTGGGTGCACAGCACCCGTTATGGCTGGCTGAGCTGGCGCCTGGCGCTATACGCCGCGCTGGCCTGGGGATTCTGGAAAATCTGGTATGCGCCGGGCTGCAAACCGGAATACCGGCAACCCCTCAAACGCATGGCCATTGCCTGCGTGTTTTTTGCCCTGGCCTGTGAATACAGTCTCTTTGGTGGAGGGCTGTCGTTATGATGACCAACAGCTATCTGGAGTATTTCCTGACGTTGCTTGGCTGGCTGATTAACAACGGACTGTGGGAGCTGCTGGTCAGTACGGGGCTGTTTGTGCTGCCGCTGCTGTTCAAGGTGGCGGCCATCTGGCTGAAGGTGCGTGAGGAAGGGGAGGATGAGGGCAACAAAGGGATGCTGTCTCTGCCACGCATCGAAAACTTGCTCTACGGGGCATTCTTTGTGATGCTGGCCTGCTGTCTGCCGCTGATGAATGTCAGCCTCGATACCATCAAGTATGACAGCAGTCGGGCGGCGACCTGTGGCACCTGGACCCCAAAGAAGCCGGATGAAACGGGCTACGCCAACATAGTATCGAGTATGAACGGCCAGACGGCGAAGGTACCGGTGTGGTGGTTGGTGGTGCATAAACTGTCGAAAGGGATCACGTCGGCGGCCGTGGCCACGATCCCGTGCCGGCCGGATCTGCGGCAGGTGCGTTTTGAGGTTCAGCACAGCCGGGTCAACAACCCGGGGCTTGCGAAGGAGCTGCAGGACTTCACCAACGATTGCTACGCGCTGGCGCTGTATACCTGGCAGAACCGCGACCAGGGACAAACAACCGACAAGGCCACGTTACGTGATATCGAGTGGCTGGGGTCGAAAACTTTCCTGAATGGTGGGTACTACAACAACCTGCAGTCCAAAACGCCGCGCGCCAGCTTCCCCTGGAATGAGGGGCGTGACAGTGGTCGGCCAAACACCGGGAGAGGCGGATACCCGACCTGCAGCGAGTGGTGGTCAGCCCGCGAAACGGGGCTGGAAGCCCGCGTGGTGAAACAGGTTGACCCGGGCGTCATGCTGCGGATGTCTGCCGCGCTGAAGATGATGGGGCAACCGGATGCAGATTATAAGGAAGCCGTGATACGTCGCCTGGTCAGCCCGGATAACCTGACGGTCTCCCAGGGCGGACGTGCTTATGCCGGCTACGGCGGCAATGCAGACTTTACCCTGGACAACTCGGTTAACCGGCTCGCGTCACTGGGCGGAACCGCGCTGGGGAGCCTGGCGGCATATCCGGCATTTGATGCGATGCGTCAGGCATTGCCGATGGTGCAGGCGGTACTGCTGATGGCGGTCTATATCATGGTGCCGCTCATCCTGGCCTTTGCGGCCTACGAGTACAAGACGGTGATCACCGTGACGTTCGTGGTGTTTGCGCTGAACTTCCTGACTTTCTGGTGGGAACTGGCGCGGTGGCTGGACAGTTGGTTACTTGAGGCATTGTACAGTTCGGACTCGCACAGTCGCTGGAATGTAGCCGGGTTCCAGAATAGTGCCGATGACCTGATTATGAACCTGGTGATGGGGACAATGTTTGTAGTGTTACCTGCGGTATGGCTTGGTGCGTTGTCATGGGCTGGCGTGAGTGTCGGGCAAGCGATTGGTAATGCGGTAAATGCAGGTTCAAAGAAAGCTCATGATACAGGTGGGCAAGCTGTAGATACGTTGAAAAAATCAGCAAGACTTTAATTCATATTCACCTTGATAAGGGATGCTAGCTCATCCCTTATCAATCATCATCGAGATCTATTCGGTAAGATCCGCAATATAATCCATAACCTTGATCGCCATCTCTGTATTCTGCCAAAGCGTCATTGTCGGTGTGTGAATCAAAATAGTTGGCGTCATTCTCATGAGAGTCTGTTTGATCGACTTGTTGAAGAATGAACGCGATCGCCCAGATGAAAAGCAGAGCGCCCGTAATGATCGCACCACCTACCAGCATAATGATGAGTGAACCCAGTAATGCGACGGCGACAGGCATATGGCCTAACCAGGCAGGTAGGTTGTATTTACGAGCCTTTGTCAGCCAGAACGAGTCCCATTTCAAAATCGTACCTTTAAGGCGCTTCCACAGGCTTGCCATGCGTACTCCACGCTGATAGGCGTGGTGCTGTCTTGTTTCGTTCATCATCACTCCTTAGCCAGGTGATAGTCTGACCTCATCATAGCCTGAATAATAACCAATTGCTATTCGCTCGGCCCTCAGACCGCAAGCAAACAAGCTTTTTTGTGTTCGGAGATGCTTCATGGCCCTGCCCAGACTGGAGAGCTTTATCAGCAGGTGGAACAACAAAATAGGTTTACATCTTCAAAGTAAGGTGGTGAATACCCGATAAGGTAAAGGCGCCGGCAGCCCCCCAAATAGGCAAGCAAGGTCAAATATCCCCATGCATTATCTTCATTGCGTTAAGTATAACTGACATCTTTTCGTCCCCGATGGCCTTCAGGAACTTCTCTTTAAATTCATTATAGAGCTCTGATGTGTATATTAACCTGAGTGAATCTATGTCTATCGTTCCGTTATTATCAGTGGAGTGCGGTGGCCAGATGGTTACTTTATCAGAGTCATTATACGATCTGGAAAAATCGTCTAATTCTTCCCGATTTACTAAGCGAGTGATCGCAAGTAGGTGCTTTAATGAATATGGCTTGATAAAGTGCTTTCCTTCGATAACAAAGAAAACGGATGCAGGGTCATCATATCTTAGTTCGCTGCCATGGCAAACTATAGAAAAATTTAAATCATCGACGCAAAAATCCACTCTATGCGAAGGGATGTTTTGAGAAAGTTCTTTTATTCTCCATTTTTCTTTGTTTTTTTGAATGATTCCGCGTGTAACAAGAGGGAATAGTTTTTGCAATCTTGCTTTGGTAAATATTAAATCTATAGTTTCTTTTGGGTACTGCGCAAAGTTAAATGCTCCACTTTCCAATGGTCGGGTTAAATATTCGGCGTAGGTGCCATCGATGCATTTATTAATAACTGATTTCATACGGCGGATAGTTTCATCCAGGTTTTCATCTGATAGATCAAAACAACGGTAGACATAATGTTTATCAAAGGTAATATTTTCACGTACTGAAACAGTAACCAGCTCTAATGATATGTCAATAATTACCTTGATATAATCATTGCTAACAGCATGGCTGTGAAAGAGATAGGCCTGATGGCAGTGGTGTATAATGAACTTTAGCTCAGACAGGCTTAAGCGCGTTGTCTGAGTGTTTATTGTACTGAAGAGTTTTATGTAAATGTCGGAAATGCTTTTATCTGAATTCTCCATAAGCTCAAAGTAATGTTTCTTCTCAAAGTCTTCGTTGTCCAAGCTTGCTTCCAGGACAGTCTGAACATGTTCAGTCAGCGATTTATTTCGTGACTCTGCACGAGCCTTTAAACTATTCATTAATCGCTCAGGGAAACGAAAGGATGAAGGTACTTTCATGTTATTTCCTTTTTTGTGTAATGCAATTTTATGTAGTGTAATACAATGTAGCCAGCGAACGAAATCAAGTCAAGTGATTGACGGGATTCGATAGGATCGCTTACCCTACTCGAGTTGTATCGTCGTCTTCGGACGACCATCCAATGTCTCAGCGCTCTGTGAGAGACGCCTTCGGGTGAGTGCCATCCAATGTTTCATGTGACCTGTGAGAAACGCCTTCGGGTGGTCACAATATCCTCGTAGCCTGGAAGAGGATGCCCATGTGGCGGTACCTCCGTTTACCCTTTGAGAACGGAGATCACGGCAGTGATGAAGGTTCATTTGCGACTCAACCGCGCCAGTCCTGGTACGGTTCCTTTCACCAATAACGTATGTACTACGTTTTTCAGCTATAGAGCTCGCCATGGCGATGTTCTACGCTTCAACGGTTTGATTCTCTTATCTTTTATGACGAGTTGCTAACGATGCGACTTTTGAACGCACGTATAAGGCCATTTGGTACATTTGGCCGCTTACGTGAGTCTCATTAGGAGCAGAGGAGCGCGCGTCACTTGTGAAGTGGCGAAGACACTACCAAGTGACGCGCGTAGCGCATAACGTCTCAACCCACGCACAACGTGGCTTTCAACGTTTTACTACCATCTGACCAACATGTAGTCCGTGTCAGTACGGTTTTAAACACTCATTCACTTCAACGTAACTACGACGGGAAACCCGTTTTGAACGTTTCACTATCTAAAAGGAGGAAATCGACTCGGTATCGATGGCGACACTACGGACAGTAGTGTTGGAGGCAGCTTGACGAAAGTCAGCTCTGCATTAGCAGCAAACGGATCAGAGATCTGGGGTGCCTCGCAAGAACTCAACATTTCGCCGCCCCGATGCACAGATACCAGTCGAGACGCAGGAAGCGCAAAAGCAACCGTGTCGTCGGGGTTGAAATTACTGGGGTACAGATCCGTCTGCTTCTTTTAAAGCAGAAGGACGTGTATCCCATTGGAGATGTTAAGATGTCCAGATTCGGTAAACAGCTGGGAAAACAACTTGTCACGCTAGCTCGTCAGGGACGAGGGAGTTTTAAAACCGTTGCTGACCGTTCCAGAATTGCAGACCGTTTTTCTGAACGTCTGGCAAAGTTAAATATTCAAATTCGGGATGTAAAACACATCAAGACGACCCATGTCGAAAAGTACATTCGTAGCCGGCAGGCTGAAAATATATCGCTTCGCACATTGCAAAACGAGATGGCAGCTGTGCGCTCAATCATGTCAGCTGCGGGTCGGAATAAACTGGCTGATCCCAATCATGAGAAATTGAGCAACCAGGCTCTCGGGATTTCAGGTGCTAACCGTGATGGGACAAAAGCTCCTATTTCGGATGAAAAATTAACTGCTGTCATAAATCACGTCTTAAAAAAAGATGCAGGGGTAGCATTGGGTGTTCAGTTGTCTCGCTATGTAGGTTTGCGAACGGAAGAAACGGTTCAGTCAGCAAAGTCATTAAAAACATGGCGGCAGGCTTTAATTAATGGCGACGAGCGTGTTCGGGTTGTGTTTGGCACGAAAGGCGGTCGTCCTCGCGATACGACCATTTTTAATCGTGAGAAGGTTTTATCTATTTTAGAAGCGGCAATAAAACATTGTGATGATCACAATGGGAAACTGATTGATAAGCCTTCATTGCATACAGCAATAGAACGTTATCGAAATATTGTACGTGAAGCAGGAATGACAGGGAAAGATGCTCCCCATAGTTTGCGATACGCTTATTCACGCGATGCGGTGACTCATCATGTTAAAAATGGAATGAGTCGTGTAGAAGCGGAGGCATTGGTATCGATGGATTTGGGCCATGGTGATGGCCGAGGGCGTTATATTAAGCAAGTCTATTTTAAAGGTGATGTGGAGTAACGGATTAATCGCATTCAGTGTGCGGGATTTTATTAATTTAAAATTTTCTCAACGGTATACGTGAATATGATGGTTCGTACATAAGGTCGCAGCTCTCACAGGGCTGCGACCTCAAAATGATAATGGTACTGAGATGTTACGTTATTAGGATAATAGGAAATATTAATCCAAAAACAGGTGCGCATGGCCTCTTGACAGATCAGCAATTTGCTCGGAAAATAAACATGCTTACTCGTTGTCTTCGGACAACCAGCCAATGCTTCAGCACTCTGTGAGAAGCGCCTTCGGGTGAGTGCCAACCAAAGTTTCAGCGGTCTGTGAGAAACGCCTTCGGGCGACTGCGAATATCCTCGTAGCCTGAAAGAGGAAGCCCCTGTGGCGGTAACCCTGTTTAACCTTTGAGAACAGGGATCACTTAACGGTGATGAAGGTATTGACCGATGTCATAACGACTGCGGTTGCTGCAATCTGATCCCCCGGGGAAATACCTTTCCCCTGGGAGCGGTGTTTCCCTTTTTTACAGGAGAAACATCATGTCTGTTTTTACTTCTTCAGTTGTTCCTGATTTCTTATCAACCCTGCACCGTGTCAAATCGGCTGTCCAGCGAATACCTTTTCGCATGGCGCCGCCGCGTTTTACTGACTGGTACGTCAATGCAGCAGGTAATTTTGCCGTTCGCGCGCATGTTATCTGCAGTGATGATGGTTCGGTCAGCGCGTTACTGACGCTGCGCAAAGGTTGGTACAAAGGCGAATATACCTACGCAAGCACCCATGTTGTGCTGTCTTGCAAGCATACCGAGCGCAGAAAAGCTTACCGACTCGCCAGCCAACATGCTGAGCATTTGGCCAGACTGCGTTACCGCTTTTAGAGCGGTCGGTTTACCCACTTAATACCCTGACGGGGATTTACACCCGTTATGGGGATAAATCCCACGGCATTTTATGGAGGATTTATCGATGCATACCCCGTTACCCAACGTACTTGACTTAAAAACCGTGCTTGATGCGTTTCATTTCCTTTGCCTGGTTGAAGGCAAGCTCATGAGTATCCGGGCTTGCCAGCGTCTGGGACTGGGTCTTGAACGTGAAAATCCCACTGAGCTGAATGATGTGGAAAATGCCGTTATCAATGCGGGAGAGGCCTTTGGTGGTTTCCTGCTGGTCATGCAGTACGGCTATATATCGACGCTTTCCGCTAACGGGCAAGCACTTATGGCTCACCTGGATACACTGAGCAAAGATATTCACGCGTCTTATTGGGCGCAGGCCGTGGAGCAAGGCAAGCGCGATGTCGAAGCTGACATTGCGATTGGCGAGCTCGAGGTTTGGTGATCTGCACTGCAGCCTGACAGACACACACCCTGACGGGGATTTATTCCCGTCCGGGGGATAAATCCCCCCATTTTTTGTTTCCGGAGGATTTATCGTGAGTACTACTGTGTATTTTGACGCACCACCGTCCCAGGACGCGTGGATTGATTTTACCCTGGCGGTGACCGAGATGTTCTGGTTGCTGCCGGCATTTGCACGACCTGCAGGTATTGATGCGGCGGGGCAGCTGTTTGCCGGAGGCGCATTTGCAGGTTCTGGTATCCGCCTGTCGTCATGGCCGGCCGATAACCTGCCCGTGCAGGAGATTGCCCTCGGGGATGAGACGTCGGATTTTTTTAACCGCCTGGTACTCATCCTGATACACAATCTGTGTCCTGGATGCGTGCGCATTGAGCGGGAGCTGTCCCGCCAGTCAGGCTGGGAGCAACCGCTGCTATGGCTGCGTCATCATCTGCAGCGTCCGGCGCTTTCAGCTCCGGGATACGTTGACGCTGCGACGATGGGGGATAGCTCGATCTGTTTGCACCTTGAACGGTATCGAGACAGTTTGTGTAATGCCGACCTTCCGTACCACTGGCAAGTGATTACGTGGATGGATGAGGTGTTGTCCCAACGCAGAAAGTTAACTCAACGCGTCGCCTGATTAAGGCGCGCATTTTACCCGGCAGGGCCTCCCTGCAGGGGAGCTCCTGCCTGTTTACCGAGAGGAGTGACCCATGGGGCTGGATATCAACTTTTTCCGTCAGCGTAAGGCTGACTATCCGATGTTGCCGATAAACGGCGACTGGACACCCGTCGGTGACTGGGTGCCGTGTTCACCAGCGTGGCTGGAGGACGGCGGTGATTGTGCGCAGGCGCCGCGAATATACAACCACAAAACGTGTAACCACTACCATCCGCCGCTGCTGGTTCACACCTGTCATTTTCGCGGGTTTACTGCGTTGATGCATTGGGTGGCCAACAGTGTCGGCGACGTCAAAAGCGGTGAGCTGATGGCGTTCGACCGCAATGACATCCAGATGCTGGATTTGTGTCTGTCGCGGCTGAATGAAGCGAACTGCCATGATGAGTTTCCTTCTGAATGTCGTGACTACGGCGGTATTTACTGGACGCAAGTCGATTTGCTGAAGGCGTACGTTAACAACGTGCTTGCCGGTTTTGATTTCAGTCGGGACCACCTTTACTTCCGGGCTTCGTGGTAACACCACCCACTGGCCATAACGTTTCATTTCCCTGGAGGGGCTTTCCCTTTGGGGGAAGTCCGTCTCCGCAACTCAGGAGACTTACCATGTTGCATTTTAACCCTGCAGAACTGCGCGCCGTCGTGACTGAAGTGCGCGCCAATCAGTGTGCGTTGGTGTTGACCAATGACAACGGCGTCTATCTGATGCCAGCTGTGGGCGAGCGAAACGCCACTGGCCGTATCAAACACCTGGCGTATGCCGACGGGTGTCATCCCGATAAGGATGAGGCCTGGTATGAAACGTCCCGGCAGCTTGCCGGCGGCGCCGATTTTGGCGAGGAGCTGATGCTGAACAACAGTTGTATCGAGCGAATACTGTCGCAAGGGCATGAGCTCTGGATACATCTGTTACCCGAAACGGTCTATATGCACGTTGCCACGGTTAACTGGGTGTGCGTCGCCGATTACCGCCGGGTGATCGCGCGCATGCTGCAGCTGGCCGAGGTCCATTACTCGGTTTGCGTTAGCCAGGATGAGTTTAAACACTGGCGTGAGCGGGCCATAAACCTGCTGGCCACAGCCTGTCATACCGATTGCAAGCGGGCAAAGCCTGCCGATCGAGACGATTACCAGGCTATGTTCGAAAGGCTGAAACAGCGTATTGACACAGTCAACCCGAAAGGGGCGCTGCGTTACCCCGCTTTCTAACCACTTTTCTGTCCCCTGGGGCGTATTCTTCGCCGCCAGGGGAGGAATGCGCCTTTTTCATTGAGGAGCATTCCATGAAGAAAACATCACCATCACGCCGGCCGGCCAAAGCCCGTCGCGAACGACCAGACCTGTACCAACAGGTAACGGACAGTATCATCGGCGCCATCGAGCGTGGCACCTTACCCTGGCGCAAGCCCTGGCGGACTGACCGGAACCGGATTCATACCGGGTCTGTCATGCCGCAGAACGGCACGACGGGTTACCACTACAGCGGCGTAAATGTGCTGCTCTTGTGGATAGCTGCGGAAGAACGCGGTTTTCACTCCAATCGCTGGCTGACTTATAAGCAGGCGGAAGCCGTCGGTGGTCATGTACGTGCCGGCGAAACGGCAACCCTGGTTGTGGTATTCAAACCCTGGGATAAGCAGGTGGAGGATGCTGATGGCCGGCAGCTGTTTGACGAAGAGGGGAAACAGCTGAAAACGCGAATACCCATGCTGAAGCCGCTGTACCTGTTTAACGTTGCCCAATGCGACAACCTCCCGGAGACCGTTGTCGGCGTTATGCCGGCAACCGAGACGGATGAGGGTAATGCGTTGGTTGATGCGAAAACACAGGCTCAGGTTAACACCCTCGTTGAGGCCTGCGGTGTTCGGGTTGAACAGGTCTACCAGGACAGGGCGTTTTACTCCCCACTCCGGGACCAGATTGTCCTGCCACAGGCTCAGCAATTTCGAACTGAGGCGGATTACTGGTCAACGTTGTTGCATGAACTGGTGCACAGCACCGGCCATGCTAAACGGCTTAACCGGGAAGGGATCACGTCTTCTTCCCGGCGATTCGGCGACCCGGTATACGCGTTTGAGGAACTGGTGGCCGAGTTGGGCAGTGCTTTTATGTGCGCGCAGCTTGGCGTCTTTGGTGACATCCAGCACGACAGCTACCTTGAGCACTGGCTCAAGGTATTGCGTGAAGATAAGCGCGCGCTGTTTCGTGCGGCCAAACAGGCCCGTGAGGCGTCAGAATTTTTGCTGAAACCCCTGGCGAACCCGGTGACAACCGATCCAGCCGTTGCGGCATGAGGAGTCTGGTGATGACGATTGAACAACGTTACTGGCAGACCATTGCCGGCAGGTTACTGGCCAAATATTTTGGCCTTGCGTTAAACGATACCGATCTGTGTGAAGCGGAGTGCGTGATGGCTTTACAGGAAGCGGGAGTACGGCCGTTTGAGGCGATCAACAACCTGGTGGATAAATACCACCTGGTACGCCTTGGCGCCAATCCCTTTACCTCATCATCACCGTATCTGCGCCAGGTGGAGGAACTGGGCGTGATTGGTGAAACAGAACAGGAGATAACCGATGACTAAAGCCACCAACAAGGGGCTACAGATAACCGTTGACTCTGAGATTGCCAGCGAGCTGGCCTACATGCTGAAGCTTCAGCAGACCTGTGGTGCCGCTGTTCAGCTTGAGAATGTCGAGGGCCTGATCCATTACATTCTGGCGAGTATCGCCGATGGTAGCCGACGTCCGGGCTCGTGGGAGCGCGGAATATTGGTACAGCTGGGATTGGTCGCTAATGGCGACGAACATCAGGTATACCGGGCTCACTATGGCGAGCAAGCCCACTAAGGACAGGATCAGCGTCCTGGCCATCATGAGGTAACACCTAACCCAACGGGGGAGACTTTCCCCCGCTGGGGAAAGCTCCCTCTTTTTCTTGTAAGAAGAGGAGAACGACCATGTCGAACTGGTGCAATAACCGTTTAGTGATCACTGGCCAATCCGTTTTTGTTGATGAACTGCAGCAATGGGTCAATGGCCATGTGGTTCCTGACTACCGTCATGCTGTTCAACAAAGCTGCCGGCTGTTCCTGGCCGGGTGTGCCGGCATACTGAAGCCGGCGACGACAAAACCCGGTGTTTATGTGCCTTACCCGGCACTGTTAACGCAGCCGGGGATTGCATCGCCTCAGAACCTGGCCTTTGAACACTGGTTCGGATTGCTGAAGGCAGATGTGTCGTTAACGGGTGAGAACATTCGCCTGATAGAGAGACTCTACCGTCAGTCGGGTATCGATGCGGTGAAATGGGAGAACATCCCCAACGTCGCGAAGGAGCGTATGGCGGATGTACTGTCGCGCCAATATGCCGACTGGTTCGGACTGGTGGGGGAGAGCCCTGACATCGATGCCGGCATCTGCTGGGAACGTTTGAGCGTGATGCCTGAGTATACCGCGCCATGCGATATGCTGATGTTGATCCCGACGCGTCTGGCAACTGAACTGAATGGTTCAGGCGGGCTGCTGCGTGATGTGCCGTCCACTACTGATCTCTACGGTCGGCAATACGGCGTCGAGTGGCCGGCCGGCCATAATGTCGGTTGCGTACGTGATGGCATCAACACGTTGACGGTACATTTCGATTCTCCGTGGTACCCGCCAGCCGGCGAGGTTATCGGGAGAGTGTCTGAGTTGTTCAGCTGCCAGGTGGAACATACCTGGTATATACCTGATGCGGAACGCAGCGGCTACGATCGCTACGACCGCGGTGAGCATGTTGACGGTGGACGAATAGCGGCTGAGGTTGGTGCCGGTGAGGTGATCCACCTGACCTACGCCGACAAGGATTCTATTCCCATGTCACCGAATGCAGCAGCCGGCTAATCACCGTTTTTTGCTGAAGCACTAACCTATGGCCACCGGTATCCCGGTGGCCTTTTTTTCCCCGTGGGGGAGTTCTCCCACTGCGGGTGAACTCCCTTATTAATGGAGTTCACCATGCTGACGTTTACTGAAGCACAAAACCAATTCATCAGCCTCTTTGGCCAAACGGCACGCTACCATCACCGGTACAAGGTCTTTTCTGACTTTGTTCAGTGCGGCGCGATAGCAATACACAACCGCTTTTGTCCGGACGACGCGCTGGAGAAGCAGTACATGTTGCTCATCAAAGGGTATGAACGTGAGGATGTCGAACGCCTGGCGCACTTACTTGCTCTGGTACGAATAGCACTGGCCGCTAAACCTTGTGATTTTTTGGGCATGGCTTTCATGAGTCTGGAGCTTGGTGATAAACATCGTGGGCAGTTTTTTACGCCCTGGAGTGTGGCATCCATGATGGCCAAACTGCAATTCACCGGACTGGAGCAACGGTTGTTGACTCAATCGTTCGTGACGATCAGTGAGCCTGCGTGTGGTGCCGGCGCCATGATGATCGCCGCTGCGGCCGAGATTCAGGCGTTGGGGTACATACCTTCACAGCATATGTGGGTTTCCTGCGTTGATATCGATGTGGTAGCGATGTCGATGGCATATATTCAGTTGTCTTCGCTTGGCATTCCTGGAGAGGTTGTGTTGGGGAATGCACTGGCAGATGAACGGCGATTGGTGATGTGTACCCCGATGCATTGGTTAGAACAATGGCCACTTCGATTACAGACGCTTAGAGAGTTTAAAGCGATTAGTTGACAACAATCGCCCCTGACTGGGGCGATTATCTTTCAGACGTATTAATTAATAGGCATATTTTACGAGGCGGGATCCTTGGCCAAGACTGATTCTATAGCTTTTTTGATATCATTTAGTCTGACCGGCTTAGTTAAAATGGCTACATCTTTGATTGGGCTTTCACTCGTATATGCACTAATGAATATGAATGGCGTATTTTTATTTGGCCCTTTATTCTCTTTGACTCTTTTATATAAGTCATCACCTGTCATTATAGGCATCTGCAGATCGCTAAAAACAAGATCAAAGGATTTCCTATATAATTTCTCCAAAGCCCGTTCTGGGGAGATCGTATACTCGACTATAAATTCATGCTGAAGAATTGACACCAATGATTCACAGGCCATTTCATTATCATCGATTATTAAAATCCTTATCCCTTTGGCTGAAAAAGTAATATTATCTATATTGGTGTGGATGCCCGCTTCTTCATGTTTTGAAAACTCAATCGGTAATGAAACTGTGAATGTGCTCCCTTTGCCAATCTCACTTTCTACATCAATAGTCCCGTTCATGGCTTTAACAACACCGTGGACAATGGCCAATCCCATTCCAAAGCCGGGAACCTTGTTGTTGCCGCCAACCCGGATGAACGGAGAGAAGATCGTATCAATTTTATCTTTCGGAATACCCTGGCCCGTGTCTCTTACCATAATGACCAGTCTGGACTTGTCGCGGATGACTGCGCTTACCTCTACATTTCCATTCTCAGTATATTTTATGGCATTGGTGACAATGTTCTCTATGATTTGCATAATCCTGGAAGGATCGCTTTTTACATATATATCTTCAATTTCATCTATGCTTACGCTGATGTTTTTCTTATTCAAAATAGTGATGCTTTGCTCGACAGTGTCATGCACGAGTTTATGTAAGTTGAATGATGAGGTTTTTATTTCAACATTGCCATTGTCAACTTTGGCAAATTCAGCAAGGTCTTTCATCTGACGTTCCATTTTCATTGCAGCATTCTCTAATCGCTCAAAATGAGAGAATGTTACGACGTCTTTTTGCTGGGTGATCACCTCCACCGATGAAATTATTGCCTGGAGTGAAGTTCTCAATTCGTGCCCTAACACACCAAGAAATGCATTCTTGTTGTTAAATGATTTCTTTTCAGACTCTAATTGTTTGTTAATTGATTTAACCTGCCGATATGAAATGAACAGCATTAGTGAAAATATAAAGTACAGGATGGCAATGGGAAACCGCATCGAGTTGGCTTTATTTATATAATCCTGCTGTATAATGTCTCTTTGCCTGACTTCAGCATGGTCCGAGATAACGATGAGCTCTTTGTTTTCCAGACCTATTAACTCAATGCTTTTGAGTAGGTTCGAGTAGTTCGTGTTTTCCTTTTTTAATTCGATGTCGATTTTCTCCAGATTTGAATTTATTTGTTCAACCGTTCCAGCATACCCGGCTTCGTCATATAAATATCTGGTTGATATACTTTTATGGAGTAGCACGTTAGAGCTTGAGAAAAGCAGATCCAATTCATTTTGCAACTCGTCTTTGTTATCGATTCCTAACCGTAACTGGTGTTCAATTTTGGCATTAAATCCAGCCAATCTGATAGCAAACTTTGCAATTGCCCAGGCATAGTTTTCTTGTGGACCCGCGGAGTTAATATTATGGCTCGTGGAAAAGTATTGCTCATACATCCACACAAAGCCACCTGTTAGCACCAGGAAAACCAATAAGTACTGAATGATGAGCTTTTTTAGTTTCATTTGTCTAATACCGTTATGCCGCTTACCTGCCAGATATGACGAGCTTGATAAACGGGAGTATTGAGTTTACCGTAAAACTTGTCCATCGGGTAAATGACGAAGTATGGGCCAAAGTCTCTTACTTTCAGTGGCTTTCCATCCATTTTGTTCGCCAGCAGCATATCGAATTGCTCGACGTCAGAGACCGGTATGTCAACCCAGTAATCATTTAATGCCCTCATTCTTAAGGTTTTCCCACGTGCGCCGACAACATTTAACAAGTCTTTGAATTTTACGCCTTCGAAATCCACGACGTGACCCAATTCAGTCCAGGATGTTGTTGTTTTTATGTGGTGTTTTTCTAGTGTGTTAAATTCCGCTGCTGTCAAAATGTACCCTGTTCCGTAATTTTTTTGGGTAATATCTCCGTCAATATAGATATCTCCTGTTTTCGAGAAAGAAGGGGGGGGCATGAATAAAGTAACTAGGCAGAATATGCCTGATGACATCAATTTACGCATAATAAACCTCAAACTCTTTATTGATTAAATCAAGTAAGTATGCATTTTCACTATTATGCACGCCCTCTGTTTCATCATTCCCTATGTAAATGGATTTGCAGTTTTCATAGTATAAACTACGGAACTCAGGTTTCACTGTAGTGAATATACATGTGGTGGGCGTGTTAAATCCTGCGCCAATGTGCAGGGCTGCCGAGTCACAGGTGTAAAGGTGCTTTGCATTTTTAATGATGGAGGCGAAGCATGTGGTATTTTTTGACAGCTCTGTGATATTCGTATAGTTTTCATGACTGATTTCACTGAAACCAAAGACTTTAACTCTGAACCTGTCACTCAAATAAGAGATGATATTCCTATGGTATTGTGCGGGGATACTTCTTATTTTTGTGCTTGCGTAAGGACAAAACAGAGCATACTCACCTAGGCTCAGATCTTCAATGAACGAGTTATTGAGCCAGGTATTACTTTTTAACGAGGTTGAAACCTGGCTGTGCTCTATGCCCAGATTTCTTAAAAAGAAATCGTGCATCTCCAATGTATCAAAATCTTTCCAGTACAGCTGATTCCCTATGTCTATAACGAGGTCTGAGTCTGAAAAATTGGTAATGTCAAACGGCATATAGGAAATGTCATCTATGATATGCTTTGCGAGCATATAAATTTCATTAACATAGTCAGGACAATTTTCTGGACGAATGACTCTGATGACAATGTTTGGGTTGGTTTTTTTTATTGCATGCAGCGCAGATATTCCGACAACTGAGTCACCTAGCGTTACACCTAATCCATTGATGACCGTCAGGCTTTTGACCTTTGAATAGTCTACGGAAACTTTATTGATTGCGTTATTGAAAATAGCAGGGGTGTTCAGTGGGGAAATATCACCACTGGTGCTTTCTTTACTCACCCCATAGGGCGATACAATGTATCTTCCGTCAAGCAATAGACTGCCTGTATACGTCAACAAATAATCATCCATAATCATTCACTCAGGGAAGTGTTTATCCACCAATGACTTTATTACACTGGCTTTTATCGGTTTTTCGTAAGGACCAGTGATATCATAATCATTTATTGCGCTGGCGATCTCACTATCTACAATTCCAGGCAGTTGCCCGGTAAGAACCAGTATCATGGCGTTATTATTCTCTGTCTTCCTTATCTCTTTTATCGTGTTGAAAGCGGTTTTTTCCCCAACGACCCAATCCAGGATGTAGGCATCATAAGGGGTGTTTATCAGACGTTCTTCTAATGACTCAATGTCATAAAATGCATCAACGAGATATTCATTATTGGCAATTATTTCTTTGAGACTGTCTACAATATTTTTGTCATCATCAAGAATGGCGATTCGGTGTTTTTTTAGACTTTGCTTTTGAGGGTAGAGTTGAATTATATCAATATTGCGCTTCGACTCAAATAAGACATCGTCCTTTATATCGTTAGTGTGAAAAACAACCCATTCATCGTTTATTTTTACGGCTGAATATTCAGTTGTATCATTGGTTTTCACATTGGATAAATATATTTTGCATTTAACATGGTTCTTGCCATCATTCCAGACTGCATCATGCACTTCACTGACTGAATAATTATAGATGTCGAAGAAGTCACTCGTTGTCATACCGATAGAGTCAACCACTTTAACCAGCTGCGATACCTCCCAGTTTGACGCTCCGCTCATCTTTTTCTGTGCTGCAGCTATGGTGATCTCCAGAACGCGGCTGGTGTGGCTAATGTGTTTTTGTTTTGGAATGCCTTTCATCGTCATCGCTTTGGCAATGACCTCCCCCAGGGCAGTTTTATTGTTGATTGCCATCTCCCACCTTCAGCCTGTTTCGGTTTAAAAAATAGCCATCATTGTACACTCAAAGTTGTTTTTTTCAATAAATCCGCACTCTACCATGTCTCAAAATGATTTAAATAATCGTTATAGTGTCATTTTAATTGACAGTGAGTCATCTTGGTTGTTAAAAAGAAGTCTGAGTGTGGAGGCTCGCGGTGCTTAACTGAGGCTTCTAAGCGTTATGTTCATCTCCTTTCGGGAGAGCATAACGCTCAGGTGATGCTATAGCGCACAACACCAGAGAAAGCGCCCACTCAGCGTTTGGGGAATAACCAAACGATGCGGAGGGATGCGCAAAAATCATGAGGGTGGACATTTCATTTGTAGATGCATTTTGTGAATCGTCGGAACGCCCCGTAATAAAAATCACCTGATATTTGTTGTTCTTGGCACCAGGGAAACCTGATAAAAACACAATAAAACAATAGATTGTTAGCTTTGGGGTTGCCTTCGGAGGTATAGGCTCCCCCACTGTTTTTGCCCTAAGAGACTCCAGCAATGAGGGGTTGATAGCTGTCTATCAACCTGAAAACGGCTGACTGCGGGAATCTATTTCTTTCGGGAAAAGGTTTTTCTGTGGTACTGGCTGTACTGACCTGCGCAGGATAAGCGCCGGTCAAGTTTTACGGAGTGCTGCTTATGTCTTATTGTGATACACCTGAACAGGCCGCCATCATTGGTTGGTCCGGCCATCGCCTGGTGGTTAGGGCGTTTGCCGGCACCGGCAAAACGTCCACGCTGGTTCGGTTTGCCCAGGCAAATCCGGGCCGCAGGATGCTTTATCTTGCCTATAACCGTGCAGTCAGGGATGAGGCCGAGCAAAAATTCCCCTTTAACGTTGAATGCAAGACGTCGCATCAGCTGGCCTGGCCTAACTTCGGGCGCCATTATCAGCGGCGGTTGACAGCTAACCTGCGGATCACTGACGTTGCTCGCCAACTCAATACCCGCTATTGGCCGCTGGCACGCACATCTATCACGACCTTTAACACTTTCCTCTGCAGTGGGGATGGCGAATTGGGTTTGCAACACTTGCCTGATGAAGACTCACGCAGTGGTTTGTCGCCCGATAAAATCCTGGCAGCGGCGCAATTGCTTTGGCGCGAGTCTGCACGCCAGGATGGTACTTTCCCTGTCACCCATGACGTTTACCTCAAGCTGTATCAGCTCTCTCAGCCCGACCTTTCCAAACGCTGGCAGACGCTCCTGTTTGACGAGGGGCAAGACGCGAATCCGGTGACGCAGTCACTGGTACTGGCGCAGGGCTGTGATGTGGTGTTGGTTGGCGACCGGCATCAACAAATCTACCGATTCCGTGGCGCGGAAAATGCCCTCGATGCTCCTGAGTTGGCCGATGCGGACCGACTTTACCTGACTCACAGTTTCCGTTTTGGTCCTGCCGTGGCCCAGGTGGCCAATATGCTGCTTGCCCGGCAAGGCGAAACGATGTCTGTGGTCGGGGAGGGGGGAAACGACAGGGTTGTTGGGTGCATACCTGATGACGTGAAGGGGCAGCCTGTTGCCATATTGAGCCGAACGGTGGCGGGGGTCATCGGCGCTGCGCTGGATGCCAGCCTAGCAGGGAAGAAGGTCTACTGGGTTGGGGGTATCAGCGGCTATAAAACGGAAGAACTGGAAGATCTGTACTGGTTCTCGGCTGACATGCCTGAGCGGATGAAATCTCCGCTGCTGGCGCGAGAATACCGCAACTTTGAGGAGTTTGAGTCGGTTGCCAGAGCAACCCGGGATGTTGAAATGAACCAAGGCCTGCGGTTACTCGAACAGTACTTCCCGCTGCCACAAAAGCTGCAGGTGATGCGCGAGCATGCAGTGACTGATGAACGCCAGGCTCAGGTAACCGTTTCGACGGCGCATCGAAGCAAAGGGCTGGAGTGGCCTGTGGTGGTGTTGAATCATGATTTTGCCGATATCACAGATCCTCTGATGGCCGACAGCGAACGTACCGATGAAACCAACCTGCTGTATGTCGCTGTGACCCGGGCCCGGCAAACGCTGGTACTGAATGAATTGCTCCAGGTGTTGATGGACAACGAGGGTAATGATATCGCCGGAGACCTGGCATGCTGAAGGCTATCAAAGAACTGCTGGTTGGAACCCGGGTTATGTCGGCAAATCCAACGGCAAGCATTTCAGCCTCTCAATGTCCTGTAGGTTATTTTATGCCGGCATCCGCAGAGCAGCTTTTGAGCACGGCCTCTCGTCAGCAGTGTTTACAGCAGCTGTGGGAGAACAGCGCTCTCCCCAAAGATCTCTATGAACATTTCTATCAGCAACCCTTGAAGCAGCTTGTTACGCTGATGCAGGTACTTCCGGCCGCGTCCCAGGGGGAGTATGCCAGGGAAGGAGGACTGGTCGATGTTACCCTGCAGACGACGACGTATGCGGTTCGACTGGCCAAAGGGCACATGTTGCCCCCAGGGGCCGCGCCCGAAGAACAATCCGCCCAGAATGTGCAGTGGAATGTCGTGGTGTTTTATGCAGCGCTATGGCACTACCTGCCGCTGTTGACTCAGCTGCAGGGTGAGCTTCAAAGTGGCCGAGCCTGGTTACCTGGTTTGACGGTGCCGGGTGAACCTTACCGTTTTCGCTTCAGAGCCACTCCGTTAGCACCGACTCTGGCCAGCAGTCAGAGTGCAATGATTGCGGCACGACTGCTCCCTGAAGACCTTATTGAATGGTTGTCAACACTACCAGCGGCGATACATTCGTTGATGACGATAGCGTCCAGGCAACCGAGCACATTACCTGCAATTGACGATATTACTCTGGAGGCGGCCAAACTGGCTCGTGGCGATGGTTTGGCCGTATCGCTTTTGCCGATATCCAACCCCGACACATTGGCAATAACCTTACCGTCAGTGGCGCCGGCGACAGAACATATCACCTCTTCAGTACCCGAGACTGATTTGCAAGGTGCAGTCAACAGTATCCATCCTCCTCTCGCTCAGGAGCAACTGCCGGCAGAGACATTAGATCAGCCCAACGAAAATGCACCGTTATTCACGGAAGTGTTACTTAGCTCGGCCCTGGATGCGCCGGTCAACGATAAGCCTTTGGCTGAGATGGTCCTGGCGCCAGAAACGGTGGTTGGTGTGGAAGAAGATATGCAGGCTCTGTTGTCTTTAATGGCGGTTGAGATGTCTGCTCCGGGGAACCGGTCTGAACAGGAACTCGGGGACGCCCCTCACGAAGATGAAGGCCCGCTTCTTGCCGATAATCCTACGCTTACTGCTGAAGTGACTCAGGCAGTTGAAGCTGCAGAACTAAACCAGGAGTCAGACGCCATTGATGATATCGCTCCGGAAGCGGCATTTTCAACTCCCGAATTTTGTGTCCCTCAAACTACAGATCTCGCTTCTTCGCAATCACAGAAACTGAGTATTGAAGGCGATGAGGGGATAACTCGCGGAGAAGTCTTTTGGCGTTGGTTAGTCGATGGGCTCAATTCTAATCAGATCCTCATCAACACTGTAGAGGCGAGGGTTCATCTTGTTTCTGGTTTTGTTTTTATCACTGTGCCTGGAATTTTTTATTTGTATTTGAAGCAGTTTGGTTTGGATGGTTCTAAACGAGAGGCTCTCCAGGAGGATTTTGAACGTCTGGATATACATCGACGAATAAAGGGTAAGCGATTTTATTTTGCTCACCTGTATGAAACATCAGAACATACAGGAGCATTTAAACGAACCAAAGGTTACCTCGTTAAAGTAAGTTTGCTCTATCGAGGGGGGAACCTACCTGACGACAGTCCGGTGCTGGTGATCCCTTAACAGGGATTAATCGTGTCTTGCGGTCATATTAAGTTCGCAGGGCTTCTATTTATGCTAGGGAGATATCATGCATATACCACGTGTAATGGATTGGGAAACTTTGCTCGAAGAGTATTTTTTCTCAAAGGCGTTACGTCCAGAAACTGAAAAAAGTTATCGTCGCGTAGTCGCCGTTTTCAGGAAATTTATTGGATATGACACGTTACCGGATGAAGTTACGAATCGAGAGCTGATTTTGTGGCGTAGAGATATGCTGGGAAGGGGGATTACCACGAGTACCTGGAATAATAAGGCTCGCCATTTGCGTGCGATTTACAATCAGGGAATAAAGAAAAAATGGTTAAATATGGAGGAGAACCCCTTAAACGAAACGCAAGTACCACCGGGTAGTAAGCGTAAAAAAATATTGAATCGTGATCAGTTGGTCAGGATTAATCTGGTGTTAGAGCAATTTGAAGAGCGCGAAAAACGTCAAGTGGGCAAAAGCCGCTCATGTGCTCTCTTTCCAGTTTGGTATTGGCGGACAGTTATCGATATTTTGCGTTCGACGGGGATGAGACAAAACCAGTTATTGCATATACGACTGATGGACGTTGATCTTGAGGCAAACTCGATGTTGCTGTGTAAAGAAGGGAGTAAAACGCATCGCGAGTGGTTAGTTCCTATCGTCACTTTTGTCCGGGACCGCATGCGAATACTTGTTGAGCGCGCAATAGAACAGGGGGCCGAACCAGCTGATTACCTGTTCGATGTGGCGCGATTCTTGGCGCCATTGGGTGAGGTTGACTCCGAGCCGGCAATACAACCTGTTCGCTCGTTTTTCACCAGACTAACAAAAGAGTGTGGTTTTAAGGTTAGCCCACATCGGTTCAGGCATACCCTGGCGACTGAGATGATGAAGTCACCTGATCGTAATTTGGCAATGGTTAAAGGTCTGCTGGGACACCGGAGTGTCAGTACAACGATGGAGTATGTTGAGCTGGATTTGAAGATTACAGGTCAAGCACTTGAGAATGAATTGTCACTGTATATGGATGTCGCGCCCAACGTTAAAGACGGGCGCAGACACGCCTTGACATAACTTTAACAAGCTGTAAAAATCACCAGTAATCGAGAAAAGGACGCCTGTGGGCAAACACAGGCATCCCTTTTAAGAGGAACCTAGTTATTAATATCGAGTGTGCAAATTCGAAAAACACTGCGATATCAACCTGCTAGTTCCTTTGTTCCGCCCGTTAAAGGGTTACCTCTAACCAGCGTGCTTTCATGCAGAATTAGTGGTGCCCGGACTCGGAATCGAACCAAGGACACGGGGATTTTCAATCCCCTGCTCTACCGACTGAGCTATCCGGGCAACGCGCAGCATTAAACCGTATTGGCCGAAAGCCGTCAACGGCTTTATGCGTGAAAGACGTTAAAATGCCTCCGGTTGCTGTCTTTTCAGGCAAAGGGCGCAAAAAATGCGCCTGTTCTGGCTATCACCTTGGGTTGGCTGCGCAGCCAACCCGGCCGATTCAGCTCAACGCCCCGTTGCGGCGGCACTGCGCCACCTGCAAGATGTCTTCCGCCAGCCGTTTGGCGACCGATACGTCCTGGAGCTGGCGTTTTACCAGCAGTTTGCTCAGGCAGCCTTCCTGAATCAGCTCCATTTGCTGCGCCACCATGTCGGCGTCGTCGGCGTCCATGTCGCGCAGCAGTTCGCGGGTCAGCTCCAGCGAGGTCAGCTTTTGCTGCTCCGCCAGTTGGTGGATCGGGTGATCCGTTTCTGGGAAGAAGCTGCAGGCGGCGATAAACAGGCAGCCGGGATAGCGGTCTTGCTGCACGTATTCCGCCAGTACGTCATAGCGCGCCAGCAGCTTTTGCTGCGGGCTCAGGTTTTCATCCAGCAGCAGCTGGCGGCGCCAGGTGTCGATCTGCTGGCCGTGGTAGCGCAGGCAGTCGTACAGCAGCGCTTCGCGATCCGGCCAGAACCGTTTGAGATCGCCGGGCTGAACGTCGAGTTTTTCCGCCAGCATCTCTAATGTGGCGGTCGCCAGGCCCTGTTGTTCCAACAGGCCCAGCGCGGTATCAAGGACGTGTTCACGTTGCACTTGTGCTTCCTCCCATTCACTTCCGATCTTCAGTGTCAGTTATCGCATCACTTTCTGCAAATGCGCGTTGAAGGCTTCCGCCTTCATAAAACCGGTGACCCGCTCGGCCGTCAGCTCGCGGCCTGCCGGATCGAAGAACAGGATCGTCGGCAGCCCCAGCACCTGCAGGTGCTTCAGCAGCGCCGCTTGTTCGGCGCTGTTAGCGGTGACGTCCGCCTGCAGCAGTACTGCGTTGGCCAGGCTCGCTTGCACCGCCGCGTCGCTGAAGGTGTATTTCTCGAACTCTTTACAGGCTACGCACCAATCGGCGTACAGATCCAGCATCACCGGCTTGCCACGCGCCTGTTGCAGCGCCAGATCGAGCTGTGCGACGTTGTTGATGCGGGTAAAGGCCAGATGCGGTTGAGCCGCCTGCTGCGCCTGGTCGGCGCCGAAAGCCCAGTCCTGCAGCGGCCGCGCGGCGATCACCGCTGCCGCCAGCAGCAGCAGTTGCAGAGCGCGCGTCCAGCCGCGCGTGCTTCTCAGGCTCAGGGCGAAGGCCCAGCCGAAGAACGCCAGGCCGAGCAGGCTCCACAGGCGCAGGCCCCACAGATCGCCGATCACCCGCTCCAGCAGGAACACCGGCAGCGCCAGAATGACGAAGCCGAAGGCTTCTTTCACGTACTGCATCCACGGGCCGCTGCGCGGCAGCAGGCGGTTGCCGAACAGGGTGACGATCACCAGCGGGATCCCCATCCCCAGCGCATACAGGTACAGCGTGCCGCCGCCGGCCCACAGGTTACCGCTCTGGGCGATATACAGCAGGATGGCGCTGAGCGGCGCGGTGGTGCAGGGCGAGCAAATCAATCCGGCCAGAGCGCCCATCAGGAACACGCCGGTCAGCGAGCCGCCGCGCTGGGTATTGCTCCAGTTCGCCAGCCGGGTTTGCAACGCCGAGGGCAGCTGCAGGGAATAGAGGCCGAACATCGACAGCGCCAGGACGATGAACAGCACCGACAGGCCGATCAAAACATAAGGATGCTGCAGCGCCGCCTGGAACTGCAATCCGGCGGCGGCCACCACCAAGCCCAGCAAGGTGTAGGTGAGCGCCATGCCCTGCACGTAAACCACCGCCAGCGCCAGAATGCGGCCGCTGCTTTGCGGCCGGTCGCGGCCGAGAATGATGCCGGAGATCAGCGGGTACATCGGCAGCACGCACGGGGTGAAGGCGATGCCGATGCCGATCAGCAATGCCCACAGCGGCGAGAACGGCAGGCTGGCCGGTGTTGCGGATTGTTCGGCTGGTTCAGAGGCAGCCGCCGGATGCGGGGCGTCAGCGCCGGCGCTGACCGCATCCAGCGGGATGACCCGGGTTTCCGGCGGGTAGCAAAAACCGGCTTCGGCGCAGCCCTGATAGGTGACGCTGAGGCTGGCGTTGGCCGCCGCCTGTTGCAGCGGCACCTGCAGACTCAACTGCTGTTTGAAAATCGCCACTTCGCCGAAGAACTCGTCCTTGTGGCTCAACCCTTCGGGCAGGGTAAACGCGCCGAGTGTCGCCTGCTGCGGCACCAGTTTGATCTGCTGGCGATACAGGTAGTAGCCGGGGCGGATCTGCCAGTTCAGCGTTACCTGGTTGCCTTGCTGTTTGAAATCGAAAGCGAAGGCCCGATCGACGGGCACGAACTGGCTGCCGCCCTTCGGCGCGAACAGCGAAGCCTGCGCCGCCTGCGGCAGGAAGCACAGGCTGCAGAGCAGCAAAATCAGTTTAAGGAAGCGTTGATCCATAACAGGTAGTCTTTATCTCCGGCCATCACCGGCAAGACCAGCAGCTCGGGCGTCTGGTAAGGGTGATGTTGTTTCAGGGTGTCGAGCAGGGCTTGCTGACGGCGGCGATCGCTTTTGAACAGCATCTGCACTTCGTATTCCTGTTCCAGTTTCCCTTCCCAGTAATACAGCGAGGTGGCGCCGGGCAGCAGCGTGGCGCAGGCCGCCAGCTTATCGCCCAAGACCCGCGCCGCCAGTTCCTGGGCGCTGGCTTCATCGGGTGCGGTACAGAGTATGACGACAGCTTCGCAATCAGACATCTTCAGCCCTCTCATCGGTTTGAATGGGCACTATACCCTGAAGGCGGATTGGCTAGAAGGCGAGTTTATCGCCAGAAGGAAAACCGGGGCCGCAGCCCCGGTCTAAGCCTTACAGCATGACGCTGCCAAGCAGGAAGCCGAATACCACCGCGAAGATCACGCCCATGGTGCCGGGAATGAAGAACGGATGGTTGAACACGAAGCGGCCGATGCGCGTGGTGCCGGTATCGTCCATCTGCACCGCGGCGACCAGCGTCGGGTAGGTCGGCAGGATGAACAGGCCGGAAACGGCGGCGAAGGAGGCGACGGCGGTCAGCGGCGACACGTTCAGCGCCAGCGCCATCGGCATCAGCGCCTTGGCGGTGGCGGCCTGCGAGTACAGCAGCGCCGAGCAGAAGAAGAAGATCACCGCCAGCAGCCACGGGTGCGCCTGAATGACGCTGCCGGCCGTCTCTTTGATCCAGTCGATGTTGGCCTGTACGAAGGTGTCGCCCAGCCAGGCGACGCCGAGGATACAGATACAGGCGCTCATGCCGGCCTTGAAGGTGCTGGAGTTCAGCACCATGTCAGTGTCGACGCGGCACAGCAGGGTGGTCAGCGTGGCGACGCTCAGCATGATGATCAGGATGGCGTTGGTGGTGTTCATCAGCGGCTTGGCCACCAGGCCCAGGCCCGGGCTGTTGATGATGGCGTAGGCGACCACGCACAGCACGCCCAGCAGGAACAGCAGCACCGAGGTTTTGGCGCGCGGCTTGATCGCCAGCGCGTTGTTGCCGCGCAGGGTGATCAGGCCCTCTTCCAGGCGTTTCAGGTACACCGGGTCGTTAGACAGTTTGGAGTCGAACAGCCAGGTCACCAGCAGCGACATCACCAGCACCGCGCAGAAGGTGGACGGGATCACCACCATCAGCAGATGCAGGTAGCTGACGCCGTGGCCTTCCATCACCGAAGACATGTACACCACCGCGGCGGAGATCGGCGAGGCGGTGATGGCGATCTGGGCGGAGACGACGGCGGTCGACAGCGGCCGGCAAGGTTTAATGCCCTGTTCTTTCGCCACTTCGGCGATCACCGGCAGCGCCGAGAGCGAGATGTTGCCGGTGCCGGCGAAGATGGTCAGGAAGTAGGTGACGATAGGAGCGAGAATGGTGATGTGCTTGGGGTTCTTGCGCAGCAGCTTTTCGGTCTGCTGCACCAGGTAGTCCATCCCCCCGGCGACCTGCATCGCGGAGATCGCCGCGATCACCGCCATGATGATGGAAATCACGTCGAAGGGAATGCTGCCTGGCTTGACGCCGATCAGCGCCAGGACCAGAACGCCCAACCCCCCCGCGAACCCGATACCGATACCGCCCAACCTGGCCCCTAAAAAGATGGCCAGCAGAACGATAACCAATTCTACGGCTAGCATAGTGTTTACTCCTTAAAATGAGAGAAATTGAAAATCAAACGTTAAAATTTTGTGGGCGCCGGAAAGTAAAAAGGCACGCTATCCAGAGGATTTAGCGTGCCTTTCAGGGCTACCGGGTAGGTCTGTTATTGTTCATTTTCATCCGTATAGCGTTTAGCTTTATAAGCCGGGTGCATCAGGTTCTCCACGGAGAAGATGTCATCCAGCTCGGCTTCGGTCAGCAGGCCGCGTTCCAGCACCACTTCGCGCACGCTCTTGCCAGTTTCGGCGCAGATCTTCCCGACGATGTCACCGTTGTGGTGGCCGATGAACGGGTTCAGATAGGTGACGATACCGATCGAGTTGAAGACGTAGTGTTCGCAGACTTCTTTATTCGCGGTGATGCCGTTAATGCATTTTTCCAGCAGGTTGTAACAGGCGTTGGTCAGGATGTGGATCGACTCGAACATCGCCTGGCCGATCACCGGCTCCATCACGTTCAACTGCAGCTGGCCCGCTTCGGCCGCCATGGTAACGCAAGTGTCGTTGCCAATCACCTTGAAACACACCTGATTGACCACTTCCGGCACCACCGGGTTCACTTTGGCCGGCATGATGGACGATCCCGCCTGCAGCTCCGGCAGGTTGATTTCGTTCAGGCCGGCGCGCGGGCCGGAGGAGAGCAGGCGCAGGTCGTTGCAGATTTTGGACAGTTTCACCGCCAGGCGTTTGAGCGCGCTGTGCACCATCACGTAGGCGCCGCAGTCGGAGGTGGCCTCGATCAGGTCTTCCGCCGGCACCACCGGCAGGCCGCTGACTTCCGCCAGTTTTTGCACCGCCAGCGGCTGATAGCCTTCCGGGGTGTTGAGCGCGGTGCCGATGGCGGTGGCGCCCAGGTTCACTTCCAGCAGCAGCTCCGCGGTGCGGTGCAGGTTGCGGGTCTCTTCATTCAGCAGCACGCTGAAGGCGTGGAATTCCTGGCCGAGGGTCATTGGCACCGCGTCCTGCAGCTGGGTGCGGCCCATTTTCAGAATGGTTTCGAACTCTTTCGCCTTGCGATCGAAGCCTTCGCGCAGCTGGTTGATGGCGTCGATCAGTTTCTGGTTGGAGGCGTACACCGCGATGCGGAATCCGGTCGGGTAGGCGTCGTTGGTGGACTGGCATTTATTGAGGTGATCGTTCGGATTCAGGTACTGGTATTCGCCTTTTTGATGGCCCATCAGCTCCAGGCCGATGTTCGCCAGCACTTCGTTGGTGTTCATGTTCAGCGAGGTGCCCGCGCCGCCCTGGAATACGTCCACCGGGAACTGATCCATGCACTTGCCTTTATCCAGCACCTCGTCGCAGGCCTGGATGATCACGTCGGCGATTTTGCGCGGGATGGTTTTGAGTTCTTTGTTGGCCATCGCCGCGGCCTTTTTCACCATCACCATGCCGCGAACGAACTCGGGGACATCGCTGATTTTGCTGTTGCTGATGTAGAAGTTTTCAATCGCACGCAGAGTGTGAACTCCGTAGTAAGCGTCTGCGGGGACTTCACGTGTTCCTAACAGGTCTTCTTCGATACGAATGTTGTTTGACATGAGAACCTTCTCTATGTGTTGCTGCCGAATTAATAATTTGTCAGGTCAAGGCTAAAGGGCACAGCCTAAATTAATATTGCCGAAGGCTTGGGGCGTGAAACGATTAACCAAATCGCCCGTTGCTGCCCAGATCATATGCTGGTTGATAAGAAATGACTGAATCCAGATCACCTTATGGCGTTTAAGGATATGCCCTTTTCCGGTTCTGTGACTTCTTTCACGTTTGTGAACTTTAGCAATAAAAACCGGCTCTCGGTTGAAATGGTGGGGGGATGCCCTCATTGTAATGGTGTCGGCCGTTTACGGCCTCTTTTTTCGCGCCGTCGCCCCCGTGGCGGCCGCGCTTTACCTACCGATAGGAGAACCAGGTGCGCTGGTTACCGCTACTGCTGATATTTCTGCTGGCTTACATAGAAATATCCATCTTTATCAAAGTCGCCGCCGTGCTCGGCGTGGCTGTCACCCTGTTGCTGGTGGTGTTCAGCTCCTGCGTCGGCATTTCGCTGGTGCGCAATCAGGGCATGAAAACCTTCGTCCAGATGCAGCAAAAACTGGCGGCCGGCGAAAGCCCGGCGGCGGAAATGGTGAAAAGCGTTTCGCTGGTGCTGGCGGGCTTCCTGCTGCTGATTCCGGGCTTCTTCACCGACTTCCTCGGCCTGCTGCTGCTGCTGCCGCCAGTGCAAAAATCGCTGACGCTGAAGCTGATGCCGCATCTGTCGGTGTATCGCCCCGGCGGTTGGACGGGCGGCGACGCCGCCAACGGCAACACCTTTGACGGCGAATTCCAGCGCAAGGACGACGAGCGCCCGGTGCTGGAACATCGCCCGGACGAGGATCGCAAACCTCACGATCGTTAAGCAAACGCGGCCCAGGCCGCGTTTTTCATCTCTGCGGCACTCGCCGAACCAAAAATGCGAAATTTTTTTCGCTAGCCCCCTTGAAGGGGGCTGGAACGCCCCCATCTCAAATGCCACGAGGCCGGTAATAACAACCACCCGGTGTACAACCCTAAATCTGATAGAGACCTTCTTACAGGAGAGCGTTCAATGAGTATTCGTCCATTGCATGACCGCGTTATCGTCAAGCGCAAAGAAGTTGAATCAAAATCTGCTGGCGGCATCGTCCTGACTGGCTCTGCTGCGGGTAAGTCCACTCGCGGTGAAGTGGTTGCAGTGGGTAAAGGGCGTGTGCTGGAAAACGGCAACATCCAACCGCTGGATGTGAAAGTTGGCGATATCGTGATTTTCAACGACGGCTACGGCGTGAAAGCAGAGAAGATCGACAATGAAGAAGTGTTGATCATGTCCGAAAGCGACATTCTGGCAATTGTTGAAGCGTAATTGCGCTTTATCTTCTGAACTGAACGAGTTGAAGGGAAATACCAATGGCAGCTAAAGACGTAAAATTCGGCAATGACGCTCGCGTGAAAATGCTCCGCGGCGTGAATGTTCTCGCTGATGCAGTAAAAGTGACCCTGGGCCCGAAAGGCCGCAACGTAGTGCTGGATAAATCTTTCGGCGCGCCGACCATCACCAAAGACGGCGTTTCCGTTGCGCGTGAAATCGAACTGGAAGACAAGTTCGAGAACATGGGCGCACAGATGGTGAAAGAAGTGGCCTCCAAAGCGAACGACGCGGCGGGCGACGGCACCACCACTGCAACCGTACTGGCTCAATCCATCATCACCGAAGGCCTGAAAGCGGTTGCTGCAGGCATGAACCCGATGGATCTGAAGCGCGGCATCGACAAAGCGGTTGTCGCTGCGGTTGAAGAACTGAAAAAACTGTCCGTGCCTTGCTCCGACTCCAAAGCTATCGCTCAGGTCGGCACCATCTCCGCCAACTCCGACGAAACCGTGGGTAAACTGATCGCGGAAGCGATGGAGAAAGTGGGCAAAGAAGGCGTTATCACCGTTGAAGAAGGCACCGGCCTGCAAGACGAGCTGGACGTGGTTGAAGGTATGCAGTTCGACCGCGGTTACCTGTCCCCATACTTCATCAACAAGCCGGAAACCGGTTCTGTTGAGCTGGAAAGCCCGTTCATCCTGCTGGCTGACAAGAAGATCTCCAACATCCGCGAAATGCTGCCGGTGCTGGAAGCCGTTGCCAAAGCAGGCAAACCGCTGCTGATCATCGCTGAAGACGTTGAAGGTGAAGCGCTGGCGACCCTGGTGGTCAACACCATGCGCGGCATCGTGAAAGTGGCTGCCGTTAAGGCGCCTGGCTTCGGCGACCGTCGTAAAGCCATGCTGCAGGACATCGCTACTCTGACTGCCGGTACCGTTATCTCTGAAGAGATCGGTCTGGAGCTGGAAAAAGCCACCCTGGAAGACCTGGGCCAGGCGAAACGCGTTGTCATCAACAAAGACACCACCATCATCATCGATGGCGTGGGCGACGAAGCGACCATCCAGGGCCGCGTTGCTCAGATCCGTCAGCAGATCGAAGAAGCGACCTCTGACTACGATCGTGAAAAACTGCAGGAGCGCGTAGCGAAACTGGCCGGCGGCGTTGCCGTTATCAAGGTTGGCGCAGCGACTGAAGTTGAAATGAAAGAGAAGAAAGCACGCGTTGAAGACGCCCTGCACGCGACCCGCGCTGCAGTGGAAGAAGGCGTGGTTGCCGGCGGTGGCGTCGCGCTGATCCGCGTTGCAGGCAAAATCGCCGCGCTGAAAGGCGACAACGAAGACCAGAACGTGGGTATCAAAGTTGCGCTGCGCGCGATGGAAGCCCCTCTGCGTCAGATCGTGGTCAACGCCGGTGAAGAAGCTTCCGTTATCGCCAACCAGGTGAAAGCGGGCGAAGGCAGCTACGGCTACAACGCTTACTCTGAAGAATACGGCGACATGATCGCGATGGGTATCCTGGATCCAACCAAAGTGACCCGTTCTGCTCTGCAGTACGCGGCTTCCGTGGCTGGCCTGATGATCACCACCGAATGCATGGTCACCGACCTGCCGAAGGCTGACGCACCGGATCTGGGCGCAGCAGGCGGCATGGGTGGCATGGGCGGTATGGGCGGCATGATGTAATCATCCCCCACACGCTTGTGTGCTGAGAACCCCGGTCAAGTGACCGGGGTTTTTTTATGCCTGAGCGCCGCCGCACTGTATTTGATGATATTTTTGCCGCCGGAGGCGATTTAACTGGTAAACTGGTAAGTCATCAGCTGTCGCTCAAGACGTTGGCCCGCTAGCCGTGGCAACGGATGCTTAAGAGATGGCATCGCTTTCTGATAAGCTTTTGCGTAATTCTCAACATCGAATGGGGAACAAGATGCGGATTAAAGCCTTACTGGGTCTTTCGGCAGCGATGCTGCTGGCGGGTTGCAGCACCACTCATGAACTGACCGCTGCGGGTCAGCAGATCAAGTTCACCGACAGCAAGCCGGCGGCGGAATGCCAGCTGCTGGGGGAAGTGACCGGCACCCAGAGCAACTGGCTGTCCGGCAACGGCGGTGAGGGCAGCTCCATGCGCGGTGCGGCCAACGATCTGCGCAACAAGGCGGCGGCGATGGGCGGCAACGTCATTTACGGCGCCAACAGCCCAAGCCAGAACCTGCTCTCCAGCTTCGCGCCGCTGGACAGCAAAATGGTCGGCCAGGTTTACAAGTGCCCGTAAGGCGCTGAGGCCAAACGCCGCACAGAGATAAAAAAAGAGGAATGCCACGGCATTCCTCTTTTCGTTCCATCGGGCCATGTGGCGCGCGTCATTCCTGCATCAGGCGCAGGTCGATCGGCGTTTTGCTCGGTTCGCCGCCCACTTCACGCGTCAGGCGCGGCACCAGATAACCGGACACCTTGCTCAGCAGCGCCTGCATGATGACGCGCGCTTCATCGTCGCTGACCATGAAGTGCGCCGCGCCCTGCACCTTGTCCAGCACGTGGATATAGTAGGGCAGGATGCCGGCGTCGAACAGCGCGTTGCTGAGCGCCGCCAGCGTGTCGGCATCGTCGTTGACGTCGCGCAGCAACACGCTTTGGTTGAGCAGCGTGACGCCGGCGAGGCGCAGCTGGGCCATGGCGCTCCGCAGCTCGCGGTCGATTTCGTTGGCGTGGTTGATGTGTGTGACCATCAGCACCTGCAGGCGCGAGGCTGACAGCAGACGGCACAGCGCCGGCGTAATGCGCGCCGGGATCACCACCGGCAGACGGGTGTGAATGCGCAGGCGTTTCAGGTGCGGGATGGCCTCCAGTTCGCCGACCAGCCACTCCAACTCGCTGTCTTTGGCCATCAGCGGGTCGCCGCCGGAAAAAATGATCTCGTCGAGTTCCGGGTGTTGGCGGATATAATCCAGCGCCTGCCGCCAGTTGTTCTTGTTGCCCTGATTATCCTGATAGGGGAAGTGGCGGCGGAAGCAGTAACGGCAGTTGACCGCACAGCCGCCTTTGACCAGCAGCAGCGCGCGATTGCGGTATTTGTGCAGCAGGCCCGGCACCACGCTGCGCTGCTCATCGAGCGGATCGGTGGTGAACCCTGGAGCGTTGATGAACTCTTCTCTGGCGGTCAGCACCTGGCGCAGCAGCGGGTCGTTGGCATCGCCGGGGCGCATGCGCGCAGCGAAGGCGCGCGGCACGCGCAGGGCAAACAGCCGGCGGGCATCGCGCCCCTGTGGCAGTTCCGGATGCGTATTCAGTGACAAAAGCTGCAGTAATTCATCGGGATCGGTAATAACATCGGCGAGTTGATGCAACCAATCTTCTCTATGTGCCGTACTTTGGGTTATAATGTGTGCCATTTTTTTGGCTAAGCTACCAGTTCAAATATTCAGAGGGCCATCATGGCGACTTATTCTAGCAACGATTTCCGTCCGGGTCTTAAAATCATGTTCGAGGGCGAACCTTACGCCGTCGAAGCCAGTGAGTTCGTTAAGCCGGGCAAAGGCCAGGCGTTTGCACGCGTGAAAATGCGTCGTCTGCTGACCGGCACCCGCGTGGAAAAAACCTTCAAGTCTACCGATTCTTGCGAAGGCGCAGACGTGATGGACACCAACATGAACTACCTGTACAGCGACGGTGAGTTCTACCACTTCATGCACCCTGAGTCTTTCGAACAGCATCAGGTTGACGGCAAAACCGTCGGTGACGCGGCCAAATGGCTGCAGGATAACGCAGAGTGCATCATCACCCTGTGGGATGGCCGTCCAATCGCCGTTCAGCCGCCGAACTTCATCGAAGCGGAAATCACCGATACCGATCCTGGCCTGAAAGGCGATACCGCAGGGACTGGCGGCAAGCCGGCGACCCTGAGCACCGGCGCCGTGGTGAAAGTGCCGTTGTTCGTCCAGATCGGCGAAGTGATCAAGGTTGACACTCGCTCTGGCGAATACGTCTCTCGCGTTAAATAAGTTTCAAAACAGAGGAACCCTGGCGGTTCCTCTGTTTTACCCCATCCCCGTTCGTTGGCAGAAAATCCGCATGTTCAAGAAAACGTTGTTGGCCGTGCTCTCCCTGTTGTTCCTTTTCTCCCTCAGCAGTTGCAATACGTTTCGCGGTTTCGGCGAAGACGTTCAGCATCTCGGCGGCGCCATTTCGCGCACGGCCAGCTGACCCGGCCCTTAACCCGATGTATTCGCGCCACAAAGCCGGTGGCGATTCCACTCTCTGCGCCAATTTTGACTACGCTTAGAAAGCCGTACTTTTTCATCAACGACAAATAAGGACTTTCTTATGCTGAAGAAAAGTATTATCGCGATCTTCTCTTTGATGATTTTGAGCTCGCTGACCGCCTGCAACACCACCCGCGGCGTGGGTGAAGACATTCAGGCCGGCGGCAAGGCTATTCAGCGCAGCGCGGAATAATCCGTTCTCCACCCGGCGGCGTTCCCGCTGCGGAGGGCCGCCGCATTTCCACCTCTTGCCTGCGCGTTAACGCTGCTGCTATCCTGCCGCAGTGCGGGTGAGGTTACCCGTCATGCATCACCTCGCTAAACGGGACGACCCGTTTACGCGTCATTTTATCGGGGACGACCCCAGTGGTAGGGAGGCCGTCTCATGGCCTGGATTATTCTGCTTATCGCCGGTTTGCTCGAAGTGGTTTGGGCTATCGGTCTGAAATACACCCACGGTTTTACCCGGTTGACGCCGAGCATCATCACCATCGCCGCAATGGTGGTCAGCATGTTGCTGTTGGCCAACGCCATGAAAACGCTGCCCGCCGGCACCGCCTATGCGGTGTGGACCGGCATCGGCGCGGTGGGCGCGGCCATCATGGGCATGGTGTTGTTGGGCGAATCGACCAATATTGCGCGCATCATCAGCCTGTGCCTGATCGTGGTCGGCATACTCGGGCTGAAGTTCAGCAGTCACTGATCGGCGGACTGCTGCACCCAGATCAGCGCATCGGTGGCGAAACCGTAGCCCTTGGCTGTCTGCAATAAACGGTCGCGCACGGCGGCGTCAAGCGTCGGCGTGCGCGACAGGATCCACAGATAGTCGCGGTTAGGGCCGCAAACCAGCGCGTAGCGATATTCCGGATCCAGGGCTATCACGTTGTAGCCGCCATAGAAGGGGCCGAAGAACGACACTTTCAGCGCCGCGACCTGCGGTGAACCGATAAAGTAGGCTTTGCCTTCGCTTTCTTGCCATTGCTGTTTTTGCGCATTGAAGCCGCGATTGATGACTTTCAGCCCGCCGTCGGCACGCGGGCCGTAATGGGCGGTCACCTGCTGCAAACCGCGTTCAAAACGATGATCCAGACGAGCGATCTCATACCAGGTGCCGAGATAGCGCTGGCTGTCGAAAGGGGTCACGACCTTGATGTCTTTAGGCGGGGAGACGCTGCAGGCGACGGAGAGCAGGGCGGAAAGCATGACGCTAAGCTTTGACCATAAACGCATCGGTGACTCCTGTTTACCGGGGGCGAGTAGACAGTGTAGCCGATGAGAAAAGGGCGGCCAACGGGCGTTGGCCGCCTGAGCGGTTTACAGCGTGACGACGCCGATGACGGTGACGACGCTGAGGATTGCCGCCAGACCGTAGAACACCCACTTGCCGGCCGGCACGTGGATCTTCAGATCGTGCATCGCATGGTGGATGCGGTGCAGGCCGCACCACAGCGGCAGAATGATCATCAGCAGCAGGAACAGACGGCCTATGAGGCTCTGGCAGAACGCCAGCACGCGCTCATAACCCAGCGCTTCACCGGGGAACAGCCCCAGCGGCAGCAGAATGCCGACCAGCAGCACGATGGCCGGCGCGACGATCGCGCCCCACATGCCGCCGGCGCCGAACAATCCCCAGAAAACCGGCTCGTCGGAGCGTTTAGGTGCTTGATTTATCATGATTCCTCCGGATTAGAACAGGGCCACGGCCAGGATGACCACGCTGACGACGATCGTGACGGCCCACAGCCCTTTCACGATGGGGCCCGGTCCCATTTTCTCGCTGTTGACCACGATATTGGCGGCCTTCGGCGCCAGATCGAACCAGGTTTTGGTGTGCAGCGCCGCCGCCAGCAGGGCGACGACGTTGATTAACAGCACCAGCGGGTTCTGCAAGAAGCCGACGAAGCCGGCCCAGCTCTCGGCGCCGCCCTTCAGCGCGAACACGCCGTAGAGCAGCACGATGCTGAACCAGACCGCCAGCACCGAGGTGCCTTCACGCAGCATGTAGAAACGGTAGAAGCCGAGCTTTTGCCACCAGGTGGGCGTCATGGTGCGCACATAGGGCTTACGTTGAGTTGTCATGGCAATTTTCTCCCTTATTGCGGCTTCAACATGGCGATCATGAAGTCTTTGGCGCTCTCCACCTTGCCTTGCTGGATAGCTGCGGCGGGATCGACGTGTTTCGGACAGACTTCGGAGCAATAGCCGACGAAGGTGCAGCTCCAGACGCCGTTTTGGCCGTTGAGCTGCGGCATGCGCTGTTTCTTGCCGTGGTCGCGGTTGTCCAGGTTATAGCGGTGCGCCAGCGTGATCGCCGCCGGGCCGATAAACTCGGGGTTGAGGCCGAACTGCGGGCACGCCGCGTAGCACAGGCCGCAGTTGATGCAGCCGGAGAACTGGTGGTACTTGGCCATCTGCGCCGGGGTCTGCACGTTCGGGCCATCCTCCGGTTTGCGATCGTTGCCGATGATGTACGGTTTGATCGCCTCCAGGCTTTCGATGAAGTGGGTCATGTCGACCACCAGATCGCGCTCGATCGGGAAGTTGCCCAGCGCTTCGACCTTCATGCCGCCGACGTAGTCGCGCAGGAAGGTTTTGCACGCCAACTTCGGCACGCGGTTGACCATCATGCCGCAGGAGCCGCAGATCGCCATGCGGCAAGACCAGCGGTAGGAGAGATCCGGCGCCAGGTTATCCTTGATATAGCCCAGCGCATCGAGCAGCGAGGTCTGTTCGTCGTAAGGCACGGCGTAAGTGACGAAATGCGGTTCGGCGTCGCTTTCCGGGTTATAGCGCATGACGTCGATCTTCAGGGTTTGCATCTCAGCCATTTGCCTGCTCCTTATTCTTTTTCTCCTGCGCTTCGGCTTCTGCGCCGTAGACGCGTTTGGCCGGCGGCAGCTTGGTGATTTTCACGTCGCTGTATTCGAGACGCGGCGCGCCCTGCGGGTTATGGAACGCCAGCGTATGCTTGAGGAAGTTGACGTCGTCACGCTCGGTGCAGCCTTCGTCCAGGCGCTGATGGGCGCCGCGCGACTCTTTGCGGTTAAACGCGGAGTGCGCCATACATTCGGCGACGTCCAGGCCGTAGCCCAGCTCGATGGTGTACAGCAGATCGGTATTGAACACGCTGGAGTTGTCGGTGATTTTGACGCGTTTGAAGCGCTCTTTCAGCTCGGCCAGCTTATCGATGGTTTTTTGCATCAGCTCCGGCGTGCGGTAGATGCCGCAGCCTTCTTCCATCGACAGCCCCATTTCGTCGCGGATCTTCGCCCAGTTTTCGTTGCCTTCCTGCTTCATCAGGTTGCTCAGGCGGGTTTCGACGTCGCGGGTTTGCGCATCCAGCGCGCTGCCGTTGGCCGGCGCGGTTTCCAGCGCGCGGCGCGCCGCGTGCTCACCGGCGACGCGGCCGAACACCACCAGTTCCGCCAGCGAGTTGGAGCCGAGGCGGTTGGCGCCGTGCAGGCCGACGGAGGAGCACTCGCCGACCGCGAACAGCCCCTTGATACGGGTTTCACAGTTCTGGTCGGTTTCAATGCCGCCCATGGTGTAGTGCGCGGTAGGGCGCACCGGGATCGGATCTTTTACCGGATCGACGCCGACGTAGGCCTTGGCCAGTTCGCAGATGAACGGCAGCCGCTCCAGCAGCTTTTTCTCGCCCAGGTGGCGCAGATCGAGGTAGACCACGTCGCCGCGCGGGGTAGCGATGGTGCGGCCGGCGCGCCATTCGTGCCAGAAAGCCTGCGACACCTTGTCGCGCGGGCCCAGCTCCATGTATTTGTTCTTCGGTTCGCCCAGCGGGGTTTCCGGGCCCATGCCGTAGTCTTGCAGGTAGCGGTAGCCATCCTTGTTCACCAGGATGCCGCCTTCGCCGCGGCAGCCCTCGGTCATCAGGATGCCGGAACCGGGCAGGCCGGTCGGGTGATACTGCACGAACTCCATGTCGCGCAGCGGTACGCCGTGGTGGAACGCCATGCCCATGCCATCCCCGGTCACAATGCCGCCGTTGGTATTGTAGCGGTAAACGCGCCCGGCGCCGCCGGTGGCCATCACCACCGCGTTGGCGCGGATCTGCACGCGGGTGCCTTCCATCATGTTGAGCGCCACCAGGCCGCGCGCCTGGCCGTCATCCACCAGGATATCCAGCACGAAGTGCTCGTCGAAGCGTTGAATTTGCGGGTATTTCAGCGAGGTCTGGAACAGGGTGTGCAGCATGTGGAAGCCGGTCTTGTCGGCGGCGAACCAGGTGCGTTCGATCTTCATGCCGCCGAAGCGCCGCACGTTGACTGAGCCGTCCGGTTTGCGGCTCCACGGGCAGCCCCACTGCTCGAGCTGGGTCATCTCGCGCGGGCACTGATGCACGAAGTGATCGACCACGTCCTGCTCGCACAGCCAGTCGCCGCCGGCGACGGTGTCGTGGAAGTGGTAGTCGAAGGTATCGTGATCCTGAGTGACGGCGGCGGAGCCTCCCTCGGCGGCAACCGTGTGGCTGCGCATCGGGTAGACCTTAGAGATCAGCGCGATTTTCAGTTGGGGATTGGCTTCCGCTGCGGCTATTGCTGCACGTAAACCAGCGCCCCCGGCCCCAATAATGGCAAGATCGGCGTTAAAGGTTTGCACTGCATTCCTCCAATGTTCTTGTTAAGAACGGCAAGTTAAATATCTATGCTTAAAATTTAGCGAACTCTTCGGGTGCTAACTAATTGAACCGATTAATGTTGCTTAAAGGTTAAGGATAGATATCTCCCACCAATAATGGGGAATTAACTATACCTAAAGTTAAGTAGTCGAAATTTGATGTGATCGATTGTTTTGTCGATTAACGCTTGCCCAACAGGCTTGCCTGCCTTTTCGCGTGTTCGGCGTGCTTTACCCTTTTTAACGCGCTTTTGCCGCCCATTTGTCGGAAATTGGCGTTCTGGCCGGTTGCGCATCGTGAAGAATTTGTTTGGCTGCAAGGATGCGAGTAGACTGCATCCCCTGTTTGATTTCGGAGTTAATTACCATGAGCGAAACGGCAAGCTGGCAGCCTAGTGCACCCATCGCCAATTTGTTGAAACGCGCAGCGATTCTGGCTGAGATCCGGCGTTTCTTCGCCGATCGTGGCGTGCTGGAGGTTGAGACGCCCACCATGAGCCAGGCGACGGTCACCGACGTTCACCTGTTCCCGTTCGAGACGCGTTTCGTCGGGCCGGGGGCGGCAGAGGGCCTGACGCTATACATGATGACCAGCCCGGAATATCACATGAAGCGCCTGCTGGCGGCGGGCAGCGGCCCGATCTACCAAATGGGGCGCAGCTTCCGCAATGAAGAAGCCGGGCGGCATCACAACCCGGAATTCACCATGCTGGAGTGGTACCGTCCGCACTACGACATGTACCGCCTGATGAATGAGGTGGACGATCTGCTGCAACAGGTGCTGGACTGCGAGAGCGCGGAGACCCTGTCCTATCAGCAGGCGTTCCTGCGCCATCTGGACATCGATCCGCTGTCGGCGGAGAAGGCGCAACTGCGTGAAGCGGCGGCCAAACTCGATCTGAGCAACATCGCCGATACCGAAGAAGATCGCGATACGCTGCTGCAGCTGCTGTTCACCGTGGGCGTGGAACCGCATATCGGCCGTGAAAAGCCGGCGTTCGTTTACCACTTCCCGGCCAGCCAGGCAGCGTTGGCGGAGATCAGCACCGAAGACCACCGCGTGGCGGAGCGCTTCGAGGTGTATTTCAAGGGCATTGAGCTGGCGAACGGTTTCCGCGAGCTGACTGACGGCCGTGAACAACAGCAGCGCTTCGAGCAGGACAACCGCAAACGCGCGGAGCGCGGCCTGCCGCAGCAGCCGATCGACTACCGCCTGTTGGCGGCATTGCAGCACGGCATGCCGGAATGTTCCGGCGTGGCGCTGGGCGTGGATCGTCTGGTGATGCTGGCGTTGGGCGCCGAGAGCCTGAGCGAAGTCTTAGCCTTCCCGGTCGGGATCGCCTGACGTTTCAGGCGGTGAGAAAAGCAAAAAGGGTCGGCATTTGCCGGCCCTTTTTTTATTGCGGGAAACGCTTACAGCCCCCCGGCGTCGCGTTTGGTGTTCGGCGCCGGCGTAGACGGAGGCGTGCGGCCGTTGTTGGTCAACCGCGACAGCGTCTCGGTGCGCACCTGGAACGGCGGGTACGGCAGCGTGATGCCGTGCTCGCGATAACCCGCCAGGATCAGCTGGTGGATCTCATGGCGCAGCGGCATGCGGTGGCCCATCTCGGCGGCGTAAATACGCATCTCGAAGATCTGGATGCCCTGCTGCAGATCGACCAGGTAAACCTCCGGCGCCGGGTTATCCAGCACCAGCGAGCAGCGCTCGGCGGCGTTCATCAGGATCTTGGTCACTTCTTCGCTGTTGGCTTCGCCCGGCGCCGGTACGGTCAGCACCACGCGGGTTAGGGTATCCGACAGCGACCAGTTGACGAACTGTTCGGTGATGAACGCTTTGTTCGGCACGATGATCTCTTTGCGATCCCAGTCCGAAATGGTGGTGGCGCGGGTGTTGATCTTGGTGACGGTGCCGGTCAGGTTGCGGATCGTCACGGTGTCGCCGATGCGGATCGGTTTCTCGAACAGGATGATCAGGCCGGAGATGAAGTTGGAGAAGATCTCCTGCATGCCGAAGCCCAACCCCAGACTGAGTGCGGTAACCACCCACTGCAGTTTTGACCATTCGATGCCGATCCAGGCGAAGCTGAGCACCGCGCCGAACAGCAGCAGCAAGTACTTGGTGATGGTGGTGATGGCGTAGCCGGTGCCCGGCGACAGATCCAGGTGCTGCAGCACCGCCAGCTCCAGCAGCGCCGGCAGGTTGCGCACCAGCTGCATGGTGATGATCAGCACCAGAATGGCGATCAGCACCGCGCCGAGGGTGATCGGATGGGCGGTCTCCACGCCGTTGACCGTCGAAGTCACGTCCCACAGCGAAATGTTTTCCAGGAAGGCGAACGCGGAGTGGATCTCGGACCACAGCACGATCACCGACACCAGCGCGATCAGCGTCAGGATCGATCGCACCAGCCGCAGCGACTGGGCGCTGATGGTATCCAGATCGAAGTCCGAATCGTCCGGATCGATGGCGCCTTCGGTGCTGTTCGGGGTGTGCGAGGTTTCGTCTTCGCCGCGGGCGCGCTGGGCCAGGATGTCGGCGCGGCGCTGTTTGGCGCGATCGAAAGCGATGCGCCGCCGTTGGATCAGCATCCAGCGGCGGATGATGTGGTAGATGACCAGCAGCAGGAACCAGATCGCCACCGAGGTTTCCAGGCGCGCCAACAGCGCCTGCGCGGTGGTGAGGTAACCGACGGTCGACGCCAGCGCCGCCAGCAGCGGCGCCGACAGCAACAGCCCCCAGAAGGCGCTGTTGAGCATGTTGTCGCCGGAGCCGTTTTTATCCAGATACAGCGGAATGCCGGCGCGTTTCAGGCTGTGGGTGACCAGCGCCAGCGCCAGACACAGCAGGATAAAGCACAGCCGCCCCAGGGTGTTGGCGAACTCGCGTTCTTTCAGGCTATCGAAGGTGATCAGCGCCATGATCAGCGGCACGATCAGCCAGATCGACATCTTGTAGTAGCGCATGGCGCGCGAAACCTGCTTCGCCGGCCAGCGGAAGTGCACGATGAACAGCCCCTGCGGGTGGGCGAAGGCGGCGCAGATCATGCAGATCCACAGGATCGGCAGCGTGGCGGTCACCCCTTTGCCGATCGCTTCCGCCACCGGGTAGTTCCAGGCGCTCTGCAGGCCATAACCGAGCGCGGCCCACAGCACCGGCAGCGGCATCGCCACCAGAATCGACCAGAACACGGTGCGCACCGTCAGGAAGAATTCGTCCTGCGTCACCTTGCCGACGCGGCTGCTGGCGCGCTCGAGGAAGGCGTGATAGTGCTTGCGCGAACTGATGCTGAAAATCACCAGCAGCAGGGCGCCGAAGATCGGGATCAGCGTTTCGCGGCTGGTCACCATCATCATGAAGGCGCCGCCGAGCTGCGACAGCGTGTCCAGCGACAGGACGCGGGTCAGATCGTGCGCCACGTTGAGCGGGTAGGAAAAGTTGATCGGATTAACGTCCGGCACCCAGAACAGATAGCGGTGGGTGGCGTCGCGGATCTCGTTCAACGCTTCGATCAGCTGGGTGTTGGCCACCTTCAGCTTGGTCAGCTCGAGGATTTGGGTGTCGCAACCGGACAGCAACGAGTTGAGCAGTTCGCGCTGGGTGCGCAGCTGGGCATCGACGATGCGCTGCTCCTGGTTGGTCAGCGCGCTGCCGTCGTCGCGCTTGAATTCGCGCTGCGACAGTTTTTCCAGCTGGTTTTCAAACTGCAGGCGCTGCACGCGCAGCTGGGCCATGTCGCCGTCCAGCTGTTGCGGCTTGGGCATTTCCGGCAGTGTCGCCACCTGGGCGCGCAGGGTTTCCCCCAGCGCCGACGACGAGCCGAGCCATTGGGCCTGTTCGATGATGGTGCTCAGCGCCTGGCGCACCTGCAGCGTCTGCGCCGCCGCCTGCCGCTGCTGCGACGAAATCAGATCCATGCGCTGCGCCTGGCTGTTCAGCGCGGCGGACAGTTCGCGGTTGATCTGCAGCTGTTGGCTGATGCTTCTTGGCAAATCGCCGTTCTGCTCGGCCAACTGCTCGGTTTTTTCCAGCGCCAGCTCCGCTTCGCGTTGGCGTTGGGCGTTGAGGTTGTTGCGCAGCGCCTGCAGCTGAACGTCTATTTTCTCGTGGCGCTTTTTATAGACCTCGGCGCGCATGCGCGCCAGCTCCTGACGGTTGTTGGCCGACAGCTGCGCCAGCTCCAGCTCGTCCACTTTGGCTTTGCGCGCCGCGGCTTCGGCCTGCAGCAGGGCCAGGGCGGCCTGCGCATACGGCGTGGTTGGGTTGGCGGGCTGCGCCTGCAGGCGGCGCTGCACTTCCGTCAGCGCACGGCGGGCGTCGGTCTGCTGCTGCGGCAACTGGCCGAGCGAATCGCTGATTTCCCGCGTGCGATCCTGCTCTTGCTGCAGCAGGCGCGCCTGTTCCAGCAGCAGGCTGCTGGTTTGCAGGATCTGCTGTTCCAGCTCGGCGGCCGGCAGATCGTCGCCGTTCGGCAGGATCTTGTTGCTTTCCAGCACCAACTGACGGCGCAGTTCCTGCGTCATCTTCGGGAAATCGTCGATCACTCTCTGATACTGCTCGGAGCGAGTCTGCGACTCTTTGCGCTCCGTCAGCCAGTTGAGGGCGCTTTGCAGCGCCTCGGTGGTTTCCGCCTGATTCGGCGCGTTTTTGCTGCTTTCCGCCTGCTTCAGCTCCTGTTTGAGCTGGGTCTCGGTCGGCACGGGGGCGGCCAGCGCCGGTTGCCACAGCAGGCAACCGAGCAAAAGCGTGATGAAAAGGCGCACGGCGTCGATTCCTTTAGATCGGGGTCTGTGGTGTTTCAGCGGCGGCCGGGATTTCGGCGAAGGCTTCACCCATGCGGGTGACGGTGCCGTTATGCAGCTGCGGCGCGAACTGCACGCTGCCTGCGGTAAACAGGTTGATCACCGTGGAGCCGAGTTTGAAACGGCCCATCTCGGCGCCTTTTTCCAGCGCGATGGCGCCTTCTTCGCCGGCGGCCGGGTAGGTCCAGCGTTTGATGATGCCTTCGCGCGGCGGCGTGACGGTGCCGGCCCAGACGGTTTCGATGCTGCCGACGATGGTGGCGCCGACCAGGATTTGCACCATCGGCCCGATGTCAGTGTCGAAGACGCAGATCACGCGCTCGTTGCGAGCGAACAGGTTAGGCACGTTGGCGGCGGTGAGCGGGTTGACCGAGAACAGATCGCCCGGCACATAGATCATTTCGCGCAGTACGCCGGCGCACGGCATGTGTACGCGGTGATAGTCGCGCGGCGCCAGGTAGGTAGTGGCGAACAGGCCGTTGCGGAACGGCTCGGCCAACAGGTAGTTGCCGGCCAGCAGTGCTTCCAGGCTGTAGTGGTGGCCTTTGGCCTGGAAGATTTGATCCTCGCGGATCGGGCCGAGCTGGCTGATGGCGCCATCGGCGGGCAGCGCCAGCCAGTTGGCGTCGGCGATGATCGGGCGCGCGCCATCGCGCAGCGGGCGCACGAAGAAATCGTTGAAGGTGGCGTAAGACGCCAGGTCCGGGTTTTGCGCTTCCTGCATGTCCACGCGGTAGTAGCGGGCGAAGGTTTTGACCACCAGTTGGGTCAGCCAGCCGGCCCGTTTGTCGGCGCCCCAGCCCGCCAGGCGGGTCAGCGCCAGCTTCGGCAGCCAATATTGCAGTTTAATCTTGATGCTATCCAGCACGTTAACCTCGTGAATCAGGGTAAAGGGCGCGCATTGTAACGAGGGCCTCGCCGTCGTCAATGCTCGCCCGTCAGTGTCAGTCTGCGGCGTCCGTGAAGTTCTTGCGAACCTTCACCTGAGCCATGCTTTCCAGAATGCGGTGATAGTTGTCGAAACGCTCTTCCGCGATGTCGCCTTTCTCCATCGCCGCGCGGATGGCGCAGCCGGGATCGGTATCGTGGCGGCAGTCGCGGAATTTGCAACCGCCTAAATAATCACGGAATTCGACAAAGCCGCGGGTGATTTGTTCCGGCTCCAGGTGCCACAGGCCAAACTCGCGCACTCCGGGGGAGTCGATCACGTCGCCGCCATGCTGGAAGTGGTACAGCCGCGCGGCGGTGGTGGTATGTTGCCCGAGGCCCGATACGTCGGAAACCTGATTTACCAGAATTTGCTCTTCAGACGGCGGCAACAGCGCGTTCAGCAGGCTGGATTTGCCTACCCCCGACTGGCCGGCGAAGATGCTGATGCGCCCGGCCAGCGCCTGTTCGAATTCCGCCATGCCTTCCCGCGTCTGGCTGGAGACTTCCAGCACCCGGTAGCCAATCTTGCGATAGATATCCATCATGCCGTCGACCAGCTTGCGCGCTTCGGCGTCCAGCAGGTCAATTTTGTTGAGCACGATCAGCGGCTCGACTTCGAGCGTTTCGCAGGCCACCAGATAGCGGTCGATGATGTTCAGCGACAGCTCGGGCAGGATCGCCGACACGATGACGATCTGATTGATATTGGCGGCGATCGGCTTCACGCCGTCGTAGAAGTCCGGGCGCGTCAGCACCGAGGTGCGCTCGTGCACCGCTTCCACAATGCCCTTCACCCCTTCATGGGCGCCCAGGCCGGGGCGCCACACCACGCGATCGCCGGTGACCAGCGAACGCAGCGTGCGGCGGATGTTGCAGCGGTGCTGAGTGCCATCCGGCGCCTCAACGTCGGCGTGCATGCCGAAACGGCTGATGACGACGCCTTCCTGCGGCTCGCCCAGCTGGGAATCATCCGGTTCCGGTTTGTTATCGGCGCGCTTCAGACGGCGCTGATGGTTCGCCTGCACGCGGCGTTGCTGACCTTTGGACAGTTTGTTCTTACTCACTGCGCCTCACTTGAATCGGTTTTATACCTTTACGTATACGCACAGCTGCGGCGAGGGACTAGCCCCGGGCGCAGCCTTGAACCCGTCAGGGTATATGTCGCCCAAGGCGACCAAAAAGACTATGATACACGCTATTTTATATTAAATAACCGTTGTTAGCCGCCGGCTGCGGCGCGTTGCCACCGGCGGCGCCCGTCGTTTCGTCCGCACAGCGTTTTTCTCTCGGCTTTTAGGCAGGAAACATCATGACAGGAAACGAAAATAACCTGATTTGGATCGATTTGGAGATGACCGGGCTGGATCCCGAGCGTGACCGCATTATTGAGATCGCCACGCTGGTCACCGACGCCAATCTGAACATCCTGGCGGAAGGGCCGGTGATCGCCGTGCACCAATCCGACGAGCAGCTGGCCTTGATGGACGAGTGGAACGTGCGCACCCATACCGGCAGCGGGCTGGTGGAGCGGGTGAAAGCCAGCCGCCAGGACGATCGCGCCGCCGAGCTGGAAACCATCGCCTTCCTGCAGCAATGGGTGCCGGCCGGCAAATCGCCGATTTGCGGCAACAGCGTGGGCCAGGATCGCCGTTTCCTGTTCCGCTATATGCCCGAGCTGGAGGCCTACTTCCATTACCGCTATCTGGACGTCAGCACGCTGAAGGAACTGGCGCGCCGTTGGAAGCCGGAAATTCTCGGCGGCTTTAAGAAGCAGGGCACCCATCAGGCGCTGGATGACATCCGCGAATCGGTGGCCGAACTGGCTTATTACCGCGAACATTTCATTCAGCTTTAAGGCGATGGCGGCCCCTGCGGGGAAAAAACGTCGTTTTTAGCCGCTTAATTCGCCAATCTGGCGCTTTAATCGGCAATCAAACAAAAATCGCGTTTTTTTGCTTTCAGGGGCTTGCGGCAAAAAGGATTTCTCGTATAATGCGCACCCCGTACCGATGAAGAATTTCGTAACGTTCCACCATCGATACGCCGGGCGGGAATAGCTCAGTTGGTAGAGCACGACCTTGCCAAGGTCGGGGTCGCGAGTTCGAGTCTCGTTTCCCGCTCCAAATTCAACAATGTCGCGATGCGGCATGATGAATAAATAAAGCAGTATCAAGCAGTACCTATGCGACGCGGGAATAGCTCAGTTGGTAGAGCGCAACCTTGCCAAGGTTGAGGTCGCGAGTTCGAGCCTCGTTTCCCGCTCCAAAAATTCAAAGGTCACGCCAGTGTTTGGTGACCGGATGCCAAAAGCATCTCTATGCGGGAATAGCTCAGTTGGTAGAGCACGACCTTGCCAAGGTCGGGGTCGCGAGTTCGAGTCTCGTTTCCCGCTCCAATTTTCTCTTCGTTTCAAACTCAAGTCCAACGCCTTATCCGGCGCGGATTTTTGTCCCGTTTTACACGCCTGCTAAAAATGTTGTAAACAGAGTTATCCACAGCCTCTGCACATAAACTCGCCTGCCTGAAAAATCAACGTCATACAAATTAAATATTTATCTATTTGATTTATATGCTTATTTATTTATCCCAAAACGTTATGCCGATCACTTGCTCTTTTTGTTGCAGTTGAAAGACAACGTGTTTTTATTTTTATGCACAAATCCACAGAGTGAGTCTTCCGGCGATAAGCCCGCGCGGCGCACGCCGTCAGGCGTCCCTCGGCAAACCTTTTTCCACAGCCCGTATCAGCCGTTTTTTCTGTGCCGTCTGCACCTCGATGCCCTGCGCTTCGCGGCGGGCGAGCTGTTGCGCCAGCGCCCAGTGGATATGTTCGTCCAGCATGCTGTCCTGGCCCAAACGCGTGCGCAGCGCGAGCACGACGCCGTCTTCATAAGGCGCATTGCCCAGCGCTACGGCGATATTGCGCAGCCAGCGCAGGTGGCCGATGCGGCGTATCGCCGAGCCTTCGGTGATGCGCAGGAATTTTTCTTCTGTCCAGTTGAACAGATCGATCAGCTGCGGCGCATGCAGCGCGGCGCGCGGGCTGAAATCGTCTTCGTCGGTGAGCTGCGAAAAGCGATTCCACGGGCAGATCAGCTGGCAGTCGTCGCAGCCGTAGATGCGGTTGCCGAGCAGCGGGCGGAATTCTTCCGGGATCGCGCCTTCCAGCTCGATGGTCAGGTAGGAGATGCAGCGCCGGGCGTCGACGGTATAGGGGGCGACGATGGCGCCGGTCGGGCAAGTGGTGATGCAGGCGACGCAGCGGCCGCACTGTTCTTCCTGCGGCTGATCCACCGGCAGCGGCAGATCGATCAGCAATTCGCCGAGGAAAAACCACGATCCGGCTTCGCGGTTGAGAATTAGTGAGTGTTTACCAACCCATCCGATGCCCGCCTTGGCGGCCAGCGCGCGCTCCATCACCGGCGCAGAATCGACAAAGGGGCGGAAATTCAACTCGCCGCAGTATTCCTGGATCTGATCGCCCAGTTTTTTCAGGCGCTGGCGCAACAGCTTGTGATAGTCACGCCCCAGCGCGTAGCGGCTGACGTAGCCCAACTGCGAATCTTGCAAGGTGCTGGCGAACGCCGCCTTGGCCGGCAGGTAGTTCATGCGTACGCTGATCACTCGCAGCGTGCCCGGCAACAGTTCGTGAGGGCGTGCGCGCAACATGCCGTGGCGCGCCATCCATTCCATCTCGCCGTGGTACTGCTTGTCGAGCCAGGCCTGCAGCTTCGGCTCTTCAAGGCTCAGATCGGTATCGCAGATGCCAACCTGCTGGAATCCTAGCGATTGCCCCCATTGCTTGATATGTTGGGCGAGTTGATGAAGATCGAGGGGGTGCGTCATGACGGGCCACAGTGAAAAAGCATACGCTGACAGTTTACCACACTCTGTCTGGCCTGCGGATTGGATCCGTCGCTCGGAACCCGCGGCGGCGGCCTCGCTCGGTATTTCTCTTTACGATTTGATGCAGCGCGCCGGTCAGGCGGCCTACGCGCTGGCGCGCAACGCGTACCCTTCCCGCGACCACTGGCTGGTGCTGTGTGGCCACGGCAACAACGGCGGCGACGGCTATGTGGTGGCGCGTCTGGCGAAGGCGGCGGGCGTGCAGGTGACGCTGATCGCCTGCGAAGGCGCACGTCCTTTGCCACCGGAAGCCGCAGAGGCTCGCGAGGCCTGGCAAGCAGCAGGCGGCGACATTCTGCCGGCGAACAGCCGCTGGCCGGCGTCTGTTTCGCTCATCATCGACGGCCTGCTGGGCACTGGTCTGGGCAGCGCGCCGCGTGCGCCTTACGACGCGCTGATCGAGGCCGCCAACCGCCATTCGGCGCCGGTGGTGGCGCTCGATATTCCGTCCGGCCTGCTGGCGGAAAGCGGCGCGGCGCCAGGCGCGGTGGTGCGTGCCGCGCACACCGTCACGTTCATCGGCCTCAAACCGGGGTTGCTGACCGGCCAGGCGCGTGACTGGGTCGGGCAACTTCATCAGAATGCGCTAGGCTTATCGGGTTGGTTGGCGAAGCAACCGGAGCAGATTCAGCGGCTTACCGCCGAGGTGTTGCCGCGCTGGCTGCATCCGCGCCGTCCTTGCGCTCATAAGGGCGAGCATGGCCGCCTGCTGTTGGTGGGCGGCGATAGCGGTTTCGGTGGCGCCATTCGCATGGCGGCGGAGGCGGCGCTGCGCAGCGGGGCTGGATTGGTGCGAGTGCTTACTCACATCGATCATGTTGCGCCGCTGCTGACGGCCAGGCCGGAGCTGATGGCGCAGGCGCTGGACGAGGCGACGCTGCGGCAGGCGATGCAATGGGCGGATGTGCTGGTGATTGGCCCGGGGCTGGGCCAGGCTGAGTGGGGCAAAAACGCCTTGAGCGTGCTGCAAACCAGCGATAAACCAGCCTTGTGGGACGCCGATGCGCTGAACTTGCTGGCATTAAATCCCGAGAAACGGCAGAATCGCGTGATGACTCCGCATCCTGGAGAGGCGGCGCGGCTGTTGAGCTGCAGCACTGCTGACATCGAGAGTGATCGCTTACTTGCCGTGCGCAAGCTGACGGCGCGCTACGGCGGTGTGGCGGTGCTGAAAGGCGCCGGTACGCTGATCGCCGATGAGCAGGGGCAGATGGCGATCGCCGACGTCGGCAACGCCGGCATGGCCTCCGGCGGCATGGGCGATGTGCTGTCGGGCATCATCGGCGGTTTGCTGGCGCAAAAGCTCCCGCTGTATGATGCCGCCTGTGCGGGCTGCGTCGTGCATGGCGCGGCCGGCGATCGCGTAGCGGAAAGACAAGGAACAAGAGGCATGTTGGCGACCGATTTACTGCCGGACATCCTTCATTTCGTTAATCCTGAGTGGGCAAAATAGACTTTATCGAATGAAAGAACTCGTTTTACCTCTGCCGGACGAGGCAGCGACTGTCGCTTTGGGCACCACTTTGGCCAAGGCCTGCGATCGCGCCAGCGTCATCTATCTCTACGGCGACCTGGGCGCCGGTAAAACCACCTTCAGCCGTGGCTTCCTGCAGGCGTTGGGGCATCAGGGCAACGTCAAAAGCCCGACCTATACGCTGGTAGAGCCCTATGCCTTGCAGCCGTTGGCGGTGTATCACTTCGATCTGTATCGCTTGGCCGATCCGGAAGAGCTTGAATTCATGGGCATTCGCGATTACTTCGCGCAAGACGCCATCTGCCTGGTCGAATGGCCGCAGCAGGGTACCGGCGTGCTGCCGGAGCCGGACCTGGCGCTGCACCTCAGCTATCAGGGCGAGGGGCGAGAGGCGAAGATTGAGGCGATTTCCGCATACGGCAGCCAGTTGTTAGACCGCATTCATGGATCACAGGGATGATGCTGCAATGACGCAGGTGTTGAAAAAATTTGCGGTCATCATGCTGATCGCCGTGCTGGGGCCGCTCGGCGCGTTGAACGCGCTGGCGGCGTCCTCGCTGTCCGATATCAAAGTGTCAAACGCCCAACGCGAAGCGACGGTGTCGGTGAGCTTCAATGGTCCGCCGGACTATGCGTTTTTCCCGCTGCACGGCCCGGAACGGGTGGTGCTGGACGTTAATCAAAAGGGCAAGGTCGGCGGTCTTCCGCTCAATTTCAGCGGGCAAAACCTGGTGAAAAGCATTCGCTCCAGCGCGCCGAAAGACGCTCAGAGCGTGCGCCTGGTGTTTGATCTGACCCAGCGCGCCAAAACCCGCGTTTCCACTCGCCAGAACGGCGGCGTGCATACCGTGGTGTTCACCATTTCGGCCGAAGGCGGCGCCAATATCGTGGCGCGTAAAGCGCCGGTGCAAACGCCTCCGCCGGTCGCCGTCAGTCAACCGCCGCGTCAGGCGCCGGTCGCGGTGCGTGAAGCGCCGGAGCCGCCGCTGCGCAAAGCGCCGACGGGATCGAATCCCTTTACCCAAAAACAGACCGTGGTCGCAGGCACCGCCACTGAGGTCACGCCGCGCAGCAGCCGCGTTTCCGCCGGTTCCGGCGATCGGGTGGTGGTGGCGATCGACGCCGGCCACGGCGGCCAGGATCCGGGGGCCATCGGCCCGAGCGGGTTGAAAGAAAAGAATGTCACCATCGCCATCGCGCGTCGCCTGCAGGCGATGCTGGACGCCGACCCGCAGTTCAAACCGGTGCTGACGCGTAACGGTGACTATTTCATCTCGGTGATGGGGCGTTCCGACGTTGCGCGTAAACAGGGCGCCAACGTGCTGGTCTCCATCCATGCCGACGCCGCGCCAAACCGCAGCGCCAGCGGCGCTTCCGTCTGGGTGCTGTCCAACCGCCGCGCCAACAGCGAAATGGCCGGTTGGCTCGAACAGCATGAGAAGCAGTCTGAGCTGCTCGGCGGCGCCGGCGATTTGCTGGCCAATAGCCAGGCCGACCCTTATCTGAGCCAGGCGGTGCTGGATCTGCAGTTCGGTCACTCGCAGCGCGTCGGGTACGACGTGGCGGTGAAAGTGCTGCAGCAGCTGCAGAGCGTCGGATCGTTGCATAAACGCCGGCCGGAACACGCCAGCCTGGGCGTGCTGCGTTCGCCGGATATTCCATCGCTGCTGGTGGAAACCGGATTTATCAGTAATAGCACGGAGGAGCGGCTGCTGGGCAGTAGCGCGTATCAGGAGAAGATTGCCAAGGCCATTCATAACGGCCTGCGCAGCTACTTCCTGGCGCATCCGCTGCAAGCCGACCCAAAGGTGGAAAACCGACCGCTGGACGTCGCAGCGGCGGTTAACACCTCAACACCAGACGTGCGTCAGCCGGAGCCTATCGTCAGCCCGGCCGGCGCGAGCCGCAGCGTTAGCGGCAAGACCCAGATCCACGTGGTGAAACGGGCGGAGACGCTGTCCGGCATCGCCGACAGCTACGGCACCACCATGGCGGCGCTGCGGGATCTGAACAAACTGAAGAAAGATGGCGTGTGGGTCGGGCAACGCCTGAAGGTGCCGGCGGGGAAAACCGCCGCCGTCGCCAAGGCTAAAACGCCGGCGAAAAGGCCGTCTAAACATAAAGTGGCCCGTGGGGACACGCTGTCCTCCATCGCTTCCCGCTACGGGGTCAGCGTCGGCGATCTGAAACGGGTCAATAATCTGAAGTCGGACGTCGCGCCGCTGGATCGGACGCTGACCATTCCGCAGGCCTAGCGCCACCGCTACAGGAGTCAGCATGCCTATCCAGGTGTTACCGCCACAGCTCGCCAACCAGATCGCCGCCGGAGAGGTGGTCGAACGCCCCGCGTCGGTCGTCAAAGAGCTGGTGGAAAACAGCCTGGACGCCGGTGCGACGCGCATCGATATCGATATCGAACGCGGCGGCGCCAAGCTGATCCGCATTCGCGACAACGGCTGCGGCATCGGCAAGGACGATCTGGCGCTGGCGCTGGCGCGGCACGCCACCAGTAAAATCAGCACGCTCGACGACCTGGAGGCGATCGTCAGCCTCGGCTTTCGCGGCGAAGCGCTGGCCAGCATCAGTTCGGTGTCCCGTTTGACTCTGACGTCGCGCACCGCCGACCAGAGCGAAGCGTGGCAAGCCTATGCCGAAGGGCGCGAGCAGACGGTGACGGTCAAACCCGCCGCGCACCCGGTCGGCAGCACGCTGGAAGTGCTGGATCTGTTTTACAACACCCCGGCGCGCCGCAAGTTCATGCGCACCGAGAAAACCGAATTCGGCCATATCGATGAAGTGGTGCGGCGCATCGCGCTGGCGCGCTTCGATGTGGCGATCAACCTCAGCCACAACGGCAAACTGATCCGCCAATACCGGGCGGCGAAGGAAGAAAGCCAGCACGAGCGCCGTTTGGGCAGCATCTGCGGCCCGGCGTTTTTGCAGCATGCGCTGAACATCGACTGGCAGCACGGCGATCTGAGCATCCGCGGTTGGGTGGCGGATCCGGCCGGGGCGCGCCAGCTGGGTGAAATGCAGTATTGTTACGTCAACTGCCGCATGATGCGCGATCGTTTGATCAATCACGCCATTCGTCAGGCCTATCAGGATCAGTTGAAGGACGATCAGCAGCCCGCTTACGTGCTGTATCTGGAGGTCGATCCGCACCAGGTGGACGTCAACGTGCATCCCGCCAAGCACGAGGTGCGTTTCCATCAGGCGCGGCTGGTGCACGATTTTATCTACCAGGCGGTGACCACCGTGCTGCAACAGGCCGGTCAGACACCGTCGCTGCCGCTGGCGGAAACGCCGGACGAAGCGCCCGCGCCGGTCTGGCAGCAGGAAAACCGCGTCGCCGCCGGCGGCAACCATTTTTCTCAGCCTGCGCCGCGCCGTGAAACGCCGCCACCGGCCGGCACCGCCCGCGAGCGGCCGCCGCAGCCGAGCTGGCAAGCGGAGGGCGGTTATCAGAAACGCGAAGGCGAGCTGTACGGTAAACTGATGCAGCCCGCCGCCGAGCCGCCGGCCGAGGCCGCGCCGGAAGTCTCGATCAAGCCGCCGTTGTTCCCGCCGGCGAAAGCCGCAGCGGAAACGCCGTTGGCGGGCGGCCAGCACAGTTTTGGCCGGGTGTTGATGATCCATCCGCCGTGTTATGCGTTGATTGAACAGCGCCAGCAGCCGGCGTTGCTCAATCTTACGGTGGCCGAGCGCTGGCTGCGTCAGGCGCAGCTCAACCCGCCGACGGAAGGGCTGCGGCCGCAGCCGCTGCTGATCCCAGTCAAGCTGACGTTGGAAAAGAGCGAAGCGGCGGCCATCGCGCGGCATCAGGCGCTGCTGACGATGATGGGGCTGGATCTGCAGGCGGATCACGGCCGTGTGACGCTGCGCGCAGTGCCTTTACCATTACGCCAACAAAATTTACAAAAACTGATACCCGAACTGTTAGGCTATCTGGCCGAACATCAGGAGATGTCGCCCGCGGTGCTGGCCACCTGGCTCGCTCGCCGTCTTGGCAGCGAACATGAACAGTGGAACACCTCGCAAGCGATACAATTGCTGACCGACGTTGAACGACTTTGCCCGCAGCTGGTCAAATCGCCACCGAGCGGACTTTTACAACCCGTTGATTTACAGGCCGCACTGGCGGCCCTCAAGCATGACTGACACTGAAATGACACCACGTCCCCCGGCTATTTTCATCATGGGGCCGACCGCCTCGGGCAAGACCGCGCTGGCGATCGCGCTGCGCGAACGCCTGCCGGTGGAACTGATCAGCGTCGATTCCGCGCTGATTTACCGCGGCATGGATATCGGCACCGCCAAGCCGAGCGCCGAAGAATTGGCGCAGGCGCCGCATCGGCTGATCGATATTCGCGATCCCGCCGAAGCTTACTCGGCCGCGGAGTTCCGCGCCGATGCGCTGAAAGAGATGGCCGACATCACCGCCGCCGGCCGCATTCCGCTGTTGGTGGGCGGCACCATGTTGTATTTCAAGGCGTTGCTGGAAGGATTGTCGCCGTTGCCGTCCGCCGATCCCGCGGTGCGCGAGCGCATCGAACGGCAAGCGGCGGAGCAGGGCTGGGAGGCGTTGCACCGTCAGTTACAGGCGATCGATCCGGTCGCGGCATTGAGAATTCATCCGAATGATCCGCAGAGACTGTCCAGAGCACTGGAAGTTTTTTTTATTTCGGGTAAAACTTTAACGGAACTGACTAAAATTTCGGGTGAATCGTTGCCGTATCAAGTTCACCAATTTGCGATAGCGCCGACCAGCCGTGAGTTGATCCATCAACGCATCGAGCTGCGGTACCATCAAATGTTGGCGGCGGGTTTTGAGACGGAAGCGCGTGCACTTTTCGCACGGGGTGATTTGCATACGGACTTGCCCTCCATTCGCTGTGTCGGTTACCGCCAGATGTGGTCATACTTGTCTGGTGAAATTAGTTACGATGAGATGGTTTATCGTGGTATTTGCGCAACACGTCAGTTGGCTAAACGCCAAATGACCTGGTTACGGGGTTGGGAGTCGGTCCATTGGTTGGACAGTGAAAAGCCGGGAGAGGCTTTGGACTCGGTGACACAGGTTGTTAGTGCATAGGTTGGGTGATTGTGTACAATTGCTGAGTATTCAGCGCGCAAATTTTTTACGTCGTTTATTTTAGAGCCGACAGGTTCTTAGTTACAAACAACAAGCAAATAAGGAAAAGATAGAATGGCTAAGGGGCAATCTTTGCAAGATCCGTTCCTGAACGCATTGCGTCGTGAACGTGTTCCGGTTTCTATTTATTTGGTGAATGGTATTAAGCTGCAAGGCCAGATTGAGTCTTTTGACCAGTTTGTCATCCTGTTGAAGAACACGGTTAGCCAGATGGTGTACAAGCACGCTATCTCTACCGTTGTCCCGTCACGTCCGGTTTCGCATCACAGCAACAACCCGAGCGGCGGTTCAAGCAACTATCACCATGGCAACAATCCGTCTGCGCAGCAACAGCCGCAGCAGGAAAGCGATGACGCTGAATAAAGCGCGTTGCAAGTCAACCATGACGGGGAGCATAAGCAGCCGCGGGCTGTTTATGTCCCCCAAACTCACGGTGAGTGTCCGTTTGAGAGGTTGCACGCTTGTTTGACCGTTATGAAGCCGGTGAGCAGGCCGTACTGGTTCATATCTATTTCTCGCAAGACAAAGATACGGAAGACCTCAACGAGTTCGAATCGCTGGTCTCCTCAGCCGGTGTCGAAGCTTTGCAAGTGGTGACTGGTAGCCGCAAAGCCCCGCATCCGAAGTACTTTGTCGGCGAAGGAAAGGCCGAAGAAATTGCAGATGCGGTGAAAGCCAGCGGCGCGTCTGTTGTCCTGTTTGATCATTCCCTTTCCCCGGCGCAGGAAAGAAACCTCGAGCGCCTGTGCGAATGCCGGGTGATCGATCGCACCGGGCTGATTTTAGACATCTTCGCCCAGCGTGCCCGCACCCATGAAGGTAAGCTGCAGGTGGAGCTGGCGCAGTTGCGTCACATCGCCACGCGTCTGGTACGCGGCTGGACGCACCTGGAGCGGCAAAAAGGGGGGATTGGCCTGCGCGGGCCGGGGGAAACCCAGCTTGAGACCGACCGTCGCCTGTTGCGCGATCGCATCAGCTTGATTCTGCGCCGCCTGGAGCGGGTAGAAAAGCAGCGTGAACAAGGCCGACGCGCGCGGACCCGTGCCGATGTGCCGACCGTATCGCTGGTGGGCTACACCAACGCCGGCAAATCCACCCTGTTTAACCGAATAACGTCTGCCGAGGTGTATGCGGCGGACCAGCTATTTGCCACCCTGGATCCTACGTTGCGGCGCATTGACGTGCCGGACGTGGGGGATACCGTGTTGGCGGATACCGTAGGCTTCATCCGGCACCTGCCGCACGATCTGGTGGCCGCCTTCAAGGCGACGCTGCAGGAAACGCGCCAGGCATCTCTGCTGCTGCACGTCATCGATGCCGCAGATCCGCGCGTCGATGAGAACATCGAAGCGGTGAACACCGTGCTGGCGGAGATAGACTCGGATGAAATTCCTACACTGTTAGTGATGAACAAAATAGATATGCTGGACGATTTTGTGCCGCGTATCGACCGCAACGACGAAAACCTGCCGATCCGGGTGTGGCTGTCCGCCGCCAGCGGAGAGGGTATTCCGTTGCTGTATCAGGCGTTGACGGAGCGCTTATCGGGGGAGATCGCGCATTACGAATTGCGCTTACCGCCACGGGCAGGCCGTCTTCGCAGCCGTTTTTACCAGCTTCAGGCGATTGAAAAAGAGTGGAACGAAGAAGACGGCAGCATTGGCGTGGTGGTGCGAATGCCGATCGTCGAATGGCGTCGTCTCTGCAAGCAAGAACAGGACCTGATTGACTTTATCGTATGATCATATCCTGTTACATTTATGCTTCGCGAAAGCCTGAAGTACCCAATCACAGAATATGGAGCTAAAACATGGCGTGGAATCAGCCCGGTAATAACGGACAGGACCGCGACCCGTGGGGGAGCAGCAATAATAATGGCGGCAACTCTGGCGGTAACAACAAAGGCGGTCGTGATCAAGGGCCACCTGATTTGGACGATATCTTCCGCAAACTGAGCAAGAAATTGAGCGGTTTCGGCGGGGGCAAAGGCTCCAACAGCAATAGCGGCGGCACCGGCACCTCTGGCCCGGGCTTCAGCGGCCGTATTATCGGTATCGCGGCGGTCGCCGTGGTGGTGATCTGGGCCGCCAGCGGCTTCTACACCATCAAGGAAGCCGAGCGCGGCGTCGTGACGCGTTTCGGCAAGTTCAGCCATCTGGTGCAACCGGGCCTGAACTGGAAGCCGACCTTCATCGACGACGTGCGTCCGGTGAACGTGGAATCCGTGCGCGAATTGGCGGCGTCCGGCGTGATGCTGACCTCCGATGAAAACGTGGTGCGCGTGGAAATGAACGTGCAGTACCGCGTGACCAACCCGGAAGCGTACCTGTTCAGCGTCGTCAATGCCGACGACAGCCTGAGCCAGGCGACCGACAGCGCCCTGCGCGGCGTAATCGGCAAGTACTCGATGGATCGCATCCTGACCGAAGGCCGTACCGTGGTGCGTAACGATACGCAGCGCATGCTGGAAGAGACCATCCGTCCTTACAACATGGGCATCACGCTGCTGGACGTCAACTTCCAGGCGGCGCGTCCGCCGGAAGAGGTGAAGGCGTCGTTCGACGATGCGATCGCCGCGCGTGAGAATGAGCAGCAATACATCCGTGAAGCGGAAGCTTACGCCAACGAAGTTCAGCCGCGTGCGAACGGCCAGGCGCAGCGTCTGCTGGAAGACTCCAAGGCTTATAAGGACCGCACCGTCCTGGAAGCTCAGGGTGAGGTGGCGCGCTTTGCCAAGCTGTTGCCGGAATACAAGTCCGCACCGCAGATCACTCGCGAGCGTCTGTATATCGAAACCATGGAAAAAGTGCTGGGCCATACCCGTAAGGTGTTGGTGAGCGACAAAGGCAACAACCTGATGGTGCTGCCGCTGGATCAGATGCTGCGCGGCCAAGGCGCGGCGGCGGAGAGCGGCAACAAGGATACCAGCCTGATTCGCCTCAATCCGAATCCTGCGCCGGCTGCCAACAGCAGCACTCCGCGCACCAGCGGCGGATCGGTTATGGATCAGCGCCGGGCGAATGCGCAGCGTGACGACACCACTCGCGTAGGGAGAGAGTAATCAATGCGTAAGTCTTTTGTAGTTATTGTCCTCGCGGTGCTGGTGGTGCTGTACGCTTCGCTGTTCGTGGTGCAGGAAGGCCAGCGCGGCATCGTGCTGCGCTTCGGCAAGGTTCTGCGCGACGGCGAAAACAAGCCGCTGGTGTATGCGCCGGGTCTGCACCTCAAGATCCCGTTCATTGAGACCGTGAAGAACCTGGATGCGCGCATCCAGACCATGGACAACCAGGCCGATCGCTTCGTGACCAGCGAGAAGAAAGACCTGATCGTCGACTCCTATCTGAAGTGGCGCATCAGCGACTTCAGCCGTTACTACCTGGCGACCGGGGGCGGCGACGTCTCCCAGGCCGAAGTGCTGCTGAAACGCAAGTTCAGCGACCGTCTGCGTTCCGAAATTGGCCGTCTGGACGTGAAAGACATCGTGACCGACTCGCGCGGCAAGCTGATGTCTGACGTGCGTGACGCGCTGAACACCGGCACCGTGGGTGACGGCGAAGAGGTGGCGACCACCGAAGCCGATGACGCTATCGCCTCTGCGGCGGCGCGCGTTGAGCGGGAAACCACCGGCAAACAGCCGCAGGTGAACCCGAACAGCATGGCGGCGTTGGGCATCGAAGTGATCGACGTGCGTATCAAGCAGATTAACCTGCCGGCCGAAGTGTCCGACGCCATCTACCAGCGTATGCGCGCCGAGCGTGAAGCGGTAGCCCGTCGTCTGCGCTCGCAGGGCCAGGAAGAAGCCGAGAAGCTGCGCGCCAGCGCGGATTACGAAGTGACCCGTACCCTGGCGGAAGCCGAGCGTCAGGCGCGTATCACCCGCGGTGAAGGCGATGCCGAAGCGGCCAAGCTGTTCGCCAACGCGTTCAGCCAGGATCCGGATTTCTATGCCTTTATCCGCAGCCTGCGCGCCTATGAAGCCAGCTTCAAGGACAACCAGGACGTGCTGGTACTGAGCCCGGACAGCGATTTCTTCCGCTACATGAAGTCGCCTGATACCCTGCGCAAATAAGCGCGGCAGGCAATCTGATCGAGGGCCCGTTTACGCGGGCCCTTTCTCGTTTTTGGGGGATGCATGAACTCAACGATTTGGCTGGCGCTCGGGCTGGTTCTGGTGCTGGAAGGATTGGGGCCGATGCTGTTTCCGCAGGCCTGGCGCAAAATGATTGTGGCGATGTCGCAGCTGCCGGACGCGACGCTGCGGCGATTTGGCGGTGGAATAGTGGTTGCGGGCTGCGTGATCTACTACATGTTGAGCGGCCGCACGGGTCTTTAAAGTCTAGCCCAAAATTTATGCAATCGTATGCTAAAAGTGCTGAAAATCGAAAATTACGGTGGTAGAATCCATTTTTAAGCAATCGGTGATTTTGAAAAATGGGTAAGAACGTCGTCGTACTGGGCACCCAATGGGGTGACGAAGGTAAAGGCAAGGTTGTAGACCTGCTGACTGAACGGGCTCAATATGTTGTGCGCTACCAAGGTGGCCATAACGCTGGCCACACTCTGGTAATCAACGGTGAAAAAACCGTCCTTCATTTAATTCCTTCAGGTATTCTGCGTGAAAACGTCACCAGCATCATCGGCAACGGTGTTGTTCTGGCGCCGGACGCGTTGATGAAAGAAATGGGTGAACTCGAAGCGCGTGGCATCCCGGTACGCGAACGTCTGTTACTCTCTGAAGCTTGCCCGTTGATCCTGCCTTACCACGTTGCGTTGGATAACGCGCGTGAGAAAGCGCGCGGCGCGAAAGCGATCGGCACCACCGGTCGCGGCATCGGCCCGGCTTACGAAGATAAAGTGGCTCGTCGCGGCCTGCGCGTCGGCGACCTGTTCAACAAAGAAACCTTCGCCGTTAAGCTGAAAGAGATCGTCGATTACCACAACTTCCAGCTGGTCAACTACTACAAAGTTGACGCCGTCGATTATCAGGCGACGCTGGACTACGTGCTGTCTATCGCCGACATCCTGACCGCCATGGTGGTTGACGTTTCCGAACTGCTGGACGGCGCGCGCAAGCGTGGCGACCTGATCATGTTCGAGGGCGCTCAGGGTACCCTGCTGGATATCGACCACGGTACTTATCCGTACGTGACCTCTTCCAACACCACCGCCGGCGGCGTGGCTACCGGTTCCGGCATCGGCCCGCGTTATGTGGATTACGTGCTGGGCATCGTGAAAGCCTACTCCACTCGCGTGGGTGCAGGTCCGTTCCCAACTGAACTGTTCGATGAAACCGGCGAATACCTGTGCAAGCAGGGTAACGAGTTCGGCGCCACCACCGGCCGTCGTCGTCGTACCGGTTGGCTGGACGCGGTAGCGGTGCGCCGCGCCGTGCAGATCAACTCCCTGTCCGGCTTCTGCCTGACCAAACTGGACGTCCTGGACGGCCTGAAAGAAGTGAAGATCTGCGTGGGTTACCGCATGCCGGACGGCCGCGAAGTGGACACCACTCCGCTGGCGGCTGAAGGCTGGGAAGGCATTGAGCCTATCTACGAAACCATGCCGGGCTGGAGCGAAACCACCTTTGGCGTGAAAGAGCACAGCAAGCTGCCTCAGGCTGCGCTGAACTACATCAAGCGCATCGAAGAAGTGACCGGCGTACCGGTAGACATCATCTCTACCGGCCCGGATCGCAGCGAAACCATGATCCTGCGCGACCCGTTCGACGCATAATCAGGCTTTGCGGCATTAAACAAACCGGGCGCGTCCCGGTTTGTTTTTATCCTGACTCCCTCCGATTGCGGTTTCACGTCAAAAAATCCTTTCATAAACCCGCCTTAGGGCGCGGGATTCGCTAAATAATTAGCGACGAACTCTCCGGCTGGTTTATTATCCAATGAGTAATCTTTTGAATAGCGCCGAAAAGCGGCGTATCAGACGGGTAAAGTGATACCCAGAGGTAAGATGTGCAGTTAACAAGTTTTACTGATTATGGCCTGCGGGCGTTGATCTACATGGCATCGTTGCCGCAGGACAAGATGACCAGCATCTCGGAAGTGACTGAGGTTTATGGCGTGTCTCGCAACCATATGGTGAAGATCATCAATCAGTTGAGCCGGGTAGGTTTTGTCACGGCGGTGCGCGGCAAGCATGGCGGCATACGTTTGGGCAAACCGGCCGAGAGCATTCGCCTCGGTGACGTGGTGCGGGCGCTGGAGCCGCTTGCGCTGGTTAACTGCAGCAGTGAGTTTTGCCACATTACCCCTGCCTGCCGATTGAAGCAGGTGCTCCACCAGGGCGTACAGAATTTCCTTGAAGAGCTGGATAAGCATACGTTGGCCGACATGGTCGAAGACAATCCGCCGCTCTACAAGCTATTGCTTGTCGAATAAAACGACGTTGAGAAGACAAGGCTCAACGTCATCCTGCTGATGACAACGGAGGAACCGCAATGTCACAAGATCCATTCCTGGAACGAGAAGCAGAAAAATACGAATCCCCTATCCCCAGCCGTGAATATATCCTGGCCCATTTGGCGAAAAGAGAAACGCCGGCCAGCCGCGAAGAACTGGGCAACGAATTGGGCCTCAGCGGCGAAGAACAGCTGGAAGCGCTGCGCCGCCGCCTGCGCGCCATGGAGCGCGATGGCCAGTTAGTGTTTACCCGCCGCCAGTGCTACGCGCTGCCGGAACGTTTGGATCTGCTGCGCGGCACGGTGATCGGCCACCGCGACGGCTACGGCTTCCTGCGCGTTGAAGGCAGCAAAGACGACCTGTACCTGTCTGCCGAACAGATGAAAATGGCGATCCACGGTGACGTGGTGCTGGCGCAGGCCTTGGGCGCGGATCGCAAAGGGCGCCGCGAAGCGCGCATCGTGCGCGTGCTGGTGCCGAAAACCAGCCAGATTGTCGGCCGCTTCTTCATGGATGCCGGTACCGGCTTCGTGGTGCCGGACGACAGCCGTCTGAGCTTCGATATTCTGATCCCGGCGGACAGCGTCAGCGGCGCGCGCATGGGCTTTATGGTGGTGGTGGAGCTGACTCAGCGCCCGACCCGCCGCACCAAGGCGGTCGGCAAGATCGTCGAGATCCTCGGCGACAAGATGGGCACCAGCATGGCGGTGGACATCGCGCTGCGCACCCATGAGATCCCGCATACCTGGCCGCCGCAGGTGGAAAAGCAGGTGGCCGATCTCAGCGAACAGGTGCCGGAAGCGGCCAAGAAGGGCCGCGTCGATCTGCGCAAACTGCCGTTGGTCACCATCGACGGTGAAGACGCGCGCGACTTTGATGACGCCGTGTACTGCGAGAAAAAACGCGGCGGCGGCTGGCGCCTGTGGGTGGCGATCGCCGACGTCAGTTACTACGTGCGCCCGCGCACCGCGCTGGACGATGAAGCGCGCAGCCGCGGCAACTCGGTGTATTTCCCGTCGCAGGTGATCCCGATGCTGCCGGAAGTGCTGTCCAACGGGCTGTGCTCCCTGAACCCGCAGGTCGATCGTCTGTGCATGGTGTGCGAAATGACCATCTCCGCCCAGGGGCGCCTGTCGACGGCCAAGTTCTACGAGGCGGTGATGAGCTCTCACGCCCGCCTGACCTACAACAAGGTGTGGCACATTTTGCAGGGCGATCAGGAGCTGCGCGAGCATTACCATCCGCTGGTCAAGCACCTGGAAGAGCTGCACGCCATGTACAAGGTGCTGGATAAGGCGCGCGCCGAGCGCGGCGGCATCGCGTTCGAAACCGAAGAAGCCAAATTCATCTTCAACGCCGAACGCCGCATCGAGCGCGTGGAGCCGACGGTGCGCAATGACGCCCACAAGCTGATCGAAGAGTGCATGATCATGGCCAACGTGGCGGCCGCGCGCTTCGTCGAGAAACGCAACGAGCCGGCGCTGTACCGCGTGCACGATCGTCCGAGCGACGACCACATCTCCGCGCTGCGCAGCGTGCTGAGCGAGCTGGGGCTGACGTTGGGCGGCGGCAACAAGCCGCAGCCGAAGGACTATGCGGTGCTGATGGATGAAGTGTCCGAGCGCCCTGACCACGAAATGCTGCAAACCATGTTGCTGCGTTCGATGAAGCAGGCGATTTACGATCCGGAAAACCGCGGCCACTTCGGCCTGGCGCTGGCGTCTTATGGCCACTTCACCTCGCCGATCCGCCGTTATCCGGATCTGGCGCTGCACCGCGCGATCAAATATCAGTTGGCCAAAGAACACGGCGAGCAGAAAGAGCGCTGGACGCCGACCGGCGGCTGGCACAGCGAGTTCGAAGAGATGCTGCAGCTGGGCGAACACTGCTCGATGACCGAGCGTCGCGCGGACGAAGCGACGCGCAACGTCGCCGACTGGCTGAAGTGCGACTTCATGCAGGATCACGTCGGTGAAGTGTTCAGCGGCATCATCTCCAGCGTGACCGGCTTCGGCTTCTTCGTGCGCCTGAACGATCTGTTCATCGACGGGCTGGTGCACGTATCAACGCTGGATAATGATTACTATCGCTACGATAATATCGGCCAGCGCCTGATCGGCGAATCTTCCGGCACGGTCTATCGCCTGGGGGATACGGTGGAGATCCGCGTGGACGCGGTGCACATGGACGAGCGCAAGATCGATTTCGCACTGGTATCCAGCACCCGCAAAGCGCGCGGTGAAGGCAAAACCGAGCGCGATCGCGCCAAGAAGGGCGGCCAGCGCACGCTGCGCGACAACGGTAGCGCGGGGCGCGGCAAGCGCCGCGGTGGCAAACCGCCGGCCAACTTCGAGCCGGACAGCGCCTTCCGCAAGCAGGATGACGCCAAGCCCGCGGACAACGTGAAGAAGGCGAAGAAGAAAGCCAAGAAAGCGTCCGACAAAACGCGGAAAATCGCGGCGGCGACCAAAGCCAAGCGCGCAGCCAAGAAGAAAGGTGCCGAGCAGGCCTAACCTGCCGCACATCGTTATCATCGGCCGGTTATCGCCGGCCGCACGAATTTAAAAGAGCATCATGAGCGAAATTATTTACGGCATCCACGCCGTCAAAGCCCTGTTAGAGCGCGACCCGCAACGCTTCCTGGAAGTGTTTATTCTGAAAGGCCGCGAAGATCGCCGTCTGCAACCGCTGATCGCCGAGCTGGAAGCGACCGGCATCGTGATCCAGGTGGCGAACCGTCAATGGCTGGATGACAAGGTTGAAGGCGCGGTGCATCAGGGGATCATCGCCCGGGTGCGCGAAGGGCGCCAGTATCAGGAGAACGATCTGCCGGGCCTGCTGGAAAGCGTGGAGACGCCGTTCCTGCTGGTGCTGGACGGCGTGACCGACCCGCACAACCTCGGCGCCTGCCTGCGCAGCGCCGACGCGGCCGGCGTGCACGCGGTGATCGTGCCCCGTGACCGTTCCGCCCAGTTGAACGCCACCGCCAAGAAAGTGGCCTGCGGCGCCGCCGAAAACGTGCCGTTGATCCGCGTGACCAACCTGGCGCGCACGCTGCGTCTGCTGCAAGAGATGAACGTCTGGGTGGTGGGCACCGCCGGCGAAGCCGATCATACGCTGTATCAAAGCAAAATGACCGGCCCGATGGCGCTGGTGATGGGCGCGGAAGGCGAAGGCATGCGTCGCCTGACCCGCGAACACTGCGACGAGCTGATCAGCATCCCGATGGCCGGCACCGTCTCTTCGCTGAACGTGTCGGTCGCCACCGGCATCTGCCTGTTCGAAGCGGTGCGTCAGCGCGGCTGATTCTCCTGACGGGGGCGCTCTGCCCCCGTTAATTCCCTCTCTTGTGATCCCGCCTGCGGCAGAAATCTCTGCGCCGACCATACTTATCCCTGACGCTTTTTTCAGGGAGCACTCTCATGGTCTGGACTACGCACACCGTTTTTAACCAACCCAAGCCGCTGGGCAACAGCAACCTGTTTCTCTCCGATACGCCGCTGCGCGAAGCGTTGCAGCGCGAGCAAGGCGGTTGGGACGCCGAGGTATTGGCTTCGCTGGGCCAGCAGCTCGGCACGCAAGAGTCGCTGGAGCTGGGGCGCTTGGCCAACGCCAACCCGCCGGAGCTGCTGCGCTATGACGCCACCGGCCAGCGGTTGGACGATGTTCGCTTTCACCCCGCCTGGCATATTCTGATGCAGGGGCTGATCGCCAATCGGGTGCACAATCTGCCCTGGCAGGAGGATGCGCGCATCGGTTCCTTCGTGGCGCGCGCCGCGCGCTTTATGCTGCATGCGCAGGTCGAGGCCGGCACGCTGTGCCCGGTGACCATGACCTTCGGCGCCACGCCGCTGTTGCTGCAGGCGTTACCGGCGGAATTCCGTTCCTGGCTGACCCCGTTGCTGTCGGATCGTTATGACGCTCACCTGCTGCCTGGCGGGCAAAAGCGCGGTCTGCTGATCGGCATGGGTATGACAGAGAAGCAGGGCGGCTCCGATGTCTTGAGCAATACCACCACCGCCGCGCCGCTCGGCGCGCGTGGGCCGGGCGAAGCCTACCGGCTGGTGGGGCACAAGTGGTTCTTCTCGGTGCCGCAGAGCGATGCGCACCTGGTGCTGGCGCAGGCCGAAGGCGGGCTGTCCTGCTTCTTCCTGCCGCGCATTTTGCCGGATGGCAGCCGCAACGCCATTCGCCTGGAGCGGCTGAAAGACAAACTGGGCAACCGCTCCAACGCCAGCAGCGAGGTGGAGTTTCAGGACGCCACGGCCTGGCTGCTGGGCGATGAGGGCGACGGCGTGCGGCATATCCTGAAGATGGGCGGCCTGACCCGTTTCGACTGTTCGCTGGGCAGCCACGGCCTGATGCGCCGCGGGCTGTCGGTGGCGCTGTATCATGCGCTGCAGCGGCAGGCATTCGGTAAGCTCTTGATCGAACAACCGCTGATGCGTCAGGTTCTGGCGCGCATGGCGCTGCGGCTGGAAGGGCATACCGCGCTGCTGTTCCGGCTGGCCCGCGCCTGGGAAAGCCGCAGCAATGAGGGCGAGCTGATCTACAGCCGCCTGCTGACGCCGGCGGCCAAATACAGCATCTGCCGCCAGGGCATGCCGTTCATCGCCGAGGCGATGGAGGTGCTGGGCGGCATCGGTTACTGTGAGGAGAGCGAACTGCCGCGCCTGTATCGTGAGATGCCGGTGAACAGCATCTGGGAAGGTTCCGGCAACATCATGTGCCTGGACGTGTTGCGCAGCCTGCACAAACTGCCGGGCGCGCTCGAGATACTGCAGTTCGAGCTGCAGCCGGTGCGCGGCCAGAATCGGTTGTTCGATCGCGCCTGGCGGCAGTGGCAGCAGCGCGCCCGGCAACCGAGTGAGGAGATGGGGCGGCTGCTCACTCAACAGCTGTTCGACCTGTGCTGCGCCGCACAGCTGCTGCAGCACGCCAGCCCGCAGATCGCCGATGCTTGGTGTCATCTGACGCTGGATCATCGCGGCGAGAGCCTGCTGTCGGCCGAGGTGTGCGAACTGCTGCTGAACCGCGCCATCGGCGGTTAGGGAAAAGGGTGGCGCGCGGCGGCGAAAACCTTTTTAATTCAGCCTCACTCTGACAGGAAAATGCACATGGATATTCTCAGCGCGTTGGCGGCGTTCGCCTCTTACTTCTTCAGCGGTTTCGCCATGATTTTGGTGTTTCTGTTCGTCTATACCCGCATCACCCCGCACGACGAATGGGCGTTGATCAAGGCCGATAATCAATCCGCCGCCTTTGCTTTTATCGGCGCCTGCCTGGGGTATGTGATCCCGCTGGCCAGCGCGGCGATCAACTCGATCAGCCTGCTGGATTACCTGCTGTGGGGCGTAGTGGCGCTGGTGGTGCAACTGCTGCTGTTCGCGGCCGTGAAGATCTACATGCCGCGCATCAGCGAAAAGATCGAAGCGAATCACCTGGCCGCCGGGATTTTCCTGGGGGGCGTCTCCGTTAGCGGCGGCGTGTTGAATGCGGCTTGCATGAGCTACTAAAGGTATAAGATGGCGGAGGCGCGCCAGCCAAGCGGGTGCGCCTGCTCTTCCATCCGCAGGATGCGGTAATAGCTGGCGCCGTGTTGGCCGGCGGTGCGGGCGATGGCCAGTTCCGCTTCCTGCGGCGAGCCGGGCAGATCGCTGAAGGTGATCTCGGCGATTTCACTGAGCGGCGTCACGCGATCGGCGGGCGCCAGCTCGGCGGACTGTGCGCCGGTGCTGAGCAATCCCATGGAAAGCAGGAGGGAGGTGAGTGCGGTGGAGCGTTTCATGGCGTTCCCCTTCGTCAGATCCTGAATCGACACCCGCAACATGCGGCATGCTGTCCCTCAGTGTGCAACACCCTTCTTCAGCCAGTGCAAAGCCAGTGTAAATCTGCTTAAACAATCCCCGCCTTAACGATACAGGAGCGCCTGGGAATACCATTGGCCCGGCACGACGGTTTCGCTGTTCATGATGATCACGTAATAACGGGCGCCGGCGGCGGTGGCTTTGCGCTGGATCTCCGCTTCCACGTCCATCGGGCTGCCGCGCACCACGGCGGTGACGGTGCCGATTTTCACCAGTTTGGCGGTCTGCGCGCGGACGATCTCCTGCGCCTGTGCGGTGGGCGGCGGCGGCGGTTTCGGCGTGGTGGTCATGATGCCGCAGGCGGAAAGCTGTGCGGCCAGCGTCAGGGCGATGAGTGTGCGGACAAACGTCATGGGAACCTCGAAAGAGCCGGTGCGATGGCTTCAGTGTAACGCAATATAAGCTGGAACAGATTGAGCTAACGCTGGCTGGCGCAAGTTTGTCATGATGAATGCCAACAGGTGAGTTGAGGATGAGCGGATGATTGAAATTCATGACGAGCGGGTGGGCGATATTGCGGTGATCCATGCGGTGCCGGCGGGGCAGTATCATCGGCCGCTGCCGACGGTGTTCTTCTGCCATGGTTATACCTCGTCGAAAGAGGTGTACGCCTACTTCGCCTATGCGCTGGCGCGCGCCGGTTTTCGGGCGGTGCTGCCGGATGCCGATCGGCACGGCGAGCGGTTCGACGGCGATGAGACGCGGCGCCTGGCGTCGTTCTGGGAGATCCTGCGCAGCAATATCGACGAACTGCCGCAGATCAAGGCGCATTTTGAGCGGCTTGGCCTGATAGCCGACGGACGCATCGGCGTCGCCGGCGCCTCAATGGGCGGCATGACCGCGCTCGGCGCCTTCGCGCGCTTCCCGTGGATCCGGGCGGCCGCCAGCCTGATGGGCTCAGGTTATTACCGTTCGCTGGCGCAAACGCTGTATCCGCCGTTGGACGAAGAGGGCGAGGCGCTCTCGCCGGCGGCGTTTGCGGCGCGCACCGCCGTGTTGGCGGAGTATGAGCTGGAAGGGCGTTTGGAGACGATTGCCGGGCGGCCGCTGCTGCTGTGGCACGGCGAGACGGACGACGTGGTGCCGGCGGCTGACAGCCAGCGTTTGGCGGCTGAACTGCGGCGGCAAGGCGCGGACGGTCGTTTGACATCGCTCATCGAATCGGGGGTGAAGCACCGCATCACGCCGCTGGCGCTGTCCGCCACGGCCGACTTTTTCCGCCGCGAACTGTGATGCGCCGACGGGCACGATGCATGGAATTGCGCCGCTCTGTGCGGGCTGTTTCGGGCATTGTTTCATGCATGTCGGAGGAGAATGTCAGCGTGAGTTCTTTCAGGGGCAGCAAGGAGCGGAGAGCATGATAAAGGGTATCAGCAATACGGCCGAGACAGCGCGCGGGCTGGCGGGAACGATGAAAGCGCGCGCCGAGCTTAACTCAGCGGCCTTCAGCGAGATGCTGGGGGCAGCCGACGGCAAGGCGCGGCAAAACAAGGCGCATCCGCTGTCGTGCATCACCGCGCAGACGGTGCAAAACATGACGGCGCTGTTCGCCTCCGCGCCGAAAGCGGCGGCCACGCAAACCGCGAAGGCCGGCTCGCTCTCCTTCGAGCAGCGGGCGACGCTGGAGGAAAGCGCCGAACTGCTGCAGGCACGGACAAACTATCTGCGGATGGCGCTGCAATTGCACAATCCGGGCAAGGCGTTCAGTGCGCCGACGTTGCTCAAACTGTGATGGGTGAGGAAGTGGAGCGCCCGACAGGCGGCGCTCCGGTGCGAACTGAACGGGCTTTCTGATGAAGCCCTGGGGATTTCCCTGGCGTGGCGCGTCTTTTTAACGGTACAGCTCGGCGCTAACGTGCATCGTGCTGTTGTCGCCCGGTTCGTGCAGGGCGATGATGCGATAAGAGCTTGCGCCGCGTTGATCGGCGATTTTACTGACCTGGCTGCTGGCGTCATCCGGCGAGACCACGTTCTGGTTCAGGGTGACGAAGCCAACGCTCTGGCGTTGATCGGCCTGGTGCGAGGTGATCTCCGTCGCGGCCATCACGTTGGCGGAGAACAGGGCGGCAAGCGCCGTCGCGAGAATGATGCGTTTCATAGTGCCTCTCTTACTTTTTGCCGTTACGGCCTGACAGCGAGTGTCGCTGCGGCAAAAAGTCATTTATCTGCATTGAATAACCTGGGATCTTTTTCGTCGCGCTGTCTGCGGCGGATATGGTTAATTTTAGTCCGTTGCTGGCGATTAAAAAGCGGGGTGTTTTGAAGGCATCTTTCAAAAAAAATGAAATAGATTTGTGACTCAGCGCTGATTTCATTGAAAGATTTTTGAAACTGATGGATCGGCGTACATAGGTTCACTCACGAGCAAATCGTGCTATTTCCCATAGCGCCTCGCATTAACGCGAATAAAACCCACGCAGTCCTTGAGTTTCCCGCCCTGCGTCAGTATGATTACGCGTCATTTTTCAGCCGCACACTAAACACGTTCCTTGCTTCCATGGGCCGCGGTTGACCCTGACAGGAGGCTGAATAATCCGTAAGGAGCAATTCGATGCGTCATTACGAAATCGTTTTTATGGTCCATCCTGACCAAAGCGAACAGGTTCCGGGCATGATCGAGCGTTACAGTGCTACCATCACTAACGCGCAAGGTCAGATTCACCGTCTGGAAGACTGGGGCCGCCGTCAGCTGGCTTATCCGATCAACAAACTGCACAAAGCTCACTACGTTCTGCTGAACGTTGAAGCGCCGCAGGAAGCGATCGATGAGCTGGAAACTAACTTCCGCTTCAACGACGCCGTTATCCGCAGCATGGTTATGCGCGTTAAGCACGCGGTAACTGAAGCATCTCCGATGGTTAAAGCGAAAGACGAACGTCGTGGCGATCGCCGCGAAGACTTCGCTAACGAAACCGCAGATGATGCAGATGCTGGGGATTCTGAAGAGTAATTGCCGCCGTGACGGCTAATCGTCTGGTTTTGTCGGGCACTGTGTGCAAGGCGCCGGTTCGAAAAGTGAGTCCTTCCGGGATACCGCACTGCCAATTTGTGCTAGAGCACCGTTCGCAGCAGATGGAAGCCGGATTCAGCAGACAAGCATGGTGCCGAATGCCCGTGGTTGTCAGCGGACAACAGTCACAAGCACTAACTCAAAGATTAACGGTCGGCAGTCAGATTACCGTGCAAGGCTTTGTAAGCTGCCATCAAGGGCGCAACGGGCTGAGCAAATTGGTTCTGCATGCCGAGCAGATTGAATTGATAGATTCTGGAGACTAGCCAAATGGCACGTTATTTCCGTCGTCGCAAGTTCTGCCGTTTCACCGCGGAAGGCGTTCAAGAGATTGACTATAAAGACATCGCTACGCTGAAAAACTACATCACCGAAAGTGGTAAAATTGTACCGAGCCGTATCACCGGTACTCGTGCAAAATATCAGCGCCAGCTGGCCCGTGCTATCAAGCGCGCGCGCTACCTGTCTTTGTTGCCGTACACTGATCGTCATCAGTAATCGGCCACTGTCCATTAACGACTTTGAGAGGATAAGGTAATGCAAGTTATTCTGCTTGATAAAGTAGCAAACCTGGGCAGCCTGGGTGATCAAGTTAACGTTAAAGCGGGCTACGCTCGTAACTTCCTGGTACCACAGGGCAAAGCTGTTCCTGCTACCAAGAAAAACGTTGAGTTCTTCGAAGCACGCCGTGCTGAACTGGAAGCCAAACTGGCTGACGTTCTGGCTGCTGCTGAAGCTCGCGCAACCAAGATCAACGAACTGGGTTCAGTCACCATCGCTTCCAAATCTGGCGACGAAGGTAAACTGTTCGGCTCTATCGGCACCCGCGACATCGCTGACGCAGTGACTGCGGCAGGCGTTGAAGTTGCCAAGAGCGAAGTTCGTCTGCCGAACGGCGTTCTGCGTACCACTGGCGAGCACGAAGTGCACTTCCAGGTACACAGCGACGTGTTCGCACAGCTGAATGTAGTTGTGGTTGCAGAAGCGTAATTTACGCTGCTGTTAACCCGGTTAAAACGCCAGCCTCGCGCTGGCGTTTTGCTTTTCTGCGCCCGGCAAAACGCGCTACGCTTGAAGACGGGATGAAAAGGAGAGCGTGCGATGGCAACGATTACGCTACAGCGGGTTTACGATTTCAGCGCGCCGGCGCCGGAACATTGTTATCTGATAGACCGGCTATGGCCGCGCGGCATCAGCAAAGAGCGGTTGACGGGCGTGCAGTGGTTGAAACAGGTGGCGCCGGATGACGAGCTGCGCAAGTGGTTCCATCAGCATACCGACCAGTGGGAAGCCTTTGAGACGCGATACCGCCAACAACTGGCGGCCAACGACGCCTGGCAGCCGCTGGTGGCGCTGTTACGGCAGGGGCACGCGCTGACGCTGCTGTATGGCAGTAAAGATACCGAGCACAACCAGGGCGTGGTGCTGCGCGAGTTTCTGCTGGCGCAGCTGTAGAGATTAGCGTTCCCGGCGGTAGCTGCCGTCGGCCTGGCGGCGGAACAGCGCCTGGCTATTGTCTGCCGTGGTGACCGACAGTGCGCTAATCACGCCGTTGGCGTCGCGTTCAATGCGCACTTCCTGGCCGGCTTTCATGTTGCTCAGCGGCTTGTCGCCGCCTTCCACCTGCGCCATGGCGAACACTTCATTCACCGGCAGATTGTTGTCGCGAAACAGTTGGGCCAGGGTCTGGCCGGGCTGGATCTGATAACGCTGCCAGTTGCCCGCCGGCGTCGGCTCGTTGGCGGGCGTGGCGGCGCTTCCGCCGTTTTGCAGCTCGGCCTGCAGCGGCACGCTGGTTTCCTGCTGAGAGACCGGGAACGGCTGTCTTTCGGGCGAGTAGGGCCACAGCAACGCCAGCAGCAGGATGATGCCGAAGATCAGCACCCAGCGGCGGTGAAAGTAGGGCAGCGGTTCCATCCAATGGAAACCGTCCGGCAGATGCCAGACTTTAATCAGCAGCGCTTTGACCCGCTGCATTTTGTCGTTGGCCGATGGCGGCTCCGATGGCGGTTCCGCGTCTTCCTGCGTGGGTGCGGCGCCGGGTTTCAGGCGCTGGCTGATGTTCAGCCAGGTGCGCATCAGCGGCTGGTAGATGCGGGTGGTTTTCCTTCTCCTGGGCGCGATTCTGCCCATGGTGACCTCTCTTCGACGGCGTAATAATCAGTGCGGCGCGGCAAGCGCGTCGCCTGCCCGATATCCTGCTTTCAGTATAGTCCGCTAACTGATTGAAGTGAAAGGCGGCTGAGCGGCAGGGCCGGGGTTTGCGGCTGCGGGCGTTAACAGAAGGTTATTGTTTCTTTTTCTACGACAAAAGTCATCATTCTCCACACAAGATTTTACCCGGCATTGACGCGCTGTTATGCTGCGCTTTCGACTTTTTACAGACTTAAGGAAAACCCCATGACAACCCCTTCTTTTGACAGCGTTGAAGCGCAAGCAAGTTACGGGATTGGTTTACAGGTAGGCCAGCAGCTGCAAGAGTCCGGGCTGGAAGGTTTGCAACCGGAAGCTTTGCTGGCGGGTTTGCGTGACGCGCTGGAAGGGAATGCCCCGGCGGTTCCGGTAGACGTGGTGCACCGTGCGCTGCGTGAAATCCACGAGCGTGCTGACGCGGTGCGCCGCGAGCGCCAGCAGGCGATGGCGGTTGAAGGCCAGAAATTCCTGGACGACAACGCCAAGCGCGACAACGTGACGCTGACCGAGTCTGGCCTGCAGTTCTCCGTGCTGGAGCAGGGCAACGGCCCAATCCCGTCCCGTCAGGATCGCGTGCGTGTGCACTACACCGGTCGCTTGATCAACGGCGACGTGTTCGACAGCTCGGTTGAGCGCGGCCAGCCGGCGGAATTCCCGGTCAGCGGCGTGATCCCAGGCTGGATCGAAGCGCTGACCCTGATGCCGGTCGGTTCCAAATGGCAGCTGTATATCCCGCACAACCTGGCCTACGGCGAGCGTGGCGCAGGCGCGTCCATTCCGCCGTTCAGCGCGCTGGTGTTCGACGTCGAGCTGCTGGAAATCCTGTAATCCCACCGAGGATTGTTCTGGGCGCCTTCGTGGCGCCCTTATTTTATGCGCCGCGCAGGCGAGCGATGAATGGCCGGGCGCGCCGGCCATAAACCGCGTCACTTACCGCTTAAATCGATGCGATAAACCGCGAAGCCGATGCTGTCGCTGCCTGCGGCGCTCATCGGATATTGGGCGTGCGCTTTGACAAACCTTGCCGCTTTGTCCGAAGGCGAGGTCTCGAAGCGGATATCCAGCGGTTGCTGGCTGCTGAAGTTCGCCAAACGCCAGTTGTTGTCCGCCTGCGGGCGCACCGCGCCATGCCGCTGAGTTTCGGCGCTGATGTAGGCCGCCAGCACCGAGCGGTTTTCATCCGGCGAAGCGAAGGCGATATGTTTGTCGCCGGTGCCGGCAAACTTGCCGCCGTAGGCGCGGTAGTTGTTGGTGGCGACCAGGAAGGTGGCGTTCGGATCGATCGGCTTGCCGTTGAAGGTCAGCTGCTTGATACGCTCCGCCTTGTCGTTGATCAGTTGGCATTCGCCGTCGTAGCGCGCCGGCTGACTGACGTCGATCTGGTAATTGACGCCGTCGATCACGTCGAAGTTATAGGTGCGGAAGCCGTCCCAGTTGATCAAGCCCTGCGGCTTGGCGCTGTTGACGTCGATCTGGTTGAACTGGCCGGCGGAGCACTCCAGCCACTCTTTCACCTCTTTGCCGCTCGCCTTCACCACCACCAACGTATTGGGGTAGAGATAGAGATCGGCGGCGTTGCGGAAGGTGAGCTGGCCTTTTTCCACTTCGACGAAGCTGGCGGGATCGTTCTTGCGGCCGCCGACCTTGAACGGCGCCGCCGCCGACAGCACCGGCAGACCGGCCAGATCCGGATCGCCCTGGATGTAATGTTCGACGTAGGCTTTCTGCGCATTGTTGACGATTTGCACCGTCGGGTCGTCCTGCACCAGCGCCAGGTAGCTGTACATGTTGCCGTCGGATTTACCGATCGGCTGGCTGACGAACTCGCGCGTGCCTTTGTGATCGTCCGCCAATGCCTTCACCAGCGCGGCATCTTCCGCCGCCAGCGATTTCTTGTTCTCTTTGTCGTAGATCGGCCGCGCTTCCGCGTTGGCGGCGGTCACTTTCCAGCTGCCGCCATCGTTGTTGAGCTGCAGGTCGACCACGCCGAGATGATCGCCCCATTGTCCCGGCATCACCGCCGGCACGCCGTTCAGCAGACCTTTGTCGATATCCGCGCCTTTGATGTTGGCAAAGTCCTTGCTCGGGAACACCGCATGAGCGTGGCCGAACATGATGGCGTCGATGCCCGGCACCTGGCTGAGGTAATAGACCGAGTTTTCCGCCATCGCCTTGTAAGGCTCGCTGGACAGCCCGGAATGCGGGATCGCCACCACCAGATCGGCGCCCTCTTTACGCATCTGCGGCACGTAGCGCTTGGCGGTGGCGGTGATGTCGTCCACCGTCACTTTGCCCTGCAGGTTGGCCTTGTCCCACACCAGGATCTGCGGCGGCACGAAGCCGATGTAGCCGATGCGCAGCGTATGCGCCTTGCCGTCGCGGTCTTTCACCGGCGTATCGACGATGATGTACGGCGTGAACAGCGGTTTTTGCGTTTTGGCGTCGATGACGTTGGCGTTGATATACGGGAATTTGGCGCCGGTGATGGCGTTCTTCAGGTAGTCCAGCCCATAGTTGAACTCATGGTTGCCGATGTTGCCGACGACGTAGTCCAGCGTGTTCATCGCCTTATAGACCGGGTGCACGTCGCCCGGTTTCAGCCCCTTGGCCGCCATGTAGTCGCCGAGCGGGCTGCCCTGAATGATGTCGCCGTTGTCCACCAACACCGCGTTGGCGGCCTGCTGGCGCGCCTGTTGGATCAGGCTGGCGGTGCGCACCAGGCCGAACTTGTCGGTCGGCGTGTCCTTGTAGTAATCGAAGTCCATCATATTGCTGTGCAGATCGGTGGTTTCCAGCACGCGCAGATCGACGGTGGCCGCTTGCGCGGAGGCGCACACCAGCAGCGCAAGCGCGGACAGCGTCAGTGGATGCTTCATCATTTGGGGTTCTCTCCATTCCATTATTCGAGTGTTATCGCAGAGGGAAATGTAATTAACATTGCTTGCCACAGCAAACTGTGAAGTGTGGCAGAAAACGGCGGCGGGTAACGCGGGGAAGTTCACAGTTGTGCCCAACAAGAACTGAGGAATTCCCGGGGCTTAGGCGGTTGAGATGGATATTCGGCGTAAAAAAAACTAGTCTGCTAGCAGAGACAGGGGGAAATTTCCCACGGAGATGCGGAGTTGAGGTGCATGATGTTAGAGCGAATTTGCCAACTGTCCCGCGAGGCGGGGGCGGCGATCATGGCGGTGTACGACGGTGAACAACCGCTTGATGTCGCACAGAAAAAAGATGATTCACCGGTGACGGCGGCCGATCTGGCGGCGCATCACATCATCAAGCGCGGCCTGGCGGCGCTGACGCCCGAGGTGCCGCTGCTGTCGGAAGAGGATCCGCCGGCGTGGGAAGAGCGCCGCAGCTGGACGCGTTACTGGCTGGTCGATCCGCTGGATGGCACCAAAGAGTTTTTGCACCGCAACGGCGAGTTCACGGTCAATATCGCCCTGATTGAAGACGGGCAGGCGGTGATGGGGGTGGTGTACGCCCCGGCGATCGACGTGTTGTATCTGGCGGAGCGCGGCAAGGCCTGGAAAGAAGAGAAGGGCGTGCGGCAGGCGATCGGCGTCAGCAACGCGCATCCGCCGCTGGTGGTGGTGAGCCGCTCGCATATCGACGACGAACTGAAAGATTATTTGCAGCAGCTGGGCGAGCACCAGACCGTGTCAGTCGGTTCCTCGCTGAAGTTCTGTCTGGTGGCGGAAGGCAAGGCGCAGCTCTATCCGCGCTTCGGGCCGACCAACATTTGGGATACCGCCGCAGGGCATGCGGTGGCGGTGGCCGCCGGGGCGCAAATTCACGATTGGCAGGGTAAGCCATTGCTCTATACCCCGCGTGAATCTTTCCTCAACCCCGGCTTCCGGGTGTCGCTGTTCTGAGTTAGTTCGCCAACAACTGGTGCAGTTTGGACATCACCTGCTGCACCTCTTCCGGCGTCAGCGCGCCGTCTTTGGCGAACTGGATGCGCCCTTGCTTATCCAGCACCACGATGGCGGAGCCTTTCGGCTGCAGATCCCAGGCTTTGCGCACGTTGCCGTCGCTGTCGACGATAAACTGCGACCATGGAAACTCCTTCTTGCTGTCTTCAATGCTGCTGCGCACGAACATCGCCGTGCCCATCAGGGCATCGTCGGTGTTGACGATTGTCGTCGTTTGGTAACGATCGTGTGGTAGCTTCGCTTTCTTGATCGCTTCAATCAGTGGGTCGTTCATGTCTTTGGCGGAGCTGCGGCCGGCAATATGTTGTATCACTCGCACTTTTCCACTGAGCTGCGCGCTGTTCCAGTTTTGGTAGCTAAAATTACCGTCAGCGTAATTGAGCTCTCCTTTGTCGCTGACGCCGACCGGCGCCACGCGCTGCTGGAGCTGGAAGTTGTGCGCGGAAGCGAAAAGCGGGGCGAGCAGCAGGGATACCATCAGCATGCGACTTGTTTTCATGCTTTCTCCTTGTAATGGGGGGAATTTGTGCGACAGCACTTCGACAGCCTAAAGCATAGGATGTGATAAGAGGTCTGTCCTGTTAACCGGATCGCAGATTTTCCCTTGGTTCGCTAATCATCAGATTTTGAAGGGATATCCTGAAAACGTTATAAATTATCATATACAATTCTGTCAAAAAGTGTAAATCCAGCGTAGAAATCCGGGCAGAAGTGAACGTTCTGGTCTTTACTGGGTCTACTACATGCAATCAAGTTGCGTTCTGAATTTCGAGGCTGCCACCTTTGGCGGCTCGCTGAGCGCATGGATCAACGGGAGGAGCGTAAAAGAATGAGAATCTTCCAGCGTTATAACCCTTTGAAAGTGGCAAAGTACGTTAAGACCCTGTTTCGCGGAAGGCTGTATATCAAGGACGTGGGCGCATTTGAATTCGACGAGGGGAAAATCCTGCCGCCGAAGATTCGCGACAAGCGCCATTTCAGCGTGATGTCTGAAGTGAACCGTCAGGTGCTGCTGTTGCAGACCGAGATGGGGTGAACACCTCGCTGACAGCGGTAAAAAAATGCGGCCCCGATGGGGCCGCTGATGTTTTTGTCTTACCGCCGTCAGGCCGCAGGCGCGTCGTCCGGCGCTTTCGGCAGCACCGCCGCCGGTTTGTCGCTCAGTCGGGTGACCAGCAGCTGGTCTATCTTGTAGCTGTCGATATCCACCACTTCGAACTTGTAGCCGGCGTATTTGACGAAGTCGGTGCGTTTCGGGATCTTGCGCAGCATATACATCATAAAGCCGCCGATGGTCTCGTAGTTGCCCGCCTGAGGGAACTCATCGATGTCCAGCACGCGCATCACGTCGTCGATCGGCGTGCCGCCTTCAATCAGCCATGAGCTTTCGTCGCGCGCCACGATCTGCTCTTCCTGGCCCTGGCCGACCAGATCGCCCATCAGCGTGGTCATCACGTCGTTAAGCGTGATGATGCCCACCACCAACGCATATTCATTGAGGATCACCGCGAAGTCTTCGCCGGCGGTTTTGAAGCTTTCCAGCGCTTCGGACAGCGTCAGCGTATCCGGCACGATCAGCGCCGAGCGGATCTGCACGCCGCTGCTCAGCACCAGGCTCTGGTTGCCCAGCACGCGGTTCAGCAGGTCTTTGGAATCGACGTAACCCACCACCTGATCGATATGGCCGTCGCACACCAGGAACTTGGAATGCGGATGGGTCGAGACCTTCTCCTTGATGCTCTCTTCGCTTTCGCGCAGATCGAAGTACACCACGCTTTCGCGCGAGGTCATCGAAGACGGCACGGTGCGCGATTCCAGTTCGAACACGTTTTCAATCAGCTCGTGCTCCTGCTTGCGCAGCACGCCCGCCAGGGCGCCGGCTTCCACCACCGCGTAGATGTCATCGGAGGTGATGTCGTCCTTACGCACCATCGGCAGCTTGAACATGCGGAAGATCAGGTTGGCCATGCCGTTGAAGAACCACACCAGCGGGCGGAAGATCATGATGGAGAAACGCATCGGGTTGATGATCCGGACGGCGACCGTCTCTGGTGCAATCATACCGATGCGCTTCGGGGTCAAATCGGCGAACAGGATAAACAGGCTGGTCACCAGCACGAAAGAGCAGATGAAGCTGACCTGTTCCGCCAATTCGGGCGACAGGAAACGATCGAACAACACCTTGAAGGTGGGAGAGAAAGCCGCGTCGCCCACGATACCGCCGAGGATGGCCACGGCGTTCAGGCCGATCTGCACCACGGTGAAGAAGATGCCAGGGGTTTCTTGCAGCTTGAGCACTCTGGCGGCGTTGACGTTACCTTCGTCAGCCATCAGCTTCAGTTTGATCTTGCGCGAGGCGGCCAGAGAGATTTCCGACAGTGAGAAGAACGCACTCACCGCGATCAGAAAAAGAATCAGTAAAATACTGTTTAACATAATCTATCCATACGTGCCGACGGGATGACGGCGCTCTTGAGGAAGGGTAGTACATAGTAAAAAAAGCAGCGATAACAACCAGAAGGGAAGCTATCGGGCCGCAGAAGCGGCCCGCATAGTATAGCAGTTGCCCCACAGGGGCCGCCAGCGGTTAAAAAAGTGCCGCCGGCCGGCATCAAATCAGCCCTGCGGCGGCAGGCAAACGCCGATGCCGCCCAGCCCGCAGTAGCCTTCCGGGTTCTTGTACAGGTACTGTTGGTGATCGTCTTCCGCGTAATAGAACGGCAGCGCCGGCGCGATCTCGGTGGTGATGACGCGCTTGTCGCCCGCCGCGTCCATCGCCTGCTGGAAGCGTTGCAGGCTGCTTTCCGCCTCGGCCTGCTGCTCTGGGCTCAGCGTATAAATCGCCGAGCGGTACTGCGTGCCGACGTCGCCGCCCTGGCGCATGCCCTGCGCCGGATCGTGATTTTCCCAGAACAGCTGCAGCAGCTGTTTGTAGCTGACGATCTGCGGATCGAACACCACGCGCACCACTTCGGCGTGGCCGGTCTGGCCGCTGCACACTTCGCGGTAGGTCGGGTTCGGCGTATAGCCGCCGCTGTAGCCGGCGGCGGTGCTGTAGACGCCCGGCTGTTGCCAGAACAGACGCTCAACGCCCCAGAAACAGCCCATGGCGAAGATCGCCACGTCCATGCCTGCCGGCACCTGGGTCATCGAGTGCTCGGTGACCACGTTGAGCGTTGCGACAGGCATTGGCGTGGTGCGGCCAGGCAGCGCGCTTGCCTTATCGACGGTTTGTGATTTATCAAAAAATGGCACCACGGTTGACTCCTGTTGTCACAGTAAGAATTGACCCTACATGGCGGTGGTTCGGTTGTATCTCACCGCGTCTTTGCCCACAATAAGCGGCAAGTTGGATTTTGTATAAGCTTAACGCAGTATTTTGAGCGCCAAAAGTGAAGAATTCGCCTGTTGCGCGGCGGTGGCAAAGCGCGGCGGGCGGCGTCCGGAATAAGGTTGAAGAGGGCTGCCGTCATGATAGCGCGGAGTCTGCCCTGGCCCCGGAGCGAACACCATAACAGGACAGTAAAATCAATAAGGAGAACACGTGCCAAAGTACCCGGTCATGTGCTTGATATCTGTGTTGCTTGCGGCACCTGCAGCCTATGCGGCCAACGTGCGGCTGCAGGTGGAGGGGTTAAGCGGAGAGTTGGAAAAAAACGTCCGGGTGCGGCTGTCGTCGATCACGCCTGAAGAGGTTGGCACCGACGGCCGCTTCCGCGCGCGGGTGGATGAGGCGGTGCGCCAGGGGCTGCGCGCGCTCGGCTATTACCAGCCGACCATCGAGTTTACGCTGGACGATCGGCCGGGGATGTCGCGCCCGGTGTTGCACGCCAAGGTCAATCCGGGCGAGCCGGTGCGCATCGCCGGCGCCAACATCGTGCTGGAGGGCGGCGCAAAGACCGATGAGGACTACCTGACGCTGGTAAAGAAGGGGCGGCCGACCATCGGCGAGATCCTCAACCACGGCAAGTATGACAGTTTCAAAGGCTCGCTGACCGGCCTGGCGCTGCGCAAAGGCTACTTCGACGCCGATATGACCAAAAGCCAGCTCGGCGTGGCCGAAGATCTGCACAAGGCGTTTTGGGATATCGATTTCAACAGCGGCGAACGTTACCGCTTCGGCAAGGTGAAATTCACCGGTTCGCAAATTCGCGAAGACTATCTGCAAAATCTGGTGCCCTTTCATCAGGGGGATTACTACAGTTCGGAGGATTTGGCCGAGCTGAATCGCCGTTTGTCCGCCACCAACTGGTTTAACTCGGTGGTGGTGTCCCCTGATTTCAACGATGCCAAAGAGAACAAGATTTTGCCGTTGGACGCGCTGGTGACGCCGCGCACGCGCAACACCGTCGAAACCGGTATCGGTTATTCCACCGACGTCGGCCCGCGGGTGAAAGGCACCTGGAAAAAGCCCTGGCTCAACGATCGCGGGCATAGCCTGGAAACCAGCGCCAGCGTGTCGGCGCCGGAGCAGCAGCTGGATCTGACCTATAAGATCCCGTTGCTGAAGAATCCGCTGGAGCAGTATTACCTGCTGCAGGGCGGGCTCAAGAACGTCGATCTTAACGACACCAAATCCGTGACCTCCAAAGTGGTGGCCTCGCGCAACTGGGATCTCTCCAGCGGCTGGCAGCGGGCGATCAACCTGACCTGGCGCTGGGATAACTTTACCCAGGGCAACGTCAGCAATACCACCATGCTGCTGTACCCCGGCGTCAGCTTCAACCGCACCCGTTCGCGCGGCGGGCTGATGCCGACCTGGGGCGACAGCCAGCGCTATTCCATCGACGTATCCGACACCTCCTGGGGCTCCGGCGTGGACTTCGCGCTGATGCAGGCGCAGAACGTCTGGATCCGCACCCTGGCCGACAAGCACCGTTTCGTGGCGCGCGGGCAGGTGGGCTGGATCGAAACCAACGACTTCGACAAGGTGCCGCCGGATCTGCGTTTCTTCGCCGGCGGTGACCGCAGCATTCGCGGCTACAAGTACAAAGACATTTCGCCGCGCGGCGACGACGGCAAGCTGACCGGCGCCTCCAAGATGCTGACCGGCTCGCTGGAGTACCAATACAACGTGACCGGCAAATGGTGGGGGGCGATGTTCGTCGATTCCGGTGAAGCGGTGAACGATATCAAGCAGAGCAACTTCAAGACCGGCGCCGGCGTAGGCGTGCGCTGGCAGTCGCCGGTGGGGCCGGTGAAGCTGGATATCGCCGCGCCCGTGGGGGACAAGGACACCCACGGGATGCAGTTCTACATCGGTTTGGGGCCTGAACTATGAGCCTGGTTAAAAAGATTTGTCTCGGATTTCTGGTCGTCCTGCTGTTGCTGATCGGCGGGCTGGCCTTTCTGGTGGGCACTACCACCGGTTTGCATATGGTCATCAACGGCGCGGCGCGCTGGGTGCCGGGGCTGGAGATCGCCGGCGTCAGCGGCGGCTGGCGCGATCTGACGCTGAAGGGGGTGAAGTATCAGATGCCGGGCGTGACGGTCAACGCCGGGCAATTCCATCTGTCCCTCGATCTCTCCTGCTTTAAACGCAGCTCGCTGTGCGTCAACGCCTTGACCGCTCAGGACGTGGACGTGGCGGTGAACACCAAAGAAATGGCGCCCTCCGCGCCGGTGGAGGAGAGCAGTGAGCCGACCACCAATCTCAGCACCCCTTATCCGATCACCCTGCGCCTGTTGGCGCTGAATAACGTCAAGGTCACCGTCGACGATACCGCCATCTCTCTGGCCGAGTTCCGCACCGGCGCGCAGTGGCAAGAGCGCGCGCTGACGCTGATGCCGACCAAGATCGGCTCGTTGCTGATCGCCTTGCCGAAAACGCCGCAAAATCCGTTGCCGGAAGCGGTGCAACCGGCGGTCGAGGTGGCGAAAAAGGTCGGCGAGCAGGTCACCGACGCGGCGAAACCGGCGCCGCAGCCGGAAGAGAAGCCGCTCGGCGAAACGCTGAAGGAACTGTTCGCCAAACCGCTGTTGCCGGATCTGCCGGACATCCGCCTGCCGCTGGATATCACCGTGAAAGAGATCAGCGGCGAACAGCTGCGCTTGACCGGCGATACCGACGTGCTGATCACGAGCCTGTTGCTGCAGGCCAGCACGCAGGATCAGCATATCCAGCTGGACAATTTCGACGTGAAGTCGCCGCAGGGCACGCTGTCGGTGCAGGGGCAGGCGACCCTGACCGGCGACTGGCCGGTGGCGCTGACCGCCAACAGCGCGTTGAACATTGATCCGCTGAAGGGCGAGAAGGTGAAGCTGAACATCGGCGGCGGGTTGCGTGACGAGCTGAAGGTGGTGCTGAACCTGTCCGGCCCGGTCGGCGCCCAGCTCGATGTGCAAACTCGGCTGGCCGAAGCCGGCCTGCCGCTGGCGCTGACGCTGCAGAGCAAACAGCTGAAATGGCCGCTGAGCGGCGAGGCGCAGTACCAGGTCAACGATTTCCGCCTGCGCTTTAACGGCAAGGCGACCGATTACGCGCTGTCGACGCGCGCCAATCTGAAAGGCCAGGATCTGCCTCCGGCGGTGCTGACGCTGGACGGCAAAGGCAACGTCGAGCAGTTCAAGCTGGAGCGCCTGCGGCTGGCGGCGCTGCAGGGCAATACCGACCTCACCGCGCTAGTGGACTGGAGCAAGGCCATCAGTTGGACCTCGCAATTGACGCTGAGCGGCATCAATACCGCCAAGCAGTGGCCGGAATGGCCGGCGAAGCTGGATGGCAAGATCACCACGCGCGGCAGCCTGCACGGCGGCAGCTGGCAGCTGCAGGTGCCGGTGCTGCAGCTGGACGGCAACGTGAAGCAGAATAAGGTCACGGCGCGCGGCACGCTGAGCGGTAACGCCGCCGGGCAGTGGAAAATCCCCGGCATCGATCTGACGCTGGGGCGCAACCAGTTGAACGTCAAAGGGCAGCTGGACGAGAAGAGCTGGAACCTGGACGCCAACATCGACGCGCCGCGTCTGGACGGCGCGCTGCCGGGCCTCGGCGGCACCGCCAAAGGGCTGTTGAAACTGCGCGGCAATCTGCAGGCGCCGCAGCTGCTGGCGGATTTGACCGCTTCCGGCCTGCAGTGGCAGGCGCTGCGCATCAACCGCGTGAAGATCGACGGCGACGTGCGCTCCACGGATCAGATTCAGGGGCAGTTGGCGGTACGTGTCGAGCAGCTGAAGCAGGACGCGCTGGAGGTCAGCCTGCTGACCCTCGACGCCAAGGGCAGCGAGAAGCAGCACCAACTGCAGTTGAAGATCGACGGCAAACCGGTCTCCGGCCAGCTGGCGCTGCAGGGCAGCTTCGATCGTCAGCAGCAGCGCTGGCGCGGCAATTTGAACAATACCCGCTTCGATACGCCGGTAGGGGAGTGGCGCCTGACGCGCGCCATCGCGCTGGACTACCTGAACGCCGAGCAGAAAATCAGCGTCGGGCCGCACTGTTGGCAGAACCCGAACGCCGAGCTGTGCGTGCCAAAGACCATTGAAGCCGGCCAGAGCGGCCAGGCCAGCGTGGTGCTCAACCGGTTCGATCTGGCGATGATCAAGCCGTTCCTTGGCCCGGAAACCGCCCTGAGCGGCGTGTTCACCGGCCGGGCCGACGTTAGCTGGAAGCCGGGCGGCGCGCTGCCGGAGGCGAAAGTCACGCTCGCCGGCAACGGCGTCAAGGTGGTGCAGCAGGTGCAGGGCAACGCGTTGCCGATCGCCTTCGATGCGCTGACCCTCAACGCCGGCCTGAACAACGGCCGCGCGCAGGCCGACTGGCGGATCAAACTGACCAACAACGGCCAGTTCGACGGCAATATCCAGGTGGCGGATCCGCAGGTGCGGCGCACCATCAGCGGCAACGTCAATATCACCAACATCTCGCTGGCGCTGATCAACCCGGCGCTGATGAAGGGCGAAAGCGCGGCGGGCATGCTGAACGCCAACCTGCGTCTGGGCGGCAGCGCGCAGAAGCCGCTGGTGTTCGGGCGTCTGGCGTTGGATCGGGCGAAGGTGCAGGGGCACTGGATGCCGTTCGATATGACCGACGCGCGGCTGGCGGTGAATTTCAACGGCATGACCTCGACGCTGGAAGGGCTGCTCAGCACCACGCGCGGCCAGCTGAATCTGGCGGGCGATGCCGACTGGCGTGACATCAACGCCTGGCGCGCGCGCATTGCCGCCAAGGGTGACAAGCTGCGGGTGACGGTGCCGCCGATGATCCGCATCGACGTATCGCCGGATCTGGTGTTCGAAGCCACGCCGCAGCTGTTCTCGCTCAACGGCAAGGTCGACATTCCCTGGGCGCGCATCACGGTGCAGGAGCTGCCGGAAAGCGCGGTGGGCGTCTCTTCCGACGAAGTCATGCTGGACGATCAGCTGAAGCCGATTCAACCGAAGACCGCCTCGATCCCGATCAACAGCAACCTGATGATCCACGTCGGCAACGACGTGCGGCTGGACGCCTTTGGCCTGAAAGCCCGTTTGAAGGGAGATTTGAAAGTGGTGCAGGACAAGAAAGGGCTGGGCCTCAACGGCCAGATTGACATCCCTTCCGGTCGCTTCCATGCTTATGGTCAGGATTTGATCGTGCGTAAAGGGCAGCTGATGTTCTCCGGCCCGCCGGATCAGCCGCTGCTCAATATCGAAGCGATCCGCAACCCGGAATCCACCGAGGACGACGTGACCGCCGGCGTGCGCGTGACCGGCCTGGCGGATGCGCCGAAGCTGGAAGTGTTCTCCGATCCGGCCAAATCGCAACAGGAAGCCCTGTCTTATCTGCTGCGCGGCCAGGGCTTGAACAGCTCCGGCGCCGACGGCAACGCCATGACGTCGATGTTAATCGGCATGGGGGTTGCACAAAGTGGTCAACTTGTGGGTAAAATCGGCGAGGCATTCGGCGTGAGTAATTTGGCTCTGGACACCCAAGGGGTTGGCGACAATTCCCAGGTTGTCGTGAGCGGCTATGTCCTCCCAGGCTTACAAGTAAAATATGGGGTGGGCATTTTCGACTCGCTGGCCACGCTGACGTTGCGTTATCGCCTGATGCCTAAGTTGTATCTTGAAGCGGTGTCTGGTCTCGACCAGGCATTAGATTTGCTCTATCAGTTTGAGTTTTAGCGATGCGAATAATTGTCTACGGCAGTTTACGGCGCAAACAGGGAAACAGCCATTGGATGACCAACGCCCAATGGCTCGGCGAGCACGAGCTCGAAGGCTATCAGATTTATAATCTGGGCCATTACCCGGCGGCGATCCCTGGAGAGGGCACGATACATTGCGAAGTGTATCGTATTAACTCATCGATTCTGGCAGAGCTGGACGAACTGAAAAGCAACACCAAGGACTATAAGCGCGAGCTGATTCAGACGCCTTATGGGAGTGCGTGGATCTACCTGTATAAACACAGCGTGGACGGTTACCCGCGAATTACCAGCGGTGACTGGCTGAAACGCCTCGAAGATCAGTAATAAAAAAACACCGCTCAATGAGCGGTGTTTTTTCATCGGACGGCGGCGAAAATTACTTCTTGGCAGCGCGTTCGAAGGAGGCGATGATTTCCGCTTTAGCCGCGGCAGCGTCTGCCCAGCCTTCCACTTTCACCCATTTGCCTTTTTCCAGATCTTTGTAGTGCTCGAAGAAGTGAGCGATCTGGGCTTTCAGCAGTTCCGGCAGGTCGTTCACGTCTTTCACGTGATCGTACTCTTTGGTCAGCTTGCTGTGCGGTACCGCAACCAGCTTGGCGTCTTCACCGGCTTCGTCGGTCATCTTCAGCACGCCAACCGGACGGCAGCGGATCACGGAGCCCGGCTGCAGCGGGTATGGGGTTGGGACCAGCACGTCAACCGGATCACCGTCCAGAGACAGAGTGTGGTTGATGTAGCCGTAGTTGCACGGGTAGAACATCGCGGTGGACATGAAACGGTCAACGAACAGCGCGCCGGTTTCTTTGTCGATTTCGTATTTGATTGGATCGGCGTTGGCCGGGATTTCGATTACTACGTAGATGTCTTCCGGCAGGTCTTTGCCAGCAGGGACCAGATTCAAGCTCATGTCGGTTTCCTTTAATCATCAAACCAGAAATGGAGTGGCGGCTATTATAGCGGACTCTTTTGCGATTTCCTGCCCTTTTCATCGTTGAAAACCCCGCGTGCCGGCGCAGGGATAATTTCCAGATTAATCCCGCCGCGGCATGAAGTTTTGTCTCCGCCTGCCGATAACTTCAACAAACAATAATGAGCCAGCAAAGCTGGCTCCGCGTTTTGCCACCCCTACTACGTCTGATCTCACTATTCTGAAGCCGGGAAGAACTCATGCTAAAAAAGATTACGGTGAAGGCTGGGCTGATCGCCCTGCTGAGCCTGATGACCATGCTGCTGATCATGGTCAGCGTTATTGGCGTCAATGCGATTAACGAAGGATCGCGCTCGATCCATACCTTAAACCAGATCCTCGGCGAAGAGCTGGGCTCGCTGGCCAACAGCTCCAACCTGACGCTGCGCGCCCGCACCGCCGCCTCGCTGGCGGTGCGCCAACGGGAGATCGGCCAGATCGATGTCGCTGACGCCACCGTGGGCCGCATTTACGGCTACCTCGAGCAGTCGAACAAGGAAATGGCGCGCTTTGTCGGCGTCGGCACCGTGACCGAGCGCGGCCGCGAACTCTCCAATCGTCTGCAAAACAGCTATCGCGCCTACCTCGAGCAGGGCGTGAAGCCGATGGCCGCCGCCATCAAGGCCGGTAAAATCGATGAGTATTACCATATTCAGGAGACCCGCATCTCTGCGTTGAGCATCGCGTTTGAAAAGGATCTCAGCGATTTCCGCAGCTTCGCCATGAAGCTCGGCGAAAAGCAGGTGTATGACGCGGAAAACAACGCCAGCACCAAGATCTCGTTGATCGTGGTGGCGGGCCTGCTCAGCGTGCTGCTGGCGGTGCTGGCCTGGTTCGCGCTGCGCGTGATCATTTTGCGCCCGTTGGATGAGTCCATCGCGCAGTTGGAACACATCGCCGGCGGCGATCTGACCCATGAGATCCGTGGTGAGGGCGATACCGAGATGGGCCGCCTGGTGCGGGCGATGCAGCGCATGCAGCAGGCGTTGGCCAGTTCGGTCAGCAAAGTGCGTGACGCCAGCAGCCAGATCGACACCGGTTCGCGCGAACTGGCGGCCGGCAACCTGCATCTGGCGCAGCGTACCGAAGAGTCGGCCGCGTCGCTGGAAGAGACCGCCGCCAGCATGGAACAGCTGACTTCGACGGTGAAAATGAACGCCGAGAACTGCGAGCAGGCCAATCAGCTGGCGCTGAGCGTGTCCGATATCGCCAACCAGGGCAGCGACGTGGTCAGTCAGGTCATGAGCAAGATGCAGGCGATCACCGACAGCTCGCGCCGCATCGCCGACATCATCAGCGTGATGGACGGCATCGCCTTCCAGACCAATATCCTGGCGTTGAACGCAGCGGTGGAAGCGGCGCGCGCCGGCGAACAGGGCCGCGGTTTCGCGGTGGTGGCCGGCGAAGTGCGCAATCTGGCGCAGCGCAGCGCCCAGTCGGCGAAAGAGATCAAAGGGTTGATCGAAGCGTCGCAGAACCGGGTGCAGGAAGGCGAGCAGATGGTGGAGTCGGCGGCGCAGACCATGAGCGGTATCACCGGTGAAGTGGGCCGGGTGACGGCGTTGATGCGTGAGATCTCGGCGGCGACGCGGGAACAAAGCAGCGGTATCGAACAGGTGAACCTGGCGGTGGCGCAGATGGATCAGGTGGCGCAGCAGAATGCGGCGCTGGTGGAAGAGTCGGCGGCGGCGACGCGCTCGCTGGAAGATCAGGCTCAGCTGCTGGCGCAGAGCATGGCGGCGTTCAAGCTGTAAGGCGATAGGGGTTCGGCGTGGCGCCGAACCCTTGCCAGAAACGCGTTACTCGTCCGGGTTTTCGGCGATGAAGCGTTCTGCGTCTTCCACCATCGACTTGGTGCCGACGAAGAATGGCGCGCGCTGGTGCAGTTTCACCGGCGTGATGTCCAGAATGCGATTTTTGCCGTCGCTGGCCTTGCCGCCGGCCTGTTCGGCCAGGAACGCCATCGGGTTGCATTCGTACAGCAGGCGCAGCTTGCCTTGCGGGTGGCTGGCGGTGCTTGGGTAGATGTAGATGCCGCCTTTCAGCAGGTTGCGGTGGAAGTCCGCCACCAGAGAACCGATGTAGCGCGAGGTGTAAGGGCGCTGCGTCGCTTCATCCTGCTCCTGGCAGTACTTGATGTATTTCTTCACGCCGAGAGGGAACTTGATGTAGTTGCCTTCGTTGATGGAATACATGTTGCCGCTCGCCGGGAAGCGCACTTTCTCGTGAGAGAGACAGAACACGCCCAGAGACGGATCGTACGTGAAGGCGTGGACGCCGTAACCGGTGGTGTACACCAGCATGGTGGACGAGCCGTAAACCACGTAACCCGCTGCGACCTGGGCGCTGCCCGGCTGCAGGAAGTCTTCTTCGGTCACCGGCGTGCCGACTGGCGTGATGCGACGATAGATAGAGAAAATCGTACCGACCGAGACGTTGACATCGATGTTGGACGAACCGTCCAACGGATCCATCAATACGACATACTTGGCATTTTCAGCTCGCTCGCCGTCGAATATCACGATTTCATCTTCTTCTTCGGAAGCGATACCCGCAACTTCACCACGCGCTTTCAACGCCGCTTTCAGTTTTTCGTTCGCGTACAGGTCCAGTTTCATCTGAACTTCGCCCTGTACGTTGGACACCCCGCTGGTCCCCAGAATATCAACCAGGCCGGCCTTGTTGATGTCGCGGTGGATGATTTTGGCGCCCAGTTTAATGGCAGAAAGTAACGCGGTCAGCTCGCCGGTGGCGTGCGAGAAGTCGTGCTGTTTCTCGACGATAAATTCGCCTAACGTTTTCATGACACAATCCCTGAATCTACGGATGGATAGCGGCCTGTTAACAAACCGCCAACGTTTTCGCGAGCAGTGTAGCCCAAAGATGCGCGCCATTCATAGGCAAATCCATTTCTTCTGGACGATTCTGAGCGTTAGAATATGCCGACATTCGATGCACTCACATGAGAAACCTATGCGCATTCACATTCTTGGGATCTGTGGCACCTTTATGGGCGGGCTGGCGATGCTGGCGCGCTCACTGGGGCATGACGTCACCGGTTCGGACGCCAACGTCTATCCGCCGATGAGCACGCTGCTGGAGAACCAGGGGATCGATCTGATTCAGGGTTATGATCCCGCCCAGCTGGATCCGGCGCCGGATCTGGTGATCATCGGCAACGCCATGACGCGCGGCAACCCGTGCGTGGAGGCGGTGCTGGAGCGCGGTATCCCTTACGTTTCCGGCCCGCAGTGGCTGCACGATGCCGTGTTGCGCGATCGCTGGGTACTGGCGGTCGCCGGCACCCACGGCAAAACCACCACCGCCGGCATGGCGACCTGGATCCTCGAAGCCTGCGGCTACCAGCCCGGCTTCGTCATCGGCGGCGTGCCGGGCAACTTCGACGTCTCGGCCCGCCTCGGCGGCAGCCCGTTCTTCGTGATCGAGGCCGACGAGTATGACTGCGCGTTCTTCGACAAACGCTCCAAGTTCGTGCACTACAGCCCGCGCACGCTGATCATGAACAACCTGGAGTTCGACCACGCCGATATCTTCGACGATCTGAAAGCCATCCAGAAACAGTTCCACCACCTGGTGCGCCTGGTGCCGGGCAAAGGCAAGATCATCCTGCCGGACAACGACAGCCACCTGAAGCAGGTGATGGCGATGGGCTGCTGGAGCGAACAGGAGCTGGTGGGCGAAGAGGGCGCCTGGCGTGCGCAGAAGCTGACGCCGGACGCCAGCCACTACGCGGTGTTCCTCGACGGCGAGCAGGTCGGCGAAGTGAACTGGGCGCTGGTGGGCGAGCACAACATGCATAACGGCCTGATGGCCATCGCCGCGACCCGTCACGTCGGCGTGCAGCCGGCGGACGCCTGCCGCGCGTTGGGCGATTTCATCAACGCCCGCCGCCGCCTGGAGCTGCGTGGCGAAGCCAACGGCGTCACGGTTTACGACGATTTCGCGCACCACCCGACGGCGATCCTGGCCACTCTGGCCGCGTTGCGCGGCAAGGTCGGCGGCACGGCGCGCATTCTGGCGGTGCTGGAGCCGCGATCCAACACCATGAAAATGGGCATCAGCAAAAACGATCTGGCGCCTTCGCTCGGCCGCGCCGACGAAGTGTTCCTGTTCCAGCCGCACCACATTCCGTGGCAGGTCGCGGAAGTGGCGGATGCCTGCGTGCAGCCGGCGCATTGGAGCGCGGATCTCGATACGCTGGTGGAGATGGTGGTGAAAACCGCGCAGCCGGGCGACCACATTCTGGTGATGAGCAACGGCGGTTTCGGCGGCATTCACGATCGCTTGCTGGACGCGTTGGCGAAAAAGCAGGAACCGAAGGTGACCTACTGATCGTTCAGCCGCATAAGCCAATCTAAGGGCCGCATTCGCGGCCTTTTTTACGCCCATAAAAAAGCCCTCGCGAGCGAGGGCAACGGGGTTCGTCGGATAGGACGACGAGAGGGTCTCTGGGAAATCGGCGTTTGCGTCAGAACTCGGCAGTGGCAGTGACGAGGGTAATCAGCTCTGCAAAGCCGTTCCCAGAGTTGTTATTTGTAAATCTCGGCGGTGGCGTGGTAGTTGCCTTCGTTACGGGCTTCGATCACGCGGTAGGCGGTCGCGCCTTTCGCGTCGGCTTTCTCCGACAACGCCTGGCGAATATCGGTCGGCGCGCCGTCGATACCGCTGACGGTAATGGTGCCGATAGATTGCAGATTGGCGGTCTGATCGTTAGTCACCAACTGGGCGGCAGATGCGCCGAAGGAGATGACGGACAGCAAACCGAGTGCAGCAAGAGTAGTTTTTATGTTCATGATAGCGATCCTTGTTCATAACAGCCTGGAAGGGCTTGGCAGCGATTTTTATTCTTGAAGGCCGTTATGACAGCGTTTGATTCCAGAGAGGTATTGCCCGTTGCCGGGTAATGCCGTTACTTATTTGTAGATTTCAGCGGTCGCGTGGAAGTTGCCGTCGTTGCGCGCTTCGATTACGCGGTAAGCGGTCGCCCCTTTGGCGTCAGCTTTGTCGGACAGCGCCTGGCGAATGTCGGAAGGCGCAGCGGCGACGCCGCTCACGGTGATCACACCGGCGGGCTGCAGTTTTGCGGCCTGGGTAGCATCAACAGATTGTGCTGCGAATGCACCAAAGGAAAGCATGGACAGAACGCTCAGGGTTGCAACGGTAGCTTTAATTTTCATCATCTCACCTCATCGTATTCTTTTATCAGTTCCAACGAACTGTGATTCAGTTCACGAAAATGAGTATACAGCTAGTAACGCGAAAAATTAATAGTTCGCTAACAGTTGCTAGTGAAACTTTAACCTCATGATCCTTATTTTTTATAACCGTAAGGAATAAAAAACGCTCATAAAACGATCTTTTGATGTTAAATTTATGTAATTTCAATAAGGTAAGTGATTTTGACCAAAAGTGCGGAAGATCACAGTGGGTACTGCTGGTTACATGGATATGTCATGGAAATGTGTTGTTGCGGGATAAAAAAGCAGTGTTAAACGCGGTTGAAGGCTGGGAAGGTAATGCGAGGGTTAAAGAAGCGCTAACAAAATGCGGTTTACAGCCGCACTTTGTTAGCGCCAGGTTTCACAGCTCTTGCTCGAACACGCCCAGGATCGCTTCATGCAGCTTCTGAGCGGTAAAGCCGCTGGACGGGGTGACGAAAATCGTGTCGTCGCCGGCAATTGTGCCGAGGATACCCTGGGATTTACCCAGTGAGTCGAGCAGGCGGGCGATCAGCTGCGCGGCGCCCGGGCTGGTGTGGATCACCACGACGGCATCGTTATGGTCGACGTCGAGCACCAGATTCTTCAATGGGCTGGTGGTGGTCGGCACGCCGAGTTCGGCAGGAAGGCAATACACCATTTCCATTTTGGCATTGCGCGTACGTACCGCGCCGAACTTGGTCAGCATGCGCGATACTTTGGATTGGTTAATGTTTTCGAAGCCTTCTTCTTGCAGCGCCAAAACGATCTCGCCTTGAGAACTGAATTTTTCTTCTTTCAATAACGCTTTGAACGTCTTGATCAGATCTTCCTGTTTTGCGGGATTACGCATTTTGCACCGTGGAATGTTGATAGTGGAAGTCATGATTATGCATATAGATGAATTTTTATGCAACAAAGGCCGCCCCAAAGAAAATAAAAATGACCGGACGGCGAGGAAAGGGCGGCATTTTAACAAAATCCGGCCGCGATGAATATGCCCTTTTGACGACGGAAAATCGGCCTGCGGTGGTAAATAAAATGTTATTAAAATGATGTTGTTCTGATGTTGCGTAAGGGTGTAATGTAACGGCCGGTTAACTTGCTCGTGAATAACCTCGCACTATTTTTGATTAGTGTGCGCTATGCCCTTCATGCGTAAGCGATTTAATCTAAAATGGGCGCGACAGCGGCCGTTTTATTACACCTGCAGGCAAGAATTGGCTAATTTATTGTTTTGAAAGGTGTAATAACTTAAGGTCCGTAACCAACACATTCACGGCGCTTTATATATTTAAGATAATAAAGGAGTATAGGATGAAAGTTGCAGTTCTCGGTGCTGCTGGCGGTATCGGCCAGGCCCTCGCCCTTCTACTCAAAACCCAGCTTCCTTCAGGTTCTGAACTCTCTCTCTACGACATTGCCCCCGTTACCCCAGGCGTTGCCGTCGACTTAAGCCACATCCCAACCGCAGTTAAAATCAAAGGCTTCAGCGGCGAAGACGCGACTCCGGCTCTGCACGGCGCGGATGTGGTGCTGATTTCCGCCGGCGTGGCCCGTAAGCCTGGCATGGATCGCTCTGACCTGTTCAACGTTAACGCCGGCATCGTGCGTAATCTGATTGAGCAAGTGGCGAAAACTTGCCCGAAAGCCTGCATCGGCATCATCACCAACCCGGTTAACACCACGGTTGCCATCGCGGCGGAAGTGCTGAAAAAAGCCGGCGTTTACGACAAGAACAAACTGTTCGGCGTGACTTCGCTGGATATCATCCGTTCCAACACCTTCGTGGCCGAGCTGAAAGGCAAGCAGCCGGAAGAGTTGAACGTACCGGTGATCGGCGGCCACTCTGGCGTGACCATCCTGCCTCTGCTGTCGCAGATCCCTAGCGTGAGCTTCACCGAGCAGGAAGTGGCGGATCTGACCAAACGCATTCAGAATGCCGGTACCGAAGTGGTAGAAGCCAAAGCCGGCGGCGGATCTGCAACGCTGTCCATGGGTCAGGCGGCCGCCCGTTTCGGTCTGTCTCTGGTGCGTGCGCTGCAGGGCGAGAAAGGCGTTGTGGAATGCGCTTACGTTGAAGGCGACGGCAAATACGCTCGCTTCTTCGCGCAGCCGCTGGTGCTGGGCAAAAACGGCGTTGAAGAACGCAAAGATATCGGCACCCTGAGCGCCTTCGAGCAGAAAGCGCTGAACGAGATGCTGGACGTGCTGCATAAAGATATCGAACTGGGCGAGAAGTTCATCAATAACTGATCGACACCGATAGTCAGCCGATAAACGCCGCCGGACGCTGTTCCGGCGGTTTTTTTTTGCTCCGCGTTCACGATTTGATACGTGCTTTGCGATCCAGCAGGCAATCGCTGTGCGGATCGTAATAGCGGCTTGGCCAGATCTCCGAAGGGTGGATGCCTATCGCTTCGGCGATCAGCCATTCCCCCTTCGGCCACGGGCGCGACAGCGCATTGGCCAGCGTCGATGAGCTTAATCCGGCCTTGCGCGACACTGCCGCCAGCGTGGTGCCCTGCTTGCGTAGCGCCGCGATGATATCTGCCGGATGCCAATCTGGGTTCCTTGAATTCATGTTTACATTCCTTTTCTGATTAGCCAAAGTTGCGTTAGTGGTATAACTAACGGGTCATGGTTAAGCGTTTGAACAACGTGAAACGCTTATTCGGAAATAAGAATACCATTAAATTTCCTAAAAAATACCCAGGTAATTTCCAAAAAACGACATTGCCCACTATTGCCCAGAGATGATGGCTATGAAAAACGAGTGGTTTGCCGCCAAGGAACTGACAGGCATCGCAGGATTACCCTCCTCACCACAGGGAATCAATCTGATGGCCCGACGCGAAGGCTGGATCAGCCGCAGGCGTAAAGGCGTGCAGGGAAAAGCGTTGGAGTACCATATCGACAGCCTGCCTCCAGGCGTGCGTAACCTGCTGGCGCTGAAGGAGGACGGGGCGGCATATGACGTAGAACGCCAGGATCCGTTGGCGGTCTGGATCGAGTATTACTACCATTTGACGGAGAGCGAGCGCGAGAGAATGGTGGCTTTCCTGATGCGGGAAGGGATCGGCGGCCTGCTGGCGCGTATCGACGAAGAGAGCAATACCTAAGCAGGCCCGCGTGGGCGGGCCTGATGAACACATTTAGAAACGCGATTTCTTAAAAGTCGCGTTGTACCGCCAAATGGGCCAGGCCCTCCAGCGCTGTTCGGTGCTCTGATGCCGGCAATACCTGCAGCGCGGCGATCGCCTTGTCGGCTTCTTCCTCGGCGCGTTTGCGGGTGTATTCCAGCGAACCGCATTGCTGCATCGCCTGCAGCACCGGCTCCAACAGGTGACGGCCGTTGCCTTGCTCAATCGCGCCGCGGATCATGTCACGCTGGGCGTCGTCGCCGTTGTGCATCGCGTGCAGCAGCGGCAGGGTCGGTTTCCCTTCGTTCAGATCGTCGCCGGTGTTTTTGCCCAGGGTGCTGCCGTCGGCGCTGTAGTCGAGCAGATCGTCGATCAGCTGGAAAGCGGTGCCGAGGTAGCGGCCATAATCTTGCAGCGCCTGTTCTTGCTCAGCGTTGGCGCCGGACAGGATCGCCGACGATTGCGCCGCCGCTTCAAACAGACGGGCGGTTTTGCTGTAGATCACCCGCATATAACTTTCTTCGCTGATGTCGGGATCGTGCACGTTCATCAACTGCAGCACTTCACCTTCGGCGATGACGTTGACCGCCTCCGACATCAGCGCCAGCACGCGCAGGGATTCCAGGCTGGTCATCATCTGGAAGGCGCGGGTATAGATAAAGTCGCCGACCAGCACGCTGGCGGCGTTGCCGAACGCCGCGTTGGCGGTGGCTTTGCCGCGGCGCATGTCCGATTCGTCGACGACGTCGTCATGCAGCAGCGTGGCGGTATGAATGAATTCGATCAGGGCGGCGACGGTGACGTGCTTGTTGCCTTCGTAGCCCAACGCCCGCGCCGCCAGGACGGCGATCATCGGCCGGATGCGCTTACCGCCACCGCTGATAATGTAATAGCCAAGCTGATTGATGAGCGTGACATCGGAATTCAGCTGTTCGAGAATTGTTGCGTTCACGGCCGCCATATCTTGCGCGGTTAACTCGGTAATTTGCTCTAGGTTCATTGTGTTTTTTTCAGCTGTGTTTCTCTTCACCGCGTTGAGATCGCTGCTCACATCGGTACATGGCGGTAACTGTCCCTATGATTGTACTTGAAAAACGGTTCAGATAAACGCCACGAAAGAAACTGCGCTTTTTTTCTTCTTTTTTCTTGTTCTGATCTTATTCTGCTCTTGTCATGCGCTGCTTTTTTGCGTAGAATTCGCGCCCTATTGTGAATATTTATAGCGCGCTCTGAACTAACACAGTCGGGCACGCGGAAAGCGGAGTTTTATATGTACGCGGTTTTCCAAAGTGGTGGTAAACAACACCGAGTAAGCGAAGGTCAGACCGTTCGCTTGGAAAAGCTGGACATCGCAACTGGTGAAGCGGTTGAGTTTGACCAGATTCTGATGATCGCTAATGGCGAAGATATCAAAATCGGCGTTCCTTTCGTCGATGGCGGCAAGATCAAAGCTGAAGTCGTTGCTCACGGTCGTGGCGAGAAAATTAAAATCGTTAAGTTTCGTCGTCGTAAACACCACCGTAAGCAGCAGGGCCACCGTCAGTGGTTCACTGACGTTAAAATCACCGGCATCAGCGCTTAAGTTAGGAGAGCGGATTAATGGCACACAAAAAGGCTGGCGGCTCGACTCGTAACGGTCGCGATTCAGAAGCTAAACGTCTGGGCGTAAAACGCTTTGGCGGCGAAGCAGTACTGGCAGGCAGCATCATCGTTCGTCAGCGCGGCACCAAATTCCACGCTGGTACCAACGTGGGTTGCGGCAAAGACCACACTCTGTTTGCTTTGAAAGACGGTAAAGTCAAATTCGAAGTTAAAGGCCCGAGCAATCGTAAATTCATCAGCATCGAAGCTGAATAATTTTTCGAGCCTTACGAAATAGATGTAAGCCCCGCAATTCGTTGCGGGGCTTTTTACATTTATGGGTTGCCTGAGGGCAGGTCCGTCAGCGTTGGCGAAGGTGATATGGATACGAAGCAGCAGGTCGGCGTTGGCATTTCTCTGGCGTTAACCACGGCGGTTTGTTGGGGCGCGTTGCCGATCGCGATGAAAGAAGTGTTGGTGGTGATGGAGCCGTTTACCGTTGTCTGGTATCGCTTTACCATGGCCGCCATCGGTTTGGGCGTGATCCTTGCGGTGCGCGGCAAGCTGCCGCCGCTGACGATGTTCCGCCAGCCGCGTTGGCTGCTGCTGTTGGCGATCGCGACGGCGGGGCTGCTGGGCAACTTTGTGTTCTTCAGTTCCTCGCTGCAATACCTGAGCCCGACGGCGTCGCAGGTGATTGGCCAGCTGTCGCCAGTCGGTATGATGTTCGCCAGCGTGCTGATTTTAAAAGAACGCATGCGCATCACCCAGGTCATTGGCGCCCTGATGCTGATTTGCGGGCTGATGCTGTTTTTCAACGTCAGTCTGATAGAGATCTTCACCCGGCTGACGGACTACACGCTGGGCGTCATGCTGGGCGTGTGCGCGGCGATGGTCTGGGTGAGCTATGGCGTGGCGCAGAAGGTGTTGCTGCGCCGGCTGGCTTCGCCGCAGATCCTGGTTATGTTGTACACTTTATGTGCGATTGCGTTGTTCCCTCTGGCCAAACCCGAGGTGATTTTCCAGCTTAGCGGCTGGCAATTGGCGTGCCTGCTGTTTTGCGGCGCCAACACGCTGATCGGCTATGGCGCGCTGGCAGAAGCGATGGCGCGCTGGCAGGCGGCGCAGGTGAGCGCGTTGGTTACGTTGACCCCGCTGTTTACCCTGCTGTTTTCAGATTTATTGGCGCTGGCTTGGCCCCAGGCATTCGCCATGCCGACGCTGAACATCGTCGGCTATGTCGGTGCGTTTGTGGTTGTGGCGGGCGCCATGTTTTCCGCAATTGGTCACCGGTGGTGGCCGCGACGGGCAGACCCCCCCCTGGTTGCTCCTTTGAAGCAGCCCGGTGAATGATTTACGGAGACGGTAAATGAAGTTTGTAGATGAAGCAGCGATTCTGGTCGTTGCAGGCGACGGCGGCAACGGGTGCGTCAGCTTCCGCCGCGAAAAATATATCCCGAACGGTGGGCCTGACGGCGGCGACGGCGGCGACGGCGGCGACGTCTACCTGCTGGCGGACGAGAACCTTAACACCCTGATCGACTACCGCTTTGAGAAGTCTTTCCGCGCCGAGCGCGGCCAGAATGGCCAGAGCCGCGATTGTACCGGCAAACGCGGTAAAGACGTCATCATCAAGGTGCCGGTCGGCACGCGCGTGAAGGATCAGGGCACCGGCGAGATCCTCGGCGACATGACCCGCCACGAGCAGAAGCTGATGGTCGCCAAAGGCGGCTGGCACGGTCTGGGCAACACCCGTTTCAAATCTTCGGTCAACCGCGCGCCGCGTCAGAAGACGCTGGGTACCGCCGGCGAAGCGCGTGACCTGTTGCTGGAGCTGTTGCTGCTGGCCGATGTGGGCATGCTGGGGCTGCCGAACGCCGGCAAATCGACCTTCATCCGCGCGGTGTCCGCCGCCAAGCCGAAGGTGGCCGATTATCCGTTCACCACGCTGGTGCCGAGCCTGGGCGTGGTGCGCATGGACCACGAGCAGAGCTTTGTGGTCGCCGACATTCCGGGGCTGATCGAAGGCGCCTCCGAAGGCGCCGGCCTGGGTATTCGTTTCCTGAAACACCTGGAGCGTTGCCGCGTGCTGCTGCACCTGGTGGATATCGCGCCGATCGACGAATCCGATCCGGTGGAAAACGCCAAAGTCATTATCAACGAGTTGAACCAATACAGCGAAAATCTGGCGCAGAAGCCGCGCTGGCTGGTGTTCAACAAAATTGATGTGATTGGTGAGGAAGAAGCCGCCGAACGCGCCAAGGCGATTGTGGAAGGCATGGGCTGGGAAGGGAAGTACTACATGATCTCCGCCGCCAACCGCGAAGGCGTCAATGCGCTGTGCTGGGACGTGATGAACTTCATCAACACCCAGCCGAAAGCGATGGCGATCGAAGAAAGCGCACCGGAAAAAGTCGAATTCATGTGGGATGACTACCACCGCGAGCAAATCGCGGAAGTGGAAGCCGAAGCGGAAGATGACTGGGATGACGACTGGGACGAAGACGACGACGAAGGCGTCGAAATCATTTACCAGAAGTAATTCGGTGATAAAGGGCTCAGCAACGCTGGGCCCTTGTTATTTGAGCGCCTTTTCCGGCAGCCAGCACTGGGCATTCAGGCCGCGCGCATCGCGGCGGTTTTCCAGCGTCAAACGCCCCTGGTGCAGTTGCGCGATGCGGATCACGATATTCAGGCCCAGTCCGCTGCCGCCGTAGCGTTGATCCATGCGGCGAAACGCCTGCGTCAGTTCCCCGACCATCTCTTCCTTGATTCCCGGGCCATCGTCGATGACCTGCAGCAGATAGCCGTTGTCTTGCGGCGTTAACCGCACCTGTATCGCGCCGCCTTCCGGGCCGTAACGGTGGGCGTTTTCGACCAGGTTGCGCAGCAGCAGCCGCAGCAGCACCGGATCGCCGTTCACGGTGGCAGCAGCCGGCAATTGCCAGCCCAGCGTCTGCCCGCGTTGGGCGGCCATTTCGTCGAGCTCTTCACGCAGCGGCTGGATCACATCGGCCACCCAATCGAAATGCTGATAATGGCCGCTGGCGAAGTCTTGCCCGGCGCGCGACAGCATCAGCAACTGCTCGACGGTGTGCATCAGCTGATCGATGCGGGCGATCAGCGCCTGGCTGCCCTTGACGCCCTGCTTTTCCATCAGTTCCAGGTGCAGGCGGATGCCGGCCAGCGGCGTGCGCAGCTCGTGGGCGGCGTCGGCAGTGAACAGGCGTTCCTGTTGAATGGTGTTATCCAGCCGTGAAAACAGCTGATTGAGCGCATTGGTGACCGCCACCATTTCCTGACTGTCGCTGGTGATCGGCAGCGGCGTCAGGTTATCGGCAGAGCGTTTTTCCAGCCGTTGCTGCAATTGGTTGAGCGGGCGGATGATCCAACTGATGGCCCAAAACGACGCCAACAGCGTGACGATCATCATGATCAGCGAAGGCGCCAACAGCGACGCGATGGCCTCGGCAATCTCGGTATCGACGCGTTCGGTACGCACTTTGGCGGACAGGGTTTCGTCCACCAGGAAGCTGATCTGCTCCTGGCTTTCGTGCCACAGCCAGAAGGCGCTGATGAGTTGCGTGACCAGCAGGATCAGCGCCAGCATCAGCAGCAGGCGGCGGCGCATGCTGATCATGACGAGGGTTCCAGGCGGTAGCCGATGCCGCGCACGGTGCGGATGCGATCCTTGCCCAGTTTGCGGCGCAGGTTGTGGATATGCACTTCCAGGGTGTTGGACCCTAAATCGTCTTGCCAGGTGTAGAGATCCTGCTGCAGGAGTTCGCGGTTGACCGTCTGCCCGGCACGCATGATCAGGCGCGCCAGAATGGCGAACTCTTTCGGCGTGACCTCCACCGGCTGCTGTTGCAGATAGACCTGCTGGCTGGAGAGATTCAACTGCAGGTCATCCACCTGCATCAGATTGTCGCTGTGACCCTGGTAGCGCCGCAGGAGGGCGCGCACGCGCGCCTGCAACTCAACCAGCGCGAAGGGTTTGACCAGGTAGTCGTCGGCGCCGGCGTCCAGCCCATCGACGCGGTCTTCCAGGGCGTCGCGGGCGGTCAGGATCAGCACCGGCAGATCGATCTGTTGGCGGCGCCACTGCCGCAGCAGCGCGGCGCCGTCCATGTCCGGCAGACCGAGATCCAGGATCACCATGCTGTATTGGCTGGTGATGAGCAGGCTGCTGGCTTCCGCCGCTGTGGCGGCGCAGTCGCACACGTAGCCTTCGCCGGTCAGCGCCAGCGCCAACCCTTGTTGCAGCAGTTCATCATCTTCAACGACCAGCAGCTTCATGGCGATCCTCAGTTGTTTTGGTAAATATCCCGATACAGGCGACTTTCGAAACGCACCAGCGGCGCGCGGCGCTGTTTCTGATCTTCCGGCGGCACGGCGTAGCCGGAGAGATACTGCACGAAGGCCATGCGCTGGCCGCTGGCGGTAGTGATGAAGCCCGCCAGGTTGTAGACGCCCTGCAGCGCGCCGGTCTTGGCCGACACCTTGCCGTCTACGCCGGCCTCATGCAGGCCGCCGCGGTAGCGCAGGGTGCCGTCATAACCGGACAGCGGCAGCATCGAGATAAAGTTCAGCTCGCTGTCGTGCTGCGCGATGTACTGCAGCGCCTGCATCATGGTCGCCGGGGCCAGCAGGTTGTGGCGCGACAGGCCGGAACCGTCGGCGATGATGGTGTTGCCCAGATCGATGCCGGCCTTCTGGCGCAGCACCTGGCGTACCGCATCGGAACCTGCTCGCCAGGTGCCCGGCACGCCGAAGCGCTCGTGGCCGATCGTGCGGAAGACGGTATCGGCGATCATGTTGTCCGATTTCTTCAGCATGATTTTCAACAGATCGTGCAGCGGCGCCGACTGGGTTTGCGCGATCACCGTGCCGGTGATGCCGGGGCGCGTTTGGCGTTTCAAATGCCCGTCGATCTGGATATCGGCCTGAGTCAGCTCGTCTTTCAGTATGGCGCCCGCATAGCTGGCACCGTCCTGGATGGCGAAGGCCAACGGCAGCGGTTCGCTGCGCTGCGTCAGGCAGCCGGTCAGGGTAAAGCGGTTCAGCTCGCCCGGCACCACGTCCAGTTCGCAGTATTGCGCGTCTGCGGATCCGCGCGCCAGGGTGCGCACCTGGCTAAACATATTGACCGGATAATAGGAGGCGACGCGGATAAACGCCATGTCGCCCGGGTTCGGCGCGCTGTACAGCGAGACCGAGAAACAGTTGCGATCGACGATGGCGGCGGCCGGCGGCGCGCTGAAGCACTGCGTCAGATCGTTCCACGGCCAACCGGGCGCCTTGTCATGGCTGGCGAAGACCGAGGTATCGACCAGCACGTCGCCGCTGATTTGGCGCACGCCCTGCTTCTTCAGGACGGCCACCATATTGCGCAGGCTCTGACGTTTGAAGGTCGGATCGCCGCTGAAGCGGGCGATCAGGTTGCCGCGCAGCACGCCGTCGCGGATATCGCCCTGGCTCTCCAGCGTGGTGGTGAAACGGTAATCGGGCCCGAGTTGCAGCAATGCCGCCAGCGCCGTCAGCACTTTTTGGGTACTGGCCGGCAGCGCCATCTGCTGAGAGTGATAATCGATCGTCGGCGCACCGGCACCGATCTTCTGAACGACCAGGGCAAGGTTGGCCCCATCAGGCAGATATTGTGTGTACTCTTCAACCGGGGCCGCATTCGCATTCAGAACAAATGCGCAAGCCAATGCACTGACAATTCGTGAAAAACGCATAATCTCGGGATAACAGCTGGATAACGTGCCGTCATACTACGGTGCAATCAGGGAAAAAGTAAACGATGACCCTCAAGGAACTCTAGGCTAAAATGCGTATCAAAATGCAAAACCGATCTTGGCTTGGGCCCCGTTCCGAGTCAGGTTTCTTTTGTTTGTCGCCTGGAGGCGGGGGGCGGAATGCCAACCGTGTTTTCATACGAATACGTCAGGATGACGGTTATTTGAACAGGAAAGATTTAGAGGTATTTATACGATGAACCAAATTCCGATGACCTTGTTTGGCGCTGAAAAACTGCGCGAAGAGCTCGAATATCTGAAAAGCGTGCGCCGCCCGAAAATCATTGCGGATATCGCTGAAGCGCGTGAACACGGCGACTTGAAAGAAAATGCCGAGTACCATGCCGCCCGCGAACAGCAGGGTTTCTGCGAAGGCCGCATTCAGGAGATCGAAGCCAAGCTGTCCAATGCGCAGGTGATCGATATCACCAAGATGCCGAACACCGGTCGGGTGATCTTCGGCGCCACCGTATCGGTGATGAATCTGGACAGCGAAGAAGAAGTGACTTACCGCATCGTTGGCGACGATGAGGCCGATTTCAAGAAAAATCTGATTTCGGTAAACTCGCCGATGGCGCGCGGCCTGATCGGCAAAGAGCAAGACGATGTGGTGGTGATCAAAACCCCTGGCGGCGACGTGGAATACGAGATCCTGAAGGTCGAGTATCTCTGATCGGGACCGTTGGTCATTAATGCGCCAACGTTTTGTAAAGATAGGAAAAAGGCCGCAAGCGGCCTTTTATCTTGGTCAGGCGCATGGCACCTTTTCGTTAACCTGATGGTTATTAACGCGGTAGACTGATCTTGCGCTCTTTCGACGGGCGGTAAAGAATAAGCGTACTGCCGATAACTTGCACATTGCAGGCGCCCGTTTCACGCACGATAGCGTCGGCGATCAGGGTCTTGGTTTCGCGATCTTCAGCGGCGATTTTTACCTTGATCAGCTCATGATGCTCCAGAGCCTGTTCAATTTCAGCCAGCACCCCTTCGGTAAGACCGTTATTGCCCAGCATCACCACCGGTTTTAACGGATGCGCCAGGCCTTTCAGGTGCTGTTTTTGTTTATTATTCAGATTCATTGTCTTTTTTGCTTAAGTTGGGATTGAAAACGGTACATTCTACCGCCATCTCATGTATATCACCAAATCGGTCTTCACCGGTGTGAGTCTACGTGAGCAGCGACCCTGACATAAGACTCTTTTTATGATAGTTGGAAAACGAGATGGCTAATAAAAAGCGTTCGGCTAGCTCCAGTCGCTGGTTACAAGAACACTTTAGCGATAAATATGTACAGCAGGCGCAGAAAAAGGGACTGCGTTCCCGTGCCTGGTTTAAACTTGATGAAATACAGCAGAGCGACAAACTGTTCAAACCGGGCATGACCGTGGTTGACCTGGGCGCCGCACCGGGCGGCTGGTCGCAGTATGTGGTCACCCAAATCGGCGGTACCGGGCGCATCATCGCCTGTGATATTTTGCCAATGGATCCTATCGTTGGCGTCGATTTCCTTCAGGGCGATTTTCGTGATGAACTGGTGCTGAAGGCGCTGTTGGAACGAGTAGGCGAGAGTAAGGTTCAGGTGGTCATGTCAGATATGGCCCCGAATATGAGTGGCACCCCGGCGGTCGACATTCCAAGGTCGATGTATCTGGTGGAGTTGGCGCTGGATATGTGTCGTGATGTCCTCGCACCAGGCGGAAGTTTCCTGGTGAAGGTGTTCCAGGGAGATGGCTTTGACGAGTACCTACGGGAAATTCGCTCCCTGTTTACGAAGGTTAAGATTCGTAAGCCAGACGCTTCCCGCGCCCGTTCGCGCGAAGTGTACATTGTAGCGACAGGGCGCAAACTGTAGTACCCTAACGCTGTTTGTTAACACAGTTGTAAGATGAGGTTAATCCCTTGAGTGACATGGCGAAAAACCTAATTCTCTGGTTAGTCATCGCGGTAGTGTTGATGTCTGTATTCCAGAGCTTTGGGCCCAGCGAGTCGAATGGCCGTAGGGTGGATTACTCTACCTTCATGTCCGAACTGACCCAGGACCAGGTTCGCGAAGCGCGAATCAACGGACGTGAAATTAACGTTACCAAGAAAGACAGTAACAAATACACGACCTACATCCCTGTCAACGATCCCAAGTTGCTGGATACGTTGTTAACGAAGAATGTGAAAGTTGTCGGCGAGCCGCCTGAAGAGCCGAGCCTGCTGGCTTCTATCTTTATCTCCTGGTTCCCGATGCTGTTGCTGATCGGGGTCTGGATCTTCTTTATGCGGCAAATGCAGGGCGGCGGCGGCAAGGGCGCGATGTCCTTCGGCAAGAGCAAGGCCCGCATGCTGACGGAAGACCAGATCAAGACCACTTTCGCCGATGTCGCCGGGTGTGACGAAGCGAAAGAAGAGGTGAGCGAACTGGTGGAATACCTGCGCGAGCCGAGCCGTTTCCAGAAATTGGGCGGCAAGATCCCGAAAGGCGTGCTGATGGTCGGCCCGCCGGGGACCGGTAAAACGCTGTTGGCGAAAGCGATCGCCGGCGAAGCGAAGGTGCCGTTCTTCACCATTTCCGGTTCCGACTTCGTTGAAATGTTCGTCGGCGTGGGGGCATCCCGCGTGCGTGATATGTTTGAACAAGCGAAGAAAGCCGCGCCGTGCATCATCTTCATCGATGAAATCGACGCCGTCGGCCGCCAGCGTGGCGCCGGCCTGGGTGGCGGTCACGATGAGCGCGAGCAGACCCTGAACCAGATGCTGGTTGAGATGGACGGTTTCGAAGGCAACGAGGGCATCATCGTCATCGCGGCCACCAACCGTCCGGACGTGCTTGACCCTGCGCTGCTGCGCCCGGGCCGTTTCGACCGTCAGGTCGTGGTCGGGCTGCCGGATGTGCGTGGCCGTGAGCAGATCCTGAAGGTGCACATGCGCCGCGTGCCGTTGGCTGCCGACATCGACGCCTCCGTCATTGCGCGCGGTACGCCGGGCTTCTCCGGTGCCGACCTGGCCAACCTGGTCAACGAAGCGGCGCTGTTCGCCGCCCGCGGCAACAAGCGCGTGGTGTCGATGGTGGAGTTCGAGAAAGCCAAAGACAAGATCATGATGGGTGCGGAACGTCGCTCCATGGTGATGACCGAAGCGCAGAAAGAGTCGACCGCGTATCACGAAGCGGGCCACGCCATCATCGGCCGCCTGGTTCCTGAACACGATCCGGTACACAAAGTGACGATCATTCCTCGTGGCCGTGCGCTTGGCGTGACCTTCTTCCTGCCGGAAGGGGATGCGATCAGCGCCAGCCGTCAGAAGCTGGAGAGCCAAATCTCCACCCTGTACGGCGGCCGTCTGGCGGAAGAGATCATCTACGGGCCGGAAAAAGTCTCTACCGGTGCGTCGAACGACATCAAAGTGGCGACCTCCATCGCCCGCAACATGGTGACCCAATGGGGCTTCTCCGAGAAGCTGGGGCCGCTGCTGTATGCGGAAGAAGAAGGTGAAGTGTTCCTGGGCCGCTCCGTGGCCAAGGCGAAGCACATGTCGGATGAAACCGCGCGTATCATCGACCAGGAAGTGAAGTCGCTGATCGAACGTAACTACACGCGTGCTCGCTCGCTGCTGATGGAAAACATGGACATCCTGCACTCGATGAAGGATGCGCTGATGAAGTATGAAACCATCGATGCGCCGCAGATCGACGATCTGATGAACCGCAAAGACGTGCGTCCGCCGGCGGGCTGGGACGATGCGAACAAAGGCAACAGCTCCGACAACGGCGGCACCCCGAAAGCCCCGACGCCGGTAGATGAGCCGCGCACCCCAACGCCGGGCAACACCATGTCCGAACAGCTCGACAAGTAAGAACGGCTGTGTAATAACATCAAACCCCGGTACGCCGGGGTTTTTTTTTGCCCGGCGGGCAGTGAACCAGGCAACAGTAAGGTGGACCAACCATGCAGTTAACCGTGCGCGACATGACGCTCAATCTCTCCCATCCACAGGTGATGGGCATCCTCAACGTGACGCCGGATTCATTTTCCGACGGCGGCCGCCACAACACCCTGAACCAGGCGCTGGTGCACGCGCATGCGCTGATTTCGGCCGGCGCTACGATGATTGATATCGGCGGCGAGTCGACAAGGCCGGGGGCGGCGGAGGTGAGTGAAGAGGAAGAATTGGAACGGGTCGTGCCGGTGGTGGAAGCGCTGGCGCAGCGTTTCGAAGTCTTCATCTCGGTCGATACCTCGAAAGCGGGCGTGATCCGCGAATCGGCGCACGCCGGCGCGCATCTGATCAACGACATTCGTTCGCTGCAGGAGCCGGGTGCCCTGGCGGCGGCGGCGGAAAGCGGCCTGCCGGTCTGCCTGATGCACATGCAGGGGCAGCCGCGCACCATGCAGCAGGCACCGCACTACGACGATCTGATCGCCGACGTTCAGGCGTTTTTCGAACACCATATCCGGCGCTGTAACGAGGCAGGGATAACAAATCAGAAATTGCTGCTCGACCCAGGCTTCGGTTTCGGTAAAAATTTGTCGCACAACTATCAGCTTCTGGCCCGGTTGTCGGAGTTTCATCGTTTTGGTTTGCCGCTGTTGGTCGGCATGTCGCGCAAATCGATGATTGGACAACTGCTGAACGTGCCGCCGGATCAACGGGTTATCGGCAGCGTGGCCTGCGCGGTGATCGCGGCGATGCAGGGTGCGCAGATTGTCAGAGTGCATGACGTTAAAGAAACCGTCGAGGCGATGCGTGTCGTCGAGGCAACACTTTCAGCTAAGGGACAGTAGAGACATGAGCGAGCGCAAATATTTTGGCACCGACGGCATTCGTGGCAAGGTCGGGGACAGCCCCATCACGCCGGACTTCGTGCTGAAGCTGGGCTGGGCGGCCGGCAAGGTGCTGGCGCGTCACGGTTCCCGCAAGATCATCATCGGTAAGGATACGCGCATCTCCGGCTATATGCTGGAGTCCGCGCTGGAAGCCGGTCTGGCGGCCGCCGGATTGTCCGCCTCCTTCACCGGGCCGATGCCCACGCCGGCGGTGGCTTATTTGACGCGTACCTTCCGTGCTGAAGCGGGCATTGTCATTTCCGCTTCGCATAACCCGTTCTATGACAACGGCATCAAGTTTTTCTCGATCGACGGCGCCAAGCTGCCGGACAATGTCGAAGAAGCGATCGAGGCCGAGATGGAAAAGCCGCTGACCTGCGTGGAGTCCTCGGAGCTGGGTAAAGCCAGCCGCATCATCGACGCCGCCGGCCGCTATATCGAATTCTGCAAAGGCACCTTTCCGAGCGAGCTGAGCCTGAAAGGGCTGAAAATCGTGGTCGACTGCGCCAACGGCGCGACTTACCACATCGCGCCGAGCGTGCTGCGTGAGCTGGGCGCCACGGTGATCGCCATCGGCGTTGAGCCGGACGGCATGAACATCAACGAGAAATGCGGCGCTACCGATGTGCGTCAGCTGCAGGAGCGCGTGCTGCAGGAAAAAGCGCACGTTGGCCTGGCGTTCGACGGCGACGGCGACCGCGTGATGATGGTGGATCACCTAGGCAACAAGGTGGACGGCGATCAGATCCTGTACATCATCGCCCGCGAAGGCCTGCGTCAGGGTCAGCTGCGCGGTGGCGCGGTCGGCACCCTGATGAGCAATATGGGGCTGGAACTGGCGCTGAAACAGCTGGGCATTCCGTTCGCTCGCGCCAAAGTGGGCGACCGTTACGTGCTGGAGAAGCTGCAGGAGTTGGGCTGGCGCATCGGTGCGGAAAACTCCGGCCATGTGATCCTGCTGGACAAAACCACCACCGGCGATGGCATCGTGGCCGGGTTGCAGGTGCTGACCGCCATGGTACGCAACCACATGAGCCTGCATGATCTGTGCAGCGGCATGAAGCTGTTGCCGCAGATCCTGGTCAACGTGCGTTTCGCCGGCGATCACAATCCGCTGGAATCTGAAGCGGTGCGCAAGGTCACCGAACAGGTGGAAGCCGAGCTGGCCGGCCGCGGCCGGGTGCTGCTGCGTAAATCGGGCACCGAGCCGCTGATCCGCGTGATGGTGGAGGGCGAGGACGAGCAGCAGGTGACCGCGCTGGCGCATCGCATCGCCGACGCGGTGAAATCCGCAGGTTAAAACAGACAGTTAGCCACCGGGCTTGGCATCGCTGAGCCCGAATAGACGATTGTTGGCGTTTTTTTCCGCAAACGCGCCGGCGGCTGCAAATTGCCCTTGCGCGGGTTGGCGGCTTTGGTTAGTATTCACACCCGCTTCAGTAGGCAGTTTATAAACACGCCTGCTTGATGAGTGTGAAGCATTTGGCATGCGGTGAGACCGCAAGGATACGGGTACTACTATGTACGAAGCTCTTCTGGTAATTTTCCTGCTGATTTCAATCGGGCTGGTTGCTCTGATTATGTTGCAGCAAGGTAAAGGCGCTGATATGGGAGCCTCTTTCGGAGCAGGTGCATCAGGCACGTTGTTCGGTTCGAGTGGTTCCGGTAACTTTATGACCCGCATGACTGCTGTATTGGCGACGCTGTTCTTCGTCATCAGCCTGATTCTGGGCAACCTCAGCAGCAACCAAAGCAAGAAAGGCAGCGAGTGGGAAAATCTGGGTCAGCCGGTGAAAACTGAGCAGACAACCGCGCCGGCAGCACCTGCCAAGCCGAGCAGCGACATCCCGCAGTAAGCCGTAAAAGTTTGTAAACGGTGGTTGTGAACTCGAAAGAACAACGGCTGTTAGCAGTAAGAATCAGTACCGAGGTGGTGGAATTGGTAGACACGCTACCTTGAGGTGGTAGTGCCCTAACGGGCTTGTGGGTTCGAGTCCCATCCTCGGTACCAAATCCCAGAGATAACTTGCAATTTTGCGATTATCGGCGTAGTATTTGCCACGTTTTCGGACGCGGGGTGGAGCAGCCTGGTAGCTCGTCGGGCTCATAACCCGAAGGTCGTCGGTTCAAATCCGGCCCCCGCAACCACTTTCCTTTAAGTGTTTATTTTCAAATACACTTTTCGATTGAAATCCGCTTTTCTCGATCATCATTTGAAAATGACACTTGCTCGAAAGTTGTACCGAGGCCGCCTAGCGGCAAACAGGGTCCAGTTGCATAAAGCCCCGATTTTTCGGGGTTTTTTGTTATTTGGCAACAGAATCACTGGGCTATTTAGCCCTTTTTTTATGTCTTGGGGGTGGGCTTGTCCACATTAGAGCAACAGTTAACAGAGATGCTTTCGGCACCGGTAGAAGCGTTGGGCTTTGAGCTTGTAGGCATCGAATTCATTCGTGCGCGCCAATCGACGCTCCGCATCTATATTGATAGTGATAACGGCATCAATGTTGATGATTGCGCTGATGTCAGCCACCAGGTCAGCGCTGTATTGGACGTCGAAGATCCAATCACGGTCGCTTACAACTTGGAAGTCTCCTCTCCTGGCCTTGATCGCCCGATGTTCACCGCAGAGCACTATACGCGTTTCCTCGGTGAAGAAGTCAGCCTGGTCCTGCGCATGGCGGTACAGAACCGTCGCAAGTGGCAGGGTATTATCAAGTCTGTCGAAGGCGAGATGATCACGGTTACTGTGGAAGGGAAAGATGAAGTGTTCGCGCTGAGCAACATCCAGAAAGCGAACCTGGTACCCCACTTTTAAAGTTTGGAAGAGGCAACTAGGATGAACAAAGAGATTCTGGCTGTTGTTGAAGCAGTTTCCAATGAAAAATCCCTTCCGCGCGAGAAGATTTTCGAAGCGCTGGAAACTGCATTAGCCACCGCAACCAAGAAAAAATACGAGCAGGAAATCGACGTGCGCGTCAGCATTGACCGCAGAACCGGCGATTTCGATACCTTCCGCCGTTGGGTCGCCGTAGACGAAGTGACGCAGCCAACGCGTGAAATCACGCTGGAAGCCGCTCAGTTTGAAGATCCGAGCATCGAGCTCGGCGGCTACGTCGAAGATCAGATCGAATCCGTGACCTTCGACCGCATCACCACCCAAACCGCCAAGCAGGTTATCGTACAGAAAGTGCGCGAGGCCGAGCGTGCGATGGTGGTCGACGCTTTCCGTGAACACGAAGGTGAGATCGTCACCGGCGTGGTGAAGAAAGTGAACCGTGACAGCATCGCGCTGGATCTGGGCAACAACGCCGAAGCGGTGATTGGCCGTGAAGACATGCTGCCGCGCGAAAACTTCCGTCCGGGCGACCGCATTCGTGGCGTACTGTACGCCGTGCGTCCTGAAGCCCGCGGCGCGCAGCTGTTCGTCAGCCGTTCCAGCCCGGAAATGCTGAAAGAACTGTTCCGCATCGAAGTGCCGGAAATCGGCGAAGAAGTGATTGAAATTAAAGCGGCAGCCCGCGATCCTGGCTCCCGTGCGAAAATTGCAGTGAAAACCAACGACAAGCGTATCGACCCGGTCGGCGCCTGCGTAGGTATGCGCGGTGCGCGCGTTCAGGCCGTGTCGAGCGAGCTCGGCGGCGAACGCATCGACATCATTCTGTGGGATGATAACCCAGCGCAATTCGTCATCAACGCCATGGCGCCGGCCGACGTCGCGTCGATCGTGGTAGATGAAGATAACTGCACCATGGATATCGCCGTTGAAGCCAGCAACCTGGCACAGGCGATCGGCCGTAACGGCCAAAACGTGCGTTTGGCTTCCCAGTTGCTGAAACAACACCGCGGCGACGATCGTTGGGAACTGAACGTGATGACGGCGGACGACCTGCAGGCCAAGCACCAGGCCGAGGCTCATGCCGCTATTGATACCTTCACCAAGTATCTTGATATCGACGAAGATTTCGCCACCGTACTGGTTGAAGAAGGCTTCTCCACGCTGGAAGAGCTGGCCTACGTGCCGATCAAAGAGCTGTTGGAAATCGACGGTCTGGATGAAGATACGGTTGAAGCATTGCGCGAACGCGCCAAAGCTGCATTGACCACGCTGGCCCTGGCACAAGAAGAAAGCCTGGGCGACAACAAACCGGCCGACGATTTGCTCAACCTGCCGGGTCTTGAGCGCAGCATGGCCTTTAAACTGGCCGCGCGTGGGGTTTGTACGCTGGAAGATCTTGCCGAGCAGGGTGTTGACGATCTGGCTGATATTGAAGGGCTTAGCGACGAGCAAGCCGGCGAGCTGATCATGGCTGCGCGCAATATCTGTTGGTTTGGCGACAACGCGTAATAACTGTAGCAGGAAGGAACAGCATGACGACAGATGTAACCGTAAAATCGCTGGCAGCAGAGATTCAGACTCCGGTTGATCGCCTGGTACAGCAGTTTGCTGATGCAGGGATCAACAAGTCCGAGTCGGACTCTGTTACCCAGCAAGAAAAAGAAACATTGCTGGCGCACCTGAACCGTGAACACGGCAGCGCGCCGGGTAAACTCACTTTGCAGCGCAAAACGCGCAGCACCTTGAATATCCCGAGCACCGGCGGTAAAAGTAAATCGGTGCAAATTGAGGTCCGCAAGAAACGCACTTATGTAAATCGCGATACGCAGGAAGCCCAGTTGGCTGAAGCGGCAGAGCAGGCACAGCGTGAAGCGGAAGAGCAGGCACGGCGCGAAGCGGAAGAGCTCGCAAAACGCGAAGCGGAAGCGAAGCGCGCAGCCGAAGAGCAAGCCAAACGTGAGGCCGCGGAGATTGCTAAGCGTAATTCAGCGGAAAAAGAAAAAGTGACCAATCAACATACCGACGAAATGACCAAGCCAGCTCAGGCGGAAAAAGCACGCCGTGAAGCCGAAGCCGCTGAACTGAAACGCAAAGCGGAAGAGGAAGTGCGCCGCAAGGTTGAAGAGGAAGCCAAGCGCGTGGCGGAAGAAGCCCGTCGCATGGCCGAAGAGAACGGCGAGAAGTGGGCCCAGGCAGACGCGGCAAGCGCCGCGGTTGAAAGCGCCGACTATCACGTGACCACCTCTCAGCACGCCCGTGCCGCAGAAGATGAAAACGACGCCAAAGTTGAAGGCGATCGTCGCAGCCGCACCCGCGGCGGCAAAGCGACCAAGCAGAAGAAAGGCAACAAGCTGTCCGAATCCAAAGCGGATCGCGAAGAAGCGCGCGCCGTTACCCGTGGCGGTAAAGGCAAACGCAAGCCTAGCGCTCTGCAGCAGGGCTTCAACAAGCCGGCGCAGGTGGTTAACCGCGACGTGGTGATCGGCGAAACCATCACCGTGGCCGAGTTGGCCAACAAGATGGCGGTAAAAGGTTCTCAGGTCATCAAAGTGATGATGAAGCTGGGCGCCATGGCCACCATCAACCAGGTTATCGACCAGGAAACCGCGCAGCTGGTTGCCGAAGAGATGGGCCACAAAGTTATCCTGCGTCGTGAAAACGAGCTGGAAGAAGCGCTGATGAGCGACCGTGATACGGGCGCTGCGGCCGAGCCGCGCGCGCCGGTCGTGACCATCATGGGCCACGTTGACCACGGTAAAACCTCTCTGCTGGACTACATTCGCTCCACCAAAGTGGCGGCGGGCGAAGCCGGCGGCATTACCCAGCACATCGGTGCCTACCACGTAGAAACCGAGAACGGCATGATCACCTTCCTGGATACCCCGGGCCACGCCGCGTTTACCTCGATGCGTGCTCGCGGTGCTCAGGCGACTGACATCGTGGTTCTGGTGGTGGCGGCTGATGACGGCGTGATGCCACAGACCATCGAAGCTATCCAGCACGCGAAAGCGGCGCAGGTGCCGTTGGTGGTTGCGGTGAACAAAATCGACAAGCCGGAAGCCGATCCGGACCGCGTTAAGCAAGAACTGTCTCAGTACGGCGTGATGCCGGAAGAGTGGGGCGGCGAAGCGCAGTTCGTCCACGTGTCCGCGAAAGCCGGTACCGGTATCGACGAACTGCTGCAGGCTATCCTGCTGCAGGCCGAAGTTCTGGAACTGAAAGCGGTACGCAGCGGCATGGCGAGCGGCGTGGTGATCGAGTCCTTCCTGGATAAAGGCCGTGGCCCGGTTGCCACCGTGCTGGTTCAGGAAGGTACGCTGAACAAGGGCGACATCGTCCTGTGTGGCTTCGAATACGGCCGTGTGCGTGCGATGCGCGACGAGCTGGGCCGTGAAGTGACCTCCGCCGGTCCGTCTATCCCTGTGGAAATCCTGGGTCTGTCCAGCGTGCCTGCAGCGGGTGACGAAGCGACCGTGGTGCGCGACGAGAAGAAAGCGCGTGAAGTGGCTCTGTACCGTCAGGGTAAGTTCCGCGAAGTCAAACTGGCGCGTCAGCAGAAGTCCAAGCTGGAAAACATGTTCGCCAACATGACCGACGGCGAAGTGTCCGAGCTGAACATCGTACTGAAATCCGACGTACAGGGTTCTTGCGAAGCGATCAGCGACTCGCTGCTGAAACTCTCCACCGACGAAGTGAAGGTGAAGATTGTCGGCTCCGGCGTAGGCGGGATCACCGAAACCGACGCGACGCTGGCTGCGGCTTCCAACGCCATCATCCTGGGCTTCAACGTGCGTGCCGACGCTTCTGCGCGCCGCGTAATCGAAGCGGAAAGCCTGGATCTGCGTTACTACTCCGTGATCTATAACCTGATCGACGAAGTGAAGCAGGCGATGAGCGGCATGCTGGCGCCGGAATACAAGCAGCAGATCATCGGCCTGGCCGAAGTGCGCGACGTGTTCAAATCGCCTAAGTTCGGCGCTATCGCCGGCTGTATGGTTACCGAAGGGACCATCAAGCGTCACAACCCAATCCGCGTACTGCGCGACAACGTGGTTATCTATGAAGGCGAGCTGGAATCCCTGCGCCGCTTCAAAGATGACGTTAACGAAGTCCGTAACGGCATGGAATGTGGTATCGGCGTTAAGAACTATAACGACGTGCGCGTCGGCGACATGATCGAAGTGTTCGAAATCATTGAGATCCAACGCACCATCGCTTAACGATTGCACATCTGCTTATATCTGTTTACGGGGGGCCTTTGTGCCCCCCGATTTGTCTGGAGAATCCAAAATGGCAAAAGAATTCAGCCGCGGTCAACGCGTGGCGCAAGAGATGCAGAAAGAGATTGCGATCATTCTGCAGCGTGAAGTGAAAGATCCGCGCGTCGGCATGGCGACCGTTTCCGGCGTGGAAGTCTCCCGTGACCTGGCGTATGCCAAGGTTTACGTCACCTTCCTGAACGTGCTGACCGAGAACCACGATCCGGATCTGGTCACCAACGGCATCAAAGCGTTGCAGGACGCTTCCGGCTATATCCGCACCCTGCTGGGCAAAGCGATGCGCCTGCGCGTGGTGCCGGAGCTGACCTTCGCCTACGACAACTCCCTGGTGGAAGGCATGCGTATGTCCAACCTGGTGACCAACGTGGTGAAGAACGACGCCGAGCGCCGTTCCGCCTCAGGCGATGACAAGGAGGATTAATGAGTCGCCCTCGTCGCCGCGGCCGTGATATCCACGGCGTGCTGTTGCTGGACAAGCCGCAAGGGTTGTCGTCCAACGATGCGCTGCAAAAAGTAAAACGCCTGTACAACGCCAACCGAGCGGGCCATACCGGCGCGCTCGATCCGTTGGCGACCGGCATGCTGCCTATCTGCCTGGGCGAAGCGACCAAGTTTTCGCAATACCTGCTCGATTCCGACAAGCGCTATCGGGTGATCGCCAAGCTGGGGCAGCGTACCGATACCTCCGACGCCGACGGTCAGATCGTGCAGGAACGCCCGGTGAACTTCACCCAGGCGCAGCTCGACGCGGCGCTGGACACCTTCCGCGGCGACATCCAGCAGGTGCCATCGATGTATTCGGCGCTGAAATACCAGGGCAAGAAACTCTACGAGTATGCGCGCCAGGGGATTGAAGTGCCGCGAGAAGCGCGCAGCATCACGGTGTACGAGCTGCAGTTTATCCGTTGGGAAGGGGATGAGCTGGAGCTGGAGATCCACTGCTCGAAAGGCACCTACATCCGCACCATCACCGACGATCTCGGCGAGCTGCTGGGCTGCGGCGCGCACGTGATCTATCTGCGCCGCCTGCAGGTGGCGACTTATCCGATCGCGCGCATGGTGACGCTGGAACAGCTGAACGCCTTGCTGGCGCAGGCGCAGGAACAAGCGATCGCGCCCGGCGAGCTGCTCGATCCGCTGCTGATGCCGATGGACAGCCCGGTTGAGAACTATCCGGAAGTGAATTTGCTGCCGGTGGTCGCGGGTTACGTCAAGCAGGGGCAACCGGTGCAAGTGGCCGGCGCGCCGGCTTCCGGCCTGGTGCGCATCACCGAGGGTGAAGAGCGAAAATTCATCGGCGTTGGCGACATCGCCGAGGATGGTCGCGTGGCACCGCGCCGCCTGGTGGTCGAGCATTTCGACTGACGGCGGGGCACTGCGTCGCCTTGCGATCGCACTGCGCTAAGAGTAGAATGGCGCAGCTTATGCATTGGGTTGCTGAATTAGAGATCGGCGCCTGTTTTTATTATCTATAATCTGGAGTATTACAATGTCTCTAAGTGTTGAAGCTAAAGCTCAAATCGTAGCTGATTTCGGTCGTGGTACTAACGACAGCGGTTCTACCGAAGTTCAGGTTGCCCTGCTGACTGCGCAGATCAACCATCTGCAAGGCCACTTCTCCGAGCACAAAAAAGATCACCACAGCCGTCGTGGTCTGCTGCGTATGGTTTCTCAGCGTCGTAAGCTGCTGGACTACCTGAAGCGTAAAGATGTAGCACGTTACACCAGCCTGATCGAGCGTCTGGGTCTGCGTCGCTAATCTAGCAAGTTTCAGTGGAAAGGGGCCTATTTTGGCCCCTTTCTTCTAGGAAGCATAAGCAAATCAGGTTAATGTATTACTGATGTTTCCAAACAGGTTCTTCCGTTACAGAGGTTCGCGCGGCTAATGAGAGGCTTTATCTCCCGCCTGAGATAAGGATTGTCATTAGTCGCGAGGATGTAGTGAGAAGGCAAATCGAGTCACAGGCGTGTCGAGTCGTCAATGCGATTGCGCGCCGTTAATCAAGGATATAATTTTGCTGACACCGATCATTCGCAAATTCCAGTATGGCCAGCATACCGTCACCATCGAAACCGGTATGATGGCGCGTCAGGCCACCGCCGCCGTTATGGTGAGCATGGATGACACCGCCGTATTCGTTACCGTCGTTGGCCAGAAAAAAGCCAAGCCGGGCCAGAGCTTCTTCCCGCTGACCGTTAACTACCAAGAGCGTACCTACGCCGCCGGCCGCATCCCGGGCAGCTTCTTCCGTCGCGAAGGCCGTCCGAGCGAAGGCGAGACGCTGACTTCTCGTCTGATCGACCGTCCGATCCGTCCACTGTTCCCGGACAGCTTCCTGAACGAAGTTCAGGTGATTGCGACCGTGGTTTCCGTTAACCCGCAGGTGAACCCGGACATCGTTGCGATGATCGGTGCTTCCGCAGCCCTGAGCCTGTCCGGTATTCCGTTCAACGGCCCAATCGGTGCCGCGCGCGTAGGTTACATCAACGACCAGTACGTACTGAACCCAACGACTGACGAACTGAAAGAAAGCCGTCTGGATCTGGTGGTTGCCGGTACTGCAGGCGCGGTGCTGATGGTTGAATCCGAAGCGGACGTGCTGAGCGAAGACCAGATGCTGGGCGCCGTGGTGTTCGGCCATGACCAGCAGCAAGTGGTTATCGAAAACATCAACGCGCTGGTTGCCGAAGCGGGCAAACCGAAGTGGGATTGGCAGGCGCCTGCGGTCAACGAAGCGCTGCACGCGCGCGTGGCTGAACTGGCCGAAGCTCGCCTGGGCGACGCTTACCACATCACCGAAAAACAAGAGCGTTACGCTCAGGTTGACGCGATCAAAGACAGCGTTGTTGAAACCCTGCTGGCGCAGGACGAGACGCTGGACGCCGGTGAAATCCAGGACATCCTGGGCACCGTCGAGAAAAACGTGGTGCGCAGCCGCGTACTGCGTGGCGAGCCGCGTATCGACGGCCGTGAAAAAGACATGATCCGTGGCCTGGACGTGCGCACCGGCGTACTGCCGCGCACCCACGGTTCCGCGCTGTTCACCCGTGGCGAAACTCAGGCGCTGGTTACCGCGACCCTGGGCACCGCGCGCGACGCACAGAACCTGGACGAGCTGATGGGCGAGAAGACCGACAGCTTCCTGTTCCACTACAACTTCCCTCCGTACTCCGTAGGTGAAACCGGCATGGTCGGTTCTCCTAAGCGTCGTGAAATCGGTCACGGTCGCCTGGCGAAACGCGGCGTATTGGCTATGATGCCTAAACCGGAAGATTTCCCGTACACGGTTCGCGTGGTGTCTGAAATCACCGAATCCAACGGTTCTTCTTCCATGGCTTCCGTGTGCGGCGCGTCTCTGGCGCTGATGGACGCCGGTGTGCCAATCAAGGCTGCCGTTGCGGGCATCGCGATGGGCCTGGTGAAAGAAGCCGACAACTATGTGGTTCTGTCCGACATTCTGGGTGACGAAGATCACCTGGGCGACATGGACTTCAAAGTGGCCGGTAGCCGCGACGGTATCACCGCGCTGCAGATGGACATCAAAATCGAAGGCATCACCCGCGAAATCATGCAGGTGGCTCTGAACCAGGCCAAGGGCGCGCGTCTGCACATCCTGGGCGTGATGGAACAGGCTATCAGCACTCCGCGCGGCGATATCTCCGAATTCGCACCGCGCATTCATACTATCCGCATCAACCCGGATAAAATCAAAGACGTGATCGGTAAGGGCGGTTCCGTTATCCGCGCGCTGACCGAAGAGACTGGCACTACCATCGAAATCGAAGATGATGGTACAGTTAAAATCGCTGCGACCGACGGTGAGAAAGCGAAATTCGCTATCCGTCGCATCGAAGAGATCACGGCAGAGATCGAAGTTGGCCGTATCTATCAGGGTAAAGTGACCCGTATCGTTGATTTCGGCGCATTCGTCGCTATCGGCGGTGGTAAAGAAGGCCTGGTGCACATTTCTCAGATCGCCGACAAGCGCGTTGAGAAAGTGACCGACTATCTGCAGATGGGTCAGGAAGTGCCGGTTAAGGTACTGGAAGTTGACCGTCAGGGCCGCGTGCGTCTGAGCATCAAAGAAGCGATGGCGCCGGAAGCGGGTTCACCTGCGCCTGAAGCAGAATAACTGTATAGATAGTTTTACAGCTCCCCGCCACGGGGTTGGGAGCTGTTCGTATCGCGCGGGTAGGATGCCCGCGTTTTAGCAAACGGAGGACAGGACGTTCATCCAATGTTTGTCTTCGGGAGTGGGAAATGAAGCCTTTCTTGCGCTGGTGTTACGTTGCGACAGCACTCATGCTGGCAGGATGCAGCAACCATGATTGGCGTAAAGACGAAGTTTTGGCAATCCCGTTGCAGCCAACGTTGCAGCAGGAAGTGATCCTGGCGCGCATGGAACAAATTCTTGCCAGCCGGGCACTGACGGATGACGAACGCGCACAGCTTTTATATGAGCGCGGTGTGCTGTATGATAGCCTCGGGTTACGTGCATTAGCGCGCAATGATTTCTCGCAGGCGCTGGCGATACGTCCCGACATGCCGGAAGTTTTCAACTACCTGGGCATTTACTTAACGCAGGCAGGCAATTTTGATGCTGCCTATGAAGCGTTTGATTCTGTACTAGAGCTTGATCCAACTTACAATTACGCGCGTTTAAACCGGGGCATCGCACTGTATTATGGCGGCCGCTTCCCGTTGGCGCAGGATGATCTGCAGGCGTTTTATCAAGACGACCCAAACGATCCCTTCCGTTCGTTATGGCTGTATCTGGTGGAGAGAGAAATCGATCCCAAGAAGGCCGAGGTAGCGCTTCAGCAGCGCTATGACAAAGCGGACAGAGGGCAATGGGGATGGAATATTGTCGAATTCTACCTGGGCAAGATCAGCGAAAAAACGCTGATGGAACGCCTCAAGGCAGATGCAACGGATAACACTTCGCTCGCTGAGCATCTCAGTGAAACTGACTTCTATTTGGGTAAACACTACCTGAGTCTGGGGGACAAGGACACCGCTTCGGCGCTGTTCAAACTGACGGTGTCTAACAACGTTCACAACTTCGTTGAGCACCGCTATGCATTGTTGGAATTGGCGCTTTTGGGCCAAGAGCAAGACGACCTATCGGAATCGGACCAGCAATAGCTGACGAACACCTATCAGCCTGATGGACATTGGTTTTTAACCAAAGTTATCGCCTTCACGGGCGAGGGCTTTTTTGTTCGTTTTATAATCTAATTTGAGCCGGTTCACACTTTTCAATGAAAATGACTGAAAATTTTCTCGACGAGTTATGTAGACTGGCTGCCATTATTAATGAGGCACGTGTACATGACGACTGAGTTTGAAACCTCTTTTGCTGATCTGGGGCTGTCTGCTCCAATCATTTCCGCCCTGAACGATCTGGGCTATGAAAAACCATCTCCGATCCAGGCTGAGTGTATTCCTCACCTGTTGAACGGCCGCGACGTGCTGGGCATGGCGCAGACCGGTAGTGGTAAAACTGCAGCGTTCTCGCTGCCGCTGCTGCACAACCTGCAGGCAGACCTGAAAGCACCTCAGATCCTGGTGCTGGCGCCGACCCGCGAACTGGCGGTTCAGGTTGCCGAAGCGATGACCGATTTCTCCAAACACATGAACGGCGTCAACGTGGTAGCCCTGTACGGCGGCCAGCGTTACGACGTGCAGCTGCGCGCTCTGCGCCAGGGCCCGCAAATCGTTGTGGGTACCCCAGGCCGCCTGCTGGACCACCTGAAGCGCGGCACCCTGAACCTCTCCAACCTGAGCGGTCTGGTGCTGGATGAAGCCGACGAAATGCTGCGCATGGGCTTTATCGAAGACGTAGAAACCATCATGGCTGAGATCCCGGCTGAACATCAGACCGCGCTGTTCTCCGCCACCATGCCGGAAGCGATCCGTCGCATTACCCGCCGCTTCATGAAAGAGCCGCAGGAAGTGCGCATCCAATCCAGCGTGACCACCCGTCCGGACATTAGCCAGAGCTACTGGTCGGTCTACGGCATGCGTAAAAACGAAGCGCTGGTGCGTTTCCTGGAAGCCGAAGACTTTGACGCGGCGATCATCTTCGTCCGTACCAAGAACGCGACCCTGGAAGTGGCCGAAGCGCTGGAGCGCAGCGGTTACAGCAGCGCCGCGCTGAACGGCGACATGAACCAGGCGCTGCGTGAGCAGACTCTGGAGCGTCTGAAAGACGGTCGTCTGGATATCCTGATCGCGACCGACGTTGCGGCCCGTGGCCTGGACGTTGAGCGCATCAGCCTGGTTGTCAACTACGACATCCCGATGGACTCCGAGTCTTACGTTCACCGTATCGGCCGTACCGGTCGTGCGGGCCGCGCCGGCCGCGCGCTGCTGTTCGTGGAAAACCGCGAACGCCGCCTGCTGCGCAATATCGAACGCACCATGAAGCTGACCATCCCTGAAGTGGAACTGCCGAACGCAGAACTGCTGGGCGAGCGTCGTCTGGCCAAGTTCGCCGCGAAAGTTCAGCAGCAGCTGGAAAGCAGCGATCTGGACCTGTACCGCGCACTGCTGACCAAACTGCAGCCGGAAGAAGAGCTGGATATGGAAACCCTGGCCGCAGCGCTGCTGAAAATGGCTCAGGGCGAACGTCCGCTGATCCTGCCGCCGGATCCGGTCTTCAAACCGCGTCAGCGCCGCGAGTTCAACGACCGTGACGATCGTCGCGGTGACCGTCGTGACAGCCGTGACGGCGATCGTCCGCGTCGCGAACGTCGTGACGTTGGCGAAATGCAGCTGTACCGCATCGAAGTGGGCCGTGACGATGGCGTAGAAGTGCGTCACATCGTTGGCGCTATCGCTAACGAAGGCGACATCAGCAGCCGTTACATCGGTAACATCAAGCTGTTCGCTTCCCACTCCACCATCGAACTGCCAAAAGGCATGCCGGGCGAGATCCTGAATCACTTCACTCGCACTCGCATCCTGAACAAGCCGATGAACATGCAGCTGCTGGGCGATGCACAGCCGTTCGAACGTCGCGAGCGTCGTGACGGCGGCAACGGCGGCGAGCGTCGCGGCAACGGTCGTCCGTTCAACGGCGAACGTCGTGAAGGCGGCCCGCGTCGCTCCTTCGGCGAACGTCGTGAAGGCGGTAACGGCGGCGAGCGTCGCGGCGGCAACTACAACCGCGACGGCAAGCCGGCTCCACGCCGTGATGACGGCGCACCGGCGGCACCACGTCGTCGTTTCGGCGACGCGTAATCGCTGATTCGCCGTTCGCGGTGAAGCGCTCTGAAAAACCAGCCTGCGGGCTGGTTTTTTTATGCCTGAAAGTTGCCGTCAAACGCCCCTGAATGGCGTATCATTCATAAGGTTTTTTCTTACGGATGATATGCACGGGAGATGCCATGAGTTGGCAGCAGTTTAAATCTCAATACCTGGTGCGCTTTTGGGCGCCGCTGCCGGCGGTGATCGCCGCCGGGATCCTTTCTACCTACTACTTCGGCATGACCGGCACCTTCTGGGCGGTGACCGGCGAATTCACTCGCTGGGGCGGCCATGTGCTGCAGTGGTTCGGCCTGCACCCTGAGCAGTGGGGCTATTTCAAGGTTATCGGCCTGCAGGGCACGCCGCTGGAGCGCATCGACGGGCGCATGATCATCGGCATGTTCGCCGGCTGCATCGCCGCCGCGCTGTGGGCCAACAACATCAAACTGCGTCAGCCGCAGCACCGCATTCGCATCGTGCAGGCGCTGCTGGGCGGCATCATCGCCGGCTTCGGCGCACGCCTGGCGATGGGCTGCAACCTGGCGGCATTCTTCACCGGCATTCCGCAGTTCTCGTTGCACGCCTGGTTCTTCGCGCTGGCGACTGCCGCCGGCTCCTACTTCGGCGCCAAATTCACGCTGCTGCCGATGTTCCGCATCCCGGTCAAATTGCAAAAGGTGAAGGCCGCCGCGCCGCTGACGCAGAAGCCTGAGCAGGCGCGCCGCCGCTTCCGGCTGGGCATGGCCGTCTTCGGCCTGGCGGTGGCCTGGTCGCTGTGGACGCTGTTCGATGCGCCGAAGCTTGGCATCGCCATGCTGTTCGGCATCGGCTTTGGCCTGCTGATCGAACGCGCGCAGATCTGCTTCACCTCGGCGTTCCGCGATCTGTGGATCACCGGCCGCACCCACATGGCGAAAGCCATCATCATCGGCATGGCGGTGAGCGCCATCGGCATCTTCAGCTATGTGCAGCTCGGCGTGGCGCCGAAGATCATGTGGGCCGGCCCGAATGCGGTGCTGGGCGGTTTGCTGTTCGGCTTCGGCATCGTGCTGGCCGGCGGCTGCGAGACCGGTTGGATGTACCGTGCGGTGGAAGGGCAGGTGCACTACTGGTGGGTGGGGCTGGGCAACATCATCGGCGCTACGCTGCTGGCCTATTACTGGGACGAGCTGGCGCCGGCGCTGGCGACCGATTACGACAAGATCAACCTGCTCGATACCTTCGGCCCGATCGGCGGCCTGCTGGTGACTTACCTGCTGCTGGCGCTGGCCTTCGCCGCCATGCTGTGGTGGGAGAAACGCTTTTTCCGCGCCCGGCCTGAGGCGCAGGTGGTGAATTTGAGGAGCATGCCATGAAAGAGACGACGATAGTGCCGGACTACCGGCTGGACATGCTGGGCGAGCCTTGCCCGTACCCGGCGGTGGCGACGCTGGAGGCGATGCCGCAGCTGAAGCCGGGGGAGATCCTGGAGGTGATCAGCGATTGCCCGCAGTCGATCAACAACATCCCGCTTGATGCGCGTAACCACGGCTACAAGGTTCTGGATATCCAGCAGGACGGGCCGACCATCCGCTATCTGATCCAGCGTTAACGCTAAGGCGGCGGGGTTCCCACCGCCTTTTCGCTTTTTAGCCCTTCACGATGTCGCCTTTCACCCCGGCGACGATCTCGAACGAACGCAGCCGCGCCTGATGATCGAAGATCTGGCCGTTGACCATGATCTCGTCGGCATCGGTTTCACGCAGCAGCGTTTGCAGCCCGTGACGCACCGTTTTTTCATCGCCGACGATCGACATCCGCAGCGCCTGTTCGACGCCGTACTGCTCGCCGGCGGTCCACAGCGCGTGGATGTTATCCACCGGCGGCGGCAGCGGGCCGGGCGAACCGCGGCGCAGATTGATGAATTGCTGCTGCATCGAGCTGAACAGGAAGCGCGCGTCGCTATCGCTGTCGGCGGCGATCACGTTGACGCACACCATGGCGTGCGGCTGCGCCAGCTGTTTGGAGGGTTTGAAGTTCTCGCGGTACAGCTGCAGCGCCTGGAACAGCATATCCGGAGCGAAGTGCGAAGCGAAGGCGAACGGCAGGCCGAGCTGCGCCGCCAGCTGGGCGCTGTAGAGGCTGGAGCCGAGCAGCCAGAGCGGCACATGCAGCCCCTGGCCCGGCACCGCCTGCACCGGCTGGCCGGGCTGCGCGTCGCAGAAGTAGTTTTGCAGTTCCTGCACGTCGCGCGGGAAGGTATCCACGTCGCCGGACAGGTGGCGACGCAGCGCCATCATGGTGCGTTGATCGGTGCCGGGCGCGCGGCCCAGCCCCAGATCGATGCGGCCGGGGTAGAGCGACTCCAGCGTGCCGAACTGCTCGGCGATCACCAGCGGCGCATGGTTCGGCAGCATCACGCCGCCGGAGCCGAGGCGAATGCTCTGGGTGCCGGCGGCCAGATAGCCCAGCAGCACCGAGGTGGCGGCGCTGCCGATGCCGGTCATATTGTGGTGCTCGGCCAGCCAGTAACGCTGGTAGCCCCAGCGTTCGGTGTGCTGCGCCAGATCCAGCGAACAGTGGAAAGCGTCGCGCGCCTTGGCCCCTTGCGGGATTGGCGATAAATCCAGTACCGAAAGCGGTACGGCAGTGTGTTCAGTCATGACATCGTCCATCAGAGAGTGGATCGCTTAAAGGGCGATTGCAGGAGTCTGCATACTAAAAGGCCGAAAAAAAGATGCTTTTTAGTGTTAAAAGCATAATCCAATTTATAGTTATAAAAGAGGAGATATGTGCTTGTGATATCCTCATGAGTGCAATGGTGTTTTTTGGAGCAATTTGAGACATGGAAATGATGATCCCCGCCCGCCGCTTACCGTTCCGGGAGCTGACATAATGAAAAAAAAGACGCTGTTTACCCTGTTGCTGATGTTGGCGGCGATCGCATTGGCGATCCTGTTCCGCGCGCACAATCAGGATCTGTTACTGCAGGGTGAAGTGGATGCCCCCGAAGTGATCGTCGCATCCAAGGCGAAAGGCCGAGTCGTTGAACGCCTGATCGAACGCGGCGACGACGTGAAAAGCGGCCAACTGATCATCCAACTCGACAGCCCCGAACTGATGGCGCAGCTGCGTTCCGCGCAGGCGACGCGCGACGAGGCCAAAGCGCAGCTCGAGCTGTCGCTGCACGGCACCCGTGAAGAGAGCATCCGCAACCTGCGCGCCAACCTGGCGCAGGCCGAGGCGCAGTATCGCAATGCGCAAAACGACTACAACCGTAACCTGAGCGTGGCCGGCAAGGGCTATATCTCGAAGTCCGAGCTGGACGCTTCGCGCCGGTCGCGCGACACCGCCTTCCAGCAGGTGCAGGCCGCCAAGGCCAACCTGGATGAAGGCATCAACGGCGACCGCGTCGAGCAGCGGCAGCAATATGCGGCGGCGCTGCGGGCGGCGGAAGAGAACCTGCTGCAGATCCAGGCGCAGAGCGACGATCTGCAGGTGAAAGCGCCGGTGGACGGTGAAGTGGGGCCGATCCCGGCCGAAGTGGGCGAATTGCTGAACGCCGGCAGCCCGCTGGTGACGTTGATCCGGGTGCCGGACGCCTACTTCGTGTTTAACCTGCGTGAAGACATCCTGGCCCACGTGCGCAAAGGCGACAAGGTCAAGCTGCGGGTGCCGGCGCTGAAGGACAAAATGATCGACACCGAGGTGCGCTACATCGCGCCGCTGGGGGATTACGCCACCAAACGCGCCACCCGCGCCACCGGCGACTTCGACCTGAAAACCTTCGAAGTGCGCCTGTATCCGTCACAGCCGGTGGACGGCCTGCGTCCGGGGATGAGCACCTTATGGCAATGGAAAGAGTAAGGGCCGGCTGGCGCTGCTTCAGTCACGCGTTCGACAAAGAGTGTCGCGTCGCCTTTCGCAGCCCGGTGGTGCACTGGCTGAGCTGGATCTTTCCGCTGATCCTGTTTGCGCTGATCAGCAGCAACTTCTCCGAAGGCACGCTGCTCGATCTGCCGGTCTCGGTGGTGGACAGCGATCACAGCCCGCTGTCCAAATCGCTGACGCGCCGGCTGGACGCCGGTTCGCACGCCCACGTCGAGGCTTACGGCGGCGGGCTGCCGGAGTCACTTAGCCGCCTGCGCAGCGCGCAGGATTACGCGTTGCTGTATATCCCGCCGGATCTTGAGGCCAACGCGCTGTCGGGCAAACAGCCGAGCGTGGTGATGTACTACAATGCGTTGTTCTACGGCGCCGGGCTGTACTCCACTCAGGACTTCGGCGGCCTGATGAACGAAATCAACGCCAGCACCCGCAGCATCATCGCCACCGAGATGGGTAAAACCCTGCCGCCGTTGGCGGACGTGACGCTCTCCTACGGCAGCCTGTTCAACGCCAGCGGCAGCTATATCTATTACCAGCAGTTCGCCGCCACCATCCACCTGCTGCAGCTGTTCGCGGTGACCTGCATGATCTATGTGCTGGCGCGCAGCAAGTCGCTGCTGCAAGCCAAGCCGTTCAGCCTGGCGCTGCTCGGCAAGCTGGCGCCGTACACGCTGTGTTTCACCACCCTGCTGATGGTCGAGATCGCGGCGCTGGTGGGCATCTTTGACGCCCGCGTCAGCGGCAACCCGCTGTTTATGCTGATGATTGGCCTGTTCTACGTGATGGCGGCGCAGAGTATCGGCCTGCTGCTGTACACCTTTACCGGCAGCACCATCACCGCCTACAGCCTGATCGGTATTTTGGTCAGTATCGCGATGACCTTCTCCGGCATGGCGGTGCCTGAGCTGTCGATGCCGCTGCCGGCGCGCATCATTTCCAACATCGAACCGCTGACCCACGCGCTGTACGCGATGTTCGACGTGTTCCTGCGGCAGGTGCACGCCAGCGCCATCTTCAGCGTGTGCGCGCTGCTGGCGGTCTATCCGCTGGTGGCCGCGCTGCTGGTGCGCAATCGCCTGCCGGCGCGGCTGGCAAAAGAGGGGAACGCCGGATGAAGCTCTATTGGCAAACCTTCGTTAAGGTGCTGCTCGGCATGCTGGAGCGGCCGGTGTGGCTGATGCTGATCCTGTCGCTGTGCATCATGAGCCTGGTGTACGCCAACCGCACGGTGTGGGATCTGCCGGTGGGGGTGGTCGATCAGGATCACAGCACCGCCAGCCGCCAGCTGATCCGCCAACTGGACGCCACCTCCAAGATCGCGATTGAAACCTACGACAGCCTGGAACAGGCGCAGCGCGATCTCAGCTGGCGCAAGCTGTTTGCGGTGATCATCATGCCGGTGGATCTGGAGAAGAAAATTCTCAGCGGGCAAAACATCGTGGTGCCGGTCTACGGCGACGCCACCAACCGCCTGGCCAACGGCCAGATCCAACAAGACGTGGTGGCGGCCTACCAGCAGCTGCTGACGGAGTACAACAACGGGCTGCTGCTGCGCAGCGGCTTCAGCGAACGGCAGGCGCAGATACTGCTGACGCCGATACTGGGGCAAACGCTGGACGTGTTCAACCCCGGCATCAGCTTCGCGGCGATCATCTTCCCCGGCCTGCTGGTGATGCTGTTGCAGCACTCGCTGCTGATCGCCTGTATCCGCGTCAATATCGCCATGAAGAGCATGCCCGGCGGCAAGGCGCCCCTGGCGGCGCACCTCGGCGGGCTGACGGCGCTGCTGCCGATCTGGCTGTTCCTGTCGATCGTGCTGTTCGTGCTGTGGCCGTGGGTATTGGGCTATCGGCAGACGGCGAACATCGCCGAACTGCTGCTGCTGACCTTCCCGTTCCTGCTGGCGGTATTGGGGCTGGGCAAGCTGGTGACCGAGTGCCTGCGCAGCGTCGAGATGATCTACCTGACGCTGGCGTTCATCACGACGCCGGTATTCTACCTGTCCGGCACCATCTGGCCGCTGCAGTCGATGCCGGCCTGGGTGCGCGCCATCTCGTACAGCATTCCCTCCACCTGGGGCACCAAGGCGATCGCCGGCGTCAACCAGATGGGGCTGTCGCTGAATGAAGTGTGGGGCGATGTGATGATGATGCTGGTGCTCGGCGTGGTCTACACCCTGCTGGGCTTCGGCGTCGGTTTCTTGCGCAACAGCGTGGCGCTGCGCGGGATGTTCAGGAAGCGGCGGGCGTAGGAGATAAATAAAGGCGCCATTTTCGGCGCCTTTATTATTTCGTATTATTGATATGGTTAAGGTGATTTATTTAGTGGGATGTTCACTCTTATTTTAATTTGATTTCTTATTTTGACTTTGGTAATTGTAATTGTCGACCTGCTTAGGGAGTTAATGGTTGACGTTAATTTTATCTATAACGTGTTATTTAAAGGATGGAATAATATGTCAACAATAAGAATGCTTACATTTGACGAGATGAAACTGATTGGCGGTTGTGGCGATGGAAATAACGGCGGCGATCGTGATAGGCCAAGCAGAGGTGCGCCAAACTCTTGTGCCAATCAGGTTGGAATGGGCATTATCATTGGCGCATTTACCGGTTTTCCGGCAGCCCGCCTGGGATGGTCGGAATGGCCGTTGCCGGTGGCTTAATGGGGGCGGTCTCTTGCGCAGATAACAGCCCAGCCGGGAATAATAAGAATAACGGTGGTGCCTTGGGCGGGAATAAAAACGCCAATAGCGTTAATGGGCAATGTCGCTGGTGATGAGTCAATCGCTTTTAGAGTGTCAAAAATAGAGGGTGGGTTATGGTTAACAGGCGTCTTTTAAACCCGCTTTGTAATATGATGGCGCTAACGTTGAGTATGTTACTTATCTCGTTCTCCTCATTGAGTATTATTTCATACGGAGAACATTTGGTAGATGCGGCCATCGCGGTTTTCACGTATTTTGGTATCAGAAGCTGCTGCCTGATGTGTGTGAGTTTATTCCATTGGTTCCACGGTAGAAATGACCGCATTAATCTTGATAAATAAACAGTGCCGGCAGCGTCCGCCGCCGGCGCTTACCTCGCTAAGACACCAACTCCAGTCCCGCCACGCGGCGCCAGTAACCGTTGCAGTCGGCGTGGTCGGTCAAAGTCAGCGGCTGCTCGCCATACTCGTTGGCGCGGAAGGCGTCGATTTGCGCCAGCGTCTCGGCGCCCTGCGGCGATAGCCGCACGATGTCCACCAGCCCTTGCATGCTCGGCAGCTCGTTGCCAAGGTTGTAGCAGTAGCCGCTCATGGTCTGGATGCCATTGAGCACGAACACCTGCTGCTGTTCCTGGGAGCGCATCATGCGACCCTGCGGATACTTGATGCAGCAGGTTTCGCACTCGTCCTTGCCGCGGTTTTCCGAGCGGGCGGTGAAGCAGCGCGCCGAATAGGCCAGCGGCAGGTGGCCGTAGCTCAGCACCTCCACTTCGAAGTCGTGGCGGAAGCCCAGTTCGTCGCACTGCGTCAGCAGGTTGGCCAGCCAGTCGCGCGACAGCTCGACCGGCATGCACCAGCGCATCATGCCCTGGCGGCGCAGCAGGCGCAGGGTATAGGCGTTGTAGCAGTTCAGCGCATGGCCGGCGACGAACGGCAGACCGCGCTCCGCCGCCATGTTGACCGCGCCCAGGTCGTTGGCTTCAAACAGAAACTCGCCGTTCTCCACATAGCGTTTCAGCTCATTCAGTTCGGACGGCGCCTGCAGCAGCGCCAACGTGGAGATCACCACCTGCTTGCCGCTGCGGGCGATTTCACGCGCCAGCGCCAGCCAATCGCCGACCTTCATCTCGCGCCGCTTGGTGCAGACGCTCTCGCCGAGGTAAATGATGTCGGCGCTGCTCTCCGCCGCCTGTTGATAGAACGCCGCGATGTCGTTTTTCGGCCAGTAGTAGAGCACCGGCCCCAGTGCGTATTTCATGTTTCCTCCGGCTACTGCCATTTGCGGTGATAGGCGCCCAACGTGGTTTGGGTGCCCTCGGACATCGCGCCCAGCGTCTCCATCCAGGCGGCGTCGGCGCGATAGGCGGCGGGATTGGCCTGACAACGGTCGATCGCCTGACGCCAGACGCGCGCCACCTGGCTGACGTAAGCCGGGCTGCGCTGGCGGCCTTCGATCTTCACCGAGGCGATGTTGGCGGCCAGCAGCGCCGGCAGCAGCTCCAGCGTATTGAGGCTGGTGGGCTCTTCCAGCGCGTGGTAGCGCACGTCGTCCACCAGATAGCGGCCCTTGCACAGCGTCGGGTAACCGGCGTTTTCATGGTCCTGGTAGCGGTCGATCAGCACGTCGTTCAGGCGCGACTCCATGCCCTGCGGGGTTTGCTGCCAGCGCACGAAACGCGCCGGCGAACAGGCGCCGACGGTGTTCGGCGACTCGCCGGTCAGGTAGGAGGAGAGGTAGCAGCGCCCCTCGGCCATGATGCACAGGCTGCCGAAAGCGAACACTTCCAGCGGCACCGGGCTGGTGCGCGCCAGCTGTTTCACCTGGTGCATCGACAGCACGCGCGGCAGCACCACCCGGCCGACCTCGAAGTTGCGTTGGTAGAAACGGATCGCTTCCTCGTTGGTGGCGGAAGCCTGCACCGAAACGTGTCGCTCCAGCTGCGGGTAGCGTTGGGCGGCATATTCCAGCATCGCCAGATCCGCCAGAATCAGGGCGTCGGCGCCCAGTTGGGCCGCCATATCCACCGCGTGCTGCCAGCGGGCGTAGCCGTCGGGATGGGCGAAGGTGTTGATGGCGATATGCAGTTTGCGGCCGTGGCGATGCACGTAATCGACCGCTTCCTGCAGCTTTTTCTCGGTGAAGTTGAGGCCGGCGAAGTGGCGCGCGTTGGTATCGTCTTTCAGACCGATGTAAACGGCGTCGGCGCCGTTATCCACCGCGGCCTTCAGGGCCGGCAGGTTGCCGGCGGGACAAAGCAGCTCCATAGATTTATCCTGGCTTAGCCGTACGCCCGGCCGGGCGCACGCTGTCTTTAAAGGTTGCCGGCGGCGGTGTTCCGCCGGCAAACGCGAATCGGGGAGGCCATTTTAGGCAAAGGGGCGCACACAGGTTTTGATTTGGGGCAGCTTATGGCGTATTGATAAACATGGCGGTGAAATGCACTATTTGTTGATATAGACCGCTGAAGCCGCGCGCCAGTGTGGCAAAATAGCGGTAGTCCGTATTGAAAGGAGTGGATGACCGTGTTGGAACAACTACGAGCACGCCTTGTGCGCCAGGGGCCGTCGCTGCTGCGCATCCCGCTGAAATTCACGCCGTTCGCCCTGCAGCGCCAGTTGCTGCAACAGGTGCTGAGCTGGCAGTTCCGCCAGGCGTTGGCGGATGGCGAGCTGGAATTTCTCGAATCGCGCTGGTTGAAGATCGAAGTTCGCGATCTGGCGCTACACTGGTTTATGACGGTAGAAAACGACAAACTGGTGGTCAGCCAGCACGCCGAAGCGGACGTCAGCTTCAGCGGCGACGCCAACGATCTGATCCTGATCGCGGCGCGCAAGCAAGATCCGGATACGCTGTTCTTTCAGCGTCGGCTGCAGATTGAAGGGGATACCGAATTGGGCCTGTATGTGAAAAATTTGATGGACGCCATCGAGCTGGAAAGCATGCCTGCGCCGCTGCGCATGGGGCTGCTGCAGTTGGCTGATTTTGTCGAAGCAGGGCTGCAGGAGGGCACGGCGTCGGTTTCCCGTGTGGCGGTATCATGCTGATCCGCGTAGAGATCCCGGTAGACGCGGCGGGCATTGACGCCTTGCTGCGCCGCGCCTTTGGCCGCGACGACGAAGCCGATCTGGTGCAGCAGCTGCGTGAAGACGGCCTGCTGACGCTGGGCGTGGTCGCCACTGACGACGAAGGCGGGGTAGTGGGTTACGCCGCGTTCAGCCCGGTAGACGTGGCCGGCGAAGACCGCCAATGGGTGGCGCTGGCGCCGCTGGCGGTAGACGAAAGTCTGCGTCGCCAGGGGCTGGCTGAAAAGCTGGTGTACGAAGGCCTGGATTCGCTGAACGAATTCAGCTACGCCGCGGTGGTGGTGCTGGGCGATCCGGCCTACTACGGCCGCTTCGGCTTTAAACCGGCCGCCGCCTATGGCCTGCACTGCCGCTGGCCGGAGACGGAAAGCGCATTCCAGGTGTATCCGCTGGCGGAAGACGCCCTGAATGGCGTCAGCGGCGAAGTGGCTTTTTCGGCGCCGTTTAATCGCTTCTAGCGCCCGGCAACAAATACTCCAACGACAGCGGCGGGTGATTCACCAGCCGCTCTTTTTGTATTTTGCTCAGCTGTTTGACGCGGTATTCCAGCTTCAGCGCCGTTGAGCGATCCCCCACCGGGCAGTGAAACGCCAGCGTCAATTCCCCTTTGCCGCGCAGCGCCTTGGCGCCTTTGCCGGCCTGATGCTGCGCCAGGCGGCGCGCCACGTCGGTGGTGATGCCGGTATACAGCATGCCGCTCGGTAAACGCAGCATATAGAGATACCAGTGGGGCAAGTCCATCATTGGGGTCCTGTGCAAGGGTAGAGATGACATCAGGCCGCCATAGCTAAGCGCGGCATCTCTATTTTGTCACGATTTAACGATGGATTTCACCACTGGCGGAACGGTTTGTTTATTCCGTCTTGACGATAAGGGATTATTTTACACCCACGGTAAATTTGTTTTCTTCCCCTTTATGATGCTGAATTGTCCACTCGCCACTGACGCGGAATGAAGCCGCGGAAGCATAGGTGTCTTCCATAAACTGGAAATAAACGATTTTTCCGTCTTTGACCTGCGCTTTTATTGCGAAAGGAGAGGTGAACTGATGGCCTAACGCTACTGAGGTATAGGTGAATTGACCAAATACGGCCACGGTACCTCCGTCGGCAAGAATGTCACCGATCGTGAAGTCGTTTATCTCCCAGTAAGTGCCGACATTTGAAAAGGTGTCGATGTAAACCTGTCGCCCTTGAGAAGTGCCCGCCCAGGGCTCGATCTGTTTGAGCTCTTTGTTTTCAAAGTTCAGGGAAGTATAAACCGCGTTTTCATCGATAAGACGCATGGCGGCATTGGTGACGTCTTCCTTTGCCGTGTTCATCAAGAATGCATAAACCACATCTTTTGGCAGTTGAGTCTCTTCTGCTTTCACAATGAGTTTTTCATTGTTTTTCATATAAACCTCGTCACGTGACTTCCGGGGTGAATAATTGGCCGTTTATTCCGATGATGAGCCGGTGATTGGTTGTAAATCAACGATGATCATAGCACCGCCGGAAAGCAGAGCAGATGATAGAAAGTGCTTAGGCGTTCGGGAAATAAAGTCCCTGTAAAACGGCATTAATCATCCTAACGCCATATTTAATAAGGTTTTTTATTCATGCTGAAGGCATTGGCGCACATCGGGTGACGAAGCGAGAACGCTGTTTTAAATGGATTTATATAAGCGGTATCAATGATGTTTTGATGCTTTTTATTTATGAATGGCGGTAGTGAACAGGGATTATGCGTGGTGGCTTGGATTTACTGATAATAAAGCCCGAGAGCAAGAAAGAGAGTGAATCATTCCAGTCACTAGAGCTGCGTGGGCGACAGAGAGCGTCGGCTGGCCAGGGTTGTGATGAGGTGATATTGCGCCCCATCACAATCCTATCCCCGGCCGCCGGAGCCTTACCGCTTTACCCCTTTTTTCCCGCCAGCTCGAAGCGCGGCGAAACGATGCCGTACAGCGTCCAGCCGAGGAAGGTGGCGATGGCGCCCCACATCATCGCTTCTTCACCGGAGCTGTAGAGCGCATAGAAGCTGTACAGCGCGCCGATGCCGGCGATGATATTGGCGATGCGCGCCTTGTTGTCCGGCACCTTCGCCACTTTCTGAATAATCACCAGCGCCGCCATCGACAGGATGTAAGGGATGATGTTGGTCACCACCGCCAGGTTCACCAGCACGTTGAACTGCTTGTTCAGCGACGGGCTGATGGTCATCAGCGACAAACCGCTCTGGATGACGACGATGGTCAGCATGCCTTTAACCGGCGCGTCGGCCTTGCTCAGCTTGGAGAAGATTTTCGGGAAGAAGCCGCTGTCGGCGGAGGATTTGAACACCTGAGCGATGGTGAACTGCCAGCCGAGCAGCGAGCCGACGCAGGACATGACCATCAACGCCATGATGATCTTGCCGACCGTCGGGTTGAACATGTGGGAGAACGCCAGCCCGAACGGGGCGGTGGAGTTGGCCAGATCCATGTTCGGCACGATGCCGGCGATCACGTTGGTCGAAATGATATAGATCACCGCCGCGCTGAGGGTGCCGCCCAGTACGGCGATCGGCACGTTGCGCTCCGGGTTTTCCACCACGTCGGTGTTGGCGCAGGCGGATTCCAGCCCCAGGAACGCCCACAGGGTCATTGAGATCGAGGCGCCGATGGCTTCGAAGGTCGGCACCTGATGCGGGTTCCAGGCGGCGACATAGGCGCTGCCGCTGAACCAGTACCAGCCGATGACCGAGATGCCCACCACCGGAATGATCACGCCCCAGACGGTGATGCCGCTGATTTTGCCGGTGATGCGCGCGCCGCCGAAGTTGGCGACGGTCGCCAGCCACAGCACGCCGATGGTGGCGATGCAGATCCCGAGCGGGCTGAGCGTGGTGTCGAACAGCTCGGTGCCGTAGCCGACGGCGGAAATGGCGATGGCGATGTTGGCGATCAACAGCGAAACGCCGTAGGTGTAGTTCGCCATGAAGTTGCCTGATTTACCGAAGGCGTATTCGGCGTAGCCGCCCATGCCGCCGGATTTACGGCTGAACATGCCGCATTTGGCGAAGGCGTAGGCCAGCGCCATCGAGCCGACGGCGGTCACCAGCCAGGAAACGATCGAAATCGTGCCTACTTCGGCCAGCTTGGTCGGCAGCATAATTATGCCGGAACCCATCATATTCACGGCGGTCAGGATCGTTAATTGCACGACCCCCATTTTATTATTGGACTTACTCATGATCATTTTCTCTTTTAGGATGCGATCCGGGCGGCGAGAATAATCGCCGCCCCGTAAGGTGATTAATTTTTCATGACGTAGCCGTAAGCGCGGTTCCAGCCGTCCTCATCCTGTTGGATATAAACGCCCTGCAATTCCGGCGCGAACCCCGGCAATAAATTGATGCCTTCTTCCAGTGCCAGGAAATAACGCTGCGCGGCGCCGCCCCAAATTTCACCGGGAACCACGCACAGCACGCCTGGCGGGTAAGGCAGGGCGCCTTCGGCGGCGATGCGGCCCTCGGCCTTGGCCAGCGAGACCAATTCCACATTGCCGCGCACGAACTCGGTATTGGCGTCCTGCGGGTTCATCACCACGCGCGGGAAATAACTTTTGCGGAACATCTCTTTTTGCAGTTCTTTAACGTCATAGCTGACGTAAAGGTCGTGCATTTCCTGGCACAGCTGGCGGATGGTGTAGTTTTTGTAGCGCTGCTGGTGGTTTTTATAGACCGCAGGCAGCACCTCGCTGAGCAATGAGTTTTGCTCGATGTGCTTCTCGAAGCGGGCGATCAGAGCCACCAGGTGTTGCATCTTGGCGATGTCTTCCGCCGGCGTCAGCAGGAACAGGATCGAGTTGAGATCGCATTTTTCCGGCACGATGCCGTTTTCACGCAGGTAGTTGGCCAGAATGGTCGCCGGGATGCCGAACTCGCTGTAGCTGCCGGTCGCGGTATCGATGCCCGGCGTGGTGAGCAGCAGTTTGCACGGATCGACGAAGTACTGCGACTCGGCATAGCCCTCAAAGGCGTGCCACTTCTCGCCGGGCACGAAGTTGAAGAAGCGCAGATCGTTGGCCATCGCCGCGGTGTCATAGGCCTGCCAAGGCTTGCCGTCGATCTGATCCGGCACGAACGGTTTGATCATCGTGCAGGTATCCAGCAGCATTTTGCGCGCTTCGATACCCACGCGCACGCACTCCTGCCACAGGCGCTGGCCGCTTTTGCCCTCGTGCATCTTGGCGTTGACGTCCAGCGCGGCGAACAGCGGGTAGAACGGGCTGGTGGAGGCGTGCAGCATAAAGGCGTTGTTGAAGCGCTTATGGTTGCAGTAGCGGCTCTGCCCCTTGATGTGCTTGTCTTTTTTGTGGATCTGCGAGGTCTGCGAGAAACCGGCCTGCTGTTTGTGCACCGACTGGGTGACGATGATGCCGGGATCGTTTTCGTTCAGTTCCAGCAGCAGCGGCGAGCAGTCTTTCATCATCGGAATGAACTGCTCATAGCCCACCCAGGCGGAGTCGAACAGGATGTAGTCGCACAGGTGGCCAATTTTGTCGACCACCTGGCGGGCGTTGTAGATGGTGCCGTCGTAGGTGCCGAGCTGGATGATCGCCAGGCGGAACGGGCGGGCTTCGTTGGCGCGTTCCGGCGCCACTTCGCGGATCTGCTGGCGCAGGTAGCGTTCGTCGAAGCAGTGCGCGTCGATGCCGCCGATAAAGCCGAACGGGTTGCGGGCGGTTTCCAGGTAAACTGGCGTAGCGCCGGCCTGGATCAACGCGCCGTGGTGGTTGGATTTATGGTTGTTGCGGTCGAACAGCACCAGGTCGCCGCGCGTCAGCAGGGCGTTGGTCGCCACCTTGTTCGAGGCCGAGGTGCCGTTGAGCACGAAGTAGGTCTTGTCGGCGTTGAACACCTTGGCGGCGTGCTGCTGCGCGGCGCAAGGCGCGCCTTCGTGGATCAACAGATCGCCCAGTTTGACGTCGGCGTTGCACATGTCGGAGCGGAAAAGCGTTTCGCCGTAGAAGTCGAAGAACTGGCGGCCCGCCGGGTGTTTGCGGAAGAACTCGCCGCCCTGGTGGCCGGGGCAGGCGAAGGTGGCGTTGCCCATTTCCACATACTGCGTCAGCGTGTTGAAGAACGGCGGCAGCAGCTCGCTCTCATATTTGGCGGCGGCGGCCTCCAGCTGTTTGCCGTAGAACTGGGTATTCTTGCCGCACAGTTCAAACACGCCGTGCAGCGCCGGCAGTACGGCGTTATCCAGCTCTTCTTCGCAGCAGACGGCGACGAACAGCGGAATGTTCAGGCCGTGTTCTTCGATGCGCGCCACCATGCCTTGCGCGACGTCGTCTACCGACAGCACGATGGCGGCGACGTCATTGAAATCGCTGTGATGCACATCGACGATGTCGCGTTCAGTTTCAAAGCAGCCGAGGGTTTGGGTGTTGGCGGCAATTTTTAGTTTTTTCATTTTTCTCATTCTTCAGGCAAAGGCATTCCGCCGGCAAATAATTTCATTTGCCGCTAACGCCTTCACGAAAATAAAGGTGTGCGAGAACCCAGTGATGCCGAAAGGCATTAACTGTGTTCGCTGTTTTATTTATATTGGATGTGCTTGGCCGAAATTAAAAATGTATTGCGCGCCCTTCCCGGTTTGCGGGGGAAAGACATTATCACCGGAGTGCGGAGAATAAAGTGAAACGCAAAGACACTCTTAACAACGGCGTAAGAGCGAGGGTGAGGGTTATCTGTAGTTGAAGAATGCGAAGCTAAAGCAGCTGCGATGAGCCATCATCATAATATGGGTTGTGCGCCTGATGTGCGCCATTTTTCGGTTATTGTTTTCCATTTTCTAATCCACCTTGCTGAGTGAAAAGATGGCGCTATTTTAGCGCAAGATTGGCTTAAAATCGTGACTATCGTCACATAAATGCCGGTTCTGATAAATAACTATTCACCGGTTATGCAATGTGTTGCATAAGTATCATCCAGACGCAGAGGTTGGCATGTAAATGAATTGCTAATGTTCTCGGGCCTTGAGCGCTTAATTTTGATGCCGCTCGAGAAGGAATAAAAAAAGCGGTCAAATAACCGGCTGCATAACGATCAAATAAATCCGCATTGTGTTATTTATGTTATCAACCTGCTTTATGCTATTGTGGGTAAAAATTCAAATATAATGCTTTTATATTCATGCGGGATTTTTGATGATTATCGTTATTTGTGACTCGCTTCAACAACGCAGGGTAAGATGAGGCGAGTGAACAGGGAGGCGAGTAACCTTGAATACCCAAGAACAACGGCAGCAGATTGCGGATTTCATCGGCAAGCAACACGTCTTGACGCTGTGCGCCGGCGACGGCCTCGACATGTGGTGCGCCACCTGTTTTTACGTGTTCGACGCCGCAACGATGGCGCTGTGGCTGATGACCGAACCGCACACCCGCCACGGCGGGCTGATGCTGAACAACGGCCGGGTGGTCGGCACCATCGCGCCTAAGCCGAAAAGCATCGCGCTGATCCGCGGCGTGCAGTACCGCGCCGAGGCGGTGCTGCTGAGCGGCGAAGAAGCCGAGGCGGCGCGCGCGCGTTACTGCAAGCGCTTCCCGATCGCCAGGGCGATGAAGGCCTCGGTATGGCGGTTGGATCTGCACGAGGTGAAGATGACCGACAACACCCTTGGTTTCGGCAAGAAGCTGCATTGGGCGCGGTCTATACTTTAAGTCGACGTATTGATTACAACGGGAGATCGCATGGCGCGAGCACTGTTAGTCGGCGCAACCGGGCTGGTGGGGCGCGAGTTGCTGCAGCGGTTGCAAAGCGATCCGCAGATTACGGCCATTGTGGCGCCGACGCGCACGCCGCTGCCGCCGCACGGCAAGCTGACCAATCCGGTCGGCGATGCGCTGTTCGAACTGCTGAGCGGCCTGCAGCAGCCGGTCGATCTGGTGTTCTGCTGCCTGGGCACCACCCGCCGGGCGGCGGGCAGCGCCGATGCCTTCCGCTACGTCGATTACCAACTGGTGGTGGAGAGCGCGCTGACCGGCCGCCGGTTGGGGGCGCAGCACTGTCTGGTGGTGAGCGCGTTGGGCGCCAACGCGGATTCCACTTTCCTGTATAACCGCACCAAAGGCGAGATGGAGCAGGCGCTGCGCGAACAGCGCTGGCCGCGCCTGACGCTGGTGCGGCCTTCCATGCTGGTGGGGGATCGCCCGGCGCCGCGCCTGACGGAGCGCCTCACGCTGCCGCTGTTCAGGCTGCTGCCCGGCAAATGGCGGGCGGTCGCCGCCAAAGATGTGGCGCAAACGCTGCAGCAGCAGGCGTTCACGCCGGGCGAAGGGGTCAGGGTGCTGGAATCGGATCGGCTGCATTGCTACCGAGACTGACGCTGAGGTGATCGAACGCCAGCTCCAGGCCGGCGGGCAGTTCATTGTCCAGCAGCCACCGATCGAGATGATGGCTGATGTGCGTCAGCAGCGTGCGTTTGGGCTGCAGCAACCGCTGCGTCTCCTGCGCGCGGGTCAGGTCGTTGTGGTTGCGCGGCGCCTGCGGCTGAGGCGGCAGGCTGCAGTCGAGCACCAGCAGATCCAGCGCCACATTCTGCAGATAGTCGGCGGTGGCCGGCGGCAGGCCGACGGTGTCGGTCAGGTAGGCCAGTGAAGCGCCCGCCGCCTGGATCAGGTAGCCGTGGGTCAGTTTGGAGTGTTGCAGCGGCAGCGGGGTGATGCGCATGCCGCCCAGCTCGACGGTGGCGAAGGGGGCCAACGGCGGCTGAAACGCCAGAATGCCGGGGTGTTTGAACAGGTCGTCGCAGCCCTGTTCATCCGGCGGACCATACACCGGAATGGAATTTCCGCACCCCCAACGCAAAGGAAATAACCCCTGAACGTGATCCATGTGGTAATGTGTCAGTAAAAAACGTTGAATTTGCCCCGCCGAAAATCGCCGCTCCAAAGCCGGCAATCCCGCATCCAATAAGGTCGTTTCCCCCTGATAGTTAAGCATGGCGCTGCACGCTCGCCGCCGAAATGCCGGCTCGCGCCGCGCCCGTTGGCAGACCGGGCAGTCGCAGCCGAACACCGGCACCTGCTGCGCGCCGCCGGTGCCGAGAAAGGTCAGTTGCATCGTTCCCCCTCCGTTAAAGGTACTTCTGCGCAAAGCGGTTGATGTCGCGAAAATCCGCCAGCCGCGCCTGCAGCGTAGCGTGATCCCAGTGCCACCACTGGCTGCGTTCGATACGCTCGATCAGCGCGTCGTCAAAGCGCATGCCGATCTTTTTGGCCGCCACGCCGGCAACGATGCTGTAAGGCTCCACGTCCTTGGTAACCACCGCCGCGCTGCCGATCACCGCGCCGTTGCCGACGCTGACGCCCGGCATCAGGATGGCGTTATGGCCGATCCACACGTCGTGGCCGACGGTGACGTGGTGCTCGCGCCGCCAGTCGAAGAACGCCGCGTCGTCTTCCCCCAGCCCGTATTCGGAAGCGCGGTAGGTGAAGTGATGCTGCGCGATGCGCTGGTAGGTCGGGTGGTTGCCGGGATTGATGCGCGCATAGGAGGCGATGGAGACGAACTTGCCGATAGTGGCGTAAAAGATCTGGTTGTGCCCGGCGGTGTAGGAGTAGTCCCCCATCTCCACCTCTTCCAGGATCGCATCGTCGGCCAGGTGCACATATTGGCCAAGCCGGGTGTGGTTAAGGGTCACGTTGTCGCCGATTTTCGGCTGGGCAAAGTCGTTCATGGCGTCGCATCCTGAGCTTGTCGGGTAGAGGTCGGCAGCAGCGCCAGCAGCGCCGCCAGGGTATCGTCGAGTGGGCCGTCGTTGTGCAGCACCCGGCAGCCGGCGGGCAGACTCTGCTGATATTCCGCCGCCCGCGCCAGCCGCTGCTCGATCTGTTCAGCGCTTTCCCGCCCCCGATCCTGCAGGCGCCGGCGCAGGATCGCGGCGTTGACCTGCAGGCATACCGGCAGCAGCTGCGCCCCGTAGCGCTGCTGCGCCTGCGGCAGGTGGGCGCGCGAACCGTTGACCGCTACGTCGATCCCCTGCAGCAGCCAAAGATCCACTTCGATCCCGAACGCGTAGCGCTGCTGGTGGGCCTGCCAGTCGAGCGCGAACAGCCCCTTGGCGCGGCGGCGCAGAAATTCGGGTTCGCTCAGCGCGATGTGATTCTCGCAGCCGGCGTCCGCCGGCCGGGTGATGTAACGGTGCGCCACCAGCGGCGCGCGGTCGGCGTCGGCCCGCAGCGCGGCCAGCAGGCTGTCCTTGCCTGCGCCGGAAGCCCCCATCAGATAGATGAGCCGCGCCATCAGAACACCTGCCTGCCCTGACGCCACACGTTCTGCACGTAAACGTGCTCGCCGTGCGGCCGCGCCAGCACCAGATCCGCCCGCAATCCTTCGGCGATGGCGCCGCGATCCTGCAGATCCAGCGCCCGCGCCGGGTTGCGGGTGATCATGCGCACCGCCTGGGGCAGATCGTAGGCGTTGCGCTCGTCCGCCGCGAGGCGAAACGCCGCGTCCAGCAGGCTGGCCGGGTAATAATCGGAAGAGAGAATATCCAGCACCCCCAGCGCCGCCAGGTGGTGCGCCGCCACGTTGCCGGAATGGGAGCCGCCGCGCACGATGTTCGGCGCGCCCATCAGCACCTGCAGGCCCTGCTGGTGCGAAGCGCGGGCGGCCGCCTCGGTGGTGGGGAACTCGGCGATGGCGCTGCCCAGCGCGCAGGATTCGGCCACGTGCGCGGCGGTGGCGTCGTCATGGCTGGCCAGCGAGATGCGGCGCGCGCGGCAGTGGGCGGCGATCGCCTCGCGGTTCGGCGCGGCCCAACGGGCGGACAGGGCGACCTGCTGCGCCTCGTACTCGCTCATCTGCTGATCGTTGAGGTGGTATTTGCCCTGATAATATTCGCGGTACTTTTCGCGCGAGGCGAACTGGCGCTGGCCCGGCGAGTGGTCCATCAGCGACACCAGCGACACGCCCGGCTTGTCCATCAGCTGTTCGAACAGCGGCAGCGTGCTCTCGTGCGGCAGCTCGCAGCGCAGGTGCAGCCGGTGCTCGGCGCGGTTCACCCCGGCGCGCTGGCTGTGGATCACCGCGTCGATCATCTTCTGCAGGTTTTCCAGCCGGTGGCCGCCGTCGCGCACGTCGCCGATCGCCACTGCGTCCAGCACCGTGGTGATGCCGTTGGCCACCATCAGCGCGTCGTGGCTGCTCATCGCCGAATGGGCCGGCCAGTCGACGTTCGGGCGCGGGGTGAAAAACTTGTCCAGGTTGTCGGTATGCAGCTCGATCAGCCCCGGCAGCAGCCAGCCGCCGTCGCCGTCCAGCGCCTGCGGCAGCCGGCTCGGGCCGTCGGCGAAGCTGCGGATCACGCCGTCCTGCATCTCCAGCGAGCCTTGCACCACCTGGTCATCCAACACCAGCTTAACGTTATTGACGATCATCAGAGGGCCTCCAGCGCCTGCGGCGCCTGCATATCATAAAGCCGGTCGGCGACCTGTCGGCGGACGCCTTCATCATGGAAAATGCCGACGATCGCCGCGCCGCGCGCCTTGGCGCGTTCGATAAGCTGCACCACCGCCGCGCTGTTGCGGCTGTCGAGCGAAGCGGTCGGTTCGTCCAGCAACAGGATCGGGTAATCGACGATAAAGCCGCGCGCGATGTTCACCCGCTGCTGCTCGCCGCCGGAGAAGGTGGACGGCGCCAGCGGCCACAGGCGCTGCGGCACGTTGAGCGCAGCGAGCAGCGCTTCGGCGCGTTCGCGGCACTCGGCGCGCTCGACGCCCTGTTCCAGCAGCGGCTGCATCACCACCTCCAGCGCGCTGATGCGCGGGATCACCCGCAGGAACTGGCTGACCCAGCCCAGCGTATGGCGGCGCACCGCCAGAATTTGGCGCGCGTCGGCGCTGACCATGTCCAGCCAGTCGCCCTGGTGGTTGATCCAGATATGGCCGCTGTCCGGCAGGTAGTTGGCGTACAGCGAGCGCAGCAGGGTGGATTTGCCGCTGCCGGAGTGGCCGTGCAGCACCACGCATTCGCCGCCGTGGACCGTCAGGTTGGCGTCGTGCAGCACCGGCAGGCGGGTGCCGTACTGCTGATGCAGCACAAAGGTTTTACTGAGATGTTCAACTCGGATTTGCATAGTCATCTGTTATCGCCTTGGGTTACGACAGCACCGAAGAAACCAGCAGCTGGGTGTAAGGATGGTGCGGATCGTCCAGCACCCGATCGGTCAGGCCGCTCTCCACCACTTCGCCCTGTTTCATCACCAGCAGGCGGTGGGCCAGCAGCCGCGCCACGCCGAGATCGTGGGTGACGATCACCGCCGCCAGCTGCATCTCCACCACCAGATTGCGCAGCAGATCGAGCAGGCGCGCCTGCACCGACACGTCCAGCCCGCCGGTCGGCTCGTCCATAAACACCAGCCTAGGGTGGGTGACCAGATTGCGGGCGATCTGCAGCCGCTGCTGCATGCCGCCGGAGAAGGTGGTCGGCAGATCGTCGAGGCGCGACAGCGGGATTTCGACGTCTTCCAGCCACTGGCCGGCCTGGCGGCGAATGTCGCCATAGTGGCGCTGGCCGATGGCCATCAGCCGCTCGCCGATGTTGCCGCCGGCGGAGACCTGCGGCCGCAGCCCGTCGAGCGGGTGCTGGTGCACCACGCCCCAGTCGGTGCGCAGCAGGCGGCGGCGATCGCTCTCCGCCATGGCGTACAGATCGTGTTCCTGGTCCGCCTGCGGGCGGTAAAGGATCTGCCCATGCTGCGGCGCCAGCCGCGCCGAGATCGACTTCAGCAGCGTGGTTTTGCCGGAGCCGGATTCGCCGACGATGCCCAGCACTTCACCGGGGTAGATGTCGAACGACACGTCGCTGAAGCCCTTGCCGGGGGCGTACAGGTGGGTGAGCCGGTTCACCGACAGCAGCGGGGTGGTGCTCAAAGGGGTGGAAGTCATCAGTGCTGCGCCTCTTGCGAAGATTGCGCCAGCTGCTGCCGGCAGTAGTCGGTGTCCGAACAGACGAACATGCGGTTGCCCCGATCGTCGAGCACCACCTCGTCCAGGTAGCTGTGGCGCGAGCCGCACAGCGCGCAGGGTTCGTCCCACTGCTGCACGCTGAACGGATGGTCGTCGAAGTCCAGGCTCTCCACCTTGGTGAACGGCGGCAGGGCGTAGATGCGTTTCTCGCGCCCGGCGCCGAACAGCTGCAGCGCCGGCATCATGTGCATTTTCGAGTTGTCGAATTTCGGGATCGGCGACGGATCCATCACGTAGCGATCGTTGACCTTCACCGGATAGGCGTAGGTGGTGGCGATATGGCCGTAGCGCGCGATGTCTTCATACAGCTTCACCTGCATCACGCCGTACTCCTCCAGCGCGTGCATCTTGCGGGTCTCGGTTTCGCGCGGTTCGATAAAGCGCAGCGGCTCCGGGATCGGCACCTGATAGATCAGGATCTGGTCTTCGCGCAGCGCGGTTTCCGGAATGCGGTGACGGGTCTGGATCAGCGAGGCCTCCGGCGTGCGTTCGGTGGTGGCCACCCCGGCGACGCGCTGGAAGAAGCGGCGGATCGACACTGCGTTGGTGGTGTCGTCGGCCCCCTGGTCGATCACCTTCAGCACGTCGGCGCGGCCGATGACGCTGGCGGTGAGCTGAATGCCGCCGGTGCCCCAGCCGTAGGGCATCGGCATCTCGCGGCCGCCGAACGGCACCTGGTAGCCGGGGATCGCCACCGCCTTGAGGATGGCGCGGCGGATCATGCGCTTGGTCTGCTCGTCCAGATAACCGAGGTTATAGCCGGTCAATACTTCACTCATCGCGGGCCTCCTGACGCTCGCTGTATTCCTGCCGCAGCCGCTTGAGCAGTTCCAGTTCGGCCTGGAAGTCGACGTAGTGCGGCAGCTTGAGATGGGAGACGAAGCCGGCGGCCTCGACGTTGTCGGCGTGGGCCAGCACGAACTCTTCGTCCTGCGCCGGGCCGGCGACGCCTTCGCCGTAGTCGGGGCTTTGCAATGCGCGATCCACCAACGCCATCGCCATCGCCTTGCGTTCGGCGCGGCCGAACACCAGCCCGTAACCGCGGGTGAAGTGCGGCGGATGGTCCTTTGGATCGACGAAGCCGTTGACCATTTCGCACTCGGTCAGCAGGATTTCGCCGATATCGATGGCGAAACCGAGCTCTTCAGGCACGATCTCCACCGAAACGTGGCCGGTGCGGATCTCGCCGGCGAACGGGTGGTTGCGGCCGTAGCCGCGCTGGGTGGCGTAGCCGAGCGCCAGCAGAAAACCTTCGTCGCCGCGCACCAGCTGCTGCAGGCGCGCCGAGCGTGAGCAGGGGTAAACCGGCGGGTTGCGGGTGATGTCGTCCGGCGCGCTGCCGTCGTCCTGTTCCTCCCGCGCCAGCTGCTGGCGACACAACAGATCGAACACGTGGCTACAGTTGTCCGGCAGCGGTTCGTCGGCCTGCGGCGCGCGCGGCGCCTCGCCTTCCGCCAGCAGCGCGAAGTCCAGCAGCCGGTGGGTGTAGTCATAGGTCGGCCCCAGCACCTGCCCGCCGGGCAAGTCCTTGTAAACCGCCGAGATGCGCCGCTCCAGCCGCATGTTTTCGCTGGCCAGCGGCTCACTGACCGCCAGGCGCGGCAGGGTGGTGCGATAGGCGCGCAGCAGGAAGATCGCCTCCACCAGATCGCCGCTGGCCTGTTTGATGGCCAGCGCCGCCAGCTCGCGATCGTAGATGCCGCCTTCGGTCATCACCCTATCTACCGCCAGCCCCAGCTGCTGTTCGATTTGTTCCGCGCCGATCGCCGGCAGCGCCTCGTCGCCGCGCCGCAGCTGTTCCTGCAGCTGATGGGCGGCCTCAATGGCTTTTTCGCCCCCTTTTACCGCTACGTACATCAGCACACCTCCACGCGGGTGGTCCGCGGGATCGCCAGCAGGCGATCGCCGCAGGTCAGCAAGATATCCAGCCCGAGCGGGAAGCGCTGCGGGAGGTTGACGAGATAATCCAGCAGCGCCGGCGGCAGGCGCGGCGCAATCAGGCGATGATTCTCGATGCCGGGGCCGGTCAGGCGCAGCGCGGCGCCGTTCTCCAGCTCAGCAAGCTGCACCACCACCGTGGCGCCGCATTCCGGCGAGATTTCCGTGCCGTGCGGTAAGGCCTGCAGATCGGCGGCCTGCAGCTGCTCATCGAACAGGGCAAAACAGACCTCCTGCGCCGTGGCGGCCAGCGGCGCGCCGCTGTGAAAACGAATGTTGGTTAGCACTTGCTCACTTTTGAGCGCAGCGCACAGCTGCAGCGGCGTTTCCTGATCGGCCAGCGTCAGCAGCGCGGCGGTGCTGGCGGCGTTCAGCGGCGCCCAGGCCGGGCCGGACGGCAGCGTCACCCGGTGGCCCGGTTCGCTCAAGGCTTTAAGAATCAAACGAAAAGCGTGCTGCGATTGGTCTATCGGTTGTTCAAAACCGGTCAATAAACTCATGGCTTAATCCCCTCGCACCAGCGTAAAGAAGTCCACCCGGCTGGCGGCGATCGCCCGGGCGCGCAGCTGGCGCTGCTCGTGCTGCAGCGCGGCCAGCGGCGCGATCAGCTGTTGTTGCAGGCGTTCGCCGTGTTCCGGCTGTTGCAGCAGCGCATCGGCCAGCGCGCACAGCTCGGCGTGCGCCTTGTCGCGCCCGGCGATATAGCTGTAGCCGTAGCCGCCGTTGTCCAGCTGCACCACCGCGCGGGTGACCGTCATGTCCCCCAATACGAAGCGGCGGCCGGTGGCGCCCATGCGCCCCTGCAGCTGGGCCAGGCCGATCTCCGGCGCGCGGATGCTGCGGTAACCCGGGCTGAGGTTCAGCGCCTGCCAGTGGCTGCGCAGCTGCTCGGGCCGGCTGTGCGCCAGCACCGACATCCAGCGTTGTCTCGACTCTAAGGCTTGCATTCAGTGCTCCATCGTCAGTTCAATCATGTCGGCGCGGGCCAGGCTGACGGAGTATTCCGCCACGTCTTCGCCGCCGCTGCGGACGTTAAGGGTGCGCACGCACAGCAGCGGCGCGTGGGTGGCGATCTCCAGCAGCCGGCTCTCTTTGGCCTGCGCGCGGCGCGCGCTGATGCGCGTCTGGCGGCGGGTCAGCGGCTGCTGCAGGTGCTGTTCGATAAACTGGTGCAGCGAACCGCTGTGGAACTGCTGCAGCGCCGGCCACCAGTCCAGATCGGGCAGATAATGGTCGATCACGCTCATCGGCACGCCGTTGACGCGGCGCAGGGTGCGCAGGTGGATCACCATTTCGCCTTCTTCACGCGAGAGTGCGCTGGCGACATGCCCATTGCACGGGCGCAAGACAGCGAGTAAGCGCTCACTGGTGGGATGGCTGCCCTGTTCGAACAGGTTCTGGCTGAAGCGGGTATTGGCGTGCAGCGGGTAGTCGTAAGGCCGCATCAACACCAGAATGCCGACGCCGTGGCGGCGCTGCAGCCAGCCGCGTTCTACCAGCTGATCCACCGCGCGGCGCAGGGTGTGGCGATTGACCTGATAACGCTCGGCCAGCTGCTGTTCCGAAGGCAGGTAGTCGCCGCAGCGGTACTGCGTGCGCAGCTCCTGTTCCAGCTGCGCGGCGATCTGCTGATAGCGGGTGGGGTAAGTGGTCGGATGTCTAGATAACTCCATCATAATAAAAACCTCGTCATGCCGATGGCGGTGCGATGAAGGCGGAAGCGGTGCGTTTCATCGGGCGTCTACCCTGTGGTTTTCTCGTCGGCATCATGGTGACGGGCACAGATGACAATCGCGTTACGCGTCGGTGGCGAACAGATGAACTATTTAGGACAGCGCGGGCGTGCACGGGCGGCGGCGGCGCGCTATGCTGGCGCCATTGTTGACTGACTCTGGCCGCTACCATGCCGCAATCTCTGAACGCCCCTGAACACGCCCCACGCGCCTGGCCGCTGTGGAAACCGATCCTGTTTCTGCTGGTGGTGGCCGTTGGCCTCTACTACGTCAAATGGCAGCCTTACTACGGCAAGGCGTTCGTGGCGGCGGACAGCCACTCGATCGGCAAATCTATCCTGGCCGACGGCGCCGCGAGCCCCTGGCTGGCGGCCTGGCAGTACGCGCTGGTCTACTTCACCGCGGTATGGAAGGCGGCGCTGCTCGGGGTGCTGTTAGGCTCGCTGGTGCAGGTGCTGATCCCGCGCGACTGGCTGGCGCGCACGCTCGGCCACCGGCGTTTTTCCGGTACCGTGCTGGGGGCGCTGATCGCGCTGCCGGGCATGATGTGCACCTGCTGCGCCGCACCGGTTGCCGCCGGCATGCGCCGCCAGTCGGTGTCCAGCGGCGCTGCGCTGGCCTTTTGGCTCGCTAACCCGGTACTGAACCCGGCGACGCTGGTGTTTATGGGATTTGTGCTCGGCTGGCCGTTTGCCGCTATCCGCCTGGTGGCGGGCGTGGTGATGGTGCTGGGCATCGCCTGGCTGGTGCAGCGCGTGACCGCCAACGATCCGCAGCCCGCCGCGCCGCAGCCGCCGGTGATGATGATGGCGCAGAACGACGAGCAGCCGTTCCTTGTCCGCTGGGGCAAAGCGCTGTGGGCGCTGTTTTGGTCGACCATCCCGATCTACGTGCTGGCGGTGCTGGCGCTGGGGGCGGCGCGGGTCTGGCTGTTCCCGCACGCTGACGGCGCCGTCGACAATAGCCTGCTGTGGATCATCGGCCTGGCGATCGTCGGCTGCCTGTTTGTTATCCCCACCGCGGCGGAAATCCCGATCGTACAGACCATGATGCTGGCGGGCATGGGCGCAGGCCCGGCGCTGGCGCTGCTGATGACCCTGCCCGCGGTCAGCCTGCCTTCGCTGCTGATGCTCAACAAAGCCTTCTCCGCCCGCGCGCTGTGCCTGACGGCGGCGCTGGTGGCGCTGTGCGGCGCGGTGACCGGCGTGGTGGGGATGGGGTTGGTGTAACGGATTCGTGACTTGACGCTATCTCAATGGAGGAGATGGAAATGGAACAGCGGAATAAACCTGAAATGGACGTAGAGGCGATGTTCGTGGAGCAAGCGCTGCGTGAAAGGGTGGATGCCGCCCTTGAACGCTTAAGAAACGGCACCGCGGTTTATATAAGCCATTCGGAGGCAGAAAAACGAATGGCTTTATTCAGAGCGAAAATCCGGGGGCGTTATCGGCGAGGGGGGAGTTGTACTAGTACACCCAGAAATCCTTGTCGGGTTTGTGAAGGGTTGAGCAAGCCCACCTGCTTGATAGCGTTCTTCATTCTGGTCAACAATGGCCTTCCTGGGAGGCCATTTACCCCTGACTATTCCACATCAATGGCTAACCGATACATAGCTTCCAGTGCAGCAGGAGATTTGAGCACCATTCTCCGTTGATCGTAAGCCAGCTGACCAAGTTCTACGTATCTGGACTCATACATAGCCTGCCAGAAGTACGTACCGTGTAAACGGTATTGCTCACGAGCATGAGCTGTAGCCATTACGAGTTCATTCAAGGTAATTGCTGTTTTCATAAAATGTTTCCTAAGGTGACGTGGGAGAGTCCCCGTCTTCCTGAAAAATCTTGTGATCACGACGTTTTTGATACCAACAAAATAACCTGGCTCAGCCATGCCAAATCTGTACCCACAATGTGTAGGGTAAGTGGCCGAAGACCACAACGTCTGGGCGTATTTTTGCAAAACAGCTACATCAGTAAACGTGGACTTATCCGTTCTCTTGACCTGCTCCCCATTGTTCAACTCAGACTGTTGTTAGCAACGTCCGCTTCTGGCACGACGCGGATGCGTTAACTGAGCGAAGGGGCTGCTTTTAACGAGGAGCGGACATAGCTATGGGCATTCTATCTAATCAACTGGGAGCAGGCCAGAGCGGCTATGAGTGAGGAGCTGGCGTCGGATGTTTAAGATAGAAAATACTAAATCTCTTTATCGCAACGCTGAAAGTAATACCACACTGATAGAATGTTGACCTGTTTTATAGCCATGATAGGATGGATAATTGCAGTTAGAGTGTCAAACTGGTGAATTTTATAACATATATCGTGTTTTTAACGTCTATCACTATGTGTTTTTATATGAATAAATATAATATTGTAGAAGAATGCGATTCAGTAGAGAGCTTTCTATCGTTGGCTAAGAGTTTAGGTGAAATAATTCCTCACCCTAATGGCGAAGTATACGATGTGATTATAGCAAATGACGGTGTTAATGCCAAAATAGGTTCTTTCAGTCAAAATTTCGGTTTTGCCGAATTCCCATTACACACCGATACTGCCTTTTGGGCAATACCAGCAAGATTTTTAATAATGTGGTCACCCGAGGCTAGCACAACATCAACAACCATCTTGTCGTGGAGAGATATAGTAGACGTTTTCTCTGAAAGCGAAAAGAAAATCATTAATGATGCTATATTTAAAGTTCATACATATGAAAGTGTGAACTATCGAGGTTTAAAATTTTCTTCTCCATTAGGAAATGGATTCAGATTCGACCCGAATATAATGACACCCGCAAACGAACAAGGTAGGAAGTTTATAGAGATATTTCATGAGGTAGTCCGAGGAATGAATTTAATTAATTTTAATTGGTCGGGTTCAAATGCTTTGGTTCTTAATAACTGGAACATGCTTCATGGAAGGAGTAAGGTCGAGAACAAGCATGAAATCCGAAAAATATTTAGAGCTTACGTGAGGTGAAAAATGAGTTGGGATAATGATTCATTGTGGTCAAAAAGTAAGGTTTATTTTCAAAGAGCATTTAATGATGACAGAGATTCAGAGATTTTTGGGCTATGGTGCGCAATGGGGCTTGAGTTACTTTCACGGTCAACTATCTCACACTTTAGTCCGTGCTTACTTGCTGAGCCTGATAAAGATCAAAAAAATCTCCTTGCAGCTTTAGGTCTTAACGCGAATATCTCGCAGGCTAAGTCTATATCTACATCTCAGGTATTGAAACTTTGCAAAGATTTGATTCCAGATTTCAATGAGGAGGAGATCACGATAGCTTTGGCTTTGGCCGGACGTAGAAATGAAGAGGTTCACTCAGGCACCGCCGCTTTTGTTGAATATAAACCTCAACAATGGATTGGGGCATTTTATAAATGTTGTAGAGTGTTATCACAAGCGCAAGATAAAAATCTAGAAGAGCTGTTTGGTGAAGATGAAGCAAAAGCGGCTCATGAAATTATTACTGAACTTGATAAACAGGTAAAAAAATATGTAATAACTCAAATCAATGCTTATGAGAAAGTTTTTAATGATAAATCATTGGGAGAGAAAGAGGCAATAAAGATAATCGCTGAACAGCAAGGCGAAGATCTTTCTCATAAAAAGCATCACAAGGTGAAATGCCCAGCATGTTCTTGTACTGCTACAGTTCATGGGAATGAATATGGGAAAGAGCAAGTGGAAAACAAAGGGACAGAGATAATAACTAGGCGTTCAGTAATTCCAACTGTATTTTCATGTCCAGCTTGTGGATTGAAACTAAATGGTTATGCTCAATTAGCTGCGGCCGGGGTAGCAGATCACTACACAAACAGAACACATTATACCCCTCAGGAGTATTATGAATTAATTGACCCGAATGATCATGAATCAATGGCCTCATATGCAGAGGATCATGGGTACTATCACTTTAGTAATGATTGACCTGCTCACAGCTTCTCCACATAAACTGTTGTTAGCTACTTCCGCTGTTGACACAGGGCTGCTGTTGCAGCCCTGACAACCTTAGACTTCAATCGATTCAGAGATCTCTAACGCATCATCGACTTCGATGCCCAGATAACGGACTGTGCTTTCCAGTTTCTTATGTCCCAACAGAAGTTGGATCACCCGGAGATTCTTGGTTTTCTTGTATATCAGGTAAGGCTTTGTTCTTCTCATGGAATGTGTACTGTAAAGCGAAGCTTCGAGGCCAAGCTTTTCTACCCACCCATGAAAAATTCGGCTGTATTGTCGGGTTGATATGTGCCGGTTAGTTCCGATCCGAGAACGAAACAAGAAGTCTTTACTGTGCAAATTGCCAAGCTTTATCAATGCAGCAACAGCTTCTCTTGTCCCTTTGGTTATCTCAAATTGCACAGGGCTACCGGTTTTCTGTTGTAGCACCGTTGCTCTGCTTGAAACTGAGCTACCATATGCAACATCAGATACTTTGAGGTTCACCAGATCGCAGCCTCGTAGCTTACTGTCTAAGGCCATATTGAACAGAGCTAAATCACGCGTTTTACCTTCCAGTTCAAGCCGGATTCGGATCCCCCATATATGAGATATCTGAAGTGGTCTTTTTTGGCCGATGATACGGTCTTTGTTCCACGGTGACATGTTCATACTCAAATCTCCTGCAATGTTGGAGATTTGAGTATGGTTGTCCCTTATGAGCGAGGAGCGAACATGATATATGGCCACAAGGCAGGGAAAAATTAAATGATATTTTCTTGAGTAGTGCAAATCAGCCAACCTATAATTATGATTGTATTTTAAAGTTTTGATGGCTATGAATATATTATTGGGCAGCACAACAAACTAGAAACATCATGCTGTTTGCAAAGTAAGTAATTTGCAAACTGGTTGTTTTTAATTTTAATAAACTGTATTGCACTCATTTTCCGCTATAAAACCCTCACTATCTAGAAGGCTATAGATACTGCTAGCTAAAAGGTCAAGATTCTGTTGGTGAGGTATATTTGAAAAATTGGATGGAACACTACTGACATTAAGTGATTGGACAAATGATAATAATTCCTCTGCACATGATTTAGTAATGCAACAGTGATTGTATTTATATATGGTTTGCAGGTTTTTTATTCTCCTTGCCAAGGTTACCATGTGTGCCAGGGAATCCTTGTTAATATTATAATCCCCTAACGCTGCGTTTTTTAACTGTGATGAAAGATGAAAGTAGCTCTCGTGGAATTCCATCATCTCTTGTATTAAGCGTGGCCATGATGCAATTCGTTCTATTTTTTCGAAACTTGAAGATATATTGTTATGCTCAGGGATTTTTATTGTGAATGAATTTTGTCCACTAGTTCTCCATCCCGGCGTTGTTAAGTCGAGAACATCCCTTACATAGCGTTGAATCCATACAAAATATGAGTCCGCATTGTCTGACGAAACATCAACTCTGAATAGCAAGAAAGGTGTACTGAATCTTTCTGTGTAGAGTAACCCCCCCTTATCTAATGAAAAGGATATATTATTATTTTCATCTACTTTTAATGCTGAGTTTGTACCTTTAACCTGCGCATGAAATATTGCCCCTGTTGAGACGAATACGTCACGATCATTCTTATCTTTGTTGTTTTTTTCAAAAATTTCTATAATAAGATCAATTCCATAATCACGCTCGGTTAACTCCCGAATCACCCAGTGGTCAGGGAGAATATTTAGAACACGTTTAATCGACCGAGTATCTATTATGTGCTGTACTGTACGCATAGAAGCCTTTAGAAAAGATAACTGAATTTTTGGTTGACTGTAGCGCGAATGGAAACAGTCGGACCAATTGCGAATATGATACATATGATAGCGCGCCATCATAAACATCAGTACTGGGAAATAAAGTATTTATTAATTTTAACAAGTGATAATAAATCCAAACGATACTCTTTGTCAAATTCCTAATGAGAAGGGACTTCCGCTTCTTGGTACGGGGCAATCCAAACGACTAAAGGCAGGTTTCACGCCAAGTTAAGAAACAACCTTAACTCTGCGCGATTGACCGTAATGAGTGGCAGGCACCACATTACTCCACTAGACCATTATAGGAACCGACAGAAACTACAGCATCAACAAATTTCTTCGCCGTTTCCCGATCCATTATTACGGTTTTCCCATCGACAGTTATATAGATGCTGTCTTCGGCATAGTATGAAGATCGACCGAGTTCCAGATCCATAGAAGTTTTACCTCCTTGATCCTTGATTGTTTCTTCAAAAAACATAGTAGTGGCCATAGGGTGTTCCTTTTGAGATTTCCAAAGTTGATATTTTAAGAAGCAGTTTAACTTCCTAGCTTACGTTAAGAGGATATTAACACAGTAAATGGTAGCAAGGTCCGCTCCTGGCACAAAGCCGCCTATCAGATCAGGTTTAGCTCTGTGCCGTAGCCGTATCATGCCGACTTTGTATTAACACACGTCGAGACACGAGCTATCAGCTCAACGCAACCTATGCACCACCTGGTTGCTGCTGCCGCGCCAGATCAGCGCCGGGTCTTTCAAATCCTGCACGAACTTGCCATCGATCAGCACGTTGATTCTGTCCACTATCTGCATTTGCTGTGCGTCCAGCTCCGCCAGCCGGTAGCCGGTCCACAGCCAGATATCCTTGCTGGGGCACTCGGCGCGCACCCGTTTCACCAGCGTTAAGATGCTCGGCACGTTGGCCGGGTGCAGCGGATCGCCGCCGGAGAGCGACAGCCCCTGGCGCGGCACGCGCGCATCGTTCAGATCGGCGATGATGCGGTCTTCCAACTCCGGGGTAAACGGCTGGCCGGAGTTGAGCCGCCAGGTGCTTTTGTTGTAGCAGCCGGGGCACTGGTGCACGCAGCCGGCGACAAACAGCGTGCAGCGGGTGCCGGGGCCGTTGACGACGTCAATCGGGTAGTACTGGTGATAATTCATGTGAGGCCTGCCCATCAGGCTATTTTACTGGCCATTTTGCCTCCGGGCAGTGCTGCCAATCCTCACGTACTGCGTGTACGCTCCGGTTGGTGCGCGCTGGCCGAAGGCAAACCGGCTGCGACAATCACGCCTGATGAACAGGCTGGTACTTTGGTTGCGCGGCGGCTTTTCAGCCGAGCTGCCCGTTGCCGAGGTGTTTCACCCGGCGTTTCACCTCTTCCTGCTTGCCGGCGTTGAACGGCCGGGCATCGGGGCTGCCGAGATAGCCGCACACCCGGCGGGTGACCGAGACCTTGGCCGAGTCGTGGTTGCCGCATTTTGGGCAGGTGAAGCCTTTGCTGGTGCAGGAGAATTCACCGGTGAAGCCGCATTCGTAGCACTCGTCGATCGGCGTGTTGGTGCCGTAGTAAGGCACCCGGGTGTAGCTGTAGTCCCAGACGTCTTCCAGCGCCTTCAGGTTGTGCTGCAGGTTCGGGTACTCGCCATAGCAGATGAAGCCGCCGCTGGCCAACGGCGGGTAGGGCGCTTCGAAGTCCAGCTTGTCGTACGGATTGACCTTCTTCTCCACGTCAAGGTGGAAGCTGTTGGTGTAATAGCCCTTATCGGTGACGCCCGGCACCACGCCGAAATCGGCGGTGTCCAGCCGGCAGAAGCGATCGCACAGGTTTTCGCTCGGCGTGCTGTAGAGGCTGAAGCCGTAGCCGGTCTCGTCTTTCCAGGCGTCGACGGCGGCGCGCAGCCGCGCGACGATCGCCACTGCTTTGGCGCGCAGCGCCTCGTCGTCATACACGTGGTTTTCGCCGCCGAACAGCGCGTTGATGGTCTCGTGCAGGCCGATATAGCCCAGCGAAATCGAGGCGCGGCCATTCTTGAAGATGTCGGCGATGTTATCGTCGGCCTTGAGCCGCACGCCGCAGGCGCCTTCCATGTACAGGATTGGCGCCACCCGCGCCTTGATGCCTTCCAGCCGGGCGATGCGCGTCATCAAGGCCTTTTTCGCCAGCTGTAGGCGCTGATCCAGCAGCGCCCAGAAGCGCGACTCGTCGCCCATCGCCTCCAGCGCGATGCGCGGCAGGTTGAGGCTGATGACGCCGATGTTGTTGCGGCCGTCGTGCACCAGCTCGCCGTCCTGCTCGTAGGTGCCGAGGAAGCTGCGGCAGCCCATCGGCGTTTTGAACGAGCCGGTGACCTTCACCACCTGATCGTAGTTGAGGATGTCCGGGTACATGCGCTTGCTGGCGCACTCCAGCGCCAGTTGCTTGATGTCGTAGTTCGGATCGCCGTACTGGTGGTTGAGGCCGTCGCGGATGGCGAACACCAGTTTGGGGAATACGGCGGTCTTGCGGTTTTTGCCCAGCCCGGCGATGCGGTTTTTCAGGATCGAGCGCTGGATCAGGCGCGATTCCCAGCTGGTGCCGAGGCCGAAGCCGAAGGTGACGAACGGCGTCTGGCCGTTGGCGGTGTGCAGGGTGTTGACCTCGTATTCCAGCGACTGGAAGGCGTCGTAACACTCTTTCTCGGTGCGCGCCATGGCATAGCCTTTGGCGTCCGGGATCTGCCATTCTTCCGCCACCTGCAGGTGTTTGCGGAAGCTCTCGTCGACGAATGGCGCCAGGATTTCATCGATGCGGTTGATGGTGGTGCCGCCATAGATATGGCTGGCGACCTGAGCGATGATCTGCGCGGTCACGGCGGTGGCGGTGGAGATCGACTTCGGCGGCTCAATCTCGGCGTTGCCCATCTTGAAGCCGTTGGTCAGCATGCCTTTCAGATCGATCAGCATGCAGTTGAACATCGGGAAGAACGGCGAGTAGTCGAGATCGTGGTAGTGAATTTCGCCGCGTTCATGGGCCAGCACCACGTCGCGCGGCAGGATGTGCTGTTTGGCGTAGTGTTTGGCGACGATGCCCGCCAGCAGGTCGCGCTGGGTGGGGATCACCTTGCTGTCTTTATTGGCGTTCTCGTTCAGCAGCGCGCGGTTGCTCTGCTCGACCAGGCCGCGAATTTCCTGGTTCAGGCGGCCGCGCAGCTCGCGCGCCACGTCGCGATCGTGGCGGTATTCGATATAGGTGCGCGCCAGCTGTTTGTATTCGCCGGCCATCAGCTGGTTTTCCACCGCCTGCTGGATCTCGTGGATATCGACGCGCGGCTGCTGCTCCATGCGCTGAGCGACCACGCGGGCGACGGTGGCGCAGTAGTCGGCGTCGACCACGCCCACCGCCAGCGCGGCGCGCTCGATGGCCTGCGCAATGCGCGCTTCGTCAAAAGGTACCTGGCAACCGTCCCGCTTAATCACTACTGGTTTCACGTTGTACTCCTTGTTCCCCGAGGGAGCGTTGATACCCGCCTGACGCGGCGAGCAACCGTCAAATTTCGCTTATCCACAGGGCAAAGCCGCAGCGCGCAAGGGCTGTGGCGGCGTGTGGATGATTTTGTGGATAACTACTATATATAGGTGTTCGCAATTCTTAATGCACTATATATAGATATTGGCGCGATTCTTTTGATGTAGAACAAGGAAAACGGAAGAGCGTGCGCAAGCTGAACAGACGTCAATCGCCGGTTGGCCGATCGCGAAAATGTTCCAGCAGAAAATCGACCCAAACGCGCACCCGCGGCGGCAGATCCGCCGAGGCGTAATAGAGCCACAGCTGCACCGGGCGCGGCCAGCATTCCGCCAGCACCGGCCGCAGCGTGCCCTGTTCGAAGTGTTTCTCTACGTACCAGTGCGCCAGGTTGACGATGCCCAGCCCGGCCAGCGCCGCATCCAGCAACATCTCCGGGCGGCTGACCACCAGGCGGCCGTTCAGATCCAGCGCCAGCGTTTCGCCTTTATGGCGCAACTGCCATTTGACGTGGCGGCCGTTGGCCGGGTTACGGTGCAGCAGGCAGTCGTGCCGCAGCAGATCGTGCGGCGTTTGTGGTTCACCGCGTCGCGCCAGATAGTCGGGCGACGCCGCCAGCACCATATGCATCGGGTAGAGTGGGCGGGCCACCAGCCGACTGTCGGGATCGACCCGGCTGCCGATGCCGACGTCGAAACCTTCGCCCACCAGATTCACCACCCGGGCGTCCAGCGACAGATCGAGATCGATCTGCGGGTAGCGCGCCAGAAATTGCGGGATCAACGGCATCAGCATCCTGCGGCCGAAGCCGGGGATCATCGTGACGCGTACCACTCCGGCAGGCGCCTGCCGTTCGCCGCCGGCGCTTTCCAGCGTCGCCGCCAACGCCTGCCACAGCGGCGCCACCTGCGCCAGCAGCGCTTTGCCCTCGTCAGTCAGCAGTACGTTGTGGGTGTTGCGCTGAAACAGCCGCAGCGCCAGCTTCTCTTCCAGCGCGCGGATGTTTTTGCTGACCGCCGCCGGCGTCACGCCCAGCTGGCGGGCGGCGGCGGAGAAATTTTGCGCCTGCGCGGCGGCGAGGAAGGCCGGCAACAGGCGATGCACGTCAAAGGGCAGCGACATCGTGGTTGATACTTTCGGTTGAAATTGAAGTGACCTCTAACAGCCTACACCCGCAGCGGCGGAAATGGAAAAATGCCCTCATCTTCTTATGACCGAGGAATCGTTATGTCACGCATTTTAGTGTTAACCGCCCACCGCACCCCCGACGAGTCACGCATCAACAAAGCGCTGATCGCGGCGCTGCGTCCGTTGCCAAACGTGACCGTTCACGAACTGATCCGCGCGTACCCGGATTACCGCATCGACGTGGCGCGCGAGCAGGAACTGCTGCAGAGCCATGATGCGGTAGTGATGTTGTTCCCGTTTTATTGGTACAGCTCGCCGGCGATCCTCAGCGAATGGCAGGATGCGGTATTAACCTACGGTTTCGCCTACGGCAGCGAAGGCACCCAACTGCATGGCAAGCCGCTGCAGCTGGTGGTGAGCACCGGCGGCAACGCGCAGGCCTATACGGCGGAAGGGTATAACCGTTATCCGGTGCAGGATCTGCTGCTGCCGTTCCACGCCATGGCCAACCTGACCGGCATGGATTACCTGCCGCCGCATCTGGTGCAGGGCGTGAGCGACATGAGCGATGAGCAGTTGACGCAAGAGGCCGCCGGGGTGGCGGCGCTGCTGGGGAAATGGTAGGGCGCAGCGCTCGCCGCGCCCTGTGGGGTTAGTCTTCGAGCAGCCACCACACCGCTTCGAACGGCCGCAGCGTCAGCGCCTGCGGCTGATCCGCTGAGTCGCTGTAGTTGCTCATCAGCGGGCGCCACTGCGCGGAGGCTTCCACGCCTTCCGCCGCCCAGGCCTGTGGCTCGCGGCTCAGGTTGGCCGCCACCAGCAGGCGCTGGCCGTTCCAGCTGCGCTGATAGCACCACAGCGCCGGGTGTTCCGGCGCCAGATCCTGATAGTCGCCGTGGGTCAGCAGCGGATACTGCTTGCGCAGGGTGATCAGCTGGCGGTAGGCGTAAAACACCGAGTCGAGGTCGGCCAGCGCCGCTTCGGCGTTGATCTGCGGGTAGTTCTCGGCGCAGCCGATCCACGGCGTGCCGGTGGTGAAGCCGGCGTGCGGCGCGGCGCTCCATTGCATCGGCGTACGGCCGTTGTCGCGCGATTTGTCGGCCAGGATTGCCAGCAGTTCGGCGTCGCTGCGGCCCTGGGCGCGCAGTTCGGCGTACATGTTCAGGCTTTCCACGTCGCGATACTGCTCGATGGCGCGGAAGCCGGGGTTGGTCATGCCGATCTCTTCACCCTGGTAGATATAAGGCGTGCCCTGCATGCCGTGCAGCACCATCGCCAGCATTTTGGCGGCCGGCGCCCGCAGTGCGCCTTCATCGCCGAAGCGCGACACGATGCGCGGCTGATCGTGGTTACACCAGAACAGCGCGTTCCAGGCGCGGTTATGCATCCCTTGCTGCCAGTGGCGGAAGATCTGCTTCAGTTCCACGTAATCCGGCGCCGCCCGCGTCCATTTTTCGCCGCCGGCGTAGTCCACCTTCAGGTGGTGGAAGTTGAAGGTCATCGACAGCTCTTCGCCGCTCTGCGCCGCGTACTGCTGGCAATGCTCAAGCGTGGTGGAAGACATCTCGCCCACCGTCATCAGGCCGCGCGGCTGAAACACCTCGCGGCTCATCTCCTGCAGGAACTCGTGAATGCGCGGGCCGTCGGTGTAGAAGCGGCGGCCGTCGCCCTGGCTGTCGGACGGGAAGTCCTGCTGTTTGGACACCAGGTTGATCACGTCGAGGCGCAGGCCGTCGACGCCTTTATCCGCCCAGAACTGACACACTTTCTTCAACTCTTCGCGCACCGGCGGGTGTTCCCAGTTGAGATCCGCCTGCTCGGCGGCGAACAGGTGCAGGTAGTACTGGCCGCTGTCGGCGTGCCACTGCCAGGCGTTGCCGCCGAACTTGGAGCGCCAGTTGTTCGGCGGCGTATCGCCTTCGCCGTCGCGCCAGACGTAGAACTGACGATACGGGCTGTGGCGATCCTGCGCGGCCTTGAACCACGGATGCTCGGTCGAGGTGTGGTTGAACACCATGTCCATCACGATGCGGATGCCGCGCTGGTGGGCGGCGGCGACCAGCTGCTCGAAGTCCGCCATCGTGCCGTAAGCCGGATCGATGGCGCAGTAGTCCGCCACGTCATAGCCGTTGTCCACCTGCGGCGATACGTAGACCGGCGTCAGCCAGATGGCGTCGACGCCCAGCTCCTGTAGATAGTCCAGCCGCCGGGTCACGCCGGCCAAATCGCCGTAGCCGTTGCCGGTGCTGTCCTGAAAACTCTTCGGATAAATTTGGTAGATGACGCCGTTCTGCCACCAGGGGGTTGGGTTGCTCATAGCTGTATACCTTTGAATCGTGACAACGGGCCCGTACCCTTCATCTTTCAAACTGCAGCGTTGTTGGCTGCTGGCGCTGCACCCCAGTCACTTACTTGAGTAAGCTCCTGGGGATTACGAGCCTCGTCCGGAGGCTCGCCCTTTGGGCCAGCGCAGGCGCTGTTCAAATCGGTTCCCGACCGATTTGTTGCACCCTTGCCGCCTAGCTGCAGCTCGAAAGCTATAGGGTATTTCCAGCCTCTACATTCATGTTGCGTATTTTGCGTCAATTAAACCGGCAGCTCGCCGCGGGCGGCCTTGCGTTTGTAGACCATGATGGTCAGCACCAGCGGGATGACGATCGCCACCAGAATCGCCAGCGAATAAATCAGCCAGAACTGCGGCTTGATAGACAGGATGCCCGGCAGGCCGCCGACGCCGATGCCGTTGGCCATCACGCCGTCCAGGCCGCAGATAAGGCCCGCGATCGCGGAGCCGATCATCGCGCACAGCATCGGGAAGCGGTATTTGAGGTTGATGCCGTACATCGCCGGTTCGGTCACGCCGAGGTAGGCGGAGATCGCCGCCGGCACCGAGATTTCACGCTCGTTGGCCTTGCGGCTGATGATGATGATGCCGAGCACCGCCGAGGCCTGCGCGATGTTGGACAGCGCAATCAGCGGCCACACCGGGGTGCCGCCCATGCTCTGGATCATCTGCATGTCGATAGCCAGCGTGGTCTGGTGCACGCCGGTGATCACCAGCGGCGCATACAGGAAGCCGAACAGCGCGGCGCCCACCGGTGCAAAGCTGCCGGTCATCACCGCTTTCACCGCCCAGGCGACGCCGTCGCCGATCATGCGGCCGAACGGCCCGATCAGCGCGTGCGCCAGGAACACCGCCAGCAGCAGCGAAACCACCGGCACCACCACCAGATAGAGATAGTCGGGGACGATCTTTTTCAGCCGGGTTTCGATCCAGCCCAGCGCCATGCCCGCCAGGATCGACGGGATCACCTGCGCCTGATAACCCACTTTCTGGATCACGAACCAGCCGAAGTTCCACACTTCCGGCGTTTGCTGGCCGAGCAGGTAGGAGTTCATCAGCTGCGGCGACACCAGGGTGACGCCCAGCACGATGCCGAGCACCGGCGTGCCGCCCATCTTTTTCACCGTCGACCAGCAGATGGCCACTGGCAGGAACATGAAGATCGCTTCACCGAGCAGCCACAGGAAGTCGTAAACGGTTTTCCACGCCGGGTGCATCTGCGCCAGCGTTTGGCCGCCGGACATCGGGATGTCGCCGATCACGTTGCGGAAGCCGAGGATCAGACCGCCGCTGATCAGCGCCGGCAGCAGCGGGAAGAAGATTTCGGCGAAGTGGGAGATGGTGCGCTCGGTCCAGGTCATGTTCTGGCGCGCGGCCACCTTGGCCTGTTCCTTGTCGGCCTCGTTGACGCCGGTGCTGGCGATCAGCGCCTGATAGTAGTCGCCGACGTCGGTGCCGATCACCACCTGGAACTGCCCGGCGTTGGTGAAGCACCCTTTGACCATCGGCAGCGCTTCGATCTCTTTCGGTTTCGCCTTGTTGGGATCGTTGAGGACGAAACGCAGCCGGGTAATGCAATGGCTGACGGTGGCGATGTTCTCGCGGCCGCCGACCAAAACAATCAGGCGATCAATATCCTGCTGTTTTACTTTGCTCATTATGGGATACCTGCAGAGGTGTTGACTGAGTAATGATCAAAGCTTAGCCACTCGGCTTTTTGAATGAAATGGGAACGTTCCCGGTTTGGGGCGAGGATCACAAAATGACAAAAAATGGTCAACTTCTAAGCAGGTCGTCAGGAAAGTTTGCTGGGCACCACCAAGCGGCGGATCCCCTGTTCGCCGCTGAGCTGCGCCAGCAGCTGCTGCGCCGCCAGCAGGCCGGCGCTGCCGTAGCCGAACTCCACCGACAGGGTGTCGGGGAACAGGAAGCTGAGCAGCGGGGTGTTGCCGATGGCGCACACTTGAATGGCGCGCGCCGGCTGCTGCTGCAGGTACTTGATCGCCCCCAGGGCGATGCTGTCGGAGGCGCAGATCAGCGCGCTGGTATGCGCATCGATCACTTCGGCGGCGTGCTGGAAACCGCTCTGGTAGCTCAGCTCGCCCAGCGTGGCGCGCGGCGTGAGCGTGAGGCGTTCACAGGCGTCGAGATAGGCCTGATAGCGGCGCTGGCCGGTGGTGGCGTCGCTGAGCTGCACCCCCAGATAGCCAATATGCCGATGCCCTTGTTGATACAGGCGATCCATCAACAGGTTCACCGCGCCGGCGTCGTCATAGCAGACGGACGAGAAGCCGTCGTATTCGCGCACCATCACCACCATTTTTTCCTGCCACGGCTTGAGCATCGCCGCGGTCAGGCCGGTGAAGCCGAACAGGATCACGCCGTCGACGTTGCGCTGATGCAGTACGTGCAGATGCTCCTGCACCAGGCGGGTTTCGAACTGGCTCTCCATCACGATCGGATCGAAGCCCTGCTGGTACAGCAGCGGCAGCATGGTGCGCACCGCCTGGTTCTCCGACGGCGAATCGAGACGAGAAACGATGATGCCCACCACTTTGTCGCTCTGGCCGCGCATGGCGCGCGCCGACTTGGAGGGGGTAAACCCTTGCTGACGGATCACCGCTTCCACCCGTTCACGGGTTTGCGGGCTCACGCTGCCTTCATTGTTCAACACGCGTGAGACGGTGGATTTGCCTACGCCGCTCAGGCGTGCGATGTCCTTGATGGTCAGCCGGTTTTGCATGGTTTACTTTTCGTTGAAGTGGACAGGCGTAACATAACGGCCTGTAAAACAATGCCCGTCAGCATAGCTCATTTTCCTACGGGGATCTTGATGCAAAACGGGATTGTTGCACTGCGCTGAACGGCCGCTCCTGCCGCTCTGTTTTTCCCTTTACCGGAGGTTATACCCCATATGGACCCCGACCCGACTGCTTTAGACACTCACTCGGTTCTCCGGTAAAACCTCTCCGCCTGGCGCTGCTGTTTTACCGGTGAAGTACATCACGGTAACCGGTAGCGCGCGCTTCGTCGTTCGCTCCTGCTGCTGAAAAAAATAATAAGGATCTGCGTTGGCAGAGGCTTTTTGGCGCACCCGCCATCCGCCCGGCCGATGACGATCCCCGTTTACCCGCTGCCGTGAGGCACCGGGCGACGAGGTGCGAACCATGAAATTGAAAAAACTCCCCCGTCAGCTGCTGGGCCTGTTCGCCCGCGGCCTCCCGCGCCGTTTGGTGCGCCGCGACAGCCTGCTGGACGGCGTCAGCGGCGCTGCGCGCGATATGCCGGCCGGCCTGGCGCAGCAGCGGCTGGCATGCGCCGCCGCAGAGACGATGCAGCTGTTTGAGCGTTTCCACAGCCACCCGGAAGGCATCACCGCCCATGAGGCAGAACAGGTTCGCCGGCGCTGTGGCGAGAACGTCATCGACGATCAGCAGAAAGAGGCCTGGTGGCAGCACCTGTGGCACTGCTACCGCAACCCGTTCAACCTGCTGCTGACCGCGCTCGGCATGATCTCTTACGCTACCGAGGATCTCACTGGCGCCTTGGTGATCGCGCTGATGGTGCTGATCTCCACGTTGCTGAACTTCATCCAGGAGGCGCGCTCCAACCGGGCGGCCGATGCGCTGAAGGCGATGGTGAGCAACACCGCCACGGTGATCCGCAGCGACGCACTCACCGGCAAGAGCGAACACGTGGAGCTGCCGATCGCGCAGCTGGTGCCGGGTGACATCATCAAGCTGGCGGCCGGCGACATGATCCCGGCGGATCTGCGGCTGCTGTCGGCCAAGGATCTGTTCATCAGCCAGGCGGCGCTGACCGGCGAATCGCTGCCGGTGGAGAAATCCGCGGCGCCGCAGGCGCTGGCGGCCGATCCGCTCGACTGCCGGAACCTGTGCTTCATGGGCACCAACGTGGTCAGCGGCACCGCGCTGGCGATGGTGATCGGCACCGGCGGCGGCACCTACTTCGGCCAGTTGGCGCAGCGCGTCACCAGCCAGGATGAGCAGCCGAACGCCTTCCAGAGCGGCATCAGCAAGGTCAGTTGGCTGCTGATCCGCTTTATGCTGGTGATGACGCCGATCGTGTTGCTGATCAACGGCTACACCAAGGGCGACTGGTGGGAGGCGGCGCTGTTCGCGCTGTCGGTGGCGGTCGGGCTGACGCCGGAGATGCTGCCGATGATCGTCACCTCGACGCTGGCCAAAGGGGCGGTGAAACTGTCGCGCCAGAAGGTGATCGTCAAACGGCTGGACGCCATCCAGAACTTCGGCGCGATGGACATTCTGTGCACCGACAAGACCGGCACCCTGACCCAGGACAAGATCGTGCTGGAGCGCCATACCGATGCGTTCGGCGCCGGCAGCGAGCGGGTGCTGCGCTACGCCTGGCTGAACAGCTTCTACCAGACCGGGCTGAAAAACCTGCTCGACGTGGCGGTGCTGAGCTGCGCGGAGCAGAACCGGCAGCCGGAGGCGCTGCAAAACTACCGCAAGGTGGATGAGATCCCGTTCGACTTCGTGCGCCGCCGCATGTCGGTGGTGGTGGCCAAAGACAACGAGTATCACGAGCTGGTGTGCAAGGGCGCGCTGGAAGAGATGCTGGCGATTTGCAGCCACGTGCGCCACGAAGACGAGGTGATCCCGCTGAGCGAGGCGCTGCTGGCGCGCATTCGCCGCATCACCGACGATCTCAATCAACAGGGGCTGCGGGTGGTAGCAGTGGCCAACAAGATCCTGCCGGCGCAAACCCATGAATACGGCGTGGCGGACGAGTCGGATCTGATCCTCGAAGGCTACGTCGCCTTCCTCGATCCGCCGAAGGAAAGCACCGCACCGGCGCTGGCGGCGCTGAAACAGAACGGCGTCACGGTGAAGATCCTCACCGGCGACAACGAGCTGGTGGCCGCCAAAGTGTGCCGTGACGTCGGGCTCGAGGCCGATCACCTGCTGCGCGGCAGCGAGATCGAGCAGATGGGCGACGAGCAGCTGGCGCAGGCGGCGGCGCGCACCACGGTGTTCGCCAAGCTGACGCCGCTGCACAAAGAGCGCATCGTCAAACTGCTGCGCCGCCAGGGGCACGTGGTGGGCTTTATGGGCGACGGCATCAATGACGCGCCGGCGCTGCGCGCGGCCGATATCGGCATCTCCGTCGATTCGGCGGTGGACATCGCCAAGGAAGCGGCGGACATCATCCTGCTGGAAAAAAGCCTGATGGTGCTGGAGCAGGGGGTGATCGAAGGGCGCCGCACCTTCGCCAACATGCTGAAATACATCAAGATGACCGCCAGCTCCAACTTCGGCAACGTGTTCAGCGTGCTGATCGCCAGCGCCTTCCTGCCGTTTCTGCCGATGCTGCCGCTGCACCTGCTGATTCAGAACCTGATGTACGACATCTCGCAGATCGCCATCCCGTTCGATAACGTCGACGACGATCAAATCACTCAGCCGCAGCGCTGGAACTCCGCCGATCTGGGGCGGTTTATGGTGTTCTTTGGGCCGATCAGTTCAATTTTCGACGTGCTGACCTTCAGCCTGATGTGGTGGGTATTCAAGGCCAACACGCCGGAAATGCAGACGCTGTTCCAGTCCGGCTGGTTCGTGGAAGGGCTGCTGTCGCAGACGCTGATCGTGCACATGATCCGCACGCGCAAAATTCCGTTTATCCAGAGCCGCCCGTCCTGGCCGCTGTGCATCATGACGCTGGCGGTGATCGCCACCGGCATCGGCCTGGTGTTCTCACCGCTGGCCGGCTTCCTGCAGTTGCAGGCGCTGCCGCTCGGCTACTTCCCGTGGCTGGTGCTGATCCTCGCCGGTTACATGGTGCTGACCCAGTGCGTGAAAGGCTGGTTCGTGCGCCGCTACGGCTGGCAATAACTCGTTCGCCCCCTCCGGCCGGGAGGGGGCAACTGTGATCCCGTCCGCTTTTTCACCGCAACGGTTGGACATCTGTTCTGTGCTGAGTCTTTATCTACAGCGTTGGCTGTTTTCCCCTGCGCCTTTCAAGCCACCGCGTTGTTGGCTGTACGCCCGCCCCCCAGTGACTTAGCAGACCTAAGCACCTGGGGATGCGGGCGCTTGCCGCCTAGCGGTGGTTTGAAATTCATTGGGGATATTTTGTTTTTTTCCTCTGAGGAATTTCCGATGCACAGACCTTTCCGTTATACGCTACTGGCTTCATCGTTATGGTTTTCTTGCGGCGCGCTGGCGCAGCCGGCTGGCGATCTGCCGCTGATGCCCTGGCCGCAGCAGGTGGAAGTGACGCAACCGGCGGGCAAACTGATTTTGGATCACCGGCTGTCGTTAAGCCTCCAGGGTGACGAACTGGGTGACGCGCTGCCGCGCTGGCGCCAGCGCATCGAGTTGCAGACCGGCTGGACGCTGGCGCCGAGGGAGGAAGCAAACGGCGCGGCGATCAAGGTGGTGATCAAGGATCGGGTGGCGGCGCAGCCGCTGCCGGGCAGCGATGAGAGTTACCGGCTGGTGGTCACGCCGCAGGGCGCCACGCTGACCGCCAACACCCGCTTCGGCGCGCTGCGCGGCATGGAGACCCTGCTGCAACTGCTGCAGACCGACGGGCAAAACACCTTCCTGCCGCTGGTGGATATTCGCGACGTGCCGCGTTTTCCGTGGCGCGGCGTGCTGCTGGATTCGGCGCGCCATTTCCTGCCGCTGCCGGACATTTTGCGCCAGCTCGACGGCATGGCGGCGGCCAAGCTCAACGTATTCCACTGGCACCTGACCGACGATCAGGGCTGGCGCTTCGCCTCCGAGCATTACCCCAAATTGCAGCAGCAGGCCAGCGACGGCCTGTTTTACACCCGTGAGCAAATGCGGCAGGTGGTGGCTTACGCCACGGCGCGCGGCATTCGCGTGGTGCCGGAGATCGACATGCCGGGGCACGCCTCCAGCATCGCGGTGGCCTATCCCAACCTGATGAGCGCGCCGGGGCCGTATCGGATGGAGCGCGAGTGGGGCGTGCATAAGCCGACGCTCGATCCGACCCGCGACGAGGTGTATCAGTTTGTCGATACGATCGTCGGCGAGCTGGCGGCGATCTTCCCCGATCCTTATCTGCACATCGGCGGCGACGAAGTGGACGCCAGCCAGTGGCGGGCGTCGCCGTCGATTCAGGCGTTTATGCAGCAGAACGGGCTGGCGGATACCCATGCGCTGCAGGCCTACTTCAACCAGAAGCTGGAAAAGATCCTCGAAAAGCACCAGCGGCAGATGGTCGGCTGGGATGAGATCTACCACCCGTTGCTGCCGCGTTCGATCGTTATTCAATCCTGGCAGGGGCAAGACTCGCTGGGCGCCAGCGCGCAGGACGGCTATCAGGGCATTCTCTCCACCGGTTTCTATCTCGATCAGCCACAAAGCACCGCCTATCACTACCGCAATGAAATTCTGCCGCAGCCGCTGGGGGTCGAGACGGCGGTGCAGCCCGGCGAGCAGGCGCAAAGCTGGCGTTTCAGCATGCCGCGCCTGAAGGGCAGCGCGGTGGAGGGCAGCTTCACGCTGATCGAGGGCAAGCAGGGCTGGCGCGGCTTTATCGATTTCAACGGCAAGTCGCGCCGCGCGGTGCACGACATCGTCTGGCGCACGCCGCAGCAGGTGACGTTCCGCGTCGATACCTGGATGGGCGACACACGGCCGGTGTTTACGCTGCAACAGGACAAGCTCAGCGGCTATACGTTGGTCGGCAACGTGCGTTACCCCACCCAGGGCGACAAACTGGCGGCGGCGCCGGCGGGCAAGATGCCGGTGGTACCGGATGAGAAGGGGCAGGCCAACATTCTCGGCGGGGAAGCGGCGCTGTGGGCGGAAAACGTGCGCGCGCCGCTGATCGATCTTAAGCTGTGGCCGCGCGCCTTTGCGGTGGCGGAGCGGCTGTGGTCGGCGCAGGACGTCACCGATGAGAACAACATGTACCGGCGGCTGGCGGCGATCGACGCCTGGTCGGTGGTGTCGGTCGGCCTGCAGCAGCACGCGGAAACGGCGCGCGAATTCACCCGGCTGAGCAACAGCGTGCAGATCGTGCCGCTGCAGATCCTGGCCGAGGCGGTGGAACCGGCGCACTATTACACCCGCCAGCATCTGAAGTTCCAGGCCGGCAACTATCACCAGTTCGAACCGCTGAACCGCTTCGCCGATGCGCTGCCGCCGGAGAGCGAGGCGGTGCGCGCCATGCATGCCCAGGTCGCGGCCTTGCTGAAGGATAAGCGCGATAAGGCGGCGGCGCAGGCGCTGCGCGAACGGCTGCAGCGCTGGCAGGCGAACGGCGCGGCGCTGCGGACGGCGATCGCGGGCAACCGCACGCTGCGCGATCTGGCGCCGGTGGCGCAGGACGTGGATGCCCTGGCCGCATTAGGGTTAACGCTGCTGGAACGCCATCAGCAGGGCAAACCGCTGAGCCGAGCCGAGGCCGAACAAGCGCAGCGCCGGCTGGATGCGGCGGCGCAGACGCGCGACGAAGTGGTGATTGCCGCGGTGTACCCGCTGGAGGCGCTGCTGCGGGGGCTTAAAACGGAGTGAGGGTGACGGGGCTCGGCCAGTTGAGCCCCGGTTTTGTTACGCCTGTAGCGACAGCGGCGCATACCCGATGGCGTGCTGCAGGTAATTCAGCAGCAGCTGGCGGGTGAAGCGCGGCTCATCGATACCGCTGCCCTGCAGGAAGCGTTGCAGGTTGCTGCAGTCCCACCGATAGGTGTCTTGATAGAGCTCCACCGTCGATAGCTCGTCAACCATAGGATCCTTGAACAGGCTGAGCAGCGGGTACAGCGGCGCGTCGCTGTCGTTTTCCCATTGTGCCCGCCACTGTGCGAAGGGCACGGGACGAAAACGATAACCGAACTCGCGCTCCAGCAGGCTGAAAAACTCACGTAGCGTCAGATTATTGTCACCTTGATGGATCAGGTTGAATTTCTGCCCCAGCGCCTGCGGATTGCGAGAGACGTGGGCGATGGCCCGGGTCATGTAATCCACCGTGGTCAACCCTTCGCGCATATCCCGTAAATCCGGCACCGTGCCGCTGCTGATGCAGGTTTTCACCAGCCGTCCCCACCATTGATAATCGGCGTTGACGCCGGTACGGCTGTGGCAGGTGGCGTAGCCCAGGCGGAAGGTCATCAGCGGCAGGCCTTGCGCCGCCGCCAAATCGGCGATTTTCTCCATCACCCATTTGCTGCGCACGTAGCCAATATCGCGGCTGACCGCCGGCAGGTTTTGGTCGATATCGTCGCTTTCCCGCATCACCCGCTTGCCGGTGTGCAGATGCCCCCAGCTGTATACGGAGATGGTCGACAGCAGCATCAGCGGCTTGGTGCGGCTATGCGCCGCGAAGCGAATGATTTCCCGCAGGCCCTGCACGTTGTCGCGCTTCATGTAGGCGTAAGGCTGGATAAAATTCACCGCGCTGGCCGAATGGTAAATCAGATCGATATCTCGGCTTAACGCCCTGTAGGCCGCCGGCGTCAGCGAAAAGTCGTGTTTCGCTACGTTGCCAGGCACGATATGAATGCGCGCATGCTGGCTGGCGTTCAGCGCGATCCGGTAGCGCTGCAGCACCGCCTCCAGCCGCTGTCTCGGCGGCAGTTTGGCGCCGTCGCGCACCAGACAGTACAGCTCGGCGTCGGTGGTGCGCAGCAGATCGGCCAACAGATGCGCGCCGACGAAGCCGGTGGCGCCGGTCAGCAAAATGGCGCGCGGCGCGCTGATTTGCCGCGGAGCGAACGTCGGATCGATGACGAGATCCGACGGCAAATACACATCATCCTGCAAGGCACGCGCTTCGCCTTGCCGCTGTGTCGGTTGCCGGTCTCTGCGTTGTGCCAGTGCCTGCGCCAGGGCGCCCAGAGTGGGATATTCATAGATGTCGTGCACCGACGTCTCGACGGCAAATGCCTCGGCCAGCGCTGCCATCAGTTTGGCCGCCAACAGCGAATGGCCGCCCAGCGAGAAAAAATTATCGTCGGTTGCGGGCTGTTCCACTTTCAGCAACGAACGCCAGAGATCGGCGACGATGCGCTGATCGGCGGTCAGCGGCTGCGCAACGCCGGCGCTGACCGGTTGGTAATGCGCCAACAGAGCCGCTTTGTCGATTTTGCCGTTGTTGTTCAGCGGCATGTGTTGCAGTAAACGATAATCGGCGGGCAGAAATGCGGTGGGCAGCGTTTCTTTCAGTTTCTGTCGGACGCGTGCGATCACGTTTTCGCCGTCACACTCCGCGATCAGAAACGCCACGATTTTCTTGCTCAGCGGATCATCTGCCATCGCCACGACGGCCACCGCTTTACGGATGCCCGCAACCTGCAGCATGGCGTTTTCGATTTCGCCCAGTTCAATGCGATTGCCGCGGATTTTGACCTGATCGTCGATACGGCCCAGATATTGAATGCGGCCATCCGCCAGCCAACGAGCCCGATCGCCGCTGCGGTATAGGCGCAATCCGGCGAAGTGAGGCGGGGTGATGAAGCGCTCGGCGGTCAACGCCGGATTGTTCAGGTAGCCGCGGGCCAGACAGCGGCCGCTGATATACAGCTCGCCGGGGCGATCGCCGATCACGGGCTGCAGTCGGTCATCGAGGATGAAGATTTCGGTATCGCCGATGGGCCGCCCAATGCTGGCGGGCGGGTTTTGCGTGGCGCAAGCCACCCGGTTGCAGGTGGCGAATATGGTGGCTTCCGTCGGGCCGTAGTAATCGATCAATGCATAATCGATGCCGCGAAGATCGACCGGATGAAGTTTCTCCCCTGAGCTGAACAGATACCGCAGCGCCAGATTGGCCGGTTGCGGCGCGCCGACCACTTCGGCGACCAGTACGGCGGGCAGGCTGGCGTGGGTAATGCCCTGTTCGGCAAAGTAGGCCAGCAGGACTTCCGGCTGCAGGCGAGCGTCTTCCGGGGGCAGATACAATGTGCCGCCGCTGGTCAGAGGCGACCAGATCTCCCATTGCGCGACGTCGAAACTCAAGCCGGCGATCAGCGTAGAACGACTTTCGGCATCCATGACGAATTGCTTGTTATGCCAGAGAATTAAATGCAGCAGCGACTGATGTTCTATCAGCACACCTTTCGGTTTGCCGGTGGTGCCTGAAGTGAAAATGAGATAAACGATGGCATCGGGAGACGGAGAAATTAACGTTATATTCTCCTGCGGAGAAATTGATATATTATCAATATAAATAATATCCTCGCTGAAGTTATTTTCCGAAAGCGCTATCGTCGCATTGCTGGCGAGTATTAAAGGGGAACCGCTTTGCGTAACGATATCCTGTATTCTTTTTTCCGGGTAACGGGCGTCGATGGGAATATAGCCTGCGCCGGCTTTGACGATCGCCAACAAACCGATCAGCATTTCCGGCGTGCGCAGCGTAACGAGCGGCACATAGCTGCCGGGCGCCACGCCCCGCCGTAGTAACAGCGCGCACAGTGCGCTGCTGGCTTCATCCAATTGACGGTAGGTCAGGCGCTTATTATCGCCGACGACGGCAAGTTTTTCCGGATAACGGGAAACTTGTTGGATAAAATAATCCAATACGCTAGGTGCCATGGTTATCTCCTGTCATTATTCACGAAGTGAACGAAATGAAACAGCAATGACCCGGCCGGGTGAAAAACAATTATAGGCGTATTTTTATTGTGGAATTGTAAATGTGAGCAATATTGCGCTATCGCTATAAATTAATTGGATTAATAAAATTCTTACCAATAAAAACGGCCAGCCGAAGCTGACCGTGATTCGCGTGTGTGTCGATTAACGACGCACGGCGATGGCTTCGATTTCGATCTTCACGTCTTTCGGCAGACGCGCCACTTCTACGCAGGAGCGGGCCGGGAACGGCGCGCTGTGCTCGGTGAAGAAGGCTTCGTACGCGGCGTTGACGGTGGCGAAGTCGTTCAGGTCTTTCACGAATACGGTGGTTTTCACGATGTCGGCAACGATCAGGCCGGCGGCTTCGACGATCGCCTTGACGTTTTCCAGCGACTGGCGCGCCTGTGCGGCGACGTCGTCGGCGACGGCGCCGGTTTTCGGATCGACCGGGATCTGGCCGGAAGTGATGATCATGCTGCCCAGATCAACGCCCTGCACGTAAGGACCAATGGCTGCCGGGGCGAGTTCAGTGCTGATGTTACGTGACATGTTTTCTCCTGATAAACGAGGATTGTTCTATCCAGAAATCCCATTATAGGGCGTCACCGGGAGAATGACAGCGCCATCTCCCGGCGCCCATGCCGGGCTTAGTCCGCCTGCAACACCACCTGATGCTCGAACTCTTTTTCGCAGTAGCGGCATTTCAGGTGCACTTCGCCGCCGCGCGATTTGACGCTGAAGCTCGACGCCACCGGCTCGCTGCGGCTGATGCAGTTGCCGTTCGGGCAGGTCAGCACGCCGTCGATGTGGTCCGGCAGGCTGAGGGTCAGCTTGCGCACCACTTCATAGTTGTCGATGCGGTTTACCGTGGCCTTCGGCGCGTACATCGCCAGTTGGTTGGCCTGCTGCTCGGTCAGGAAGGTGTTCTCGATCTTGATCAGATCCTTGCGGCCCAGTTCGTTGGAGGGCAGGTTCAGGCCGATGGTGATGCGCTGGTCGGTGGCGGTCAGCTTGAACAGCGTCAGCAGTTTGAAACCGATCTGCGCCGGAATGTGGTCGATCACCGTGCCGCATTTGATCGCTTCGACCTGCAGTTTGTTGTCATGAGTCATGGCGGTTCCCCCTTAAAGAGCCAAATCTGCGTTGAGCACCAGCGCCAGCAGCGCCTGGCGGGCGAAGATGCCGTTGCCCGCCTGCTGGAAGTAGTAAGCGTGCGGCGTTTTATCCACGTCGGTGGCGATCTCGTCGATGCGCGGCAGCGGGTGCAGCACCTTGAGGTTGGCGCGCGCGCCGGCCAGATCCGCGGCGCGCAGCACGAACTGCGCCTTCACGTTGGCGTACTCGGACGGATCGAGGCGCTCTTTCTGCACCCGGGTCATGTAGAGAATATCCAGCTCCGGCACCACTTCTTCAATGCTGCCGTGCAGGCTGTACTCGATGCCTTTCTCTTCCAGCATTTTCAGGATGTAGGCCGGCATCGCCAGCGCGTCCGGGGCGATGAAGTAGAAGCGGTTGCCTTCGAACTTGGCCAGCGCCTGGGTGAGCGAGTGCACGGTGCGGCCGTACTTCAGGTCGCCGACCATGGCGATGCTGAGGTTGCTCAGGCGCCCCTGGGTTTCCTGGATGGTGAACAGATCCAGCAGGGTCTGGGTCGGGTGCTGGTTGGCGCCGTCGCCGGCGTTGAGCACCGGCACGTTGCCGGAGAACTCCGAGGCCATGCGCGCCGCGCCTTCCTGCGGATGGCGCATCACGATGGCGTCCACGTAGGTACTGATCACCGAGATGGTGTCGGCCAGGGTTTCGCCTTTCTTGCCGAGCGAGGTGTTGCTGCCGTCGGCGAAACCGACCACCGAGGCGCCGAGGCGGTGCATCGAGGTTTCGAACGACAGGCGGGTACGGGTCGAGGCTTCGAAGAAGCAGCTGGCGATCACCTTGTGTTTCAACAGCTCCGGCTGCGGGTTGGCTTTCAGACCGGCGGCGGTGCGCAGCACCAGCTCCAGATCCTCGCGGCTGAGATCGTTAATAGAGATGATGTGTTTGTGATACAGCGGGTTGGCCATTTTTCACTCCTCCTCGACGCGTGCCCGTGGCGCGGGACTTTTTAAGGCAAAAAAAAGCCCCTCAATGAGGGGCTTGAAAAGATCGGTTTAGCAACAGGAGAAACAACGGCAGCTGGCCGCCGATAGGCAGTCGGTTTTGTCGATTGCGGCTAACAAAACAAACGTCGTTTTTCATGCTTTCTCCTGGCAAATTGTGGCGCATTATACTCGCGCTTTTCGCCACTGCAAGCGTTAAAACGCCGTTTTTTTCCGCCCCGCAATCGATTGGCCGGCGATGGCCGCTCGCCGGCTATTTGCTGACGCGATCGTAGTAGACCATGTCGGCGTTCAACCCTTGTTGATAGCCTTTGACGTTGTCGCGCAGCACCACTTCGGTTTTAGCCTGATCGATAAACACGTACGGCGAACTGCGCTGCAGCTCCTGCTGCATGGCGGTGTACAGCGCGCGGCGCTTGGCCGGATCGGCTTCGGCCAGCGCCGCCAGCGTCTGCTTATTCAACTGCGGGATCTGCCAGCCGTTCAGCCCGGCCACCGTGCTGCTCTTGCCGTCGTTGTAGGCGAAGGCGCTGGCGTTGGAGTGGGCGTCGAAGTAATCCGGGATCCACAGCCGGATCGCCGCCTGATGCTGCCTGGCGCGCACGCGCGAGTAAACCTGGCTGCCCGCGGCCGGCAGCAGCTCGATTTTCACGCCGGCGGCGGCGAAGCTGCCCTGCAGCGCCTGCGCGATGGTGATGAACGGCGGTTTGTTCTCCACGTCCAGCGTAAAGGCGGCGTGGGTGATGCCCGCCTTGGCCAGAATGGCTTTCGCCTTGGCCGGATCGTAGCTGAACGGGTTGGTCTCCAACGCGCCCGGCAGCCCGACCGGCAGGAAGCTCTGGTGCACGAAGTATTGGCCCTTCAGCAGATCCTTCGTGATGCCCTGATAATCCACCAGGTAGCGCGCCGCTTCCCAGAAGGCCGGGTTGTTCAGCAGCGGATTGGCGCCGTTGCCGGTGTTGAACACCAGATAGTTTTGCTCGGCGGACGGGATCTCCAGCACCTTGACGCCCGGCTGGTTCTTCAGCGTGTCGGTCTGGTCGGCGCCCAGTTCGCGGGCGATATCGGCGTCGCCCTGCTGGAGCAGCAGGCGGCGGGTGGCCGGATCCGGCACGTTTTTAATGATGATGTTTTTCAGCTGCGGCCTGTCGCCCGGCGTGGTGGGATTGGCGTCCAGCACGATCGCCTGGTGCGGCTGATAGACGCGCATCTTGAACGGACCGCTGCCGGCGGAGTGCATCTTCAGCCAGGCGTTTCCGAAGTCGCCGTCTTTGACGTTGGCCAGCGCCGCTTTGCTGTCGACGATCGAGGCGATCGGCGTCGAGAGGATATTCAGCGCCACCGCTGGGCTGACGTCCGCCGTCCAGCGCAGCTGCACGGTATGTTCGTCGATCTTCTTGAGCTGCGCGTCGATGTTGTCCGGCTGCCAGCCGAGCACGTTGAGGATGAACGCCGGCGACTTGTTCATTTTCACCGCGCGGCTGTAAGAGAAGATCACGTCGTCGGCGGTCAGCGGGTTGCCGGAGGCGAACGCCGCCTGCGGCCGCAGCTTCACCGTCAGCGTTTTGGCCGCCGCATCGCCCCGCCAGCTTTCCGCCAGCACCGGCGCCACCTTGGCCGGATCGTCGCGATCCGCCTGTACCAGCCGCTGATACAGGCTGGGCACCGTCTGGATGCTGGAGAGTTCGTTGGCTTCCGCCGGATCGAGGCTGACGATGTCATCCAGCGATTGCACCACCACCAGCGTATTCGGCGGCGTGGCGGCCAACGCGGCGGCGGGCAGGGCGGCGAGCAGGAACAGCGGCAAGAGTTTGGCTTTCATCGGTGTGTATCCCCTGAAGGCGCCGCAGGGCGGCGCTGAGAACGGTTTGTTATCGTTGGTTTTTACGGCGCGGGCGCCGTCGGCCTGTCACGGTAGAACCTTTGCCGGCGGCGGGCAAAGGTCAATGCGCTATTTGATATTCCTGGAATATATTAGCCGCCCTGGCCGGGGGCGCCAGGGCGGAGGAGGAGGACTGTCAGAGGGTTTCGCTCAGCGTGGCGACCAGCACCGCCTTGATGGTATGCAGCCGGTTTTCCGCCTGATCGAACACCACGCTGTGCGCCGACTCGAACACCTCGTCGGTCACTTCCATGCCGCCGTGCAGATCGTACTGTTGCGCCATCTGCTTGCCGAGCGTGGTTTGGTCGTCGTGGAACGCCGGCAGGCAGTGCAGGAACTTCACGTTCGGGTTGCCGGTCAGTTTCAGCATCGCCATGTTGACCTGATACGGCCGCAGCAGCGCGATACGCTCTTGCCAGGTCTCTTTCGGTTCGCCCATCGACACCCACACGTCGGTGTAGAGGAAGTCGGCGTCTTGTACCCCTTCGGCGATGTCTTCGGTCAGGGTGAGTTTCGCGCCGGTTTGCTGCGCCAGCGCCTGGCATTCGGCCACCAGCTCCGGCTGCGGCCAGCAGGCCTTCGGCGCCACCAGCCGCAGATCCATGCCCGCCAGCGCGGCGGCTTCCAGCAGCGTGTTGCCCATGTTGTTGCGCGCGTCGCCGACGTACGCCAGCTTCACTTCACTCAGCGCCTTGCCCGGCAGGTGTTCCTGCACGGTGAGCAGATCCGCCAGCAATTGGGTAGGGTGGAACTCGTCGGTCAGGCCGTTCCACACCGGCACGCCGGCATGTTCCGCCAGGGTTTCCACCAGCGCCTGGCCGTAGCCGCGATACTGAATGCCGTCGTACAGGCGGCCCAGCACCCGGGCGGTGTCTTTCATCGACTCTTTATGGCCGATCTGGCTGCCGCTTGGGCCGAGATAGGTCACCTGCGCGCCCTGATCGAATGCGGCAACTTCGAAAGAGCATCGCGTGCGGGTCGAGTCTTTTTCGAAGATGAGCGCAATGTTTTTGCCCTGCAGCCGGCGCGGTTCCCGCCCCTGCTTTTTGGCCTGTTTCAGATCGGCCGCCAGCTTCAGCAGCGCCTGCAGTTCGGCGGGGGTGAAATCCATTAACCTCAGAAAGTGACGTTGGTAGAACGCATTGCCGGTGCTCATAGTCCGATTCCCTGATTGTTTAATTGAATTAAAATTCACTTTATATGTATGAATATTCAATTTCAACCCCGGCGAGGAAATCTTTCACGTTTATCGTGGAAGCAATGTCGGCGGTGTGTGAAAATAGAAGGAATGAAGGCCATTTGACTTGAGGATATAGGCATGGCAAACCGCGAATTGCTGGAAGAACAACGTGAAGAGACCCGCCTGATCATCGAAGAACTGCTGGAAGACGGCAGCGATCCGGACGCGCTCTACACCATCGAGCACCATCTGTCCGCCGAGAAATTTGAGGTTCTGGAGCAGGCTGCCGTTGAAGCCTTCAAGCTGGGCTACGAAGTGACCGACGCCGAAGAGCTGGAAGTGGAAGACGGTTCGCTGGTGATGTGCTGCGACGTGATCAGCGAAGTCGGCCTGAACGCCGAGCTGATCGACGCCCAGGTCGAGCAGCTGGTGGCGCTGGCGGAACGCTGCGGCGTCAACTACGACGGCTGGGGCACCTACTTCGAAGATCCGAACGGTGAAGACGGTGAGGATGACGAAGACGGCGACTACATCGACGAAGACGACGACGGCAAACGCCACTAATTAACCCCGCTTATTCACATGGGTCGGCTCTCGCCGGCCCCTGATATCCCCGTCGTCTTTCAAGCTGCAGCGTTGTTGGCTGCACTCTCTCACCCCAGTCACTTACCTGAGTAAGCTCCTGGGGATGAGTGAGCTGGCCGCCTAGCTGCAACTTGAAATACATAGGGCAATGAAGCCGATGACATACCAATCCCTGTTAGCCCCGATTTTAAGCTTCCTGCACTGTGAAACTCCCGACGCCTGGATCGACGCCGCGCGCCGTCCGGAAAACCTGCAGCTGTTGCTGACCGACCACCTGGTGTGCGAGCTGAAGGCCGCGCAGACCGGCATGTGGCTGATCCGCCGCTACGTGGCGGACAAAGAGAGCGGCGACGCGCTGTTGGCGCTGCTGCGGCCCTACGAGGCGTTTCTGCACGAGGCGCAGGGCGCGCCGGACACGCTGTTCCGCCAGGGCCAGTTCACCCGCAAGATCCTGCCGAAAAATGGCTCGGCCTACGGCCAGGATTTGGCGGATCGCATGGTGCTGTTGATCAAGGAAGAGCTGCATCACTTCTCGCAGGTGCTGGAGATCATGCAGGCGCGCGGGATCCCATATCGCAAGATCACCGCCAGCCGCTACGCTAAGGGGATGATCCGCGAGATCCGCACTCACGATCCGGCGACGCTGATCGACAAACTGATCTGCGGCGCCTACATCGAAGCGCGATCCTGCGAACGCTTCGCCAAACTGGCGCCGCACCTGGACGACGAGCTGAACCGCTTTTACGTTTCGCTGCTGCGATCCGAAGCGCGGCATTATCAGGACTACCTGACATTGGCCGAGCAGATCGCCGGCGGCGACATCAGCGAACGGGTGGCGCATTTCGGCCGCCTCGAAGCTGAGCTGATCCTGTCGCCGGACAGCGAGCTTCGCTTCCACAGCGGCGTGCCCGCCGCCGCCTGACGTTGAGGCGCGCCCTTACTGCGGCGCGCCCAGCAACAAATCTACCGCCTTTTCCGCCAGCATGATGGTCGGCGCATTGGTGTTGCCGCTGGTGAGCTGCGGCATCACCGAGCAGTCGATCACCCGCAGCCGTTCAAAACCGTGCACCCGCAGCTGCGGATCGGTCACCGCGTCCTGCGGCGACGGCCCCATGCGGCAACTGCCCACCGGGTGATACACCGTCTTGCAGAAGTTGCGCACGAATTCTTCCAGCTGCGCTTCATCGCGCGTCCACTCCGGCTGCGGCATCAGCAGATCTTTGATCAGCGGCTTCAGCGCCGCGGTTTGCAGGAAATCCAGGCCGAACTTCACCGCGCGCACGCTGCCGGCCAGATCGTCCGGGTGGCCGAGGTAGTTGGCGTGCAGCTTGACCGGATCGCGCGGGTTGCTGCTGCGCAGCTGCACTTCGCCGCGCGCCTTCGGCTGCAGGTAGCCGACCTTGAGCGTGAAGCCGTGAATGTTCGGCAGCGGCTCGCCGGGCACGTCGTCCCAGCTGTCCAGCAGCGGCAGGAAGTGGATCTGCACGTCCGGCCGGCCGTCGCCCTGGCTGTCGGTGAAGGCGGCGCCTTCCAGCACGTTGGATGAGAGCACCCCGCTGCGAAACGCCAGCCACTGCGCGCCGTGGCTCAGCGCCTGCAGGCCGCGATCGGCGCCGAACAGGCTGATCGGCTCGCGGGTGCTGACGTTGATCGACATGTGCAGATGGTCGTGGAAGTTTTTGCCCACCGGCAGATCCGCCCGCACCTCGATGCCCAGCTGCTGCAGGTGGTCGCGCGGGCCGATGCCGGACAGCATCAGCAGCTTCGGCGAACCGACCGCGCCGGCGCTGACGATCACCTCTTTGGTGGCGCGCGCGGTCACTTCGGCGCCGCCGTTCTGGCTGTAGACCACGCCGGTGGCGACGTTGCCCTCGAAGGTCAGCCGGTGCGCCAGGGCGTTCAGTTTCACCACCAGCCGCCGTTCGTCGCGCACCGCCTTCAGGTAGGTGCGGGCGGTGCTGGCGCGCTCGCCGTTGTGGGTGGTGGTTTGGTAGAAACCGACGCCGTGCTGGCTGTCGCCGTTGAAGTCGTTGCGATAGGGCAGGTTCAGCTCCTGGCCGGCGCGGATAAACGCCATGCTGAGCGGGTGGCGATAACGGTTTTCGCTGACCGGCAGCAGCCCGTCGGCGCCGTGGTAGTCGTCCGACAGGCTTTCGTTGGCCTCGGCGCGTTTGAAGTAGGGCAACACCTCGCGGTAGCTCCAGCCGGTGCAGCCGTAGCGTTCGGCCCAGTCGTCGTAGTCTTGCGGCTGGCCGCGCAGGTAGATCATGCCGTTGACCGAACTGCTGCCGCCCAGCACCTTGCCCTGCGCGATCTGCATGCGGCGGTTGTTGGCATGCGGTTCCGGCTCCGTCTCGTAGGGCCAGCTCTTTTTGGCGATGATTTTGGCCACCCCGGCCGGCATCTTGATAAACAGGTTATTGTCGTCGCCGCCGGCTTCCAGCAGCAGCACCCGCGCCTGGGTGCGGCGGATCAGCTGCGCCGCCAGCACGCAGCCGGCGGAACCGGCGCCGACAATGATGTAATCAAAGGTATTTTCCGACATGACAGCTCTCCGTGCGCGATTGGGATACTGGCAGAGTAACGCGGGGGAAAAGGCGGTCAATTTGCGATCGTTAATTTATTAACGAACTTCACATTAAATTTACATCGTGGTTTTTAACGTCAGTTTATCTGCTTGAAAAACGGCGTTATAGCGAGTTTTACTGATTGATTGCGATATTAATAAAAAAGGCGCAGCAAGCTGCGCCCTGATGAAGAGGCGGGGCGATTACAGCGTTTTCAGCATGGTGACTTCACAATCGACGTGGCCGGTGGCGCCCATCGCGTGGTCGATGTGTTCAAAACCCAGGTGTTCGTACAGCGCGACGGCCTGCGTCAGGCTGGCGGTGGTTTCGAGATAACAACAGCGGAAGCCGTGCTGGCGGGCGAAATCCAGCGCCTGCAGCGCCAGGCGTTTCGCCAATCCCTTGCCGCGCAACACCGGCAGGAAATACATCTTCTGCAATTCGCAAATATCGTCGGCGCCGCCCTGCAGCGGCGCGACGCCGCCGCCGCCGGCGACCTGGCCGTCCACCTCGATCACCCAGTAAGCGCTGCGCGGCAGGCTATAGAGCTGATACAGGGCGTCCAGGTTGGGATCGGAGACGGTATAGCCTTTATCCGCCGTCAGGCCGTGCTCGGCGGAGACTTCGCGAATGACGTGAGCAATGGCGGGATTGTCTTCCGCCGTGATGGGGCGCACCAGCAGGCGCGCCGGGGTTGCTGTTGTCATGTTTACACTCGCCATTGAAAGAGACCACGTTCGTTTTTCATTTTTATCGCAGCGCGAAACGCGCCGGGGGTTATTTCCCGGCGGCGTCCCTGCAGCAGTAATATCTTGTAATAACATCTAACCCGGCCCGGATGCAACGGCGATAAAAAAACAGCGGGGAAGACCCCGCTGTTTTTAGGCGTTGGCGTGAGCCGGTGGATTACAGCGCAGCGATGGTCGCCTGCTGTTCCTGCAGCTTCACTTTGCCTTCTTTGCAGGCCGCCAGACGATCGCGTTCTTTGGCGACCACCGCTTCCGGCGCGCGCGCCACGAAGCCTTCGTTCGCCAGCTTGCCTTCGATCGAAGCGATTTCCGCATCCAGTTTGCCCATCTCTTTGGCCAGACGCGCGATCTCGGCGTCCTTGTCGATGAAACCGGCCATCGGGATCAGCAACTCGGCGCCGTCCACCAGCTTGGTGACGGAGACCGGGCCTTTCTCACCGGCCGGCAGCAGCGCGATGGATCCCAGGCGCGCCAGGCGGGCGATAAAGCTCTGGTTCTCCTGCACGCGGCGCTGGGCGTCGGCGCTGCAGTTGCGCAGCAGCACGTCGAGCGCTTTGCTTGGCGCGATGTTCATCTCGGCGCGAATGTTGCGCACGGCGATGATGGTTTGCTTGATCCACTCTAGATCGTTCAGCGCCTGCTCGTCTTCCAGCGCGGCGTCGTAGGCCGGGAACGGCTGCAGCATGATGGTGTCTGCGGCCGTGCCGGTCAGCGGCTTCACGCGCTGCCAGATGGTTTCGGTGATGAACGGAATGATCGGGTGCGCCAGGCGCAGCAGCGCTTCCAGCACGGTGATCAGCGTGTGGCGGGTGCCGCGCTGTTCCGCTTCACTGCCGTTGCTCACGACAGGCTTGGTCAGCTCCAGATACCAGTCGCAGAACTGGTTCCAGGTGAATTCGTACAGGATGTTGGCCGCCAGATCGAAGCGGTAGGTATCCAGCGCTTCGCGGTAGGCTTTCACCGTGCGGTTGAATTCGGCCAGGATCCAGCGATCCGCCAGCGACAGCACTTTCTCGCCGCCGTTGAAGCCGCAGTCGTGCGCTTCGGTGTTCATCAGCACGAAGCGGCTGGCGTTCCACAGCTTGTTACAGAAGTTGCGGTAGCCTTCCAGGCGCTTCATGTCCCAGTTGATGTCGCGGCCGGTCGAGGCCAGCGCCGCCAGGGTGAAGCGCAGGGCGTCGGTGCCGTGCGGCTCGATGCCGTTCGGGAACTGCTTCTCGGTGCGCTTGCGGATTTTCTCCGCCAGCTGCGGCTGCATCATATTGCCGGTGCGTTTTTCCAGCAGGTCTTCCAGCGAGATGCCGTCGACCATGTCCAGCGGGTCGATCACGTTGCCTTTCGACTTGGACATCTTCTGGCCTTCGTCGTCGCGGATAAGACCGGTCATGTAGACGGTCTTGAACGGCACCTGCGGCTTGCCGTTTTCATCCTTGATGAAGTGCATGGTCAGCATGATCATGCGCGCGATCCAGAAGAAGATGATGTCGAAGCCGCTGACCATCACGCTGGTCGGGTGGAAGGTTTTCAGCGCGTCGGTCTGCTCCGGCCAGCCCAGGGTGGAGAAGGTCCACAGGCCGGACGAGAACCAGGTGTCCAGCACGTCTTCGTCCTGGGTCAGCACCACGTCGGCGCCCAGGTTGTTCTCGCTGCGCACTTCTTCTTCGCTGCGGCCCACATAGACTTTGCCGTTCACGTCGTACCAGGCCGGGATGCGGTGGCCCCACCACAGCTGACGCGAGATGCACCAGTCCTGAATGTCGCGCATCCAACTGAAGTACATGTTTTCGTACTGCTTCGGCACGAACTCGATTTGGCCCTGTTCGACCGCTTCCACCGCCACTTTGGCCAGCGGCGCGGTGCGCACGTACCATTGGTCGGTCAGCATCGGCTCGATCACCACGCCGCCGCGGTCGCCGTAAGGCACCGTCAGGTCGTGCGGTTTGATCTCGTCCAGCAGGCCCAGATTTTCGAAGGCGGCGACCACCGCTTTACGCGCCGCGAAGCGCTCCAGGCCGCGGAACTCGGCCGGGATCTCGCTGCAGTAGTCGGTGCAGACTTCGCCCAGGGTGTTGAACACTTCCGCTTCCTGACGGATGTCGCCGTCGAAGGTCAGAATGTTGATCATCGGCAGGCCGTGGCGTTTGCCGACTTCGTAGTCGTTGAAATCGTGCGCCGGGGTGATCTTCACGCAGCCGGTGCCTTTTTCCATATCGGCGTGTTCGTCGCCGACGATGCGGATGCGACGGCCGACCAGCGGCAGAATGATCTCTTTGCCGATCAGGTCTTTATAGCGCGGATCTTCCGGGTTGACCGCCACGCCGGTATCGCCCAGCACGGTCTCCGGACGGGTGGTGGCGACCACCAGGTAGTCTTTGCCCTCGGCGGTTTTCGCGCCGTCGGCCAGCGGATAGCGCAGGTGCCACATCGAGCCTTTGGATTCGCGGTTTTCCACTTCCAGATCGGAGATGGCGGTGCGCAGCTTCGGATCCCAGTTCACCAGGCGCTTGCCGCGGTAGATCAGATCTTCTTTGTGCAGACGGACAAACACTTCGCGCACCGCGTTCGACAGGCCTTCGTCCATGGTGAAGCGCTCGCGCTCCCAGTCCACGGAGTTGCCCAGACGGCGCATCTGACGGGTGATGGTGCCGCCGGATTCCGCCTTCCACTGCCAGATCTTGTCGATGAACGCGTCACGGCCGTAGTCGTGGCGGGTTTTGCCTTCTTCTGCGGCGATCTTGCGCTCCACCACCATCTGGGTGGCGATGCCGGCGTGGTCGGTGCCCGCCTGCCACAGGGTGTTTTTACCCTGCATGCGCTGATAGCGAATCATGGTGTCCATGATGGTCTGCTGGAACGCGTGGCCCATGTGCAGGCTGCCGGTGACGTTCGGCGGCGGGATCATGATGCAGAAGCTTTCCTGGCTGGTATCGCCGTTCGGCTTGAAGTAACCCTGACTCTCCCAGTGATCGTACAGCTTCTGTTCGATCTGTTTTGGGTCGTATGCGGTGTCGAGCTGACTGTTTGTCTTTTCCATTCTTTATCGTATTCAGTGAGTTGGCGGCGTAGCCGTGGTCAAATGGAAGCCGACGCTGCGATAGGCCTTGTAACGGTCGCGCGCCAACTGTTTCAGAGTGTCTTCGTAAGGAACGAAGTCTACCACTTCATGGAAAGCGGTAGCAAAGTCGGCAAACTGCGGCAGCAGGGCGATCAGCAGATCGCGCGGGGCATTGCCGCGCTTGCCTGGCCAGCACAGTTCCACCGGCGCGCCGTAGTGCGGCCCTTCGCCGGCCAGGTTGTGCGGCACGAATTCATGCGGCTCGCGCTGCCACAGCGCTTCGTCCAGCCGCTGGGCCTGCTCCTGGCTCTCGCAGGCGATCAGCACCCGCTTGCCGGAACGCCAGCGTTCGGCGGCAACGGCGCAGGCCACGGCCTCATGGGCGCTGAGCGCGCCTGACGGTTCCGCGTTGTCGAGCAAATAAAACGTCGCCTGTTTCATTAAGGATCCACCGCTGCCGATAAAAAAACAGGGCACAACATGTAGGTTGCGCCCTTTTTGGGAACGGAGCAGATAACTCTACCCCTTCGCTGCTGAGAGGATTATATACCCAATAGATTTCAAGTTGCAGCTAGGCGGCAAGTTCGTTCATCCCCAGGAGCTGACATCAAGTCAGTGACTGGGGTGAACGAATGCGGCCAACAACGCTGCGGCTTGAAAGATGAAGGGTATTTAATCGTCGCCGTTCAGGCCTGCACGGTTCAGTAAGAACTGCGACAGCAGCGCCACCGGGCGGCCGGTCGCGCCCTTGGCTTTACCGGAGCGCCAGGCGGTGCCAGCGATGTCCAGGTGCGCCCAGGTGTACTTGCGGGTGAAGCGCGACAGGAAGCAGGCGGCGGTGATGGCGCCACCAGGGCGGCCGCCGATGTTCGCCATGTCGGCGAAGTTGGAGTCCAACTGCTCGTAGTACTCGTCGGCCATCGGCAGGCGCCAGGCGCGGTCGCCGGCCTGCTCGGAAGCGCCCAGCAGCTCGTGCGCCAGCGGGTTGTGGTTCGACATCAGGCCGGTGATGTGGTGGCCCAAGGCGATCACGCAGGCGCCGGTCAGGGTGGCGATGTCGATCACCAGTTCCGGCTCGAAGCGCTCGACGTAGGTCAGGGTGTCGCACAGCACCAGGCGGCCTTCGGCGTCGGTGTTGAGCACCTCGACGGTCTGGCCGGACATGGTGGTCAGCACGTCGCCCGGACGATACGCCCGGCCGCCCGGCATGTTTTCACAGCCGGCCAGCACGCCGATCACGTTCAGCGGCAGGTTCAGCTCCGCCACCACGCGCATCACGCCGTACACGGTCGCCGCGCCGCACATGTCGTATTTCATCTCGTCCATGCCGTCGGCCGGTTTGATCGAGATGCCGCCGGAGTCGAAGGTCAGCCCTTTGCCTACCAGCACGATCGGCTTAGCGTCCGGATTTGGGTTGCCCTTATATTCCATCACCGACATCAATGATTCGTTCTGCGAACCGGCGCCGACCGCCAGATAGGCGTTCATGCCCAGCTCTTTCATCTGCTGTTCGCCGATGACGCGGGTGGTGATGTTGGTGCTGAAGGCGTCCGCCAGCTGACGGGCCTGCGAGGCCAGGTAGCCGGCGTTACAGATGTTCGGCGGCATGTTGCCGAGATCTTTGGCCGCCTTGATGCCGGAAGCCACCGCCAGGCCGTGCTGGATGGCGCGCTCGCCGCTGGTGAGCTCACGGCGGGTCGGCACGTTGAACACCATTTTGCGCAGCGGACGACGCGGCTCCACCTTGTTGCTTTTCAGCTGATCGAAGGTGTAGAGCGTCTCTTTGGCGGTTTCCACCGCCTGACGCACTTTCCAATAGGTGTTGCGGCCTTTCACGTGCAGCTCGGTCAGGAAACAGACCGCTTCCATCGAGCCGGTGTCGTTGAGGGTATTGATGGTTTTCTGGATCACCTGCTTGTATTGGCGCTCATCGAGCTCGCGCTCTTTGCCGCAGCCGATCAGCAGGATGCGCTCGGAGAGAATGTTGGGCACATGGTGCAGTAGCAGCGTCTGCCCGACCTTGCCTTCCAGTTCGCCGCGGCGCAGCAATGCGCTGATATAACCATCACTGATTTTGTCGAGTTGTTCTGCGATAGGGGACAGGCGGCGCGGTTCGAAAACGCCGACTACAATACAGGCACTGCGCTGTTTTTCCGGGCTACCGCTTTTTACACTGAACTCCATGCACTCTCCTGAATCTTAAAGACAAAGGCGGACGCTACGGCTAGAATAACCGACTCCGTAACGATCTCCCGCCATTTGAGTTAACGGATTATGTTAACCTGAACGGCGTAAATTGCTCTGTTTTGGCGACTATAAGCAAGTTCCTATAGGACACCCAAACGGCTTGATGTTGTAATACTATTTTAGCTGTGAAGGTTGCCATATGATGAGAATAAATGGCGGATTAGCGATGAAATTATCGATTTTCCTGCAAAAAGACAAGTTTTCACAGGCGTAATAAGCGTGATCATCATAAGATATCTGGTACGGGAAACGCTCAAGAGCCAAATCGCCATCCTGTTCATCCTGCTTCTGATCTTCTTTTGTCAGAACCTGGTCAGGGTGTTGGGCGACGCGGTGGACGGCAATATCCCGACAAACTTAGTACTCTCTCTGCTCGCTCTGGGCGTGCCGAAGATGGCGCAGCTCATCCTGCCTTTGAGCCTGTTTCTCGGCTTGCTGATGACGCTTGGGCGGTTGTATACCGAGAGCGAAATCACCGTCATGCACGCCTGCGGGCTGGGCAAACGCACCCTGATTATCGCCGCCATGATCCTGGCGCTGTTCACCTCTGCGGTCGCGGCGGTGAACGTGTTCTGGGCCGGCCCCTGGGCCTCGCGCTATCAGGACGTGGTGGTGAACGAAGCCAAGGCCAACCCGAGCATCGCCGGGCTGGCGGAAGGGCAGTTCAAACCCTCGCAAGACGGCAACGCGGTGCTGTTTATCGGCAACGTGAAGGGCAGCACCTTCAACGACGTGTTCCTGGCGCAGCTGCGGCCGAACGGCAACCAACGCCCGTCGGTGGTGGTGGCCGAGCACGGCAACATCGTGCAGCAGAAAGACGGCTCGCAGGTGGTGACGCTCGACAAGGGCACCCGTTTTGAAGGCACCGCGCTGCTGCGCGATTTCCGCATTACCGACTTCACCGACTACAAGGCGGTGATTGGCCACCGCACCGTGGCGGCGGACAACACCGAATCCGAACAGATGTCGATGCAGACGCTGTGGGAATCCGACGATCCGGACGCGCGCGCCGAGCTGCACTGGCGCCTGACGCTGGTGGTGTCGGTGGCGCTGATGGCGCTGCTGGTGGTGCCGCTCAGCGTGGTGAACCCGCGCCAGGGCCGCGTGCTGAGCATGCTGCCGGCCATCCTGCTGTATCTGATCTTCTTCCTGCTGCAGACCTCGCTGCGCTCCAACGCCGGCAAGGGCAAGCTGGATCCGATGCTGTGGCTGTGGCTGGTTAACGGCGTTTACTTCGCGATCGCGCTGGCGCTGAACCTGTGGGATACCGTGCCGATGCGCAAGCTGCGCGCACGCCTGAGAGGAGCGGCCTGATGTTTGGCGTATTAGACCGGTATATCGGTAAAACGATTTTCAACACCATCATCATGACGCTGTTCATGCTGGTGTCGCTGTCCGGCATCATCAAGTTCGTCGATCAGCTGCGCAAGGTCGGCCAGGGCGAATACACCGCGCTGAGCGCCGGCATGTACACCCTGCTGAGCGTGCCGAAAGACATCGAGATCTTCTTCCCGATGGCGGCGCTGCTCGGCGCGCTGCTCGGCCTGGGCCAGTTGGCGACGCGCAGCGAACTGGTGGTGATGCAGGCTTCCGGCTTCACCCGCCTGCAGATCGCCGGCTCGGTGATGAAAACCGCCATTCCGCTGGTGCTGTTGACCATGGCGATCGGCGAGTGGGTAGCGCCGCAGGGCGAGCAGATGGCGCGCAACTACCGCGCCCAGCAGATGTACGGCGGCTCGCTGCTCTCCACCAAGAGCGGGCTGTGGGCGAAGGACGGCAACGACTTCATCTACATCGAGCGCGTCTCCGGCGATAAAGAACTCTCCGGCGTGAACATCTACCACTTCAACGATCAGCGTCGCCTCGAGACGGTGCGCTATGCCGCCACCGCCAGCTTCGAGAACGGCCTGTGGCAGCTTTCGCAGGTGGACACCTCGGATCTGACCAACCCGAAACAGGTGACCGGCACCCAGACGCTGACCGGCGAATGGAAAACCAACCTGACCCCGGACAAGCTGGGCGTGGTGGCGCTGGATCCGGATTCGCTCTCCATCAGCGGGCTGCACAACTACGTGAAGTACCTGAAGCAGAGCGGCCAGGAAGCCAGCCGTTACCAGCTCAACATGTGGAGCAAAATCTTCTCGCCGCTGTCGGTGGCGGTGATGATGCTGATGGCGCTGTCGTTCATCTTCGGCCCGCTGCGCAGCGTGCCGATGGGCATCCGCGTGGTGACTGGCATCAGCTTCGGCTTCCTGTTCTACGTGCTGGATCAGATCTTCGGCCCGCTGAGCCTGGTTTACAGCATGCCGCCGGTGCTGGGCGCGTTGTTGCCGAGCATGCTGTTCCTGCTGATCAGCGTGTATATGCTGCTCAAACGCAAGTAGCGGGGCGATCGGTAGTGAAGAAAGGCGTGGCCGCGGGGCCGCGCCTTTTTTGTGGGTGGGATTAGCTGACGCTCAGCAGCGCGATGCCGGCATCCTGATAGGCCTGCGCGTCTTCCGGCAGGCGATCCAGCACGAGAGTGTCGATCTGAGCAGGGGAGGCGAACTGCGCCAGCGAGGTGTTGCTCAGCTTGGAGTGATCGCACACCACGATCACCTGATTGGCATGCTCCACCATCGCGCGCTTGGTTTCGGCCAGCATGATGTCGGCCACGCAGGCGCCCTGTTTCAACGACAGCGCGTTGGTGCCCATAAACGCCTTGTCGATGTTCAGCGTATCCAGCAGTGAACGGCCGTTGATGGCGACCGCGCAGTGATAGCCCTTTTTGACGATGCCGCCCAGCAGGATGATTTGGATAGACTCGACGTCTTCCAGACTCTTGGCGATCATGAAATCGTTGGTGACCACGGTCAGGTTGCGGCGCTGGCGCAGATGGCGAGCGATCTGCAGGGTGGTGGTGCCGGTGTCCAGCACGATGATATCGCCGTCCTCCACCAGACCGGCGGCCAGTTGGCCGATCTGCTCCTTGGCGCTGAGGTTCACCTCTTCACGCTGATCGGAACCGACCTCAAAGCTGGCACGGGTGCGCAGAATGGCACCGCCGTGGGTGCGCGTCAGCATGCCGGCGTCTTCCAGAATGCGCAGATCGGTGCGGATGGTGGCGCCGGAGACGTTAAAGCGCGAGCTCATTTCCCCTACGGAGAGCTTGCGCTTCTCCTTGAGAATGGCGAGAAGTTTTTCCTGGCGCTCTTCTGCGAACATGCTCACTCATTCACTCCTGACCGGCACAATGGATGTGCGGCTAATATACCTTGCACATCGGCCGCAGGCAAAGCGGCTTGCCGGCTACCGATGGCAATATTCCACCGGGCATTATCCTTGCGAGATGTGAAGGTTACGGCGCTTCGATCCTTTTTGGTATAGTCAGTTAAGCGATAGGTTGGACAGAGGGAGCTGACAGTCAATGGAAGATGAATATAATCTCAGCAACATTATTGGCAAGCGACTCGAAGCGGCACTAGAGGGGTTTGGCGATCTTCTGTGGGCGTATGTGGTCCTATCCAAAAAAGACATTGCCTGCATCTTTGGCGTCACCAACTACCCGAGTGAATGGGTAAAAAAGTATCAAGAGCAGGGGTTGCAGTACATTGATCCGGTGGTGCTTACCGCCCGCAACCGCCTGACCCCCTTCGCCTGGGACGAGCAAATCATGGCCGACGCGGGGCTGCACTTTCCCGAACTGTTCGAACAGGCCCGCGAGTTTGGCGTGACGCACGGCTATACCTTCGTGCTGCACGATTACAACGATAACCTCGTCACGCTTTCTTTTGCCTTCAACCTTGAGCAGAGAGCGGAAGCCATCCAGGCGCTCACCGATCGTAAAGGCGATATTTCGGTATTGCTGGCCTCAATCCATGAGTCGTATCTGGCGCTGTCACCACTGTCAGCAAAAAACGCCGCAGCCCTGGAGCGTAACGCTCGCTTTACCGACAGAGAAAACGAAATCCTCTATTGGGCCAGCGTGGGTAAAACCTACCAGGAAACGGCGATGATCCTGGGCATAAAGACCGGCACCATCAAGTTTCATATGTCCAACATCGTCAAAAAGTTGGGGGTCACGAATGCCCGACATGCCGTGCGCCTGGGGATGGAGCTGCGGCTGATTAAGCCGGTGGAGTGAAAGGCATGCTGGCTTGGCAAACGGCTGGCGTTCCGGCGGGATACTGCGCTGGTGGCAGCGCAGAACTAAATCAGCCGAGATAAGCCTAAAGGTAGAAAATACCAGATAGGAAATAGATTCTTTCGATTCAGGAAATGACAGGCGGCAGCCGGTATTGATTTGGTACCGTGGTGATTCTAGAGAAGGAAGTAATAGAGTACCGGTCCCGATCTCTGCGATGTGAAATAATAACCAGACTGAACTGATAAAGGTCTAGTAAGGGACTGTACTTTAGTCTAACTGGTTTCCCACCCGTCAAGGCGATACACTTCCCCGGTAATTTTTTGATAAAAAATACAAAAAAAAACCTGACCGCGTAGGGCCAGGTTGCCAATATTGGCCAACACCAGGGAAAATTTTCTTACATCATCTTAAAGCTATTAACTCTGAAGAGGCAAGCGATCTCAGCTGGTTTTTAGGCATTAACTAGCCATTTTGTTAGGTATGTACGCTATTTACTGGTGATTTAAGATAAAACCCATCTAATAGAATTACTCTTTCGCCTTTGAGAGCGCCATTCCAATTCTTTTATTTCCTGCCTGATATCCACCAATGAAAAAATAGTGTTCTCGGAATGTTACGCAACCTCATTCTTTATTGGCTGACACATTGTTATGCAATTATTTGCAGCGTTGTCATTGCGGCTGGGGATTATTTGGCGCTGCTTGGATACGCCGGGGAAAACGGTCCTAATGGACGAAGATGGAATTATTTAGTGTAGGGAGTATTTAAACAGACGATAGAGCGAAGGAGACCCGTGGCTTGGAACAGCCACCGGGTCTCATGTTGTGGGGAAAAGGCATTACAGCGGCTGGCTGAACTCCACTCGTTCGCCGTCCGGCCCGGCGATCATCAGATAGCACACGCCGTTGGCGCCGCTGGGCTGTAGCGTCGGCCCTTCAATCACCGGATACCCCAGCTCCGCCAGCCAGCGTTGCGTGGCCGCCAGATCGGTGACGCGCAAAGCGATATGGTCGATACCATAGGCGTTGGCGGGGCGAGTCAGCCCTTCGTCAGGTAACTGGTATAACTCCAGCGTTAGCTCACCCAACTGCAAAAACTGTACGGTGACGGGGCCGCCGAGCGCCAGCGTTTGCAGGGGTTCGAAACCGAGTGAACGATAGAAGCCGGCGGCTCGTTCGATATCGGCGCAGCGCAGGCCGACGTGCATCAACCCATTAATCCGGTGTGCCATATCAAATCCCCTTGCGCGCGCAGTAGAAGCCATAGAAGGCGACGTAGGCGAAGCAGACCAGCGGCACTGCGAAGGCGATCTGCATATCGCCGCCGTTGAGATCGGAAATGATGCCCATGATTAACGGCACCACCGCGCCGCCGATGATCGACATCACTACGATCGAACCGGCCACCTGAGTTTCTTCGCCCAGCCCTTTGATCGTCAGGCCAAAGTTGGTTGGCCAGCACAGCGCCATGCAGAAGTTGACGCCCATGATCGCCACCACCGCCAGCAGGCTTTGGATGTTGACGGCCAGCAGCAACAGCAGCACGCATACCGAACAGAACACGCCGAGCAACCACGCCGGGCTGAACTTTTTCATCAGCGCGGTGGTGACCACCTTGCCGGCCGAGTAGCAGACCAGCGTGGCCAGCAGCCAGTAGGTGGCCGAATGCTCGGTTGCCCCCTGTTCAATCATCTGCACAAAACGAATGGTGAAACTCCACAGCCCTACCTGCGCGCCGACATACAGGAACTGCGACAGCACCCCCAACCGGAAGCGCGGCAGCGCCAGCAGGATTTTCAGCGATTGCATCAGCGGTTTGCCCGCTCCCTGGTACGAGCGTTGGGTTTTGCAGGCGGGGAATTTCACCGCCACGAAGATCAGCGCCAGCACGATCAGCACGCTGCCGATGATCAGATAAGGCGTGACCACCTGCGACACCATCTGGGTGCGCGCCGCTTCGGCTGCCGCCGCCGACATCTGTAGCAGCTCGGCGTGGCTGGGATCGTTTTTGCCGAACACCAGCTGTTGGCCGATCAATACGCCAAAAATGATCCCCAGCGAGTTGAAGATCTGCGAAAAGTTGATGCGCTGGGTGGAGGTTTCCAGCGGCCCCAGCAGGCTGGAGTAGGTATTGGCGGAGGTTTCCAGGAACGACAGCCCAGTGGCGATCACCCCCAGGCAGGCCAGGAAAGCGCCGTAGGTCATGATCTGCGCTGCAGGGATAAACAGGAAGCAGCCGAGCGCGTACAGGCACAGGCCGATCACGATCGCCACCTTGTACGAGTAGCGTTTGATCACCGCTGCGGCGGGCAGCGCCATCACGAAGTAGCCGAGGAAGAAGATCGACTGCACCAGTGCGGTTTGGGTATCCGACAGATCGAACCCCTTCTTGAACTGGGCGATCAGAATATCGTTCAGGTTGCCGGCCATGCCCCACAGGGCGAACAGGCAGCAGACCAGCATCAGCTGCAGCCAGGGCGTGGCGGGCAGATAGGCGCTGCGGTCGATACTTTCGGCCGCGGCGTGCTGCGCGATGTCGCCTTTGTTAATCAGAGAGTCGCTCATTGCGGTGTTCCTTCATCCGGAGAAAAAGAGAACGAGCTAATAACGTCAAGCTGCTCGTAGAGGGGCTGCGCCTGGCGGTAGAGCTGTTCGAACAGCTCGAAGCAGCGCAGGTAGTGCTCGTGCTGGCGTGGATCGGGAGTAAATTCGCGCTCGATGCTGACAGTGCGGCTCACCCCTTGGGCGAAACTGCTGAATAGCCCGACGCCGACCCCGGCGACGATCGCGCAGCCGGTGGTGCCGTTCTCCTGATTGCGCGTCTGCAGCAGCGGCAGGTTATAGACCGAGGCTTTGATCTGCAGCCACAGCGGGCTGCGTGCGCCGCCGCCGGAGGCGATCATTGCCTCCGGCTCCTGTGCGTGGCGCCTGAGCTGCTGCAGATTACGCAGGGAGGCCAGCGCTACGCCTTCCAGCACCGCGCGGTAGAGATGCGGCTGCCTATGCTTGCGCTGCAGGCCGAAGAACTGCGCGCGCGAGTGGGTGTATTCCGCCAGCCGCTCGCCGGTCAGGTAGGGCAGGAACAGCAGCCCTTCGGCACCCGGCGGCACCTCGGCCGCCATATCGAGCATCTGCTGATGGTTGAGTTGGCCGGCGTTTAGCGCCGAACGCGCCCAGCGCATGGCGTCGCCACCGGCATCGAGCAAGGTAAAACCGCCCCAGGCCGAGTTGGCCAGGTGCAGGTTGTTGACGCTGGCAGAGAGCAGCGGGTGTTCCGAGACCACGGTGAGCAACGTGGAGGTGCCGGTGCTGTCGGAGGCGATGCCGGCCTGATAGACGCCTGAGCCGAGCAGGGTAGCGGCCATATCCGCCGTGCCCGCTACCACCGGCACCCCCGGCGGCAGACCGGTAACGCGTGAAGCTGCGGGCGTAATGTGGCCAATCACCTCGCTGGAAAGATGGATGGCGGGCAGCTGATCGGCGCGCAACCCGAACTGCCGCAGCGCCTCTGGCGACCACTGCAGCGTGGCGCTGTCCATCAGGTAATAGCAGGAGGCCTCGCTGTAATCAGTGGCGCGCACGCCGCAGAGCCGGAAATTGACGTAATCCTTCGGCATCAACACCGTAGCGATGCGCTCCCACTGCGATGGATTATGCTCGCGCAGCCAGGCCAGCTTGAACGCCGGCCAGGCGGCGGTGGGGGGATTGTTCAACAGTTCCAGCCAGGGCTGCGGCGGCTGTTGGTGACTAAAGCGCGCCACCTGCGGCTGCGCGCGTTTGTCGTTCCACAGCATGGCGCGATCGACGACCAGCTCGCCGTCGGCATCGAGCAAGACCGTGCCGTGCATTTGCCCGCAGACGCCGACGGCGGCGATACGCGGCCAGTATTCGGCGTAGCGTGCGTACAGCTCCTGCGTACACTGGCAGACACTCTGCCACCACAGTGAAGGCGGTTGTTCCGACCAACCGGCCTGCGGCGTGATCTGCTCGTACTCGCGCTGCGCGAAGCCAAGGATTTCCCCGGTGTTGGTAACCAGCCCGGCGCGGGTGCTGCCGGTGCCAATATCAAGAGTAAGAAGTAAATCTTTCATTGTTATCACTCCCGTGGCGGATGGCGCGGGCCACTCGCAGAAGCGTGCGCTGGGATCGCGCAAGATTAGTTATCGTTCAGTTCCGGGAACAGGCCTGGATCCAGTTCGAGCTGCTCCAGCACGCGCTGGGTAGCTGCCGCGCTCATGCCAAAGCGGCGTACGCCCAGCCGATACAACGCGCGTACCGTGTCCAGATCGCGAATGCCGCCGGCCCCTTTGATCTGGATGCGGCCACGCAACTGATCGGCGATGATCGTCACCTTCTCCACCGTGGCGCCGGTCGGTGCCCAGCCGGTGGAGGTTTTCACCCAGACCATGCCGACCTCGACCGCGATGTCGCACACCCGACGGATCTGTTGCTCGTTTAGATAGTGCGTCTCCAGAATGACTTTGGCCGGCACCGGTGCGGCGGCCTCGACTACCCGGCGCAGATCTTCGCGCACATAGTCGTAATCCCCCGACAGCACCTTACCGATGTTCACCACCATATCGACCTCGCGCGCGCCCTCGGCGATCAGCTGGCGCACCTCCTGCACCTTGAGATCGGTGGTTTGCCCACCGCCGGGAAAACCGACCGGCCCGCCAATCATCACGTCTGCCTGGCCGCGCTCCGGCAGCAAAGTGCTGAGGAAACGCGCCCAGCACGGCAGCACGTGCACCGAGATGATGCGATAGCGGCTGGCCAGCGCGGCGCATTGGCGCACGTCTTCCTCGGTATTGGTGGCCTGCACTGCGCTCAGATCGATCAACCTGGCCATGCGTCTGGTTGTTTCATTCATTACGTTTATCCTTCTTTTGTTTTCATTTAATTTTATTTGTTCACCTTATTCTCTTTCATATGGCTTTAAAATCAGCATTTGGTGAAATTGTGATCGGATCTGCGATTTTGTTGCGAGGAGGGTGAAAGTGTGGGAGGAAGATGCGGCAAACGCCGCAATAAGAGGGTAAACGGGGATTGTGACGCTTTTTTCAACATTTAACTCATTGAATGCTTGATAACTCTTGCGCACGGATCGCGGGAAGGTATAATGCACCCGTTTTCCGCATACTACTTCAGTGCCGAAGTGGCGAAATCGGTAGACGCAGTTGATTCAAAATCAACCGTAGAGATACGTGCCGGTTCGAGTCCGGCCTTCGGCACCATTAAGTACCGCGCGAACAAGAAGCCACCGAAAGGTGGTTTTTTTGTGCCTGAAATCTGCCAGCACCCACTTTACACTGTATTGACGTATTTCCCATTTCAGTAAAAACCGAATCTTCCTGATGTTTTACTAATGTCTATCTGATTGACCTTAAAGGATAAAATGGCGTTTCATTGAACCCTTTCGGAACAAGGAGTTCCAGGATGGAGCCACAACAGGAAGGGATCACACGGGCGTTAACACCGGGCGAAATCAATCTGGCGCGTTCAGTGTTTGGCAGCACCATTTTCTATCAGAGCGTGTTGGTTCACTGCGACAGCTACCTGCCGTTTGGGTTGCAGAATCAGTACACGGCGATGAGCCCGAATGGGGAGTTGTACTTTCGTAGGGCTTTATATCGATCTGATTTCACGGTGCATCATTTGGCACAGCACCTGTTTATCCACGAGATGGCGCATGTCTGGCAGCATCAAAGAGGCATGTGGGTGCGAACCCGTGGGCTTCTCAGTTGGGCGGTGAGCTATCAATATCGGCTCGATCGGTTGCTGTTGCGTGATTATAGTATGGAGCAGCAAGCATCGATAATTGCAGACTATTTCTACCTTAAGAAATTTGGCGTTAACGATTTTATCGGTTTATATGGTAGGAATTACTCAGGGATAGTAGACAGAAGTACATTGTCAAAATTTCAACCCATAATCAGAAGCGCAGGGCTGCCACTATGAAAAAACTCCTCTTACTCTTTATTCCACTTTTTATCTCCGGTTGCCCTATGGGGGATAAGGTCAATTTACGCCCGGCAAAAGCAACGACTGTCGGTAGCAAGATCTGCGTTTTTGTCGATAAGAATGACATGGAAAAAGAGGAGTCCATTCTCACGGTAGCCATATGGAAGTATGGCAATGATAATTATGTCTATGAAAAGTCATATGCAAACACGCCTGTTGCATTGGAACCGGGGAAGTGCGTGCCCGGCATTGGCGAGTATGATTTTATCCCTGGTGAAGGATACAGTGTTATTGTTAGTACGCCTTTGCATCCTTATGAGGCGGGGTTTATTGTGTGGAAGCGAGGTGAAGAGGTTATGTTGGAGCCGTATTAGGTTTTAATATGATAATATGAGTAGTTTATCTATGAATTTTATAAAGGGAAGTTTCATCTTCCCTTTACGAGTGAAATTTAAATCGTCCAATTATTCGAAACAACCTCGGCTTGTTTCAAAATAAGCTCAACGGCGCCTGCGGTTTTATCCGGAGGATATTTATATTTACGCAGTGTCTGCCTTACCAAAATACGCAGTCTGGCACGCACACTTTCTCGTACTTGCCAGTCTACCGTAGTGGACTGTCGCAGTTTCAAGGTAACTTCAATTGCCAGCTTTTTGAGCGTTTCGTCACCTAGTTCACGCACAGCACTTTCGTTTTCTGCTAATGCATCGTAGAACGCGATCTCATCCGGATTGAGACCTAGAGCATCGTCGCGTGCCATGGCCTCTTGGAACTCTTTAGCCATCTGTATAAGCTCTTCAATTACCTGTGCAGTTTCTATTGCGCGGTTATTGTACTTAAGCAATACGGCCCTAAGGCGATCTGAATACTTTTTCTCCTGTACTACGTTATTTTTTGTGCGAGCATGAATGCCGTCGTTCAACAACTTCTCTAGCAATTCAACGGCCAGATTACGCTGAGGCATTTCACGCACTTCTTCTAAAAACTCTTCTGAAAGTAAGCCGATATTGGGTTTTCCTAACCCCGCCAGTGCAAACACATCATCCACCCCTGTCGCAATAATAGCGTTATCAAGGATTTTACCGAGCAGCGTGTTTTTCTCTGACTGGCTGAATTTCTTGTCGGTTGTCGTCAGCTTGATAATCGCCACTTTCACCGCTGACAGAAACGCTATCTCTTTTTGCAATGGTTTGGCTTCATCCAGCGTACTGCACAGTGACCAGGCTTTGTTCATTGCCAGTACGACATCAAAAAAGCGTTTTTTACCATCATCGAGGCCCAGCACGTAATCTGCAGCTTTGAGTAAAAACCGTTGGGGTACTTCTTCAAAACCAGTGTAATCAAACCCGGCAGCGGTTGGTGTTTTGGCAAACATGCCGTGAATCACATCCAGCTTTTCAAGCAGAATAGCGAAAGCTTCATGAGCATCGATAGTGGTCTGCCCCTTACCTTTTGAATCGGTATAGGTTTTCAAAGCTTGCTTCAGCTCGTTAGCAATCCCGATGTAATCGACCACCAACCCGCCAGGTTTGTCTTTAAAGACTCGGTTAACGCGTGCAATGGCCTGCATTAGGTTATGTCCGCGCATTGGCTTGTCGATATACATGGTATGGCAGCAGGGGGCATCAAACCCGGTAAGCCACATATCGCGCACAATCACCAGTTTTAGCGGATCGTTGAGATCTTTAAAGCGCGCTTCAAGGCGTTTTTTGGTCTGCTTATTGTAGATGTGCGGCTGCAGGAATTTATTATCGGAGGCTGAGCCGGTCATGATGATTTTGATTTCACCCTTCTCAACATCATCGCTGTGCCATTCCGGACGTAAGGTGACCAATGAATTATACAGTTTCACGCAGATTTCACGGCTCATGGCAACAATCATCGCTTTGCCATTCATTGTGGCATTACGGGCCTCAAAATGCTGAACCAGATCGGCAGCCACCTGATTGATACGCGGTTCAGAACCTACAAGTTTTTCCAGGCGGCTCCAATCGCCTTTAGTTTTCTCTTTCTGATCGGTCTCTTCGTCTTCGACCAGCTCATCAACTTGCTCAGAGAGCGTTTCCAGCTCTTCGTGGTTAAGGTCGAGTTTTGCCAGACGTGATTCATAGTAGATAGGCACGGTTGCGCCATCTTCCACCGCATCCTGAATATCGTAGATAGAGACGTAATCACCAAATACCGCGCGAGTATCTTTATCTTCGGAAGATACAGGTGTTCCGGTAAAGCCCATAAACGATGCATTGGGTAATGCATCGCGCATATGTTTGGCGTAACCGTACTTATAAGCGCCTGTTTCGCGATCCAACGTGGCATTAAGGCCATATTGACTGCGGTGCGCCTCATCGGAAATGACGACGATATTGCTGCGTAGATTGAGCGCTGGGTGAGTTTTTTCGCCGTCCAGCGGGGCAAATTTTTGTACGGTGGTAAAAATAATTCCGCCTGATTCACGGGCATTGAGCATCTCGCGGAGTTGGTCGCGGTCGTTCGCCTGCAACGGTTCCTGCTTAAGCAAATCTTGCGCCTGGCAGAACGTGGCATAAAGTTGTCCGTCGAGATCGTTACGGTCGGTCACTACCACGATGGTCGGGTTGTTCATTTCTGCCTGTTGCAGCAGCTTCCCGGCATAGCAGCACATTGAAATACTCTTTCCAGAACCTTGAGTATGCCAAACTACGCCCGCTTTTTTACTGCCTGGCGTGATGTTGCTGCGTAGCGGCAAGTGTTTGCCGGTAGAGGCCACAATTGTCGCTGCCACCGCTTCTCGCACGGCATGGAATTGATGATAAGCGGCAATCTTTTTAATCAGTCGTTTACCGTCGTTTTCAAACAGGATGAAGTAGCGAATATAGTCGAGTAGCAATTCACGGTTAAAGAATCCTTTAACTACCGTTTCAAGTTGCCACTCAAACAGAGGTTTGTCATTTTCATTGGTCAGCGTTTTCCATGGCAGGAAACGTTCTTCGTTCGCGGTAAGGGAACCAATGCGGGCGTTATAGCCGTCGCTGACTACCAGCGCTTCGTTGCAGATAAACAAATCGCTGAGTTCGTTTTTATAGGTCTGTAACTGATTAAATGCCGCCCAGATATCGGCATTGGCATCAACGGGACTTTTTAGTTCGATAACTGCTATTGGCAGACCGTTGATATAGCAGATGACATCCGGGCGACGTACTTGCTTCGTCCCCTGGATGGCTACCTGATTGACCACCGTAAAGCGATTATTCTTCGGATGGTTAAAATCCATCAACAGTGCTTTATCGTGGATAACCTTATCGTCCTGCTTGTACTGTATCGGCACGCCGTCGAGCAGCAGGTGATGGAAGGCTTTGTTACTGACGATTAGGTCCGGGCTTTGTGCATGGGCGATACGCAATATCACCTCATCCAGCACGGCAACCGGGAGATGCGGATTAATTTTTTGCAGCTGTTCCAGCAATAACGGGCGCAAAAACACATCGTGGAACGAAGCACGCAGCGGATTACTGCCATCTGGCGCAATATCCGGTCCGTGCAATAATTCCCAGCCCAGTTCAGCAAACCACTGCAGGCTTTGCTGTTCTAAATCGTCTTCGCTTAGCATCAGGCTTCCTCTGTCTCGGTTTCTTCCATTTCTTCCGGCGCGTTTGAAATCTCTTTGAGCGCCATATTCAGTGGGGCAATAAAAGGAGCGAGCGCTTTTTCAAACTCCGTCAGGTTTACTAACAGCCAATCGATCATCTCGGGCCAGTTAGCTTCATCAAGGCTGATGGCCGGGCTGGCATAGGAAATTCGACAGGATTTTTTACCTGGCAGAGGCTCCCACTTAAGCGCATGACCAAACGCGTTTTCAATTGCCTCTTTGCGCTCATGCAGCCAGTTAAAAGCAAAGGTATTGCTCTCTGCGGAGGCTTTGGCAATCCACAGCTCAACCCGAATCTCTTTTTTACTGAAAATCAGGTTATACGACACGGCGCTAATACCGGAACCCGCGCTGATCCAGTGATCGGTAGAGGGGCTGATATTGTTATACACGTTACAGGAGCTGGCTTTGAGGCACTCCAGCATCTTTGTCCAGAAGGCTTTGCGCATCTGATGTCGGGTTTTCAATTCGCTGCTGGTTGACTGCTCTTCAGCCTCTTTCTGCGCCATGCCGATCATGAAGGATTCAGCTTCCGGCGTCGGAATTACCTGCCGAATATCGACAAACACATCATCGTTGAATTTGTACGGCTTAACTTTAAAGCACTGCACCCGCAGGCCAAACTGCATCAGCCACAGTGCTGTGTTGGTGACTTCCTTACGGAAGCTGGCGGCTACCATCATCACCCGCTGGGTACGGCTCTGATTGATTTGTATTTCATCCAGGCTTTCGCATTCCAGAAATTCTGCCATGACTTCCGCCGCTGGACGGGTTTCTTCCTGTTCATATTTGTCGAGATAACGCTGGAAGATATCGAGAATTTGCTCTTTACGCAGATTGGCGCAGTAACCGGCGTACTTCAGTGCCTGCCAGACAACATCACGCCCGGAATCATCGAGTTTGTTTTCTATAATCACTAGATTGCGCTGTTTATCAATTGCTAGCAGGTCGAGGCGCTCTTTGGTATCGTCAAACCCGGCGAACTCTTTCTGGATAATCAACAGTTCATCGTTATTATCGCGAGTTAGCGCTTGGGGATTTTGTGCCAGCCACTCTTGTAGATGATAGCGCTCGGTAAAACCGAGGCTGCTGAAAGAGACTTCCTGCAGTGAGTGCAGACTGTTAGTGGGTGTATCGACTTTATACATTTTCCACCTCGCTTACTGCCTGCTCGGCTTCCGGCAGGATGATTTCTCCGGAGAGGAGTTTAGGGAGGAGAATATCGCGGATTTTCTCGAGTTGCTGACACTCTAGACGGTTTGAAATAACCATGTTTATTAATGGTTCGAAAAAAACCGTAAAAGAGTTAATTGTATCAGATGCAGGGATGACACATTTAGCTTGGGAAAGATGTTCTCGTTTTATATGTCCCATCGTAACTGCTTTTGCTTCAGCTATTTGCTGAAACTCATTGAGGTGATGAGTAGTATATTTAAAGTAAAGCCACTTAGGAAACTTGGTGGATGAAACTTTAAATAAATGCTGATTAAGAGCTGCTTTACCACCGCACCAAATATCCACCATCAGTGAGCCTGACCATGAGAAGACGACGTCCCCATTATCAATAATGCACTCAGATTTTATATTAGGAGATGCCTTTTCCTCACCATCAGCAAAACCTTTCTTCAATTGTGCTATTTTTACAACTGGAAGGAAGTCACTTTCATTTTCTGGCCTAAATTTTTGTAACGCTAATCCATTTTGGTATGTTGCGATTGTATCTAATGATTTAATAGACCATCCTTCAGGAATCTCCCCCAACTCGCTATCCTGCATCGCGGACGGGAACAGCTCTGCCGTGGCTCTTAACTCGGCATATTTTTCTGGGTATTCACGCTCAAAAACCGTCAGCGCATCAGCATCTTTCCCGGAAATCGCCGTCATGGCCGCCAGCGTCGCGTCTTCCTGAGAACCACCCGCTTCCAGCGCTGCGATTTTGGCCTTTACTGGTTCAAAATCGACAAACCAGCTTTTGAACAGGGCTTGTGCCATTTGTTCGAGGGTTTGGTTGATACATTGATTAAGTATGATTTTGTCATCAAGATCCTCTAGAATATCAGACACCATATGCTGAAAATGAAGTGGAGCACAAGGGAAAGGGTATTCTTTAATAGTTTTTGCATTAAGATTCTGCTGTGCCCCTCCATTCTTCAAATTAACTAAACGCTGATACTGTGTGCGGAGAAAATAAAAAACATAGCGATAGTCTGCTTTGTTGTTATCTATAATTAAATTACAACAGGCTTGATTGGTTGATACCGGTATTTTATTTATCGCCACTCTACCAGCAGTATCTCCATTCCCATACATTGCGATAATTACCGAGTTTGCAGGGATTATTTTTGCTGAGGAATTTTTAAGACCAAGCTCCGTAATGTGATTTTCAGAGACATGAATTCTATTATTGTTGACTTCCTTTGTTTTTATCCAAGGAATAGCCCCATTGTTATAAAAGTCTGGGTTAGTGCTCTTGGGTGTTCCCCCTGAGACAATTTTTTTGCAAATTGATTGGAGTTGCGTCATTTCAAAACTCATAACCCAGTCCTCCCAGATTCGCCTTAATCTGCGCTTCCAGCTTCGCACTCTCTTCCAACTGAGCTTTAAGCTGTGCCGTCAGCCGCGCCATCTTTTCAGCAAATGACTCATCGTCTTCTGCCTGCTCAGCTGCACCAACATAACGTCCTGGGGTCAGTACAAAGTCGTTTTTCTGAATATCTTCCAGCGTTGCAGAGAAGCAGAACCCAGCTTCGTCTTCGTAATCCTTATCTGCCTGCCAGGCGTGGAAGGTATCGGCAATTTTGGCGATATCTTCGCGAGTGAAATCACGCAGTACGCGGTCTTTCATATAGCCAATCTGGCGGGCATCAATAAATAGCACTTCGCCTTTGCGGTGTGCTTTTCCGTTGCCGCCAGACTTATCTTTGGTCAGGAACCAGATACAGGCTGGTATTTGGGTGTTAGTAAACAATTGGCCCGGCAGCGCCACCATACACTCCACCAGATCGGCTTCGATCAGGTTACGACGGATTTCGCCTTCGTTGTTGGTGTTAGAACTCATTGAACCGTTGGCCAGCAGCAGCGCCATCGAGCCTTTCGGCGCAAGGTGGTGGATCATGTGCTGCATCCAGGCGAAGTTAGCGTTACCCTGCGGCGGTGTGCCGTACTTCCAGCGCACGTCGTTTTCTAGCTTAGCGTTCCACCACTCCTTCATGTTGAATGGCGGGTTAGCCATCACGAAATCGGCGCGCAGATCCGGGTGCTGATCGTCCAGCAGGGTATCGGCGTTTTTCGTACCGAAGTTAAAGTCGATACCACGGATCGCCATGTTCATCGCCGCCAGTTTCCAGGTGGTAGGGTTAGACTCCTGGCCGTATACGGAGATATTGCGCTTCTGTTCAGCGGCATTGTAATTTTTCTCACCCGCGTGTTCTTCAATAAAACGATCGCTAGAGACGAAGAACCCACCGGAACCCATTGCCGGGTCATACACGCGCCCGTTATACGGCTGCAGCATTTCGACAATCAGCGTAACGATACTTTTTGGTGTGTAGTACTGCCCGCCTTGCTTGCCTTCCGCCAGTGCAAACTGGCCGAGGAAATATTCGTAAACGTGTCCAAGAATATCTTTGCTTTTTAAGCTGAGCTTCTCGCCATTATATTCCGGTTTGCTGAAGTTTGCGTCGGAGAAGGTGTTGATGAGACTAGTCAAAACCTCATTGCCCAGTTGGAATTGGCTGATGCGGTTCAAAATACCTTTCAGTTTTGGGTTGGTTTTTTCAATTTCATCCAGCGCATTGTCGATAAGCCAAGAGACTGATCGCAGTTTAATTTCTTGGCCTGTGGTCTTATCGACCCACAATACCGTCCCGGTCGGCAGCATGGCTTTGTTTTTCAGCGTTTCCCAGCGTGCGGCTTTGGGTACCCAGAAGACGTTTTTCTCGGTGTAATAATCTTCGACCTCTAGTTCTTCCTGGATCGCTTGAGCGTACTCTTCATCAGAATCGTAATCGTCGCGTGACATGGCATAGATGTTGTCCGGGTTGCCAACATCGCGGAACAAAGTGATCAGCTCCTGCTGACGTGCCTCGAAGGCATCGGAAACATATTTTAGAAAGATCAGCCCCAGGACTACATGCTTGTAGTTGGCGGCATCCATATTGGCACGCAGCTTGTCGGCGGCCTTCCAAAATTTGTTATCCAGCTCGTTTAAGAAAAGCTGCTCGTTGTTATTCATGAAAATCCTCAAGAAACGCTAAATCTGAACTAGTCATTTGGAATGTGTATCGCAAAATCATACCCGCAAGCAGAGCAATCTTAAACGACATAAGCCAACTAAAGGGACAAAATACGGCATGGCCACACATCGGCCAGGAGATATGTGCTCGACCTCTAAGAAATTACCGATTTTGCAAGGGGATCACTGGTCGAAGTAGTCGCTATCGAGTTTAGGAACCTTCAGTAACGTTGAGCTGACACCCACCTCATTATCCATCATCAGATGCACTAGTCGGTTACCGTCGATAAGTACCATGCCTTCTACTGATTGCGCGTAGGCAACGGCATGCTTAGTAAAACCAGAGGTCGTGATGAATACTCCCCGTTTAGCCTTTTGTCCCACAAGTGCACCGTAGAATGCATGCAACTCAGGGCGGCCTACGGTGTTTTGCCAGCGTTTGGCTTGCACATACACTTTTTCTAAGCCGAGCTTGTCTAAAGAAATTACGCCATCAATCCCCGCATCACCGCTGCCTCCGACACGCTTTAAATCATCGCGGTGGCCGCCGTAGCCTAAACGGTGCAGCACATCCAGCACGATGACCTCGAAGCGGCCTGGAGATACCTGGCTCAGATTCTCCAGCAGTTCAGTTGCAACCGCATCGCGGATCTCTTTGATTGATTGTTCCAGGCGATCGTCTGGGCTATTTGTTAACATTGCTTCGGTGAGAAGAGGTTCTGTAACCGGGTCCAAATCCACCGCATCACTATTTTGTTGAAGTTTGACGTTGGTATAAGCCAAAGCGAGATGCTCGACTTCTGCTGCAGTAAGCGGGTTTGGATGCTGCTTTAACCAGTCGATGCCTTTGGCGGTTAAGCACCATTTGCCTCTGGATAAGCTGTGCGAGAGCCCAGCACGTTTCAAACGATCGTGAGCCCAGCCGGTACGGTTCTTATAAACCAATTGGCCGCTGGCAATGGTCTCTGCCCGTTGTTCTTCGTTTAGGTTGAGTATGTCTGCTGCTGCATCTTGCACATCTCTAGCAAGTGCGCCTTCGGGCTTGGTTGCCAAAAAGCGAAGCACTGGCTCGATGAATTGGTCGTAGGTAGGTACTGACATGCTGAGGTTCCCTGTTATTCTTTATTATTCCTATGATACTGCACAAACCCGGTTTTGAAGTTGACAGGTAGCACGCTGTTGTCGGCAACTTTTAACCGATAGCGGCCTCTTTCATCTCCAACTTCACCATCAGCTGTTTATTCACCTCTTTCCCATCCACCCCGCTATGAATCCGTCGATGGCAAGTGGGGCAGATGGCGCCCACCCACTGCGGGTGATCGGGGCCTTCGTCGGCTAGGCGTTTAGTGTGATGGGGTTCAAGGTAGGGCTCGCCGTTCCTTTTCTTGAATGGTGCCGGCTGGTTGCAGGCTTCGCAGATACCATTGGCGCGCTTCAGCACGTATTTTTTTACGTCTTCGCTGCGTTTGAACCAGGATTTTTTGCTGTCGCTCTGTTGGCGCTGGCCTGATTGCTTTGAGGACTGCAGTGCCTTCTTGCGTAACTGTTCGAGCGTCTCTGTCTGCGTATCGGCTTCATCGGTGTCTGCTTCTTCTTCAAACGCATGCAGTGACGAGACTTTGAAAAGGTTAAAGGTAATGCCTTGCCGCATGTTATTTTCGAAGTCTAAGCACTGAATGTGATCCCAAGAGTCGCACTCGAACATGCCAAGATAGCGGACGCCTTTTTCTTTCTTGTTGTCTTCGAACAGGAAGATGTCTTTGCCGTCTTTTTTATGGTCGCGGATGGATTTATTACCCCGAATAAATTCCATAGGGCCTTTCTGGCCTTCTCCCGTATAAGAGAAGCTGCCTTCGGCTGTCCATCCATCTTTGTAGCCGTAGGTTTCACCGCTTTCTCCGGTGAAGATAAAGATCACCGGGAATTCCCGCGGGGTCCAGATACCGCCTTGCAACTGCCCGCCGTAGAGCTCGATAAGCGCTTTGCGTGTGTATAGTTTGCCTTCGGTTAAATAGTCAAAAGGATGTGGCGTTTCGACGATCTCAAAACCGAGCTCTTTGAGAAATTGGATGGCTTTTTCTGTTCCGCTATCGGCGTTGATTCCCTTAAACGGATAGCCATGCTGCTCACTGTATGCTCTAGCGGCAATGCCTCGTATATCGTACTTCTCGCCATTATAAAGAAGGGTGTGTTTTTTAAATCGCTTAATTTTATGTTGTTTTAAGAATTCATCTCGGCCAAGTTTCTTATATTCTTCGATGGCTTTTAAAACGGATTCTTTTGAAGATAACGCCTCTATTGCAGTTGCCAAAACCACTCCCTCACATTGCCGAGTTGGCTCTGAGCAATGTGCTTGCTGACGAGAGCAGTATGCATCAATACCCAGCAGTTAACTCATCGATTTACCGAATGCGTTAACTATGCCAGGTAGGGGAGGAAATGCCTACCTTGATGAATGTTTTTGTTGTGACATGTCATTCAGATCTATTGGAAATCCTGAGTGGGAAGGGCGACGAGTGCAGGCATCGCCCTGATTGCCATTTACGTTAGCCGCAGGCTTCCATCTCCCGCAACGCACGCCCATAAAGGTTACACAACGCAGGAACCAGATGCGCTGTAGCATTGAGATAGCGATTCATCTGCTCCCAGCCTTCGGTATCCAACTGTGGGTGCTTTTGCAGCAAGTGACCAAACAGCATCAGGCCGTGGCACAGCCCTTCCGCTTGCTCGGCAGAGAGTGCGGCCAGGTCTAAAAGTTCTGAAGGGTTAAAAGCGCTGAGATCGAGGTGGTTAAACAGTTGGCGGTAGAGGATAAGGGTGCTTTCAACGGATTCTGTAGTGGGAACCTTTGTCATGGGGGCATCTCCGTATGTCATTGGTTAATGACTATCACCAGAGACGCTAAACTCGGGTGGTAGCCCAGACGGGGTTAGCGTCACCGGGACATACGAACCGGCGCTTCTTGCGAAGCCCCCGCCTGAGCCACCATTATTTGGAGTGAACTAAAGCTGCTGCATTATTACATAATACAGCGGTAATATGTCAGATTCGGAACGCTAACTCCGGCTGCGGATTTTGCCGCAGCAGAAAAACTATAACGTTATCAGTAAAAGGAAAAAATAAGCCGTATGGAATTACAGGCTGTTTACTCATGAGGTTGGAATGCAGATCGCAGTTATTAAATTTTAATTCAGGCTAATCAGTTAGGATAATTCATTTGCTAAATGAATTATTAAATCTGTGAATTTTGTTGTCACGAAATACGTTGAGGTGAATGAATGTAAAAAGAATGGTTGAATGTTTATCCTGTGTACCTAGGGTGCTATTATCAACCTCTTTTTTAATACTCGCGGTAGTGAGTTTTTTAAAATAATGACAGGGATGCACTACGATGGAAAAGAAAGAGGGGGCTTTAAGGCTATTAACCTCCGGGGAGATCGGCCTTGCGAAGTCGGTATTTGGTGGTTCAATTATTTATGGGAAAGTCTGGGTTCATCACGATAGCTATTTCCCCTTTGGCTTACAAAATCGAAACACTGCGATGTCACCCAATGGTGAGCTGTATTTTAGAGACTGGTACGTGCCCGATTTCTCAAAGGAAGGGTATAGTCATAAACATCTTTTCATCCATGAAATGGTTCATGTTTGGCAATACCAGCGTGGTATGTGGGTTAAGACCCGAGGCCTCTACAGTTGGTTGGCAAATTACAGTTATGAACTGGATGGCTCCAAACTCCTAAAGAACTACGCTATGGAGCAACAGGCTCAGATCGTTGCTGATTATCATTTGTTGACCTCTTCAGGTTATGCTGTTTGGAGAAACCGCTTCGGCAAGGAAGTGACTTACAACGGTAATGACTATGCCGATGTGAGAAAAGTAAAAGAAAAATATGAGAAAGTGTTAGTCGGTTTTCCTTACAAGTAAGAGGATTGGTTATGAAGGCGAGACTGTTCTGTGCCGTTGTTGGTGTGACCTTGCTAAGCGCCTGTGTAGGCGATCGTCTCGATCAGCGCTATGCGCCGGATATCCCTATCGCCGCCCATGTTAAAGAGAATGGAGACATCTGTATCTATCCTTCACCAAAGGAAAACGAAAGGCAAGATACGCTCTATCTCACGGGTGATGCTGATGAGAAATTGATTGAGGTGGGGAATCAGGATCTTAAAAAGGGCATTTGCGTTACGCAGAACGATTACCCATTTCAGGAAAATCATACCTATAGCATGAGGCTAAATTTTGTGCCGATTGAGAAGCGCAGAAACCTGCAGGATGTTTCCGGCAGGGCCTTTATTGCTCACTTCAAAGTGACAAAGCTCAATGGTGTTTACGAAATTGAAAATATCACACAGGGCAGCAGATAACGTAGGGACAAAATGAAACGGATCTTCCCCCTCACTTTCCCCTTCCTGCTCGCCGGCTGCCCGTCGATAGGCGATCGTATCCCCGTAGACTACCCCGCAACCGCCGGCTTGCGTGAGGGCAAAGTATGTATCACCGTTCAGCCGCTGGGAGACGAAAAGCTCGCGGGCATCTCGATCTACCGATTGGATGAGGCGCAGAGCCGCACGTTCAAATTCTTCGATCCGCTGCGGGATGTCGCCCCCAATCAGTGCGTCCCTGATGAGGGCTACGTATTTACGCCGGGGCAGCAATACCATTTCTCCGCGAAGCTGGTCTCCCTCAACAAACAGCAGGCGGGCGAGTTTCCCTCTGCGCGTGAATTCGTCGCCGAATTTGCTGTGCGGCAGGAAGGCAATCAACTTAGGTTGGAAGTCCTCCGTCCCCCACGCTAATCTCACCACCAGCGCCCAACCCTCCTAGCCTCCGACCCAAACCTACCCCAAATCCTCCCCATTGCTGGCGATCACTTTCTTATACCACCAGAACGATTTCTTGCGGGTGCGGGTGAGGGTGCCGTTGCCCTGGTCGTCGCGGTCGACGTAGACAAAGCCGTAGCGCTTGCTCATTTCGCCGGTTGAGGCGGCCACCAGGTCGATGCAGCCCCAGGTGGTGTAACCCAACACCGGCACGCCGTCGGCGATGGCGTCGGCCATGGCGCGGATGTGTTCGCGCAGGTAGCTGATGCGGTAGTCGTCCTCAATCTCGCCTGCTGCATTGAACTCGTCGTGCGCGCCCAGGCCGTTTTCCACCAGGAACAGCGGTTTTTGGTAGCGGTCATACATCATGTTCATGGTGATGCGCAGCCCCAGCGGATCGATGCCCCAGCCCCAGTCGCTGCGCGGCAGGTGCGGGTTCACCAGCGATTTCACCACGTTGGCGGCGCTGCTGTTGTTGTCGTTCATGTCGGCGGAGGCGCAGCGCGAGGCGTAGTAGCTGAAGGAGACGAAGTCGACGGTGTGTTTCAGGATGTCGGCGTCTTCCGGTTCCATGACGATGCTGACGTCTTTCTCACGGAATACGCGGGCGGCGTAGGAGGGATAAGCGCCGCGCGCCTGCACGTCGATAAAGAACAGGTTCTCGCGGTCTTTCTCCAGCGCGGCCCACACGTCTTCCGGCTTGCTGGACCACGGGTAGAAGTTGCCGCCGGCCAGCATGCAGCCCACCTGGTTGGCGGGGTTCACTTCGTGGGCGATGCGCGTCGCCAGCGCGCTGGCCACCAGTTCGTGGTGCGCGGCCTGGTATTTCACCTGTTCGGGGTTTTCGTCCGCTTCAAACACCAGCCCGGCGCCGGAGAACGGGCTGTGCAGCAGGATGTTGATCTCGTTGAAGGTCAGCCAGTATTTCACCAGCCCGTCGAAGGCTTCGAAGCAGGTGCGGGCGTAGCGGGTGAAGAACTCCACCATCTTGCGGCTGCGCCAGGAGCCGTATTCGGTCACCAGGTGCATCGGCACGTCGAAGTGGCACAGGGTGACCAGCGGCTCGATGCCGTATTGGCGGCACTCTTCGAACAGGCTGCGGTAGAAGGCGATGCCTTCGGCGTTGGGCGCCAGCTCGTCGCCGTTGGGGTAAATCCGGCTCCAGGCGATGGAGGTGCGGAACACGGTAAAGCCCATCTCCGCCATCAGCGCGATGTCGTCGCGGTAGCGGTGGTAGAAATCGATGGCGTCGTGGCTGGGATAAAACTCGTCGTCGCGCAGGCTAAAGCGCTTCTCCAGCCCGAGTTTGACCGCCATGCGGTTGGCGCCGTGCGGGATCATATCGACGGTGGTCAGCCCTTTGCCGCCCTCGCGATAGCCGCCTTCCGCCTGGTTTGCGGCCAAAGCGCCGCCCCATAAAAATCCTTTAGGGAATGTTGAATCGGACATGCAATCCTCTGGTGTCTCAATGCGTTGCGCTGGCGGCGTTCGCCGCCGGTGCGGTTTGGCCGGGCGCGGCGGCGTTTTCCGGCAGATCCTCGAAGCCCAGCATCAGCGTGAGCGCGAACGACAGCACCACCGAGAGCGCCATCACCGCTACCACCCACACGATGCTCATCGGGTTGGCCGGATCGAAGAACTGCACGCTGGTGAACAGCCCGGGCGAGGCCATCGAATGGCTGGCCAACCCGCCGATGCCGGCGACCGCGCCACAGACGAAGCCGCTGATCAGGCTGGCGATCAGCGGCCGCTTCAGGCGTACCGCCACGCCGTACAGCGCCGGTTCGGAAATCCCCGCCACGATGGCGGAGGCGGCGGCGGCCAGCGCGGTCTGGCGCAGCTCGCGGTTCTTGGTTTTCAGCGCCACCGCCAGCGAAGCGCCGCCCAGCGACAGGTTGGCGCCGATCTCCGAAGGCATCACCATGCCCTCTTTGCCGGTCTCGGCGATGGTCTGGATGATGGTCGGGGTAAACACCCGGTGCATGCCGGTGATCACCAGCAGCGGCCAAATCGCTCCCATAATGGCCACGGAAAGCCAGCCCAGGTAGCCGTGCACGGTGTAGACCAGCGCAGAGATGCCGCTGCCGATCCAGATGCCGAGCGGGCCGATAAGCAGAATGGCGATCGGCGCGGCGATCAGCACGATCAGCATCGGCTTGAGGAAGTTCTTGGTCACCGCCGGGGTGATGCGATCCACCCCGCGTTCGATGTGCGACAGGATCCAGGTCATCACCAGCGCCGGGATCACCGTGTAGGTGTATTTCACCGCCGTCACCGGGATGAAGGCGAATTCCACCGCCTGGCCCTGCGCCGCCTTGGCCATCAGATCGATAAAGTTGGGATGCACCAGCACCCCGGCGATGGCGATCGCCAATGACATGTTGGTTTTGAACTTCAGCGCCGCCGAGGCGGCGACCATCACCGGCAGGAAGAAGAACGCGCCGTCGCCGATCACGTTGAGGATGACGAGGGTCGAGGAGCCTTTCTCGAATACGCCGGCCATGTCCAGGATCATCGCCAGCAGCTTCACCATCGAGCCGCCGATGATGGCGGGGATCAGGGGCGACATGGTGCCCACCAGCGCGTCGAGAATGCCGGCGCCGATGCCCTTCAGGGTGAGCTTGCGCTTCACCGGGGCGGCGGGGGATGCTGCGCCCGGCATGCCGAGCGCCAGCACCGCCTGATAGGCTTTGGCCACCTCGTTGCCGATGATCACCTGGCACTGCTCGCCGCTGTGCACCACGCCCAGCACGCCGTCGATGGCCTTCAGCGTTGGCGTGTCGATCCGCGCTTTGTCTTTCACTACGAATCTCAGGCGGGTCATGCAGTGGGTCACGGCCTCGATATTGCCCGCGCCGCCCAGGGCGGCCACGATGGCGTGCGAGATCTCTGCGTAGTTCTTCGGCATGGCGTGTCGTCTCTCAGATAGCAATTCGGATAGCCCAAAGGCGAATATTTACTGCCTGGGCGATCCGTCGTTCCATCCGTATGAAACGCCCATAAGAAACCGGTTTCACAAAATCATGTATTGGTGTTTTATAGTTGGCAAGAACTATGGTTTTTGGCGTTTCGTTTTCGTGATCTGGATCGTTAGGGGTGAGCGCATACCGCTGTGCAGGGGCGTGAAAACGTTCCAAACGCCGGGCGTCTTGGGTAGACTGCGCTGAACCCATGGATTTTGGCGGCGCACAGATGGCAACGATACTCGAGGTGGCGAAAAAGGCCGGCGTTTCAAAGGCGACGGTGTCGCGCGTTTTGTCCGGCAGCGGCTATGTCAGCGAGGAGAAACGCGCGTTGGTGGAAAAAGCCATCGCGGAAACCGGCTATCGGCCCAACCTGCTGGCGCGCAGCCTGGCGACCAACACCACCCAAACCCTCGGCCTGGTGGTCACCAACACCCTCTACAGCGGCAACTATTTCAGCGAACTGATGGCGCAGTCGGCGCGCATCATGGAGGCGAACGGCCGCCAACTGATCCTGGCGGACGGCAAGCACACCGCGGAAGAGGAGCGGGCCGCCATTCAGTTTTTGCTGGATCTGCGCTGCGACGGGGTGATCATCTATCCGCGTTTTCTGTCGATCGCGGAAATGGACGAGATCGTCTCCCAACACCGCCAGCCGATTCTGGTGATCAACCGGCGGCTGCGGCTGAACGACAGCTACTGCATCTTCAGCGATCAGCACGCCGCCGGCGCGGCGGCGGTGGCGCACCTGATCGCGCGCGGCCATCGCGACATCGCCTTTATCACCGGCTCGCTCGATTCCCCCACCGGGCTGGAGCGGCTTTCCGGCTACAAATCCGCGCTGGCGCAGCAGGGCATCGCGGTTAACGAGGCGTTGATCGTCGAGGGGAAATGGCACGCGCAAAGCGGCGTGGCGGCGGTCGATGCGCTGCTGGCCGGCGGGCAACCGTTCAGCGCTATCGTCGCCGGCAACGACGAGATGGCCATCGGCGCGATGAAGCGGCTGGCGGAGCGCGGCGTGGCGGTGCCGGAGGCGGTATCGGTCATCGGCTTCGACGACATCCCGCTGGCGCCCTATACCGTGCCGTCGCTGTCGAGCATGAAGATGCCGGTCACCGAGATGATCCAGGAGACCATCAACCGCCTGCTGTCGATGCTGGACGGCGGCGAGCTGAGCAAGCGCCCCAGCTTCCCGGCCAGCCTGATCGAGCGCGAGTCGGTGGCGGCGGGGCCGTATTGGGGAAAGGCATAATCGCGTACCCGTCTTTTTCAGGCGCTACAACGCTTGAACCCGCCTCTTCGACAAAGCAAAAATCCCCAGCGCGCTGCCCAATGCCAGGGCGCTGGCGGCTGCCGTGGATAGCGCGAACTCGCGTGTGTAGGGCAGCAGCAGGCCAACCGCAGAAATGCTGCCCAACAGCAGGCTAAAGAACAGCGCTTTTTTACGATAGGGCGCCTTTAGGTTGAGATAGGCGGCGACGGCGCAGACGATAAGCGTGCCACCGACGACGACCAACAGCGGCAGGATGATGAGCGCCCCGGCGAGGAGATTGGACAGCCCAACGTCCTCCACGCCGGCGTAAGAGACAATAAGAAACATGATGCCGATGGCTAACACCGTGCTCAGTTTGATGACGATATAGGCGCTCGCGCACAGGTTAAGCGCCTTTAATCCTACTATCATCACGTTGTTTGCCATCGTTCATCCTTGAGTTTGCTGAATATGGGCCGTGTTGGCCTGGGGAATGGTTTATCTTACCCCAACCCCCCCAATCCTTCCCCGAATCTCCTCCTCCGGCAGATCCACGCCAATAAATACCAAGGTGCTCTTGCGCTCTTCCTCCGGCAGCCATTCCCGATCCCAGTCGGCGTTATACAGCCGCTGTACGCCCTGGAACAGCAGGCGGCGCGGCTCGTCTTCGATGGACAGTATGCCTTTGTAGCGCAGCAGGTTGTCGGCGTATTCCAGCAGCAGGCCTTCCATCACCTCGGAGATTTGCATCAGCGGCAGCGGGCGTTCCAGCGTCACGACAATTGAGCGGATGTCGCTCTGCGGCTGCGGGATGAGGCGGAACAGCGGGGCGTGCGGCGTCAGGTTGAGCTTGTCGTTCAGCGTAAAGCCTTCGATGTCGAACAGCACGCTCAGATCGATGTCGCCGTGCGTCACCTGGTAGACCGGCGCGCGGGCGTTCATCCGCTGCAGCCGCTGGATCAGCGCCTCGCAGTCCGGCGCCACGTCGGTTTTGGTCAGCAGGAGGCGGTCGGCGTAGCCCACCTGCGCCTGGGCGATGCTGAACTGGCTCAGCTGCTGCTCGGCGTGCGCCGCGTCCACCAGGGTGATGATGCCGTCCAGCAGGAAACGCTCGCACAGGATCTCGTGCGAGAAGAAGGTCTGGGTAATCGGGCCGGGATCGGCCATGCCGGTGCATTCGATGATCAGCCGGTCGAACGCCAGCTGGCCGCTGTCGACGCCGTCCAGCAGATCCAGCAGCGCGTCCGCCAGTTCGTTGGACTTGCTGCAGCAGATGCAGCCGTTGCTCAGGGTGGTGATGCGGCTGGCGCGATCGCCGATCAGCGCATCGTCGATCGGCACTTCGCCGAACTCATTCTCGATGACCGCGATTTTATAGCCGTGTTCGGCGTTCAGGATGTGGCGCAGCAGGGTGGTTTTGCCGGCGCCCAAAAAGCCGGTCAGGATGGTGACTGCAATGGGTTTCATACGGATCCTTGTGACTGCGGGTTAACAGCAGCGCATGCCGCCTTTGCCGTCGCCGCCGTAGCGCGCTTGCTGGCGCTCGCGGAAAAATTCTTTATAGGTCATCACCGGCTTGTCCGGGTGGTTGTCTTTCATGTGCTGGACGTAGGTATCGTAGTCAGGCACGCCCACCAACATGCGCGCCGCCTGCCCGAGGTACTTCCCCGCCTGGCCGAGATTTCCGAACATAGTTTCTTACTCCCAAATACCCTGCTTACCCTTCGTCTTTCGAACCGCAGCGGTGTTGGCTGCACTCCCGAACCCCAGTCACTTACTTGAGTAAGCTCCTGGGGATTCGCTCACTTGCCGCCTTGCTGCGGCCCGAAATCCTTTGGGTACCGGTTAGCTTTCATGTCGGTACTGCATAACTGATTTCATTATGCAGGGTATCCGTTAAATCACATCAATGCTGGGTCGAAACTTTGACCTCCCCCTCAGTTACGCCGTCGGCGGGCGCGGCCTGCGGCACCGGCACGTAAGGCGTTTCCTGGTCGGTGCGTTTCGGGTTCTTGTGCGCCGCCAGCGCGGTTTTCACCCCGTAGAAGATGATGCTGTACACCACCAGCAGGAACAGAATGCTCAGCCCGGCGTTGGTGTAGTTGTTCACCACGATGTGGTTCATGTTGGCGATCTGCTGGGCGCTCAGCTCGGCGCCGCCTTCGGCGATCTTGCGCTTGTACTCGCCGGCCAGGAAGAAGAAGCCTTCCAGCTGCGGGTTGTCGCTGAACAGCTTCAGGCCCAGCGCGTAGGTGGTGCAGATCAGCAGCCACACCGCCGGCAGCACGGTAACCCAGATGTATTGCGCGCGCTTCATCTTAATCAGCACCACAGTGCCCAGCACCAGCGCCACGGCGGCCAGCATCTGGTTGGAGATGCCGAACAGCGGCCACAGGCTCTTCACGCCGCCGAGCGGATCCACCACGCCCTGATACAGCAGGTAGCCCCATAGCCCGACGCAGCCGGCGGTGCCGACGATGCCGGCCACCAGCGAGTCGGTTTTCTTCAGGAACGGCACGAAGTTGCCCAGTAGATCCTGCAGCATAAAGCGGCCGGAGCGGGTGCCGGCGTCCAGCGCGGTCAGGATGAACAGCGCCTCGAACAGAATGCCGAAGTGGTACCAGAAGCCCATGTTGGCGCCCGGAATGATCTGGTGGAACACGTGGGCGATGCCCACCGCCAGGGTTGGCGCGCCGCCGGCGCGGTTCAGCACCGAAGGTTCGCCGATGTCGGTGGCGGTCTGCAGGATCTGTTCCGGGCTGATGACGAAGCCCCAGGAGCTGACCGCCGCCGCCGCATGCACGGTGACGTCCTTCAGCGAAGCCATGATCATCGGCGCGTCTTCGGTGCCCAGGCGGTGCAGATCCGGCATGGTGATGCCCAGCGTCGCCGGCGGGGTGTTCATGGCGAAGTACAGGCCCGGCTCGATGATGGACGCCGCCACCAACGCCATGATGGCGACGAAGGACTCCATCAGCATCGCGCCGTAACCGATAAAGCGCGCGTCGGTCTCATTGGCCAACAGCTTCGGCGTGGTGCCGGAGGCGATCAGCGCATGGAAGCCGGAGACCGCGCCGCAGGCGATGGTGATGAACAGGAACGGGAACAGGGTGCCTTTCCACACCGGGCCGGTGCCGTCGACGAACTGGGTCACCGCCGGCATTTTCAGCTCAGGGTTGAGGATCACGATGCCGATCGCCAGCCCGACGATCACGCCGATTTTCAGGAAGGTGGCCAGGTAGTCGCGCGGCGCCAGGATCAGCCACACCGGCAGCAGGGCGGAGACAAAGGCGTAGCCGATCAGCGTGAAGGTGATGGTGGTGTCTTTAAAGGTCAGCGCCGGGCCCCAGTACGGGTCGTGCGCCACTACGCCGCCGAACCAGATGGCGGCCACCAGCAGCACGATGCCGATGATCGACACTTCACCCACGCGGCCGGGGCGCAGATAGCGCATGTAGATGCCCATAAACAGCGCGATCGGCACGGTGGAGCAGACGGTGAACACCCCCCACGGGCTTTCCGCCAGCGCTTTCACCACGATCAGCGCCAGCACCGCCAGGATGATGATCATGATCAGGAAGCAGCCGAACAGCGCGATGGTGCCCGGTATCGGCCCCATCTCTTTTTTGATGATCTCACCGAGCGAGGCGCCGTTGCGGCGCGAGGAGATGAACAGCACCATAAAGTCCTGCACCGCCCCGGCCAGCACCACGCCGCCCAGCAGCCACAGCGTGCCGGGCAGGTAGCCGACCTGCGCGGCCAGCACCGGCCCCACCAGCGGCCCGGCGCCGGCGATGGCGGCGAAGTGGTGGCCGAACAGCACGTTCTTGTTGGTCGGCACGTAGTTGAGGCCGTCGTTGTTGACCACCGCCGGGGTGGCGCGGCCGGCGTCCAGCTTCATCACCCTGGTGGCGATGTACAGGCTGTAGTAGCGGTAGGCCACCAGATACACCGCCACCGAAGCGACGACGATCCACAGCGCGCTGATGTGTTCGCCGCGGCGCAGCGCCACCACGCCGAGGCAGGCTGCGCCGAGTATCCCCAGCAGCATCCACGGAATGTGCTTTAAAATCCCCTCTCGTTTCATGAGGTATCCTTAATTCCAGTCTGCAAAATATGAATGAACTCATCCGCTTGTAAGAGATGTCAGAGTGGCGCGGCGAGCCGTAGCGTCTTTCCCGAGGTAAGGCGGGTTTAGGAACAGCTCATCATCGCCGGGGGTAAGGGGGGAAGACAGGCGTATTTCGCTCAGCGGTCAGATCCGCCGGGTGAACGGTTGGATTGGCGGGGTGAGCGGTTTGCTGCATAACCAACAGCCGCCCGCCAGCCGCTGTTGCCAATGCAGCACCCGCTTTAACCCGCCGACTTTAAACCCTCGGTTTATCAGCCGGATGCCTTAACGCGGCGGTTGGCACGCATTCTGCTATCGGATTTATAACCAAAACAAGATTTTCAATATTTGTAAATCAATAATGGTTATATGCGCGCCGCATCACGGCGCCAACGAGCAGAGGGAGAGAAGCATGTCAGCAACAAACCACTCGCAGCAGCCTATTCAGTTCGCCTACTGGGTGCCGAACGTCTCCGGCGGCCTGGTGATCAGCAACATCCCGCAGCGCACCGGTTGGGACATCGATTATAACCGCAAGCTGGCGCAGATCGCCGAGCGCGCCGGTTTCGACTACGCGCTCACCCAGATCCGCTTCACCGCCGGTTACGGCGCCGACAACCAGCACGAGTCGGTGTCGTTTTCGCAGGCGCTGCTGGATTCCACCGAGAAGCTGAAGGTGATCGCCGCGCTGCTGCCGGGGCCGTGGAACCCCACGCTGGCGGCCAAACAGATCGCCACCATCAGCCATCTTTCCAACGCGCGCATCGCGGTGAACATTGTCAGCGGCTGGTTCCGAGGCGAGTTCAAGGCCATCGGCGAGCCGTGGCTGGATCATGAGGAGCGCTACCTGCGCTCGGAAGAGTTTATCCGCTGCCTGCGCGGCATCTGGGCCGAGCCCAGCTTCACCTTCGCCGGCGATTTCTACCGTTTCCGCGACTACTCGCTAAAGCCCAAGCCGCTGGATCCGCTGCCGGAGATCTTCCAGGGCGGCAGCTCGCGGGCGGCGCGCGACATGGCGGCGCGGGTTTCGGACTGGTATTTCACCAACGGCAATAGCGTGGAGGGCATTCGCCAGCAGGTGGACGATCTGCAGACCAAGGCCAGGGCCAACCAGCACCGGGTCAAGGTGGGGGTGAACGGCTTCGTCATTGCCCGCGATACCGAGCAGGAAGCGCAGGCGGTGCTGCAGGAGATTATCGATCATGCCAACCCGGAGGCGGTGCAAGGATTCGGCCATGAGGTGAAGAACGCCGGGGCGGCTTCGCCGGAGGGTGAGGGCAACTGGGCCAAATCCTCGTTTGAGGATCTGGTGCAGTACAACGATGGCTTTAAAACCAACCTGATCGGCACGCCGCAGCAGATCGCCGAGCGCATCATCGCGCTGAAAGACGCCGGGGTGGAGCTGATGCTGTTGGCGTTCCTGCACTTCCAGGAAGAAGTGGCGTTCTTCGGCCGCGAGGTGATCCCGCTGGTGCGCGAACTGGAGCGCCAGCGAGCGGCGGCCTGAGTTCAGTAAACCTGCCTGGCGTTGATGCCGGCGGGGAAAATGCCGGTGGCGAAAATATGCCCGTTGGCCTGGATCTGGTCGTCGGGCAGCATCTCCAGCGGGAACTCGCCTGACAGGCAGCTGAGAAAGGCGTTGCGATCGTCCGTGGTGGTAAAGCCGATCAGATCGTAGAACAGCAGCGAAGCGATCAGCTGGCGATGTTCCGGGATGCGCCGCAGCAGCGCCGCCGACGGGAACGGCAGGTGGAAGAAAAACGCGCAGGCATTCAGCAGCCCCTGCTCCTTCAACGCCTGGGCGCAGGGCAGCAGCTGGTAGTCGTCGATACAGACGATGTCGCCCGGGCACAGGTGCTCGCAGGCGATATCGGCGAAACGGCAGTTCAGCTGCCGGTAAGCGCGGTAGTTTTCCGGCGTGAAGTGCGCCTTCTCCGGCTGGTTGTGGAACACCGGCCACAGGCCGTCGTGGTAGTAGCCCTGATAGTGGCGGCGAAACTCCTCGATCGACAGCGGGAAGGTCACCTGATCGTAACCGGCGCGTTGGCGGCAACTGATCGGGCGCTGCGCGAAATTCTGCACGTCGCCGTTCCAGCCGAGCCACAGCCCCGGTTCGGCGTCGGCCGCCAACGTCCGGCCGGCGCAGGCCAGATCCTTGCCGTCGCACTGTTTGTTGGAAATCAGCACCAAACGAGACATCGGGTTCTCCTTATCAGTGCAGGGCGCGCGGGGCGTGCGCCGCGCAGTCGGCGCGCCAGGGCGCTTGCAGCGCGGGCAGCGTGACGCGCAGGCCGCGCAATGCCGGATGCGCCAGGCAGCAGCGCGTCAGCCAGCTTCCCAGCCCGACGCCGCGGTATTCGGCGCTGACGAACAGCTCGCTCACCGAGGCGAAGGTGGCGTAATCGGTCACCATACGGGCGAAGCCGAGCTGGTGGCGTTTGCGGTACAGGCCAAAGCACAGGCCGTGGCGCGCCAGGCGCTCCGCCGCCGCCCGATCCGGCAGGCTGAGGAAACGCTGGATCGCCTCGATATCCAATAACTGCCGATCGGTGCTGATATGAAAAACGCCTTTGCGCCAGCAGAGCAGCGGCTGTACGGGGGCCAATTGCGGTTGCATGTTCATGATTATCCTTAGGTTAACGAATCAGTGGACGGTTACAGCATCCAGCCGAGTTCGGCGGCGGTGACCTGTTCCTCGAAGCGGCGCAGTTCGGCGCTTTTGCAGGTGTGCCACAGGGTGCAGAACGCCGGGCCGAGCAGCTCGCGCAGCGGATCGCTGTGGCGGAACAGCGCCAGCGCCTCCTGCTGGCCGAGCGGCAAGGGGGCGGCGTTGTCGCTTTCGCAGCCGTGGGCGGCGGGCGGCAGCGGCAGCGGGTGTTCCAGCCCGTGCAGCAGGCCGCCGAGCATCACCGCCAGCGCCAGATAGGGGTTGGCGTCGGCGCCGGCCAGGCGGTATTCGATACGCTGATTGGCGCTGTCGGCGCAGGGCAGGCGCAGCGCCACCGTGCGATTGTTGTGGCCCCAGGAGGCGCGCAGCGGCACGTGCATGCCGGGGCGGAAGCGGCGAAACGCGTTGATGTTGGGCGCCAGGATCGCCATCGACGCGGGCATCAGCGCCAGCATGCCCGCCATCGCCTGCTGCATGTTGTCGCTCAGTTCGCCCGGCGCGCCGGTCAGCAGGTTCTCGCCGTGCTCGTTCTGCAGGCTGATGTGAAAGTGCAGTCCGCTGCCGGCGGCATTGGCGCAGGGTTTGGCCATAAAGCAGGCGTGCTGGTGATGCTGCTCGGCAATCTGCCGCGTCAGGCGTTTCAGCGCCATGATCTGGTCGCAGGCTTCCAGCACGCGCCGGGTGTGATGCAGGTTCAGCTCGTACTGGCCGGAGGCGGCTTCGGCCACCACGCCGGTCAGCGGCAGGTTTTGCAGCCGCGCGTGCCGTTCGATGTCGCTCAGCAGCGCATGGTGGCGCTCGGGCGCATCCACCGCGAAGCTCTGCGTCGGGCAAGCTTCCGCCTCGGCGGGGCGCAGCGGATCCTGCAGGTAGAACTCCAGCTCGGCCGCCACCACCGGGAAGCAGTTGCGCTCGTGCAGGCGCTTCAGCACCCGTTGCAGCACCACACGCGGCTCCAGTTCGCAGGCGCCGCCGTCGGCGTTTTGCATCGTCAGCAGCAGCTGGGCGTGGCGTTCGGGATCGCGCGCGCAGGGGCGCAGCGTGCCGGGCACCGGCAGGCACAGTCGATCCGGCTCGCCCGCCCGTTGCCCCAGCCCGCTTTCTTCAATCACCCGGCCGTGCAGATCCAGGGCGTAGATCGACAGCGGGAAGTAGCAGCCTTTTTCGAGGCCAAAGGCTTCGGCGATCGGCAGGCGCTTGCCGCGCAGCTGGCCGTTCAGATCGTGCAGATAAATATCCAGCTGTTCGGTATCCGGATAGCGCTGCAGGTAGTGTTCCAGCTCTTTGCGGAAGGTGCGTGTCGGCGATGCGGGCAGCTCCGCCAGCAGAGGATTGAACCCGATGATATTAGAATGCATGGCGCGCTCCAGAATGAAGACCGGTCACGGCCAGAGGCAGGGATAAACGCATGAGACAACTCTCTTGTGAGGCCATAGCGGCGATGTGAAAAGGGTATCTGCGGCGGCAAAAACTGTCTGTAAAAACGCCGTAACGTTAACGGGGCGCGGAATAAAAATGCCGTAAAGAGCGCGGCGGGTTGGCCGGGTCGGCACGGTCTATACTGGCGAGACGGGCCGTAGAAGGAGAGATAACGATGAAGAGAATAGGGCTGCTTATCGCCGCGCTGGCCGCGTTCCACGCCACTGCGTCTTCCCCACAGGCGTGGGCCGAGAGCGCACGGGCGATGCGCGCCGCCTGCCTGAAAGCCAGCGGACTAAAAAACGCCAGGGTGGAAGGGGCGATCGTTCACTACGGTGATGACGTCGGCTATTCGGCGCTGTTTATCGGCGGGCGCTACCCGCAGCCGTTTATGAAAAACCAGCCGGGCAGGGAGCTGTGTTTATATCAGCGCGCCACGCAGAAGGCGGCGGTGCAGGCGGTGGAGGGGGAATAAATAATCCCAGTCTCCTTACTGTAGCTGTATTTCTCCTTTGGGATTAATTCTTAAGTTGAATTCTTTCATGTATTTACGCCTTTCCGTGTCGTTATTCATCGAGACACCAAGCAAGACGGAGTATTCTCCCGCAGCCCAGTTTACTTGCGGATAAGTGACGCATTGCCCTGGTTTCAGGTCAGGCAATGGAGTGACTTCTGGTGAGGTCCAGACGATATGCCATTGCTGTTGTTCCTGTCGTGAGACGATCACTCCCCGGTTTTGCAGGTTGTCGCCGCTGCGAACGCTGTTGATAGGCACTGCAAAGCAAGGTTGATTGTCTTTGAGCGAGACATCCAACGGATGGTACCAGGGCTGAGTGGATTGACAGCCGTTCAGTAGCAGTACGCACAGCAAAGAGAGATAACGTCTTGTCATAATAAGGTGTTCCGGTTCTTTGGATTTTTCAGGAAAGCTCGCAATACCCATTCATAGCGTTTTTTGATGTCTGGCCCAATAATGCCGCTGTAGTTGGTGATTATTTGAAAGCCATTGCGCCCAAATTTAGTGAGATAGAAATAGTCTGCAATGATACTTGCCTGTGCCTCCATTCCATAATCGGATAGAAGATGATAATTGGGCAAGGAATACTGATAGGAAACCGCCCAACTAGCCAACCCGCGCAGGCGTACGTTCATGCCTAATTGATATTGCCAGACATGCGCCATTTCATGGATAAACCAATGCTGATCGTAGGCGTTTGCCGTGGCAAAGTCTTCTTTGAAGTGTTTGGGCATAAAATAGAGCGTGCCATTTGGTGTTACGGCCGTATCTTTATGCTGTAAGCCGAAGGGGAAATAGCTGCCGTTATGGACGCGAACGCGCGAGTAATCGACAGCATCTTTGTAGAGCAGTCTGGCCAATGTGATTTCACCGGCCGTAAGTTTTCTGGCGTTTCCTTGAGTTGTGGCCATGGTTTTAATCCGTTAAAACATGAAAAAATACCATAACGAAAGTTCAGACATGATTAACCCACTTTGTCACAATCTTTTGCGTTCGCTCACAAGACTGAAAGGCAAAGGAGTATTTGGTGTAATTAATTGATTGATATGGAGAATGATTCTATTATTTTGATATTCATTCATAAATAGAAAACCGGGTTGCGTGCTTTATTACCTCGCCAAACCCGTATGTTTTCTTCTCTGGCCGATACTGATGCCGCTGTTCCCGTATCTCGTCGCATCCCCTGTTCAAGCCGCAAGGCAATAACCACCTTCTTTTTCGAGCTGCCGGGCGGCAAGCACGTCGGGTTTACGGTTTAAGCGCAGGCTGCCCGCCACTCCCCGCCATCTCCCGTTCGATCACCGTCGCCAGCGCCTGCGCGGCGGAAGAGAGCTGATGCTGCGCCAGGCGGATCAGGCCCACGCGCCGTTCGATGATCGGGCCGATCAGCGGCACGCAGACCGCCCCCAGCTCATCCATCTGTCGCTCGCACAGCGCCGGCACCGCGCTGGCGCCGAGGCCGTTGGCCACCATGCGCCCGACCGTCACCAACTGGTGGCTTTCAAACGCCACCTCCAGCGTTCGCCCGCTGCGGGCCAGCTCCTGCTCCAGCAGCAGCCGTACCGCCGATGGCCGCTGCAGGGTGATGAAATCCAGCGTCAGCAGCTCCTTCCAGCTGACCTGCGCCTTGCGCGCCAGCGCCGAATCCTTCGGCACCACCGCCAGAAAGCGATCGCGGCACAGCGGGGTAAAGTGCAGGGTGTCGCTCGGCTCCGGCTCGAAGGCGATGCCCATCTCCACCCGGCCTTCGCGGATCATTTCAAATACCTGCTCGTTGATGACGTCGTGCACCGCCACGTTGATGCCGGCGTAACGATCGCGAAACGCCTTGAGGATCGGCGGCAGCGGGTTGCCGGCGAACGACGGCATGGCGGCGATCGCCACCTTGCCCATCTGCAGGGTGAAGCGCTGGCGCATAGCCTCTTCCGCGTTGTCCCAATCCGCCAGCAGCTGGCGCGCCATCGGAAAGAAGGTTTCCCCCTCCGGTGTCAGCGTCACCCGACGGGTGGTGCGCAGCAGCAGCGGCCCGCCCAGCGCGTCTTCCAGCCCACGGATCGCCAGGCTGAGCGCCGGCTGAGAAATATTCAGCCGCTCGCTGGCCTGGGCGAAATTCAGAGTGTGAGCTACCGCTAAAAACGCGCGTAACTGTTTGATGCTCATTTTCATTTTGGTTGGCGTTAACTCTTTGTTAATTTTCGGTTAACGACTGATTAATAAAAATTCTAAATGAATGCGGCATAAAAACAAAATTAACAAATCATTTTTGTGACCTGAAGATGCCCTCACGCAAGCCAGGGCATTTCGCCCTGCGCCGCAACATGCAGAGGCAACGATATGGCAGGGCTCGACAAACGCGTCGGCAGCTACCAGGAAGCGCTGGCAGGCCTGACGGACAACATGACGGTGCTGGCGGGCGGCTTCGGCCTGTGCGGCATCCCGGAAAACCTGATCGAAGAGATCCGCCGGCGCGGCGTGCGCGGGTTGACGGTGGTCTCCAACAACTGCGGCGTCGACGGGTTCGGCCTCGGGCGGCTGCTGGAAACCCATCAGATCCGCAAGGTGGTGGGATCTTACGTCGGTGAAAACGCGCTGTTCGAGCAGCAGGCGCTCAGCGGCGAGCTGGAGGTGGATCTCACGCCGCAGGGCACGCTGGCGGAGAAGATCCGCGCCGGCGGCGCCGGCATCCCGGCGTTCTTCACCGCCACCGGTTACGGCACGCCGATCGCCGAAGGCAAAGAGGTGCGCGAGTTCAACGGCCGCCCTTACATCATGGAAACCGCCATCACCGGCGATTTCGCCATCGTGAAAGGCTGGAAGGCCGATCACTTCGGCAACGTCATCTACCGCCACACCGCGCAGAACTTCAATCCGCTGATGGCGACCGCCGGGCGCATCACGGTGGTGGAAGTGGAAGAGATCGTGGCGCCGGGCGAGCTGGATCCGGCGGCGATCCACACCCCCGGCATTTACGTCGATCGGCTGATCCAGGGCACCTTCGAGAAGCGTATCGAACAACGCACCCTGCGGGCATAAGGAGAATTCGCATGCTTACCCGTGAACAAATGGCGCAGCGCGTGGCGCAAGAGTTGAGGGACGGTTACTACGTCAACCTGGGCATCGGCATCCCGACGCTGGTGGCCAACTACGTGCCGGCGGGCATGGACGTGATGCTGCAGTCGGAAAACGGCCTGCTGGGGATGGGCGAGTTCCCGACCGAGCAGCAGCTGGACGCCGACATGATCAACGCCGGCAAGCAGACGGTCACCGCGCGCCTCGGCGCGTCTATTTTCGATTCGGCGCAGTCGTTCGCCATGATCCGCGGCGGCCATGTCGATCTGACCGTGCTGGGGGCGTTTGAAGTGGACGTCGAGGGCAACATCGCCTCGTGGATGATCCCCGGCAAGATGGTCAAGGGCATGGGCGGCGCGATGGATCTGGTGGCGGGGGCGGAGAACATCATCGTGGTGATGACCCACGCCGCGAAGGGCGGCGAGTCCAAGCTGCTGCCGCGCTGTACGCTGCCGCTGACCGGCGCCCGCTGCATTCGCAAGGTATTGACCGATCTGGCCTACCTGGAAATTGAAGACGGCGCCTTCGTGCTGCGCGAACGCGCGCCGGGCGTCAGCGTGGCGGAGATTGTCGCCAAAACCGCCGGCCGGCTGATCGTGCCGGAGCAAGTGCCGGAAATGCGTTTCTGAAACGGGAGGTGAATGTGCAACAACGTGAAGTGGTGATCGTGGCGGCGACGCGCACGCCGGTCGGCAGTTTTCACGGCGCGCTGGCGCCGCTGACGGCGGTGGAACTGGGCGCGGCGGCGGTGCAGGGGCTGCTGGCGCAAAGCGGCGTGCCGCCGCAGCAGATCGATGAAGTGATCCTCGGCCAGGTGCTGACCGCCGGCTGCGGGCAGAATCCGGCGCGCCAGACCGCGCTCAACGCCGGGCTGCCCGTTACGACGCCGGCGCTGACCATCAACAAGGTGTGCGGCTCCGGTTTGAAGGCGGTGCATCTGGCGGTGCAGGCGATCCGCAGCGGCGACGCCGAGGCGGTGATCGCCGGCGGCCAGGAAAGCATGAGCCAGTCGCCTTACCTGATGGCCGGCGCGCGCGCCGGTCTGCGCCTCGGTCACGCGCAGATGGTGGACAGCGTGATCCACGATGGCCTGTGGGACGCGTTCAACGACTACCACATGGGCATCACCGCCGAGAACCTGGCGGAGAAATACGCCATCAGCAGAGAAGAACAAGACAGGTTCGCGCTGCGTTCGCAGCAGAAGGCGCAGGCGGCGCAGCAGGCCGGGCGTTTCGCGCAGGAGATCACGCCGGTGACGGTGCCGCAGCCGAAGGGGGAGGCGCTGAGAGTTGAGCGCGACGAACAGCCGCGCGACACCAGCCTGGAGGCGCTGGCGCGGCTGCGTCCGGCGTTTCGCAAGGAGGGCTCGGTGACCGCCGGCAACGCCTCGTCGCTCAACGACGGCGCCGCCGTGGTGTTGCTGATGAGCGCGGAAAAAGCCGCTGAGCTGCGCTTGCCGGTGCTGGCGCGCATCGCCGGTTACGCCTCGTCGGGCGTCGATCCGGCGATCATGGGCATCGGCCCGGCGCCGGCCGCGCGCCGCTGCCTGGAAAAAGCCGGTTGGCGGCTGGAGGAAGTCGATCTGATCGAAGCCAACGAAGCCTTCGCCGCGCAGGCGCTGGCGGTGGGTAAAGAACTGGGCTGGGAGGCGGAGCGGGTCAACGTCAACGGCGGAGCGATCGCGCTGGGGCATCCGATCGGCGCCTCCGGCTGTCGCATTTTGGTGTCGCTGCTGTACGAAATGCAGCGCCGCGGGGTGAACAAGGGGCTGGCGATGCTGTGCATCGGCGGCGGGCAGGGGGTGGCGCTGGCGGTAGAGCGCCCGTAAACAACCGAGGAGGGCACCATGCAGTCATCTGACTATGCGGTATTGGGCGCCGGGCTGATGGGGGTGGGCATCGCCACCCACTTTATTCGCCACGGCCATGAGGTGCTGCTGTATGACCCGGATCCGCAGCGCCTGGCGGAAGCGCCGGCGGTAGCAAGCGGCATTCTGGCTGAGCTGAGCGACGTCGGGCAGTTTGATCGCGGTGAGCGCGACGTGGCGCTGGCGCGCCTGCGCGTGACCGGCAATCTGAACGACGTGGCGCGCGCCCGGCTGCTTATCGAGGCGATCCCGGAACGGCTCGAGCTGAAGCACGCGCTGTATGAGCAACTGGAGGGGCTGATCGCCGACGACGCGGTGATTGCCAGCAACACCAGCGGCCTGCCGCCGGACGAGCTGGCGGCGCGCATGACCCATCCGCAGCGGCTGCTGATCGCCCACTTCTGGCACCCGCCGCACCTGATCCCGCTGGTGGAGATCGTGCCCGGCCGCGCCACCGATCCGCGCCATCTGGCGGCGGTGCAGGCGCTGCTCGGCGGGATGGCGCTGGAGGCGGTGCTGCTGGAGCGCGCCGCGCCGGGGTTTGTCGGCAACCGGCTGCAGTTTGCGGTGCTGCGCGAGGCGCTGCACATCGTCCACAGCGGCATCGCCAGCGCGGAGGTGGTGGATCAGGTGATGCGCGCCTCGCTGGGGCGGCGCTACGCCATGGTCGGCCCGCTGGAGGCCGCCGACATGACCGGGTTGGCGACGGTGGCGGACATCGCCCGCCACCTGTTCCCGGAACTGGCGACCGGCGACGAGATGATGGCGCTGGTAGAACAGCGGCTGCAGCGCGGCGATAGCGGCCAGCGCAGCGGCCGGGGATTTTATCTTTGGGATGAAGCCCGCAGGGAACGCATTCAACGGCGACGGGCGCATCAGCTGCGCTTTGCGCTGAAACCGTAATTTCGCACGCCGTACCTGACAATAACAACGATAGCGAGGTGCCCGATGAGCGTTTTAATTGCCCTGGCAGCACTGGGATTACTGATGCTGGCCGCCTACCGCGGCTACAGCGTGATTTTGTTCGCCCCGATCGCCGCGCTGGGCGCGGTGCTGTTGACCGATCCCGGCGCGGTGGCGCCGACCTTCACCGGGCTGTTTATGGAGAAGATGGTCGGCTTCGTGAAGCTCTACTTCCCGGTGTTCCTGCTGGGGGCGGTATTCGGCAAACTGATCGAGCTGTCCGGCTTTTCCCGATCGATCGTCGCGGCGGCGATCCGCATTCTCGGCCGACGCCACGCCATTCCGGTGATTGTGCTGGTATGCGCGCTGCTGACCTACGGCGGGGTGTCGCTGTTCGTGGTGGCGTTCGCGGTCTATCCGTTCGCCGCCGAGCTGTTCCGCCAGAGCGGCATCCCCAAGCGGCTGATCCCGGCCACCGTAGCGCTCGGCGCCTTCTCCTTCACCATGGACGCCTTGCCCGGCACGCCGCAGATCCAAAACATCATCCCGACCAGCTTCTTCGGCACCAACGCCTGGGCCGCGCCCTGGCTGGGGCTGATCGGCTCGCTGTTCATCATCGCGGTCGGTTTGCTGTATCTTGAACGCCAGCGGCGCAACGCGCAGTTGAAGGGGGAGGGTTACGGCACCGAGCTGCTGAACGAACCGGAAACCCCGGACGACATCAACCTGCCTAACCCGCTGATCGCCATCTTGCCGTTGATTTTGGTCGGGGTATTCAACCTTGGCTTCACCCATTGGATCCCGCAGTGGTACGGCGCCAGCCACGATCTGACGCTGCCGGGGCTGGCCAAGCCCATCACCACCGATGTGGCGAAGATCACCGCCATCTGGGCGGTGGAAGCGGCGCTGGTGTCGGGTATTCTGCTGGTGGTGGTGTTCGGCTTTCGCAATATTCGCGGCCGGCTGGCGGAAGGCAGCAAGACGGCGGTCGGCGGCGCAATTCTGGCGGCGATGAACACCGCCTCCGAATACGGCTTCGGCGCGGTGATCGCCGCGCTGCCGGGCTTTTTGGTGCTGTCGCAGGCGCTGTCGGCGATCCCCAACCCGCTGCTGAACGAAGCGATCAGCGTCACCCTGCTGGCCGGCATCACCGGTTCGGCCTCCGGCGGCATGAGCATCGCGCTGGCGGCGATGGCCGATAACTTCGTGGCCGCCGCCCATGCGGCACACATTCCGCTGGAGGTGCTGCACCGGGTGGCCTCGATGGCCAGCGGCGGCATGGACACCTTGCCGCACAACGGCGCGGTGATCACCCTGCTGGCGATCACCGGCCTCAGCCACCGGCAGGCCTATGGCGGCATCTTCGCCATCACCCTGATCAAAAGCGCTGCGGTGCTGTTCGTGATCGGCGTGTTCTACCTGACCGGCATTGTTTAAAGGAGCGATACCATGAGTGTACAAGGCAAAACCGCGCTGGTGACCGGCTCGACCAGCGGCATCGGCCTCGGGATAGCGTCCGTGCTGGCCGCCGCCGGCGCGCGCGTGATCCTCAACGGCTTCGGCGACGTGGAGCAGGCGCAAATGCAGGTCGCGCGGCTGGGCGCCGCGCCGGGGTATCACGGCGCCGATCTCGGCGATGCGGCCCAGATAGCGGACATGATGCAGTATGCCGAGCGTGAGTTCGGCGGCGTGGACATTCTGGTGAACAACGCCGGCATTCAGCATGTGGCGCCGCTGGATCAGTTCCCGGTGGAGAAATGGAACGCCATCCTCGCCATCAACCTGTCGGCGGTATTCCACACCTGCCGATTGGCGCTGCCGGGGATGCGCGAGCGCAACTGGGGGCGCATCATCAACGTGGCGTCGGTGCACGGGCTGGTGGCGTCGAAAGACAAGTCGGCCTATGTGGCGGCCAAGCACGGCGTGGTGGGGCTGACCAAGACGCTGGCGCTGGAGACCGCGCGCACGCCCGTCACCTGCAACGCCATCTGCCCCGGCTGGGTGCTGACGCCGCTGGTGCAGCAGCAGATCGACAAACGCATTGCCGCCGGGACCGATCCGCAGCAGGCGCGCGATGAGCTGTTGGCGGAGAAGCAGCCTTCGCAAGCGTTCGTCACGCCTGAGCAGCTCGGCGAGCTGGCGCTGTTCCTGTGCAGTGATGCGGCGGCGCAGGTGCGCGGCGCCGCCTGGAACATGGACGGCGGCTGGCTGGCGCAGTAGTGAATTCTCTCTCCCGGAGCGCGCAACGCGCTCCGTCGTTATTTCCCGCCTTTAGTTAATTCCCTCGCGTGACGGTTTACCTGCGGCAATAATATTTATTTGTTATTTGCTATCTTTATTTCCAGATAATCACGAAGGGTTATTTTGGGTGAAGCGTGCGGATTGGTTTATTTCGTGCTGCGATTATTACATTGTTTTTCTTTGTGTTACAGGTGAACATGTTTTTGCTGAAATTAAATCCAACCTGAAATAATGGCAGGTTATGGCGTGAATTTTTATATCTTGCGTGCGATGTTCACATCGGTTAATTATTTCTGCGTGGCTTAAGACCACCGCGTTTATAACAATAATTTTTTCGGGCAGGGGTAATAATGAGAAAAAATACAACGCCAATATTCATTGGCGGCGTCTTGCTGTCGGCGTTATCCGCCGGCGCACAGGCCGAGATCACCATTCTGGATAAAAACCCGCAGAGCAATGTGTTGCTGGCGCCGCTCAGTTTAAAGGTGGGCGGCAGCATTCGCCCCGAGTGGATCTTCAATAATGGCCCGGAGCCGGGCTATGACAAAAACGGCCACGACGGCGGCACGCGTTTTCGCTTCAGCGGCGATTATGCGCTGACGCAGGACACTTCGATCATCGGCTATTACGAGTGGGGCGTCGATCTGGCGCACGCGCTCAGCTGGGACGGGCATTATAACGAAGACGGCAAGCGCGACTATCAGCGCCAACTGTACGCCGGTTTCAAGGACGATCGTTACGGCACCCTGACCTATGGCCATCAATACGGCATCTATTATTCGGTGGTCGGCATTAAAAGCGACGTCTGGGATAACGATGGCCATGCGGGCGGCACCGGCATCGGCATTTCCGGCGACTATGACGGCGGCAATAAACCGAAAAACAGCATCAAATACACCAATGATTTCGGGCCGGTCACGCTGTACGCCAACTATTTATTGCCGGAAGACGATCTGCACACCGCGGATAACCTGATTTACCGCCGCAAGGGCGGTGGCGGGCTGGGCTTCGATTATAAGGTGACGAAGGATTTCACTTTCAGCGCGGCCTACAGTTATACCGATGCGAAGATCAAAGACAATCTGTACCACGAACAGGATTATCACCAGCAGTTGTCCGGCACCGCGTTGACCTGGCAGCCGAACAACTGGTACATCGTCGGCACCGCCAGCTACTACAAAGATTATGTGCCGAGCACCCGCCAGCGCACGCTGTCGCACTTCTTCGCCGGTGACGGCTACGGGCTGGAAGGCTTCGTCGGTTATACCTTCAATATCGACAAGCCGTTCCTCAAATCCGTCCAGCCTTATGTGGCGGCGGACTCGCTGCGGCTGAAGGGAGACGAGGCGTATCACGCCAACCACGTCTATCTTGGCGCGGGCACCACCATCGGTTACGGTCTGTCGGTGTATGTGGAGCGCACGCTGGCCAACAGCAGCGACAATGAGCCGGATTCCACCTGGATAACGGTGTTCTACGATTTCTGATTTTCACCTGCTCCAAGCCGGCGCTTGCGCCGGCTTTTTCACATGGTGATCGCGCCGCCCAGGGTTTCTCCAGAGGCGTTGCGCTCCGCCAGGTAGCGCGCCGGCGGTTTGCCCACCGCCTTTCTGAACATGGTGACGAAGCCGCTGGCGCTCTCGTAGCCCAGATCCAGCGCCACCGTCTGTACGCTCTCGCCCTGCGTCAAGCGCTGCAGCGCCAGCATCACGTGCAGCTGGCGCCGCCAGTGGCCGAAGCTCATGCCCATCTGCTGTTGCAGCGTGCGGCTGAGGGAGCGTTCGCTCATGCCGATGCGCTGCGCCCACTGCCCGAGGGTGGATTTGTCCGCCGGGCTGCTCAGCATGCCTTCGGTCAACTGCCGGATGCGCGCATCGTCGGACACCGGCAGATGCAGATTCTCGATCGGCGCGGCCGCCAGCTGATCCAGCAATACCGCCGTCAGACGCCCTTCGGCGCCCTGTTCGTCGTAAAGCGGCTCGAAGGTGCTGGCCTGCAGCAGCAGCTCGCGCAGCAGCGGCGAGACCGACAGCGTGCAGCAGCTTTGCGGCAGGCCGGCGGCGGCATGTTGATCGACGAACAGGCAGTAGGCCTCGGTGGAGCCGGCGCCCTGGGCGTTGTGCAATACGTTGCCCGGCATCCACAGCGCGCACTGCGGCGGCACCAGCCACAGCCCGTTTTCCACTTCGCAGCGGATCATGCCGCGCACGGTGTAGATCAGTTGCGCCTTCCGGTGGCGGTGCGGCTCGACTTCCCAATCCTGTTCGAGGGTCGACCCCTGCAGGGCAAACAGCGGGCGCGGCACTTGATCGATATCCAGACAGTGGCGGGGGATCTGTACTTTCATGAGAATAGTTCTCAATTTGGCGGAATTGAAAAGTATTATGTCCTGATTGCGCAATGCGGTCTAGCGCCGGTGCCGATAAAGTAAGCGCCAGTCCTAAACCCTTTCGCGAGGAAACTGATTATGTCATTGGATACCGCCGATTTTCCGCTGGTGTGGATGCGCCGAAACGGGCGCGATACCCAGGCCGAGCTGGCCGAATTCAGCGCGCTGCTGGCGCGCGCCGAACCTTTTGTTCTGATCACCGACCGCAGCGTCGGCGATGAAGAAGAAGAACATGACCGCGATGCTCGCACCCAGGTGGCGCTGTGGAAACGCGATAACCGCGAGGCGCTGAAGCGGTGGGTGAAAGGCATGATCATGCTGGAGCCGGACGACGCCAAACGCGCGGCGGCGGAAGAATTCGCCGAATACGGCGCCAAATTCTGGGGCTATCCGGTGCTGGTGGCCGCCAATGAAGCCGCAGGCCGGGTATTGGCGCAGACGTTATTAATCAAATAAGGGGAACACCATGCACCAGCAACAGGTGATTGAACAGCTGCTGGCCTGGATCGAGCAGAGCCTGGATCAGCCGCTGACGCTGGACGACATCGCCGCCAAGTCCGGCTACTCCAAATGGCATTTGCAGCGGATGTTCAAGCAGCATACCGGCCATATTCTCGGCACCTACGCGCGCCGCAGAAGGCTGACCGCCGCCGCGCGTGAACTGCGCCTGACCGGCACCAGCGTGGCCTGCATCGCCGATACTTACCAGTTCGATTCGCAGCAGACCTTCACCCGTTGCTTCCGCAAGCAGTTCGGTCTGCCGCCGGCCAGCTATCGTCGCAGCCAGGATTGGTCGAGCTATGGCCTGCAGCCGCCGCTGCGCCTGACCGAAGCGCCATTGCCGCAGGCCGATATCGTGACGCTGCCCGCCATGCAGTTGGTGGGCCATACCCAGCGCCGCAGTTTTACCCTGGGGCAACTGGCGGCCTCCAAGTGTGAGCTGCGCCGCCACGCCTGGCGGCAGTTGCTGCAGCCGCAGGCGCTGCCGGAGGTAGTATACGGTCTTACCAGTCTGGAAGTTGACCGGCGCCGCCGGGGCAGCCCGCGCATGGCCTACACCGCCGCTCTGCCGGACGAAGGGGCGCCGGGAGAGCGGGTGACTATCGAGCAGGGCGAGTATGCCCGTTTCACCTACCAGGGACAGGCGGAAGGGTTACAAAACTTTATTGTCCGGCTGTATGACACCGCCATGCCGCAGATGAACGCCATCCGCCGGCCGGGGCAGGATATCGAGCGTTTCTACCCGGCGCAGGAGGGCAGTTGCCCGCTCGGCGGCGCGGCGATCCGCTGTGAATACCTGATCCCGATACGGCGGGTGGAAGCGTTGGCCGCCGCCAGCTAGGCGGCGGTTCTCGCAAAAAATCGCCTTCGTGGCGCGTCAGGTTACAAAAAATTGCGATATTACATCGGTAATGGTTCACACTTTGATTGATGTGCACATATAATGCGCATCCGGTCCAATCCCCCTGTTTTTCAGGCCGCAGCGAGTGGCTGCCGGCTGAAACTCATCGGGGCGAAGTGGCCGTAGAAACCGATATCCCTAATCGCCAGTGGCCTTGACCAACACGAAGATGAAAATGAGCATTCGCGCGTTATTAACCCTGTTTACGGCACTGGTTGCATTCAGCCAGGCTGCCTTCGCCGTCGTTTACCCGCTGCCGCCAAAAGACAGCCGTTTGGTGGGCGAGAATATCCAAATCACCGTACCGGAAGACAGCAAACTGCCGCTGGAGAGCTTCGCCGCCCAGTATCAGATGGGGCTGAGCAACATGCTGGAGGCCAACCCGGGTGTGGATCCGTTCCTGCCGAAGGCCGGCAGCACCCTGACTATCCCGCAGCAGCTGATCCTGCCGGACGCGCCGCGTGAAGGCATCATCATCAACAGCGCCGAAATGCGTCTGTACTATTACCCGAAAGGCTCCAACACCGTGGTGGTGCTGCCGATCGGCATCGGCCAGCTGGGTAAAGACACCCCGCTGAACTGGACCACCACCGTGCAGCGCAAGAAAGACGGCCCGACCTGGACGCCGACCGCCAAGATGCGCGCCGAATACGCGGCTGACGGCGAGATCCTGCCTGCGGTGTTCCCGGCCGGCCCGGACAACCCGATGGGGCTGTATGCGCTGTATGTCGGCCGCCTGTACGCCATCCACGGCACCAACGCCAACTTCGGCATCGGCCTGCGCGTGAGCCACGGCTGCGTGCGTCTGCGCGCCGACGACATCAAGTATCTGTTCGAAAACGTGCCGGTCGGCACCCGCGTGCAGTTCATCAACGAACCGATGAAAGCCTCCGTCGAACCGGACGGCTCGCGCTACGTGGAAGTGCACAACCCGCTGTCGGCCAACGAAGAGCAGCTGCAATCGAAAGATCCGGTGCCGTTGACCATCTCCGCGCCGGTCGGCAAAGTGCTGATGGACGCCGGCGTCAACCAGAGCGAAGTGGACGCGGCGATCAAAGCCCGTTCCGGTATGCCGGTGAAAGTGAACTGATCGCCTCGGGCTCAGTGACAATGCCAAGAAGACGCCTGCGGGCGTCTTTTTTTGTGCTTGTAAAACATGTTGTTGCGTGTGCGTTCGCAATGATGCCCTCAGCGTTGCACAGAAAGAAGTCATGATGCGCGCCATCATGCAAATCGGGTTTCCCATGGTGGCCATCATCGACGTTTGAGGTGATGCTGGCGAGAAGGAATGCTCTGTAAAAGTGTTTCACTCGGTGCTATGTTTTATGGGGGAGTCATTGCAATGCGTACATTTAAAACTCGTTGGTTTAGCAAGAAGGCTCAGGCGCACGGCATTACCGATAAGGCATTATGTCGGGCGGTACACGATGTACAACGGGGTTTGGCTGTGGATTTAGGCGGTGGTGTATTTAAAAAACGTCTTAATCATAATCGCGACCGTGCGTTGGTATTAGCGAAAAACGGTCGGCATTGGGTGTATGTTTTTTTGTTTGCCAAGCAGGTCCAGGCCAATATCTCTGGGGCGGAATTGCAAGCTTTTCGCAAGTTGGCGGTGCATTTTGGCGCGTTGAGCGACGAAATGCTCCAATCCTTGGTCGTAAAGAACGAATGGATGGAGATTTGCCATGAAGAAGGAAAAAACGTTTCGGAGTCCGGCCTTTGAGGCGATTCACAGCGCGGCTGAAGGATTGCATCGTACTGGCGCCATTTCTCTGGAAACCCTACGCAGTTTCGACGAGTCTTGCCTTGCTCCGGTCGAGATGTTGCAGCCCCAAGAGATCAAAGCCTTGCGTGAGCATTTACGTTTAAGCCAACCGGTTTTTGCCCGTTATCTGAATACCAGCGTGTCGACCATACAGAAGTGGGAGACGGGGGTGAAACGGCCCGGCGGCGTGTCGCTCAAGCTGCTTTCGATCGTACGTAAGCACGGGCTTGAGGTCTTGTTGTAGTGACCGTATGGGCTGTCACTATTCTCACATTATCCTCTCTGGCTTTGGCTCTCTGAAATACCCCATCGCAATTATTCCAATAAAAATTATCGCTAATTAATAAGTTATATCTACTCCCTTATCGCCTGCCATTGAAAAAATTCTCGCAAAAAATCCGTGCTGTGAAAATAATATCACACAAGCGTAACAAAAGGTAAACAAACCCCTCCTATATTGGCTGCTTCGCTTTTGGAGGGAGTGTCATGCGTAACTGGAACGAACCGAAAAAGAACAAAGCGCACATCGAACTGATCCCGATGATCGACGTGATGATGTTTTTATTGGTGTTTTTCGTCTTGATCAGCCTGAACGTCATCCCGGCGCTCGGGCTGAAAACGCAGTTGCCGTCCGCCGGCAGCGCGCAACAGCTGAAACCGCAGAAGAAAGCGATCATCACGCTGGGGGCCGACGAACAGCTGCAGCTGGATGGCCAGCCGATCGCGCTCGACGCGTTGGTCAACACGCTGAAACAACAGCAGCAGGCCAACCAGACCACCACCATCATCGTCAACAGCGATAAAGGCGTGGCGGTCGAGCGGCTGGTGGCGGTCATGGACAACCTGCGCCAGGGCGGCTTCTTCTCCGTCTCCATCGCGACACGGAAGCTGTGACATGTATCTGCTCTATCGCTCACGTCATCTTTTCAGCTGGTTGCCGGCGCTGATTGTCGCCGGTTGCCTGCTGTTCGCCAGCCAACAGGCGGCGCTGAAGATCCAGCCGCGCTATGACGAAACCGCCATTGAACTGGCGCTGGTGGAACCTGAACCGGCGCCGGAACCCCAACCGGAAACGCCGCCGGAACCTCAGCCCGAACCGCCGCCGCCCGAGCCGGAGCCGATCCCCGAACCGGTGGTGCCGGCGCCGGAACCGATCGTGGAAGCCAAGCCGGTGCCGAAGCCACAGCCGAAGACCAAACCCAAACCGGTGAAAGAGAAAGCCAAACCGGTAGAGAAACCCAAACCGACGCCGGCGCCCGCCGTACCGCGCGCGCTGGCCAGCAAACCGGCGGCGCAGCCCGCACCGGTCGCCCCCGCGGCGCCGAAGGTGAACGCGCAGGCGATAGAAAACGGCTACCTGCTGGCCTTGCGCCGTGAGTTGGAACAGCGCAAGCGCTACCCGAGCGGGCGGCAGGCCTCGCTCGAGCGCCCGCAGGGCAACGTCGAGGTGTGGTTGGAGGTCGATCGCAGCGGGCGGGTGCTCTCTTCCGGCATCGCCAACAAAGCCGCCAGCATGCTGCTGAATCGCGCGGCGATGAGCAGCCTGCAAAGCATCAGTTCAGTGAAGCCGTTCCCGAGCGAGGCGTTCGCCGGGCAAACAACCAAAAGATTTACCGCGACGTTCAATTATCAGGCGCCTTAGCGCAAGGGTTAATCGTTTGATTTTTATGGGATGCACACAATGAAATCGTTTAATCGTTCTGGGATCTATCTGGCGGTGATGCTGCCGGGCGCCGCGCTGGCGGCCGACGCCACCGATGTCGGCACCATCAGCGTCAAGGGGCAGTCGCTCGGCGGCGGCATGATGGTGCAGGATGACAGCGCCAAGGCGCGCTCCACCGTCACCAAAGAAGCGATGGACAAAATGCCGTCGGCGGCCAACGCCATCGATAAACTGAAATACACGCCGGGCTTGAACGTCAACAGCAACGACGCCAGCGGCCTGAGCGGCGTGGACTACACCATGCGCGGCATGAACTCGGATCAGATCGGCCTGTCGATGGACGGCATCCCGATCAATGACTCCGGCAACTACGCGGTCTACCCGAACCTGCTCGGCGATGCGGAGAACCTGGAAGAGGTGTTCGTCACCCAGGGGTCTTCCGAAGCGGACGGCCCGCACATCGGCTCCAGCGGCGGCAACATCGGCCTGGTGACGCGCCGCCCGGCGAAAGACTTCGGCGGTTTCGTCAAGCAGACGCTGGGCAGCAACAGCCTGAGCAAAACCTTCGCCCGCCTGGAAACCGGCGAGTACAACGGCTTCAGCAACTGGCTCTCCTATTCGCACACCGAGGCGAAGAAATGGCGCGGCGAGGGGCGGCTGTACTCCGACAAGTTCGAGATGAACTCGCTGTATGAAGACGGCAACGGCAACAGCAGCAATCTGGTGATGAAGTACAACCGCCAGAACAACACCAACTACAACACCCTGAGCAAGGCGCAGTTCCAAAACGACGGTCGTGACACCGATTATGTCACCTCGCCGGAGTACAACAGCAAAGGGCAGTTGAACAAGTATTACAAGATTGAACGCAACCCGTTCGAGAACTTTACGCTGTCGTTCACCCAGAAACTGCAGCTGCGCGACAACCTGTCGCTGACTCTGCAGCCCTATTACTACTGGGGCAACGGCGGCAGTTTCAACGGCCAGACGGCGTCGGTATTGTCCAGCACGTCGGACAGAGCCGGGCAGTATGACCTCAGCAACCTGCAGTCCAACACCTATTACCGCCCGTCGTGGACCCAAACCTGGCGGCCGGGCATCACCACCAAGCTGAAGTGGGACATCAACGAGCAGCACAGCCTGGACGTCGGTTATTGGTACGAGCGCGCGCGCCAGTTGCAGACTCAGCCGTTCATCAGCATCAAGGGCGACGGCAACCCGTCACAGATTTGGGGGAAACCTGGCGGTTCCGATCAGGTGAAGGACGCCAACGGCAACACCGTGCAGGGACGCAACCAGTACACCATCACCCCGGCGCAGAAAGTGTGGCTGCAGGACACCTGGTTCGCCACGCCGGACTGGACCTTCGTCGGCGGCCTGGCCTATCAGTATGTGGAGCGCAAAGGGGACAACCGCGGCAGCCTGTACAACGTGCCGGAGAAGCGCAAAGCCACCTATCACGAATTCCTGCCGAACTTCAGCGCCAGCTATAAGGTGAACCAGGAAAACCAGGTGTTCTACAACCTGACGCGCAACATGCGCACGCCGCCAAACTACGTGCTGTACAACGTCGGCGACTCGCTCAGCACCAAGCCGGAACTGAGCTGGAACCACGAGCTGGGCTGGCGTTTTCAACAAGAGGACATGCTGCTGAGCGCCACGCTGTTCTACATGCGCTACAGCGATCGCCAAATCTCCACCACCAACGCGGCCGGCGACTACGAGATGATGAACATCGGCAACGTGGAGAACAAAGGGCTGGAGCTGGAGTGGAGCGGCCAACTGCCGCATAACTTCAACTACTACACCTCTTATACCTATACCCAATCGAAGCAGAAGAGCGACATCGTCAGCAATGGCGGGCAGCCGCTGCCGACCTCCGGCAAAGAAGTGCCGAACGTGCCGAAAAACCTGCTGAACATGACGTTGGGTTATGACGACGGGCTGTATTACGGCAGCGTCAGCGGCAAGTACGTCAGCGCGTTCTACGGCGATCTGACCAACGACGAGAAGATCGGCGGCCGCACGGTGTTCGATCTGGCGGCGGGGGTGCATCTGCCGGTGGACAAGAAAATCGTCAAAAGCGCCGCGCTGCGCTTTGGCATCAGCAACCTGTTTGACAAGGAATACCTGACCTCGGTGCGCACCACCACCTTCAACGCGGCGCCCTACGGCGGTGTGAAGGCCAGCACGCCGTATTACAACGTCGGCGAAGAACGCACCTTCAGCGTCTCGCTGGAAGCCACCTTTTAACTGAATACCCCGCTGCCTGCCGTGCGGCGGGGAAGAGGAAACCTGTATGGACGCTAATCTGTTGCACGACATTATTTTCTACGTGATGTACGCCGCGCTGGCGATTGCGCTGGTGATCATCATCGAACGCACGCTGTACTTCGCCTATACCCAGCGCCAGGCGCGCCGGCTGGAGCAGGCGCTGACGCCGGAGGTGCGCCGCGCCGCCGATTTGCCCGACGCGCTGACCCAGCGCAACAGCCTGCCGATGGCGGTGATCGCGCCGGTGCTGGCGCAGAAACACCGCGCCGGCGACCGCGAGGCGATCGGCGATCTGATCGACGCCCAGTACCTGCTGAGCAAGCCGCCGATGGCGCGCGGCCTGTGGCTGCTGGAAACCGTGGTCACCGCCGCGCCGTTGCTGGGGCTGCTGGGCACGGTGATGGGGATCATCGAAACCTTCAAGGCGCTGGCCGCCTCGGGGGTGTCCGAGCCGAGTCTGGTGTCGGCCGGCATGGGCACCGCGCTGTACGCCACCGGGCTGGGCATCGCCATCGCGCTGCTGTGCCTGGTGGCCAACAACTTCCTGCAGAGCCGCATGGAGCGCATCAACGAATTGCTGAAGGTGCTGCTGATCCGCGCCGGCCAGCCGGCCAGCCGTCCGGAGAGCGGCAGCGGCGAACAATGGGTTGACAGCGGAGCGCCGCGCTATGCCTAATGGCCATCCAGCACGGCGGCCGAGAGGCCGCCTTTATACGGCATTGTGGAGCGGTTGTTTGTTGATGTTGAGCCAGAGCGCTGCGGCGCGTTTTGCGATTCCCGGTTACGAGCTGGTGTACACCGCGCCGGTGGAAACCGCGCTGCAGGCCGACGACCTGCGCAACACCGCCGAGGTGTGGCGCGAGATGTTCGACGCGGCGAAAACCCGCATCGACCTGGGGCAGTTCTACGTGGCGAATCAGGACGGTTCGCTGCTGGATGGCGTGCTGCAGCACCTGAAGGCGGCCGGCGAACGCGGGGTGAAAATCCGCTTTTTGGTCGAAGAGAAGGGCCTTCGCATTTCTACCGCCGAAACGCTGGAACAGCTGAAGGCGATCCCCAATCTGGAGCTGCGCATCATTCCTTACCAGAAGCTGAGCGGCGGCATCCTGCACGCCAAGTATCTGCTGGTGGACGGCGAGCAGGCGTTCGTCGGCAGCCAGAACTTCGACTGGCGCGCGCTGGAACACATTCACGAAACCGGGCTGCGCATCAGCGACGCCAGGGTGGTGGGGCAGATCCAGGCGATCTTCGAACAGGACTGGCGGGCGCAGGCGCTGCTGGCGCAGGATAAGCCGGTGCCGGCGCTGCCCGACTCGCCGCCGACCGCGCCCCCGCAGGGCAACTATCTGGTGGCCAGCCCGCGCGCCTACAATCCGGCAGGGGTGATCGACTCACAGGCCGAGCTGCCGCGCCTGCTGGCCGACGCCAAACGGCGGGTGCGGGTGCAGGTGATGGACTACGCGCCGCTGTCGTTCGGCCCGGAACGCAGCCGTCCCTTCTATGCGGTGATCGACAACGCGCTGCGCAGCGCGGCGGCGCGCGGCGTGCAGATCGAGCTGATGGTGGCCAACTGGAACACCAAAAAGCCGGATATCGCCTGGCTGAAGAGCCTGGCGCTGGTGCCGAACGTGCAGATCAAGGTGGTGACCATTCCGCCGGCCAGCAGCGGCTTCATCCCGTTTGCCCGGGTGATCCACAGCAAGCTGATGACCATCGATGATGAGATCGCCTGGGTGGGCACCAGCAACTGGACCGGCGGCTATCTGGACAACTCGCGCAATCTGGAGCTGGTGCTGCACAGCGCGGCGATGAGCGGGCGGTTGGACCAGCTTTACCAACAGCTGTGGAACAGCGTCTACGCCGAACCGTTGCGGCTGGATTACGACTACCCGACGCCCAAGCTGGGCGGCGAATCCTGATAATCAGGGCGCGGTTAACCCCCGCGCCCTGTGTTTTTTTACCGCCGCCAGCCGGCTTTCTCCAGCGCCGTCACCAGCTGTTCGGCGCTCAATCCTTCCGCCCGATGGCCGTTGCCGCTGACGGTATTGGCCGCCAGCAACGCATTGACGATCGCTTCTTCCACCGCTTCCGCCGCCGCGGCGAACAGCGCCGAAATGTAGTCGTTGTTCACCATGCGCAGCGGCGTGGTGAAATCGCCTTTATTGGCGTAGTCGGCGGGCGGCAGGCCGTCGTTGCCGGTGGCGAAGGCGATGAAAATGTCGCCGCTCGAATCCTCGGTGCCGCCGCCGGTGCGGGCGATGCCGATGCTGGCGCGCTGCGCCAGCCGCGCGCACTGGTGCGGCAGCAGCGGCGCGTCGGTCGCCAGCGCCACCACGATGGAGCCCATGCCGGGATGCGGCAACTGCGGCGTGAACGGCGAGGGGAGATGCCCCAGGTGGCGGCCCACCGGGTAGCCGCCCACCAACAGCGACTCGCGCTTGCCGTGGTTGGCCTGCACGATGGCGCCCACCGTCCAGCCGCCTTGATCGGCGGGCAAGCGGCGCGATGCGGTGCCGCTGCCGCCTTTGAATTCATGGCAGATCATGCCGCTGCCGCCGCCGACCGCGCCTTCCTGCGGCAAGCCGCTCCGGGCCGCCTGCTGCGCTTCGCGCACGTGTTCGGCTTTGACGTGAAAGCCGTTGATGTCGTTGAGCAGGCCATCGAAGGTTTCCATCACCACCGGCATATTCCAGTACACCGCGTTGTCGCTCGCGGGCAGCGCTTCACGCTCCAGCGCGATCAGCGCATCGCGCACTACCCCCACGCTGTGGGTATTGGTGAAGGCGATTGGGCTGGTCAGCAGGCCCGCTTCGCGCACCCATTCCAGGCCGGTGGCGTCGCCGTTGCCGTTCAGCACGTGCACGCCGGCGAAGCAGGGCGCGTGGCGGGCGGAGCCGGGGCGCGGTTCGATCACCGTCACGCCGGTGCGCACGCTGCGCCCGTCCGCCAAATCGGCATGCAGGCTGGCATGGCCGACGCGCACGCCGGGCACGTCGGTGATGGCGTTCAGCGGGCCGGGCGTGCCCTGTCCGATGATAATGCCCAGATCCTGAGCGCGCTGCGTCATGGTTATTCTCCTTCTATTGAGGGGGCGGCGAGGGGCGCCGTCTGGCGGCCGCGCAGATGGTTCAGCGCCAGCCCGAAGCCGATGATGCCGGCAATGATGATAAAGTCTTTCAGGCTGCTGGCGATCAAAATCGTCCACAGTACGTACAGGCAGCACAGCAGCGCCGCCACCACCGGTAGCGGCCACAGCGGCATCAGATACGGGTGGGGGAAGTGGCGGCGACGGCGGCTGATCAGCGCCGCGACCGCCATGATGATGTACACCAGCAGCAGCAGGATCACGGTGAACGAGGTCAGCGATTCGAGGTCGGAGCAAAACGCCAGCAGCGCCGAGGGCACGCCGAACAGCAGGGTGGCGATCCAGGGGGTGCCGAAGCGCGGATGGATGATTTTCAGCGCCCGGTTGAACGCCGGCAGCCAGAAGCCGTCGCGTCCGCTGGCGAACATCATGCGGCTGAACTGCGCCACGATGGCGATGATGGCGTTGAATACCGACAGATAAATCGCGCCGCTCACCACCCGCGCCAGCGTCGGGCCGCCGAGCTCGGTGACCACATAGCCGACCGGATCGGCCTGTTTGGCCATCTCCGTCAGCGACGGCGAGCCGATCAGCAGGGCGGTGAACGGCACCAGCTCCACCAGCACCACGATGGCCAGCGTCAGCATGATCGCGATCGCCATCGGCCTGCCCTGTTCGCGCATGTCTTCCGCCATGTACACCGCCGCGCCGTAGCCGTTGTAGGAGAACAGTGCGACCCCGACCATGGCGACGATCAGCGGCAGCGATACCGGCGCCAGGCTGCCTTGCGCGTCCAGCATCACCGGCGCGGTGAGGATCTCCGCGCTTTGATGCGGATGGCTGAAACCGAGCCAGGCGATCAGCGCCAGCACCGCCACTTCGACCACCAGAAAGGCGCCGGTCAGCAGGGCGTTGGCCTTGATGTTGAAAATGGCGCAGATACCGCCGACCAGCACGGTGAGCATGCCGGCGGTCGAGGCGTCGAATTGGGTGCCCAGCGCGGTGTTCAGGTAAGGCACTGCGCCGGTGGCCAGCACCGCCGGCACGAACAGCGAGGCGCTGAGGATAAACAGGTAGGTCTGCAACCCGCACAGGGTGCCGAACAGGCGCTTGATGATGCTGTATTCACCGCCGGCGCTGGGGTGTGCGGCGCCGAGCTCGGCATAGCACAACGCGATGGCGGCGGCGACGCAGGCGGCGATCAGAAACGACAGAAAGGCGCCGCTGCCGGCGTTGGCGATCGCCAGCGGCGCGATAACGAAGATCGAACTGGCCGGCGTCACGCCGGACGCGGTGATCATCACTACGTCGAGGACGCTGAGATTGCCTTTGAAGGTGTGTTCAGGGGCGGACTCTTTCATGGGATAACGACTCCATTAACGTGTGAGTGAGTTATTGTTTTGCTGCACAGGCTGTACGCAGGAATCAAATGGAGCGCGCTAAATGCCGGGGAGCGTTGCTCCCCGGAAGTTTATTGTTCTTATGTGTTACCCCTGCCCCGACGGGAAGCTGAAGCTGGCGCGGCGGGCATCGCCGGAGGCCGGCCAGCGCTGGGTCACGGTCTTGCGTTTGGTGTAGAACCTGACGGCGTCCGGGCCGTAGGCGTGCAGATCGCCAAACAGCGAGCGCTTCCAGCCGCCGAACGAGTGGTAGGCCACCGGCACAGGCAGCGCCACGTTGATCCCCACCATGCCGACCTGAATGCGGCTGGAGAAGTAACGCGCCGCTTCGCCGTCGCGGGTGAACAGGCAGGTGCCGTTGCCGTATTCGTGGGCGTCGATCAAGGCCATCGCCTCCGGCAGCGAGGCCGCGCGCACCACGCCGAGCACCGGGCCGAAGATCTCTTCCTGATAGATGCGCATGCCGGGCGTCACGCGATCGAACAGCGTCGGGCCGAGGAAATACCCCTGGCTGGGGCGGCCGTCGGCGCCGATCACGCTCAGCTCGCGGCCGTCCACCAGTAGCTCGGCGCCTTCGGCCACGCCCTGCTCGATATAGCCTTTCACCTTCTGATAATGCTGCTGGGTCACCAGCGGCCCCATGTCGTTGCGGTTGTCGCTGCCGGGGCCGACGCGCATGGCGGCCATTTGTTGCCGCAGCCCGGCGATCAGCGCGTCGGCGGTGCCGTCGCCCACCGCCACCACCAGCGGGATGGCCATGCAGCGCTGGCCGCAGGAACCGAACGCCGCGCCCATCAGCGCGCCGACCGCGCCGGGGATATCGGCGTCCGGCAGCACCACCGCGTGGTTCTTGGCGCCGCCCAGCGCCTGCACCCGTTTGTTCTGGCCGCAGCCGGTGTGATAGATGTGCTCCGCCACCGGCGTCGAACCGACGAAGCTTATCGCTTTGACGCGCCCGTCATGCAGCAGCGTCTCCACCGCTTCGCGGTCGCCGTTGACCACGTTGAGCACCCCCGGTGGCAGCCCGGCCTCCGCCGCCAGCCGCGCGATATACAGCGCGGCGGAAGGCACGCGCTCGGAAGGCTTCAGCACGAAGGTGTTGCCGCAGGCGACCGCCATTGGCCACATCCACAGCGGCACCATCGCCGGGAAGTTGAACGGGGTGATGCCCGCCACCACCCCCAGCGGCTGAAACTCGCTCCAGCTGTCGATGCCCGGGCCTGCCTCTTTGCTGTGTTCACCCTTCAGCAGTTCCGGCACATAGCTGGCGTATTCGATATTCTCAATGCCGCGCTGCAGTTCGCCCAGGGCGTCGCTGAGCACCTTGCCGTGCTCGGCGGTGATTAACTGGCAGATGGCGTCGGCGTGTTGCTCCAGCAGATCCTTGAGCTTCATCATGATGCGCGCGCGCTTCAGCGGAGGGGTATCGCGCCAGGCGGGATAAGCCTGTTCGGCGGCGGCGATGGCGCGCTCCACCGTGGCGCGGTCGGCCAACTGCACCTCCTGCGCCGATTGGCCGGTGGCCGGGTCGTAAACCGGCTGGCTGCGTTCGCCGCCGGCGGCGGGCTCGCCGTTGATCCAATGGGTGATGGTCATGGTTCTCTCCTTATTCGGTGGCGTTGAGGGCGTCGCCCACGGCGTTGATCAGCGCATCGATCTGCGCTTCGCTGCTGATGAACGGCGGTGCCAACTGCAGGGTGTCGCCGCCGTAGCGCACGTAAAATCCGCTTTCCCAGCAGCGCATCGCCGCCTCGAAGGGGCGCCGCGCCGGCTCGCCGGGCCGCGCCGCCAGCGTGATGCCGGCCGCCAGGCCGATATTGCGAATGTCGGCGACGTGTTTGGCTCCTTGCAGGCTGTGCACCGCGCGCTCGAAGTAGGGCGCCAGCGCCTGTACGCGCTCCACCATCTGTTCGCGCTGCAGGATGTCCAGCGTCGCCAGCGCGACCGCGCAGCTGACCGGATGGGCGGAGTAGGTGTAGCCGTGCGGGAATTCGAGCTGGTAGTCCGGCTCGCCGCCGTTCATGAAGGTGTGGTAAATCTCCGGCCGCACCACCACCGCGCCCATCGGCTGCGCGCCGTTGGTCACCTGTTTGGCGATGTTCATGATGTCCGGCGTGACGCCGAACGCCTCGGCGCCGGTCATCGCGCCGCAGCGGCCGAAGGCGGTGATCACTTCGTCGAAGATCAGCAGGATGTCATGCTGGGTACAGATTTCGCGCAGGCGCTGCAAGTAGCCGACCGGCGGCACGATCACCCCGGCAGAGCCGGAGAACGGTTCGACGATCACCGCGGCGATCGTCGAGGCGTCGCGCAGCGCGATGATGCGGTTGAGCTCTTCCGCCAGCTCCGCCCCCTGTTGCGGCATGCCGCGCGAAAAGGCGTTGCCGGCCAGCAGGGTGTGCGGCAGGTGGTCCGCCTCGGCGCCGGCGCCGAACGTCTTGCGGTTGCCGGCGATGCCGCCGACCGAGATGCCGCCGAAGTTAACGCCGTGATAGCCCTTTTCCCGGCCGATAAAGCAGGTTTTGCCCGCCTGGCCTTTGGCGCGCCAGTAAGCGCGCGCCATTTTCAGCGAGGTGTCCGCCGCTTCCGAGCCGGAGCCGGTGAAGAACACGTAATCCAGCCCCGCCGGCGTCAGCGCCTTGATTTTGTTGGCCAGCTCGAACGACAGCGGGTGGCCGAACTGAAACGCCGGCGAGTAATCCAGCGTCGCCAGCTGGCGCTGGGCGGTGTCGGTGATTTCCTGCCGGCCGTGCCCCAATCCGCAGCACCACAATCCGGACAGGCCGTCGAAAATCTTTCTGCCGTCGTGGCTGGTGTAATACGCCCCCGCGGCTTGAGTAATGATGCGCGGCTGCGCTTTAAAATTGCGGTTGCCGGTAAAAGGCATCCAATGGGCCTCTAATCCTGCGGCATCGAGGTTATTTAGCGGGTGATTTTCAGCGGCCATGTTTTCCTCCGAACAGGAAAATAAGAGCGATTAATGAAATAAACTGAGTTGTTAACGAATTGTTGTGCGAAATTGACTATGTACCGCTTGTTCTCTACTGTGAATAATCATATGTCGAAACTTACTTAAGGTTTTATGCAAGTAAAAAAGCGCGCGCTGTTAGGACAATTGTCGGATATGGATCTGCGTTTGCTGCGGGTATTCAAGGCCGTGGTCGACTGCGGCGGCATGAGCGCCGCCGAACTGGAGCTGAACATCAGCCTGTCGACCATCAGCAAGCACATCAAGGATCTGGAACAGCGGCTGGGCCTGACGCTGTGCCAGCGCGGGCGCGAGGGCTTTGCGGTCACCGACGAGGGGCTGATTATCTACCAGGAAACCGTCAACCTGCTGGCGGCCACCGAGGCGTTCCGGCGCGGGGTGGACGAGGTGCACCAGCGCATGGGCGGGCAGCTGCACGTGGCGATATTCGACCATACGGTCAGCAATCCGCAGGCGCAGATCGGCCGGGCCATCGCATTATTCAGCGAGCGCGCGCCGGAGGTTTCTTTGCAAATGTACGTGGAGCCGATTAATACCATTGAACGCGGCGTTATTGACGGGCAATTTCAGGTTGGCGTTATTCCCATGCACCGCAGCGCGGAAAGTTTATCTTATCATTCGTTATTCAGTGAGAGGATGTTCTTATATTGCGGCGCGCAGCATGAATTATTTTCCGGCCCCCATGAAACATTAAATTGGGATCTGCTGCACAATTATGCCTTCGCCGGATTAGGCTATCATTCGCCGAATATGGAACTGAGCCTGCAGCAACATTTGCATCGCAAGGCGACGGGGTTTGCGCAGGAGTCGATAGCGACGTTAATTCTGTCCGGCAAATACGTCGGCTTTTTGCCTGATCACTACGCGGCGTTTTTCGTGGCGCAGAATATGATGCGGGCGATCAAACCGGCGCTATTCCGCTATCACTGCGAATACTCCAGCGTGCTGCGCCGCTCGCCGGTGCCGCAACGGGTGGTGAAGCTGTTCCATGAGTGCCTGCTGGCGGCCCACGGAACAGCGTGACGCTTACTGCTCTTTCTTCTTGCCGAAGATTCTGATCAGCGCGCCGACCAGGATGCCGACCGCGATGCCGGCAAAGATCCAGCCGATGATGCCCATTTCCTTAACTCCTGCTAGTGCGTTGATCTGATTATATAATCATTCGACGCGAAACGCCTCTTCGATCATCCGTTGCCGCTGCGCCGGCGCATAGTCGATCCAGGAATTCTTGCTGTTGGATTTCTCCAGCGCCACCGCCAATTCCTGGCCGGAAATCGGCAAATCGTCCTGCCAGAACGGCGCGATGGCGTGGCGGGTGATGAAGTCGGTCAGGTAGCTCTCCGGGCTGCCCTGCCAGTGCGGGTACAGGCGCGCGGCCAGCTCGGCCATCAGCGCGCGTTGCTGCGGCTGTTCGCTGTTTTCCAACAGGGCGAGGAACGGCAGCAGCAGGCGGCCGCAGACCTGCCCGTGGTGGTAGTCGCGCAGTGCGCCGATCTCGCCGGCGATGCCGTGAATGACCCCCAGCCCGGCGGCGCTCAGCGTCAGCCCGCCGAGGTAGGAAGCCTGCATGATCGCCTCGCGCGCCGCGTCGCTGCGGTTGAGCGCCGGCCAGGCGGCGAGGAAGTGGCGGATGCCGCTCAGCGACATGTCGCGCGTCATGGCGCCGGCGGTTTTCGACAGATAGGCCTCGAACAGGTGGGTGAAGGCGTCGATGGCGCAGTAGGCCAGCACCTTGTCCGGGGCGCCCGCCAGCAGCTGCGGATCGAGAATGGCGGTGTGCGGCACGAAGTTGTTATGGCGCAGCGAAGCTTTCACCTTGCTGATCTGGGTATCGGTGATCACCGCGTTCTGCGTCACCTCGCTGCCGGTACCGGCGGTGGTGGGAATGGCGATCAGCGGCAGGGTGGCGCCGCTGATTTTGCTGTCGCCCACCTTTTCCATATAGCGCAGCGTCGGCAGCGGATGCTCCACCAGCGCGGAGAACGCCTTGGCGGCGTCCAGCACGCTGCCGCCGCCGATGGCCACCACGCGCCGCACCTGTCCGCGCCAGCGCGCCACCCAGGCGTCGATTTCCTGCGGCGACGCCTCGTGGCTGACGATCTCGGTGCCGATGAACAGCGGCGCCAGCGATTCGCGCAGGCCGGCGTACACCGGGCCGTTGAGAAAAGAGCGGCAGCTGAACAGCAGCGTCGGCTGCGGATCGGCAAGCAGCAGCGGCGACAGCTGTTGGATGCTGCCGTGGCCGAACCAGGTCTGGCGGTTGGCGATGATGTGGCTGACGGACATGAGGCCTCCTTGACGGCGTTGCAGGTCGCGATGCCACAGCATAAGCCAGTGGGCGCGGAGCGGCCACCGCTTTCCCCGCCGCGGCAACCTGTGAGTTGTTTAACATGTAAACGATCGCGTTCTTGCATTTCGGCGCTGCGGATGCTTTTTTTAACAATACCGGCCGCTATGCGGCCAACCCCATCCGGAATCGGTAGATTGTTAATGTATTAATAATGGCGAGGCGGGTATGGAAATTCAGGTTGAACGCTTGTCTGCGGTGATCGATGCGGTGGCCAGCCCACGCTTTTATCCCAGCCTGTTGAATTGGCTGGAAGGGTTTTTCGCCTTCGACAACGCCATCGTCTATGCCTTCGAACGCGGTCGGCCGCCGCATTGCCTGATCAAAACCGAGCGGGAAAACAGCGATGCGGTCAACCAGCTCTACCAACAGGGCGCCTACCTGCAGGATCCGTTTTACCGCGCGCTGAGCGACGGCGGCGAAGGTGAGGTGCTCACGCTGCGCCAGCTGGCGCCCTGCGGGTTTTATCACAGCGACTATTACCGCAATTTTTATCGCAAGACCGGCTGGCACGACGAGGCCGGCGTGCTGCTGCAGCTGACGCCGGAGCGCGGGCTGGGGGTGTTCTTCGGCTCGGCGCGCCGCACGGTGGCGGTGCGCTACCCGCAACGGGCGGATCTGCGCAGCGCGTTGACGCTGGTGAAAAGCGTGGCGCGGCTGCACGGTGAGGTGGTGGCGGCGCCGGCCGAGGCCGCGACGGTGAACAGCGACGGCGCGCAGGCGCGTTATCTGCTGACGCCGCGCGAGCGCGAGATTGTCGATCTGATCCTCGCCGGCTGCAGTTCGCAGCAGATTGCCGACCGGCTGTTCATCAGCCTCGGCACGGTAAAAAACCACCGCAAGAACATCTACGGCAAGCTGAACATCGGTTCGCAGGCCGAACTGTTCAGCCTGCTGCTGACCGCCCCGCAGCGACGCAGCGCGTGAATGTTAATTTTTTGTAGCGAATGTCCCTAAGGGGACATAGCGAAGGATCCCACTGCTCCCGATAATCCGATGTCATGGCATAGGCAATCGGGAGTGCGGCAGTGAACAACGAAATCGAGTCCTTAACCTACTACGCGGCGACCAAAAAATACGATCTGCGCTTCCCGACGCTGGAAGAGGATCTGGACGTCGACGTGGTGATCATCGGCGGCGGCTTCTCCGGCATCAACACCGCGCTGGAGCTGGCGGAGAAGGGCATCACCAACATCGCCATTCTCGAAGGCCGCTATCTGGGTTACGGCGGCACCGGGCGCAACGGCGGCCAGGTGATGGCCGGCATCGGCCACGATCTGGAGAAGATCAAGCGCCACGTCGGCCCGGCCGGGCTGGAAACCATCTTCAAAATCAGCAATCTCGGCGCTGGCATTATCCGCGAGCGCATCAAGAAATATGACATCGACGCCGACTTCTGCTTCGGCTACGGCTATCTCGGCAGCAACGCGCGCCAGGAGAAGACCCTGCGCGGCTGGCTGAAGGAGTTCAAGGCGGTAGCGCCGCAGGAGGAGATTGAGCTCTACACCGGGGCGGAGGTGAAGCAGGTGGTGGGCTCCGACGCCTACACCTGCGCGCTGAAACACATGGGCGGCGGCCACGTGCATTCGCTCAACCTGTTGCTGGGCGAGGCTAAGGCGCTGAGCGGCTACGGGGTGAAAATTTTCGAGAACAGCAGCGTGCTCGACGTGGAGTATGGCCCGCGCATCACGGTGCGCACCGCCATGGGCTCGGTGCGCGCCAACAAGATGTTGTGGGCCTGCAACGGCTTTCTCAACGGCATGGAGCCGCAGATCTACCGCAAGACCATCAATACCTACGCCTTCCAGCTGGCCACCGAGCCGCTGTCTGACGATCTGATCCGCCAGATCAGTCCGATCCGCGGCGCTTACAGCGACATCCGCCCGGTGATCGACTATTACCGGGTGACCAACGAAAACCGGCTGCTGTTCGGCAGCGCCACCCGCCTGATCGAATATTTCCCGTCGGATCTCAAGGCCTGGAACCGCAACCTGATGCTGAAGGTGTTCCCGTACCTGAAAGACGTGAAGATCGATCTGGCCTGGGGCGGCCCGCTGTGCTGCAGCGCGAACCTGTTCCCGCAGATCGGCACGCTGCCGGATCGCGACAATGTGTTTTACGTGCAGGGCTACTCCGGCTTCGGCGTGACGCCGAGCCACATCGTGTGCAAGGTGCTGGCGGAGGGCATGAGCGAAGGATCCGATCGGTACGATCTGATGAGCTCGATCCCGCACGTCAACATCTTCGGCAAGGACAAGCTGCGGCGGGTGATGACCACCGCCGGTAAGGTTTGGCACCAGACATCCGGCTACTGGAAAGGCCGCCGTTAACCCTCAGAGGAGAATGACATGAAACCGTTACTGCTTAAACAACCACTGCCGGAACTGCTGGAGATCGGCAGCGTCAGCAACCTGGGCGCCACGGTGATCGCTGGCACGCCAAACGTCGGCGTGGCCAGCATCTTCGGCGAACCGACCGACAACCTGAACTGCGGCGTGTTCAGCTGCACCCGCGGCAGCTTCGTGATGGAGTATCCGTTCGCCGAGCACGCCACGGTGTGGGAAGGTAGCGCGACCCTGACCAACGAACGCACCGGCGAATCGGTGCAGTATCAGGCCGGCGACTCCTGGTTCGTCGAGAAGGGCACTCCGGTGCGTTGGGACATCACCTCGGATCGCTTCGTCAAACACTACCTCGCCATCGTCGAGGGCTGACGCCGTCATGCCCCCCTCAGCAGGCTGAATGCCGAGGGGGAGCGCCTTAGCCTAACGCCCGCGTAATAAAATCGGTCACCCGCTTGAGGATTTGATCCTTATTGGTTTCGTTAAAGCTCTCGTGCCGCCCGCCCGCATTGATCATCCGTTCGAAATCGTCGCCGCGCAGACGATCGAGCGCGGTTTGCGTTTCGCTCATCAGCACTAACCGATCGTCGTCGCCGTGGATCCACAGCGTGGGCAGCGCGCCGAAGCCCGGCCCGGCGTTGATGGCGGCGAGGATCCGCTGCATGGCGCGCAGGGTGGGGCGCTTGAACGGCCCGTGCCACACCAGCGGATCTTCCTGATACGCTGCGCCGACCGCCGGATCGCGCGCCAGGGTGGCGGTATCCAGCGGCGCGTCGGGGATCGTCGGCAGTTCGGCCAGATCGGAGATCGCCGTTCTGTCGCCGAGCAGCGGGCCGGACAGCACCAGCGCGCGCACTTCCTCGCCATGGCGCTGCACGTAGCGGGTGGCGATCATGCCGCCCATCGAGTGGCCGATCGCCACCAGCGGCAAGGTGGGGTATTGCTGTCGGAAATGGCTGACCACGCGCTGCACGTCGTCGACCACGGCGTCATAATCTTCGATCAGCACGCGCTCGCCCTGCGACAGGCCGTGGCCGAGATGGTCGGGGCCGAACACCCGCGCGCCCTGCGCCTGCAGCGTGCGCGCCACGTATTGATAGCGGCCGAGGTGCTCGCCGTAGCCGTGTATCAGCAGCGCCAGATAGCGCGGCTTGTCGTTTCCCCAGTCGTGCACGGCGATGTCGCCGTGACGGCCTTTGATAAAGCTGACGGTTTGTTCGGACATGTTATTGTTCTCATGGTGGTAGGGTTGCCCTTCAGCGTAGCGGCTGGCGGCGAGGTTGTCAGGGGCGCCGGATGCGGCGCCCGCAGAGAGGGGATTACAGGCCGAACTGGCGCGCCAGTTCGTCGAGCGCTTCGCGCTGGAAGCGGTTGAACGCGTCGCGCGGCTGCTGCTGCTGGATGAACGCCAGCAGCGGATCCTGCACTTCCGTGCGCACGCCGCTCAGCTGCTCCATTACCGCCAGGCCGCAGAACGGCACGTAGGATTCGGCGTAGCCGCCTTCGTGCACCATCACCAGCTTGCCTCCGCACAGCCGGTCGGCGGCGTCCTGCACCAGCGCGGTCATGGCGCGGAAGCTGTCGCTGTGCAGCTGCATGCGCGCCAGCGGATCGAGGGCGTTGGCGTCGTAGCCGCAGGCGACGATGATCAGCTCCGGCTCGAATTTTTCCAGCGCCGGGATGATGATGCGCCGCATGGCGTGCAGGTAGCCGTCGTCGCCGGCGCCGGCCAGCATCGGCACGTTAACGTTGCAGCCCGCCCCGTCGCCTTCACCGCGATCCTGCTCGCCGGAATAGCCCGCCGGGAAGCAGCCGTCCTGATGCAGCGACAGCGTCAGCACGTCGCCGCGCTGCCAATAGATGTGCTGGGTGCCGTTGCCGTGGTGCACGTCCCAGTCGAGCACCGCCACTTTTCCGAGGCCGTAACGGGCCTTGGCGCGCTCGATGGCGATGGGAATATTGGCCAGGAAGCAGAAGCCCATCGATTGATCCGGCAGGCAGTGGTGGCCCGGCGGGCGCGACAGCGCATAGGCATTATCCAGTTCGCCCTGCAGCACCGCCTCCACCGCCGCGCAGGCCAGCCCGGCGGAGAGTTTGGCGATTTCATAGCTGCCCGGCCCCAGCGGCGCTTCCTCCCCCAGCAGGCCGCCGCCGCTGTCGCTCACCTGTTTGAAGCGCTGCAGGTAGTGGGCGGGGTGGATGCGCAGCAGGTCTTCTTCCGTCGCCGGTTCGGCGCTCAGCAGGGTGAGCCGGCGCGACAGGCCGGATACGTCCATCAGGTTCTTCATGCGCCGTTTGGTTTCCGGCGATTCAGCATGGCCGGCGCCTGAGGGCGGTTGCACCCAGCCGCCGACCGGCAGGGTGGTGGCGTGCAGGCCGGTGCTGTGCCAGAAACAGCGTTCATCAAACAAGAAACCGGTTGTTCTTTTCACCTTTCTCCTCCTGTTATACGGCGCGGTGCGCGCGGTGAAGCCAGCGAAATCAACAGCAGCGACAGCAGCGCGCAGCCCAGCGCGCCGAGCAGCAAGGCGTTGAAACCGCCGGAAGATTCGATCAGAGAGCCGGCCAGCGTCGGGCCGATGGCCATGCCGCCGCCGATCACCAGGTTGATGCCGTTCATCAGCTTGCCGTCGTTATCCAGCCCGGCGACCCGCGCCAGAATGAACGGCAGCACGAAGGTCCAGGTGAATTTGAACAGCAGGGCGGCCAGGGCGAAGCGCAGCAGCAAGGGTTGGCCCGTCAGCAGCGCCACGCTGGCCAGCAGCAGGGCGTACCCCAGCACGATCAGGCGCCCGCCGCCGAAGCGCGCGCCGATCAGCGCCGCGGCGCCGGCGCCGACGATGCCGAGCAAGGTGGCGACGGCCAGCACCTGACCACTGTGAGCCGGCGACAGCCCGGCGCCGGCGGCGATGCCGCCGATAAAGGTCCAGACCGCGCTCAGGCTAATGTAAAAGGTCAGCACCGCCAGCACGGCGCACAGCTTGCGCGCCAGCGAGGCGGCGGGGCCGCTGCGGGCGGCGCGGGCGGCGGTGAAACCGTTGGGGAACGCCGGGATGAGCGGCAGGCAGCACAGCATGATGGCCGCCAAAATCAGGTAGACCGCCATCAGGCCGAAGTGCGCGAATAGCGGCGGCAGCACCAGCAGCCCGACCGCGCCCAGCACCAGCTGGCCGAGCACCCAGAAGGCATAGACGCGGCTGGGATTGGCGGTGCCGGCGGCGCAGGTGATGCACAGGATCATCAGGGTGCCGCCCGCCAGCGAGGCGATAAAGCGCAGTGGCAGCAGCAGGGTGAAATCCTGCACCAGCGCCGAAGCCAGGTTGCCGGCGATAAACACCAGCGCCGACAGCGTAGCGACCCGCCGCCAGTTGATGCGCCCGATCCACCACCACGCCGGCAGCGTGGCCAGGCTCATGGCGCCGAGTTCGGTGGAGAACAGGTGGCCAATCTGCGCCGGACCGAGCTGCCACTGCGCGGCGAGCTGGGCGGCCACGGCGGGGGCGGTCATCAGAATGCCCGGCGCGATGGCGGCGAAGACGATAATGGCGGTCAGCAGCCGCGGCGGGCAGGGGAGCGCCGCGCCGACGGCGGGCGCGGAAACCGAATCACTGGACATAAACCTTATTCCCCAAGCGTTAAGTGACGATGAAATATCCCGCTCGGCCCGATTGCGGGCAGGGGGAAGCCGCGCCATAAATGGCGAATACGTTCTGACGTTATTTTTCGGCCGTCGGCAGCGGCGGCCGCTATCGGGCGTTAACCGTGGGCGAGAAAACCGCCGGCGACCAGTTCGGTGCGGTTCACCACGTCGGTTTTGGCGAAAATATTGCGCATATGGGTTTTCACCGTGGACAGCGAAATGCCCAGCTTCAGGGCGATGCGCTTATTGCTGGCGCCTTCGCGCACCAGGTTGACGATCTCTTGCTCTTTGGCGGTCAGCAGCTGCGCCTCGCTGTCGGGCAGCAGATCGCGCGTCGCCAGCTCGATCAGCGGCAGCACCGCGCGCAGTCGGCCGCGCTCCGCTTCGGTAAACGGGGTATCACGGATCAGCGATACCCCGGCGACGATGCGCTTGCGCTGGCGGATGAAGATCTCCGTCATGTCGCGCATGTCGTTCGGCAGCATAAAGTCGTGGTAATAACGGCGGTTGCCGGCGATCGCCGCCGGGCTCATGCCGACCATGGTGATGTCCTGGCGATGGAAATTGGCCGGCTGCAGCGGGTCTATCTGCTGGAAGTGCTTCAGGTACTGCTGATGCGTTTTATCGGGCATGCCGTGCAGGATGTAGTGATCCGGCCGCAGGTCGCGATCGACCAGATAAAACACCCCGGCGGACACCGGGATCAGGTGCGTAATGGTCGCCAAACAACTGTTGATAAAGGCATCGGATGCGGTGCTGTGCATGATTCGTGTTCCTCCCTTTATCGTTCAACTGGAGAATGTTGGCGGTCAATATATGAACGATACAAGCATAGTTGTAGCAATTTGGCAACACAATAAAAACATATTAACAACGTGAGGCCGATTGCAATAAAACACATAAATAACAAGATGACACTGCGTTAGTCAGGGCTTTTCAGGCTGTATTCATCGCGATTTTCATTAATAGGTTAATGAAATAATTCACCGCTTTTCCCGCTGAATTTACAGCGCTTTTCAATGCTTGCCTGAGCGAGGCCCTCGCCGCTCTGCGCGTGCTACAACCGGCGCGACCGTCGCCGTCCCTCGTTCTTAAGAACGATAGCCAGGCTTTTCCACCGCTTCCTACACTGCGAATTGAAGATAGCGCCAGGCGGCGCCAAACGTATAAGACGAAAAAATGATGACCTTTCTCGGGCTGAGGCGTCGGGTTGTTCAGTCCACATGACCATACGGGGAACGAACGATGCAGAAAAAAACGCTGGCGGTGGCGCTGAGCGGCGCCTTATCGGGCCTGGCTCAGGGGGCGGACGCCGATCGCCCCAATGTGCTGATCATTCTGGTGGACGACATGGGCTACTCCGACATCAGCCCGTTCGGCGGCGAGATACCGACCCCCAACCTGCAGGCGCTGGCCGAGCGGGGCGTGCGCATGAGCCAGTACTACACCTCGCCGATGTCGGCGCCGGCGCGGTCGATGTTGATGACCGGCAACACCAACCAGCAGGCCGGCATGGGCGGCATGTGGTGGTATGAGAGCACTGCCGCGCAGCCGGGCTATGAAATGCGGCTGACCGACCGCGTGACCACATTGCCGGAGCGCTTTCGCGACGCGGGTTACGCCACCATGATGGCGGGCAAATGGCACCTGGGCTATGTCGACGGCGCCAAACCGACCGATCGCGGCTTCGAGCGCGCCTTCGCCTTCATGGGCGGCGGCACCAGCCATTTCGACGATGCGAAACCGCTGGGCACCGTGGAGGCGTTCCACACCTTCTACACCCTGAACGGCAAACGCGTGTCGTTGCCCAAAGATTTCTACTCCAGCAAGGCCTATGCCGATCAGCTGGAACAGTGGATCCGCGAGACGCCGCAGAATAAGCCCGTCTTCGCTTATCTGGCGTTCACCGCGCCGCACGATCCGCTGCAGGCGCCGGATGACTGGATCGCCAAATTCGACGGCAAATACGACGCCGGCTACCAGCAGGCCTATCAGCAGCGCATTCAACGCCTGAAAGCGCTGGGGTTGATTTCCGATCGCACGCCGATGCCGACGCTGGCGCTGGATAAGGCCTGGAACGTGCTGACGCCCGAGCAGCAAAAATATGAAGCCAAGACCATGCAGGTGTACGCGGCGATGATTGCCTATATGGACGATCAGGTCGGCGCGGTGCTGAACACTCTGAAGCAGACCGGTCGCGATCAAAATACGGTGATCGTGTTCGCCACCGACAACGGCGCCAACCCGGCCAGCGGCTTCTACTACGGCTCGAAGCCGGAGTATTGGCGGCAGTTCGACAACAGCTACGCCAACCTCGGCCGCAAGGGATCGTTCATCTCCTACGGGCCGCACTGGGCCAACGTCAGCAATGCGCCGTATGCCAATTACCACAAAACCACCAGCGCGCAGGGCGGCATCAATACCGATTTCATCATCTCCGCGCCACAGCTGAAAGGGCGCGGCGGCATCGACCGCACGCCGATGGCGGTGTATGACATCGCGCCGACGCTGTACGACTATGCCGGCATCGACGCCAACAAACCGCTGAAGGCGAAACCGACGCTGCCGATGGTCGGCGTCAGCTTCAAGCGCTATTTCAGCGGCGAGGCCAACGGCGTGCCGCGCGCGGCCTACGGCGTGGAGCTGCATAACCAGGCCGCCTATGTAGACGGCATCTGGAAGCTGCGGCGGTTGGTGAAGGCCGGGCCGACGGCGCAGATGGCGCCGTGGGGGCTGTTCAACCTGCATGACGATCCGCTGGAAACGCGCGATCTGGCCGCCGCTAACCCGGATCAAGTCAAACGCCTGAGCGAGGCGTATCGCCGCTTTGCGCAGCAGGGCATGGTCATTGAAGCCAAAGGCGCAGCGATCGACTATCTCGGCGTAGACGCCAGCACCGGCGACTACATCGGCCTGGATCCGCAGACCCACAAACCGTTGCCGCAGGCGGCGCCATGAACCTGGCCCAGCTGCGCGCGCAGCAGATCCCGGTAGAGAGCGAACCGCGCGCGGCGGCGCCTTTTCATTTGCTGGTGAAGCCGATCGGCGCCGGCTGCAACCTGGGTTGCCGCTACTGTTACTACCCGCAGCGCCAGCAAGAGCGGACGCGCAAGATGGACGACGACCTGCTGGCGGAGTTTATCCGCGGCTACATCGCCGCCCAGCCGCGTTACAGCCGCGAGATCAACTTCGTCTGGCAGGGCGGTGAGCCGCTGCTGGCGGGGATCGGTTTTTACAAGCGGGCGCTGGCGTTGCAGCGCCGCTATGCGCCGCCGGGCGTGCGGATCAGCAACAGCCTGCAGACCAATGGCACACTGCTGAACGACGCCTGGTGCCGGCTGTTCCGGCAGCATCACTTTATCCTCGGCGTCAGCCTGGACGGCGATCGCGAGGTGCAGGACGCCCACCGGCCGGACAAGCGCGGCGGCGCCAGCTATGACGCCGCGCTGCGCGGCATTGCGTTGTTGCAGCGCCATCAGATCGACTTCAATCTGCTGATGGTGGTGCACGACGGCGTCGCGGATCGCGCCGAGGCGATCTACGATCATGCGGTGGCGATCGGGGCGCGTTATTTGCAGTTCCAGCCGCTGATGCTGGAAGGGGATGCGCCCACCGTCGGTTACGGACTGAGCGCCGCCAACTGGGGGCGCTTCATGCTGGCGGTATACCGCCGCTGGCGCAGCCGCGGGCACGTTGGCCAGGTCTTTGTAATGAACATCGAACAGGTCTACGCGCAGTATTTCACCCATGTCAGCCCCAGCTGCGTGCACGCCGAACGCTGCGGCGGCAATCTGGTGATGGAGCCGGACGGGCGGCTTTACGCCTGCGATCATCTGATCAATGCGCAGCATCTGCTCGGCCATGCCGATCGCCACACGCCCCTCGCCACCCTGGCGGCAAGGGCGGCAGAGATGCCGTTCGGTAAAAACAAAAGCCTGCGCCGCGAGTGCCAACGCTGCAGCGTGAAAAGCGTCTGCCAGGGCGGTTGCCCGGCGCATGTGGGCGAAGATCGCTACAACCGGCTGTGCGCCGGCTATTACGCCTTCTTTTCCGCGTTGCTGGCGCCGCTGCGCGCCTACCCGCGCAGCCCGCAGGGGGCAATGCAGTGGCGCGCCGCCGTGAGCGCCACCGCAGGTTGAAACCGTCTCGTCCTTAAGGACGATAGTCAGCATTTTCCTTTCCTCTCTATAGTGAGATGACCGCCGCTGGCGGTGAAAAACCTGCAAGCACCTGCATGCATCAGGCCAAAACTATAAGAGGAAATAACCATGAACCTGTCGTCGCGGTTGCACGCCCACCTGGCTCGAGGCAAGGTCGGCTTTCCCACCACCCTGGCCAGTTCGGTCGGAGTGATCATGGCCAGCCCGGTGATCCTGACGGTCACCAGCGGCTTTGGCATCGGCGGCGACACCTTCGCGCTGGCGATGCTGATCGCTTTCGTCATGATGCAGGCGCAGCTCACCACCTTCTCCGAAGCGGCGGCGCTGCTGCCGACCTCCGGTTCCGTTTACGACTACATTTCCTGCGGCATGGGGCGCTTTTTCGCCATCACCGGCGCGCTGTCGGCCTACCTGATCGTGCATATCTTCGCCGGCACCGCCGAGACCATTCTCTCCGGCATTATGGCGCTGGTGAACTTCGAACACCTCAACACCCTGATGGAAAGCCACAACGCCTCCTGGATGGTCGGCGTCGGGCTGGTTGTCGTGTTCGGCATGCTCAACGCGTTCGGCATCGAGGCCTTCGGCAAGGCGGAGATCGTGCTGACCTTCGCCATGTGGAGCACGCTGGTGATTTTCGGCATCGTCGGGCTGCTGTCGCCGCATGCGGTGCCGCTCGAGGGCTGGTTCGGCAGCACGCTGAGCCTGAACGATCCGTTCGCGGTGTTCAGTCTGATCGGCATGGCGATGTTCATGTTCGTCGGCTGCGAACTGGTGACGCCGATGGCGCCGGAGATCAAACGCTGCGATCGGGTGATCCCGCGGGCGATGGCGCTCGGGCTGTGCGGTGTGGCGGTGTGCATGGCGCTGTACGGCGCGGCGCTCAGCCACCAGGTGGAAAACGTGGTGATCGACGCCGCCAGCGGCACGCGCCTGCTGGAAACGCCGATGGCCATCCCGGCCTTCGCCGGCCAGGTGATGGGCCAGTTCGGCAAATACTGGCTGGGCGTCGGCCTGCTGCTGGCGGGCGCGGCGACCATCAACACGCTGATGGCGGCGGTGCCGCGCATTCTGTACGGCATGGCGCTGGACGGCGCGTTGCCGCGCATGTTCGCCTATCTGCACCCGCGCTTTAAGACGCCGGTGGTCGGCATTCTGGTGGCGGTCCTGATCCCCTGCGTACACGCCTTCGCCATTCAGGGCAACCTCGACAAGATCATTCCGCTGGTGCTGGCGGCGGTGTGCGCCTGGGGCGTGGCCTACCTGCTGGTGACCTGCTCGGTGGTGCTGCTGCGCCTGCGCCGCCCCGATCTGCCGCGCGCCTATAAATCGCCGTGGTTCCCGCTGCCGCAGATCGTCTCCAGCGTCGGCATCGTGCTGGCCATCGTTTACATCACGCCGCCGGGGATGAATCCGCGCGACGTCTACATTCCCTTCGGCTGGATGATCGGCCTGACCGCCGCCTATGCGCTGTTCTGGACGCTGTGCGTGCAGAAAGTGAATCCGTTCAAGCCGGTGCCGGTCGAACAGGTGCTGGAGAACGCCTTCGCCAAGGGTGAAAACGAGGAGGCGCAGTTTGATCGGCTTACTTCCCTCACTTAATCGCGCCTGGCGGCGCGCGCCGTCGGGCTATCGGCCGGGCGCCGCGCTGGATCGTCTGGCGCGCAATCTGGAACCCTACGCGTGCGAACGCCTGGCGCCGGGCCTGCTGCGGCTGACGCTGCCGCAGGGGCCGCAGATCGAGATCGGCGAACAGGTGCAGGGGCTGTTTATGGCGCATATCGTCAGCCACCGTTTTCGGTTGCAGGGCGCATGCGCAGCGCAGCCTCCGCTGACGCTGGACGTGGTGACCGGCGGCTGGCTGCGGCGGCGCGGGGTGCGCTATCTGTTGCGCCAACGCCATGCAGCCGCGCAGCGAGTGCTGGAAGGGCTGCAGCGCTACCCGCAGATCGGCGAGACGCTGGCGCAGCTGGATTTTCGCCGCGTGCGGCTGACGGTGAACGACGGGCGCTGGCAGGTGGATATCGAGCATTTTGCCGCGTCGGAGGTGGTCAGCCGTTTGCCGGCCGGCCGCCGCTATCTGCGGCTGGATGCCGAACAGCGGCGGCTGCTGTTGAGCAGCCTGCTGATGATCGGCCAACTGATGGAGAAGCTGAATCATGAATAGAGTGGTTGTGATTACCGGCGGCGGCACCGGCGTCGGCGCCGCCTGCGCCCGTCTACTGGCGGCGCAGGGCGATCGGGTGTTCATCATCGGCCGCCGCCCGGAACCGTTGGCGGCGCTGGCGCAAGAGATCGGCGCGCAGGCGCTGGTGGGCGACGCCGCCAGCGGCGAGAGCTGGGCCCACACGCTGCTGCCGGCCATTCTGCGCGACGCCGGGCGCATCGACTGCCTGATCGGCAGCGCCGGCGGCATGGGCTTCAAGCGCATTACCGAGATGACCGACGCGCAGTGGCAAGGGGCGATGGACAGCAACCTCAACAGCGCTTTCGCCAGTGCGCGCGCCTGCCTGCCGGAGCTGATCAAGAGTGGCGGCAACCTGCTGTTCGTGGCCTCGATCGCCTCGCTGGCCGCCGGGCCGGAGGTTTGCGGCTACGTTACCGCCAAGCACGCGCTGATCGGGCTGATGCGTTCCATCGCCCGCGACTATGGCCCGCTGGGCGTGCGCGCCAACGCGGTGTGCCCGGGCTGGGTGACCACGCCGATGGCGGACGAAGAGATGCAACTGCTGATGGACGCCCATCAGATTTCGCTGGAGCAGGCCTACCAAATGGTCTGTCGCGACGTACCGCTGCGCCGGCCGGCCAGCGCCGAGGAGATCGCCCGCGTCTGCCGTTTCCTCTGTTCCAGCGAAGCTTCCATCATTACCGGCGCGGCGCTGGTGGCCGACGGCGGCTCCACTATCGTCGATGTGCCGACCCTGGCTTTCACTTCCCTGTAAGGAGCATTTCCATGAGTTCAGAAGCGGTATTCATTCAGGTTGGCGCGCTGGCGGAAGGTTTTGCGCCGCACAGCAACACGCTGGAACGGCAGCACGGCCTGGCGGGCGCCACGTTGACGCTGCGCTTTAGCGACGGCGCGACGCAGCGCTGTCGGTTTACCGATGAGCAGACGCTGGAGTGGGGTGAGCGGCGCGGTATCGCTTATCGCGCCACCAGCATTCGCCCCGGCGTGTTGTTCATCGATTTTCTCGATCCCGCCCGCGCCAACGCCAGCATTACGCTGGTGTGCGACCGCAATCAGGGCAACTTCAGCGCGGTGTACGGCCAACTGCCGGACGAAGCGCAGACGCGGCTCGACGCCTTCAGCCGGGTGGAGCAGGGGCTGCCGCTGACCGCGGTCGAGGCCGAATTCCGCTTCGGCACGCTGGATGACGCCGACGTGGCGCCGCCGGGCTTTACCGATGAGCTGATCGGCATGCGCAATATGTACACCTACAGCCCGACCGAACGGTACGAGCACATCTACCTGAACGACAACTTCTACGCCTGGCAGTGTCTGGACGGGGTGGAGAAAGGGCTGGCGGATGTCGATCGCTGCCACTACGTGAAGGTGGCGGAGCAGCTTTATCTGTTCGTCTGGCGCGAGAAGATCATTCCGACGCTGGGGGTGGTGATGATCGATCTGCAGGGCATGCGCACCGACGGCAAGATCCTCGGTTATCAGGGCAGCGATTTCAGCGCGTTGAGCAACTTTGCGGTGGGCGCCCATGCGCAGGTGCTGAACACCACGCGCCACCCGCGAGGATAGGCCGATGAGCGCAACCTATGCGGCCGATGCCTTTGCAGGGCAGGTGGTGCTGGTGACCGGCGGCGCGCAGGGCATTGGGCTGGCGATCGTCAGCGCGTTTGCCCGGCTGGGCGCCGAGGTGACGATTGCGGACGTGCAGTTGCCGCAGGCGCAGGCGGCGGCGCAAACGCTGCGGGACGAAGGGTTGAGCGTGCAGGCGCTGGCCTGCGATCTGGCCGAGCCGGGGCAGATAGCCGAGTTGGTGGCGGCGGTGGGCGAGCGGCATCAACGGCTGGATGTGGTGATCCACAACGCCGCCTATTTTCCGCTGACGCCGTTCGCTGCCATCGACGCGGCCCTGTTGCAACGCACGCTGAGCGTCAATCTGATGGCGCCGTTCTTTCTGACGCAAACGGCGCTGCCGTGGATGCGCCGCGCCGGCGGCGGCAGCCTGCTGGTGACCTCGTCGGTGACCGGCCCGCGGGTGGCGTATCCGGGGCTGGCGCACTACGCCGCCTCCAAGGCCGGGGTGAACGGGTTTATTCGCGCGGCGGCGCTGGAGCTGGCGGCGGAGAATATTCGCGTCAACGGCGTGGAGCCGGGGATGATCCGCACGCCGGCGATGGCCAACCTGGGCGATGCGCAGGTGAATCAGGCGATCGCCGCTGCGGTGCCGCTCGGGCGGCTGGGGGAACCGGAAGACATCGCCGCGGCGATGGTGTTTCTCGCCTCGCCGGCGGCGGCCTATATCACCGGCCAGACGCTGGTGGTGGACGGCGGCGCGCTGTTGCCGGAAACGAATTCTCTGCTTACTTGACGCTGCAGCGTTGTTGGCTGCAACGCCAATTAATTTGAGAATTCCGGTTGGTTAAATCACTGCTTGGCGGGATGCGCGGTGACGTTGGCGGGCAGGCTGTCGCCCAGGGTGATCAGCTCGTCCAGCAACGTCATCAGTTGGTCCATTTTCTGCCGCGAGAAAGCGGCTTCAATCTCGGCGTAGCCCTGTTCCACCTGGTGGCGCGCCACTTCATACAGATCCTGGCCCTGTTGGGTCAGCGACACGTACAGCTTGCGCTGATCGTTAACCGGCTTGAGGCGGAAGATCAGCTTATCACGCTCCATGCGCGACAGAATGCCGGTCAGGCTGGGACGCAGGATGCAGGTTTCCGCCGCCAGTTCGTGGAATTCGATCGAACGGCTGTTGGCCAGCACGCGGATGATGCGCCACTGCTGTTCGGTCAGGTTGTGGCTTTTCAGGATCGGGCGGAAGAACCCCATGGCGGTTTCACGCGCCTGCAGCAGGGCGATGGTTAACGATTCATGCATAAGTTTGGCCTTAGCTATCAAGGTGTTCGCTGTTACGGCGCTCGTCATGGGGGCGCCTGCCCCGCAAAGCCCGATTTTGTTAATAACTTAATAGTAGCCAAAGTTACCCGTAGGGATAAAGCAAAAATGCGCGGCGCAGCGAAAAATGGCGAGAAAAATGATTAATGCGTTGAATAATCACGCCAATGTTCGTTGTTTGTGAATATTTTGTTATCACGATCACAAATCATTCCAAGCGCGTTGCGTAAAAGCTGCACAGCGTATAAAAGTAATCATTAATATATTAATGAATGCCGGTTGTCATGTTTTGCCATTGGAGGAGTTCGCATGAAAGGCACCGTATTTTCCGTTGCGCTGAACCACCGCAGCCAACTGGACGCCTGGGATCAGGCGTTTCACCAGCCGCCGTATCAAACCCCGCCCAAAACCCCGGTGTGGTTTATCAAACCGCGCAACACCCACCTCGCCAACGGCGGGGCGATCCCGTTTCCGGCCGGTGAAACCGTGCAGAGCGGCGGCACGCTGGCGGTGATCATCGGCGATACCGCGCGCAAGGTGCCGGCGGCGCAGGTGGGCCGTTATCTGGCCGGGTATGCGTTGGCCAACGACGTCAGCCTGCCGGAAAGCAGCTTCTACCGCCCGGCGATCAAGGCCAAATGCCGCGACGGGTTCTGCCCGCTGGGAGAGATCGGCCAGCTGGAGAATGCCGATCGGCTGGAGATCGTCACCGAGATCAACGGCGTGGAGCAGGATCGCTGGTCCACCGCCGATCTGGTGCGCTCGGTGCCGGAACTGATCGCCGCCATCAGCGATTTCATCACCCTGCAGCCGGGCGATGCGGTGCTGATCGGCACCCCTCACCAGCGGGTGGAGATCAAACCGGGGGATGAGGTGACGGTGCGCGCCGCCGGCCTGCCCACTCTCACCAACCGCGTCACCCAGGCAGGAGCTGCATCATGAAACATGCCCGTATTCGCCACCATGGCCAGATCGTCAACGTTCAGGTGGACGACCAGCTGCGCGTCACGCTGCCGAACGGCGAGATGCTGCAGGAGCGCGAAGTGGAATGGCTGCCGCCGGCGCAGGGCACGGTGTTCGCCCTGGGGCTGAACTATGCCGACCACGCCAGCGAGCTGGAATTCAAGGCGCCGGAAGAGCCGCTGGTGTTCCTTAAGGCGCCGAACACCCTGACCGGCCACCGTCAGGTGTCGGTACGCCCGGCCGGCGTGGAGTACATGCATTACGAAGCCGAGCTGGTGGCGGTGATCGGCAAGACCGCGCGCAACGTCAGCCGCGAGCGCGCCATGGAGTATGTGGCGGGTTACACCCTGTGCAACGACTACGCCATCCGCGACTACCTGGAGAACTACTACCGGCCGAATCTGCGGGTGAAGAGCCGCGATACCCTGACGCCGATCGGGCCGTACATTGTCGATCGCGACGACGTCGCCGATCCGCACCGGCTGGCGCTCAGCACCTACGTCAACGGCGAGCTGCGCCAGCGCGGCAGCACCGCCGACATGATTTTCGACATTCCGTTCCTGATCGCCTACCTGAGCGAATTCATGACGCTGCAGCCGGGCGACATGATCGCCACCGGCACGCCGAAAGGGCTGGCCGACGTGCAGCCGGGCGATGAAGTGGTGGTGGAGATCGAGGGCATCGGCCGTCTGGTTAACCACATTATCAGTGAAAAAGATTACGAGGAGAGCCTGCGATGAAAACCATCAACCACTGGATCAACGGCAAGAACGTCGCCAGCAAAGAGTATTTCACCACCACCAACCCGGCGAACGGTGAGGTGCTGGCAGAAGTGGCCTCCGGCGGTCAGCTGGAGATCGACCAGGCGGTGGCGGCCGCGAAAGAGGCTTTCCCCAAATGGGCCAACACGCCGATGAAAGAGCGCGCGCGCCTGATGCGCCGTCTGGGCGAGCTGATCGACCAGAACGTGCCGCAGATCGCCGAAATGGAAACCGCCGACACCGGCCTGCCGATCCATCAGACCAAAAACGTGCTGATCCCGCGCGCCTCGCACAACTTCGAGTTCTTCGCCGAAGTGTGCCAGCAGATGAACGGCAAGACCTACCCGGTGGACGACAAGATGCTCAACTACACGCTGGTGCAGCCGGTGGGGGTATGCGCGCTGGTGTCGCCGTGGAACGTGCCGTTCATGACCGCCACCTGGAAAACCGCGCCTTGCCTGGCGCTGGGCAACACGGCGGTGCTGAAGATGTCCGAACTGTCGCCGCTGACCGCCGATCGCCTGGGCGAGCTGGCGCTGGAGGCCGGCATTCCGGCCGGGGTGCTGAACGTGGTGCAGGGCTACGGCGCCACCGCCGGCGACGCGCTGGTGCGCCATAAAGACGTGCGCGCGGTCTCCTTCACCGGCGGCACCGCCACCGGCCGCCGTATCATCGAAAGCGCCGGGCTGAAGAAATTCTCCATGGAGCTGGGCGGCAAGTCGCCGGTGCTGATCTTTGAAGACGCCGACATCGAGCGGGCGCTCGACGCCGCGCTGTTCACCATCTTCTCGATCAACGGCGAACGTTGCACCGCCGGCTCGCGCATCTTCATTCAGGAGAGCATCTACCCGGAATTCGTCAAACGCTTCGCCGAGCGCGCCAACCGTCTGCGCGTGGGCGATCCGCAAGATCCCAACACCCAGGTGGGGGCGCTGATCAGCCCGCAGCACTGGGAAAAAGTCTCCGGCTATATCCGCCTCGGGGTGGAAGAAGGGGCGACCCTGCTGGCCGGCGGCCCGGATAAACCGGCCGGTTTGAGCCACGGCAACTTCCTGCGCCCGACGGTGCTGGCGGATGTCGACAACCGGATGCGCGTGGCGCAGGAGGAGATCTTCGGGCCGGTGGCCTGCCTGTTGCCGTTCAAGTCGGAAGAAGACGGCCTGCGCATGGCCAACGACGTGGAGTACGGCCTGGCGTCGTACATCTGGACGCAGGATGTGAGCAAGGTTCTGCGCCTGGCCCGCGGCATTGAAGCCGGCATGGTTTTCGTCAACACCCAAAACGTGCGCGATCTGCGCCAGCCGTTCGGCGGCGTGAAAGCCTCCGGCACCGGCCGCGAAGGCGGCGAATACAGCTTCGAAGTGTTCGCCGAAATGAAGAACGTGTGCATTTCCATGGGCGACCACCCGATCCCGAAATGGGGCGTTTGAGCCTCAGGCCACAATAATAACGAAAGAGATGAGAACAATGACGACAAAACTGACCACTGATGCTGTCCCTGCTCCCGACGTCGTGCGCTGTGCCTACATGGAAATTCAGGTCACTAACCTTCAAGCCGCACGCGAATTTTACGTCGATATCCTCGGCCTGGTCGTGACCGCCGAAGAGGATAAAACCCTCTACCTGCGTTCGATGGAGGAGTTCATTCACCATAACCTGGTGCTGCGCGAAGGCCCGGTCGCCGCCGTGGCGGCGTTTGCTTTCCGCGTGCGCACGCCGGAAGACGTCGATCGCGCCGAAGCGTATTTCAAGGCGCTTGGTTGCCGCACCGAGCGGCGGGTGAACGGGTTCGCCAAAGGCATCGGCGATGCGGTGCGGGTAGAGGACCCGCTCGGTTTCCCGTATGAGTTTTTCTACGACGTGCAGCACGTCGAGCGTCTGGCCTGGCGCTACGATCTGTATACGCCGGGCGCGCTGGTGCGCCTCGACCACTTTAACCAAATCACCCCTGACGTGCCGCGCGCCGTGGAATACATCCAGGGGCTGGGCTTCCGCGTGACGGAAGACATCCGCGATGAAGACGGCGTGGTTTACGCCGCCTGGATGCGCCGCAAGGCGACGGTGCACGATACCGCGATGACCGGCGGCGCCGGGCCGCGCATGCACCACATCGCCTTCGCCACCCATGAAAAGCACAACATTTTGGCCATCTGCGACAAGCTCGGCGCGCTGCGCAAATCCGATGTGATCGAACGCGGCCCCGGCCGTCACGGCGTCTCCAACGCGTTTTATCTCTACCTGCGCGATCCCGATGGCCACCGCGTGGAAATCTACACGCAGGATTACTATACCGGCGATCCGGACAACCCGACCGTGACCTGGGACGTGCATGATAACCAGCGCCGCGACTGGTGGGGCAATCCGGTGGTGCCGAGCTGGTACACCGAAGGCTCGTTGGTGCTGGATCTCGATGGGCAGCCGCAGCCGGTCATCGAGCGCAGTGCGCCCAGCGAAATGGCCGTCACCATCGGCGCAGACGGTTTTTCCTATACCCGCGAGGGCGATACGGAAAAAGGTTTCAAACTTGGCAATACGCTGTAAATGCCGCTGCGCGGGCCGCGCCCGCGCCTATGCGCCGTCTGGAGAACGTTATGCCCCATTTTTACGCTGAATGCACCGACAACATCCGCCGCGAGGCGGATTTGCCCACCCTGTTCGCCAAGGTCAACGAGGCGCTGGCGGCGACCGGCATCTTCCCGCTGGCCGGCGTGCGCAGCCGCGCCATCTGGCTCGACACCTGGCAGATGGCCGACGGCAAACAGGATTACGCCTTCGTGCACATGACGCTGAAGATCGGCCACGGCCGCAGTCTGGAAAGCCGGCAGCAGGTGGGCGAGATGCTGTTTACGCTGATCAAGGAACACTTCGCCGCGCTGATGGCGCAGCGTTACCTGGCGCTCTCTTTCACCATGGAAGAGCTGGATCCGGTGCTGAATTACAAACAGAACAATGTCCACGCGCTGTTCAACAAGGCGTGAATAAGGGGTCGTAAATGCTGGATAAAGAGCAGGTTAACCGCGCCGTGCAGCGCCTGCATCAGGCGGAAAAGAGTCGTGAGCAGATCCGCGCCCTGTCGCTCGATCATCCCGAGATCACCATTGAAGACGCCTATGCCATTCAGCGGCAGTGGGTGGAGCTGAAGATCGCCGAGGGGCGCACGCTCAAAGGCCACAAGATCGGCCTGACCTCACGGGCCATGCAGGTGAGTTCGCAGATCACCGAGCCGGATTACGGCGCGTTGCTGGACGACATGTTCTTCAATGACGGCAGCGACATTCCGATCGATCGCTTTATCGTGCCGCGGGTGGAGGTGGAACTGGCGTTCGTGCTGGCCAAGCCGCTGCGCGGGCCGAACTGCACGCTGTTCGACGTCTACAACGCCACCGACTACGTCATTCCGGCGCTGGAGATCATCGATGCGCGCAGCCACAACGTCGATCCCGAGACGCAGCGGCCGCGCAAGGTGTTCGACACCATCTCCGACAACGCCGCCAACGCCGGGGTGGTGATGGGGGGGCGGCCGATCAAGCCGGATGCGCTGGATCTGCGCTGGATCTCCGCGCTGCTGTACCGCAACGGCGTGATTGAAGAGTCCGGCGTGGCGGCCGCGGTGCTCAACCACCCGGCCAACGGCGTGGCCTGGCTGGCCAACAAGCTGGCGCCGTATGAGGTGGAGCTGGAAGCGGGGCAGGTGATCCTCGGCGGTTCCTTCACCCGGCCGGTGCCGGCGCGGCGCGGCGATACTTTCCACGTCGACTACGGCCCGATGGGCTGCATCAGCTGCCGCTTCGTCTAATAAGCCGGCTCGGCGAACCGGGCCGCAATAACCGGGCGGGGGCCACGCGGCGCACCCGCTTGTCAGGGAGAATGCGATGTTAACCAACCACTTCAAGCGAGCGCTGCAGGAAAAACGCCCGCAGATCGGGCTGTGGCTCGGGCTGTGCAGCAGCTACAGCGCCGAGCTGCTGGCCGGCGCCGGTTTCGACTGGCTGCTGATCGACGGCGAACATGCGCCCAACAACGTGCAAACGGTGCTGGGGCAGCTGCAGGCGGTCGCGCCTTACCCGAGCCAGCCGGTGGTGCGGCCGCCGTGGAACGACGCGGTGATCATCAAGCAGCTGCTGGACGTCGGCGCGCAAACCTTATTGATCCCGATGATTCAAAACGCCGAACAGGCGCGCGACGCGGTGCGCGCCACGCGCTATCCGCCGCACGGCGTGCGCGGCGTCGGCAGCGCTCTGGCGCGCGCCTCGCGCTGGAACCGGGTGCCCGATTACCTGCAGCAGGCCGATGAGCAGATGTGCGTGCTGGTGCAGATTGAAACCCGCGAAGCGGTGAAAAACCTCGACGCCATTTTGCAGGTGGAAGGGGTGGACGGCGTGTTTATCGGCCCGGCTGATCTCAGCGCCGACATGGGCTTTGCCGGCAATCCGCAGCACCCGGAGGTGCAGCGCACCATCGACGACGCGATTGCCCGCATCCGCGCCGCCGGCAAGGCGCCGGGCATTTTGATGGCCAACAAGGCGCTGGCGCAGCGCTATCTGGAAGCCGGCGCGCTGTTCGTCGCGGTAGGGGTGGATACCACTCTGCTGGCGCGGGCGGCGGAAGCCCTGGCGGACGAGTTCAAACAGGGCGGGGCGCAAGCGCCTTCATCGGGAGTCTACTGAACCATGAACCACGTCGATTCGCTGCCGCCGGCCAACCCGGCGCAGCAACATAAAGCGTTAACCGCCGCCGAGCAATCGGTGATTAAAAAGTTGTTTCGGCGCCTGATCATTTTCCTGTTCGTGTTGTTTGTTTTCTCTTTCCTCGATCGTATCAACATCGGCTTCGCCGGGCTGACGATGGGCAAAGATCTCGGCCTTAGCTCGACCATGTTCGGGCTGGCGGCGACGTTGTTCTATGTCACCTACGTGATCTTCGGCATTCCCAGCAACATGATGCTGAGCCGGGTCGGCGCGCGGCGCTGGATCGCCACCATCATGGTGCTGTGGGGCATCGCTTCCACCTGCACCATGTTCGCCACCGGGCCGACCAGCCTGTACGTGCTGCGCATGATCGTCGGCATCACCGAGGCCGGCTTCCTGCCGGGAATTCTGGTGTACCTCACCTACTGGTTCCCGGCGTTTTATCGCGCTCGCGCCAACGCCTTGTTCATGATCGCCATGCCGGTGACCATGGCGATCGGTTCGCTGGTCTCCGGCTATATTCTGGCGCTGGATGGGGTGATGAACCTGAAGGGCTGGCAGTGGCTGTTCCTGCTGGAAGGCATTCCGTCGGTGCTGCTGGGCGTGGTGGTGTGGTTCTATCTCGACGACACGCCGGCCAAAGCCAAGTGGCTGACCGACGAGGAAAAAACCAGCCTGAAGGCGATGATGGAGGCCGACAAGCTGCAGCTGGTGCAGCCCAACGGGCCGAGCAGCCACCGCGCGCTGCAGCAGCGCAGCCTGTGGCGCGAGATCTGCACGCCGATTGTGCTGATGTACACGCTGGCCTATTTCTGCCTGACCAACACCCTGAGCGCGATCAACATCTGGACGCCGCAGATCCTGCAGAGCTTTAACCAGGGCAGCAGCAACGTGACGATCGGCATCCTGGCGGCGATCCCGCAGATCTGCACCATTGCCGGCATGGTGTGGTGGAGCAAACGATCCGACAGGCTGCAGGAGCGCAAGCATCACACCGCGCTGCCGTACCTGTTCGCCGCCGCCGGCTGGCTATTGGCGTCCGCCACCGATCACAGCCTGATCCAGCTGCTGGGGATCGTGATGGCGTCGGTCGGTTCCTTTACCGCCATGGCGATCTTCTGGACCACGCCGGATCAGTCGATCAGCCTGGAAGCGCGAGCGGTGGGGATCGCCGTGATCAACGCCACCGGCAACATCGGATCGGCGCTCAGCCCGCTGCTGATCGGCTGGTTCAAGGATCTGACCGGCAGCTTCAACTCCGGGCTGTATTTCGTCTCGGCGCTGTTGATCGTTGGCGCCGTGCTGGTGTGGCGCATCCCGATGAAGGATTCGCGCCCGAGAGCGACGCCTTGATACGCAGATAGGCAGGATTGCAGGAGGTCATGAGGTGCGGAAAAGTACCGGCTTTATCGCCAACATCGATATTTGCAAAGAGTATGACGCGCGCTACGCCGCCGACGAGGTGCACTACGAAACCTTCGCCGGGCTGGCGGCATTCTTCGGCCGCGACATGCAGGTGCACTGGCACGACTGCTTCTTCCAGGTGCATTTCCTGGAGACCGGCAAGATAGAGCTGCAGCTCGACGATCAGCACTATTCGGTGCAAGCGCCGCTGTTCATCCTCACGCCGCCGTCGGTGCCGCATGCGTTCTTCACCGAACCGGACAGCGACGGCCACGTGCTGACGGTGCGCCAGGAGCTGATTTGGCCGCTGCTGGAGCGCCTGTACCCCGGCAGCAACCTGGCGCTGGACATGCCGGGCATCTGCCTGTCGCTGGCCGATGCGCCGCAGGAACTGACGGCGCTCAGCCACTACTGGGCGCTGATCCGCCGCGAGTTCGCGCAGAACCTGGCCGGGCGCGAACAGACGTTGGCGCTGTTGGCGCAGGCGGTGTTCACGCTGCTGCTGCGCAACACCGCGCTGGAAGACAGCGCCAACAGCGGCGTGCGCGGCGAACTGCAGCTGTTCCAGCGCTTCAACAAGATGGTGGACGAGCGTTTTCGCGAGCACCTGCCGGTGCCGGAGTATGCGCAGGCGTTGGGGGTGACTGAATCGCGGCTCAACGATCTGTGTCGGCGCTTCGCCAACCGGCCGCCCAAACGGCTGATCTTCGATCGGCTGCTGCGCGAGGCCAAGCGCATGCTGCTGTTCAGCGCCTGCACGGTGCATGAAACCGCCTACAGCCTCGGCTTCAAGGATCCGGCCTATTTCGCCCGTTTTTTCAATCGGCTGGAAGGCTGTTCCCCCTCGACCTACCGCGCGGCGCAACACGCCCTTTCGTAACCGCGATCACAGTTTGCCGCGAAAGCGGCAAACTGACCTGAAAAGTACCGGCGATTGCCGCAAAAGTCTCTTCTCGAAACCGGCTTTGGCAGCTTCAATTAAGCAACCAAAAGAAAACATTATTTTAACAAATGGCCGACTCCACGGCCTGAAAAATGCCGATGACGAGGAAGACCCGATGAAACCAGAAGACTTTCGTGCCGACAGCAAACGCCCGTTCACCGGCGCCGAATACCTGAAAAGTTTGCAGGACAGCCGCGAAATCTACATTTACGGCGAGCGCGTAAAAGACGTCACCACCCACCCGGCGTTCCGCAACGCGGCGGCGTCTGTCGGCCAGCTGTACGACGCGCTGCACGATCCGGCCAGCCAGGATCGCCTGTGCTGGAATACCGACACCGGCAACGGCGGCTATACCCACAAATTCTTCCGCTATGCCCGCAGCCCGGAGGAGATGCGCCAGCAGCGTGACGCCATCGCCGACTGGTCGCGTCAAAGCTACGGCTGGATGGGGCGCACGCCGGATTATAAAGCGGCCTTCGGCTGCGCGCTGGGCGCTTATCCGGAGTTCTACGGTCAATTCGCCGATAACGCGCGCCACTGGTACAAACGGATTCAGGAAACCGGGCTCTATTTCAACCACGCCATCGTCAACCCGCCGATCGATCGCCATAAGCCGGTCAACGAGGTGAAGGACGTCTACATTCAGGTGGAGAAAGAGACCGACGCCGGCATCATCGTCAGCGGCGCCAAAGTGGTGGCCACCAACTCGGCGTTGACCCACTACAACTTCATCGGCTTCGGTTCAGCGCAGGTGATGGGCGATAACCCGGACTTTGCGCTGATGTTCGTGGCGCCGATGGACGCCGAAGGGGTGAAGCTGATTTCACGCGCCTCCTACGAGCTGGTGGCCGGCGCGACCGGTTCGCCGTTCGACTACCCGCTGACCAGCCGCTTCGACGAGAACGACGCGATCCTGATCATGGATCATGTGCTGATCCCGTGGGAAAACGTGCTGATCTACCGCGATTTCGACCGCTGCCGCCGCTGGAGCACCCAGGGCGGTTTCGCCCGGCTGTTCCCGCTGCAGGCCTGCGTGCGCCTGGCGGTGAAGATGGATTTCATCACCGCGCTGCTGCAAAAGAGCCTCTCGTGCACCGGCGTGCTGGAGTTCCGCGGCGTGCAGGCCGATCTGGGCGAAGTGGTGGCCTGGCGCAACCTGTTCTGGTCGCTGAGCGACGCGATGTGCGCCGAAGCCACTCAATGGGAAAACGGCGCTTACCTGCCGGATTCCGCCGCGCTGCAAACCTACCGCGTGATGGCGCCGATGGCCTACACCAAGGTGAAACACATCATCGAGAAGAACGTCACCAGCGGCCTGATCTACCTGCCGTCCAGCGTGCGCGACATGAACAACCCGGAGATTGACAAGTACCTGGCGCGCTACGTGCGCGGATCGGACGGCATGGATCACGTCGAGCGCATCAAGATCCTCAAGCTGATGTGGGACGCGATCGGCAGCGAATTCGGCGGGCGCCACGAGCTGTATGAGATCAACTACGCCGGCAGCCAGGATGAGATCCGCCTGCAGTGCCTGCGCCATGCGCAGGGATCCGGCAACATGGATCGCATGATGCAGATGGTCGACAAGTGCCTGGCCGATTACGATCAGCACGGCTGGAAGGTGCCGCACCTGCGGAACAATGATGATATTAATCAGTTGGATAATCTGCTGAAGTAATTCAGGAGGAGGTTGTATGTCTCAGGAAAATGAACAGCGGCTGCGCTTTCGCGACGCGATGGCCAGCCTGTCGGCGGCGGTGAATATCGTCACCACCGACGGCCCGGCGGGGCGCTGCGGCATCACCGCCACGGCGGTGTGCTCGGTGACCGATACGCCGCCGACGCTGCTGGTGTGCATCAACCGCAACAGCGCGATGAACCCGGTGTTTCAGGAAAACCGCAGGCTGTGCGTCAACGTGCTCAACCATGAGCAGGAGCTGATGGCGCGCCACTTCGCCGGCATGACCGGCGTCAGCATGGAAGATCGTTTCCGGCTGGAAGAGTGGCAGCTCGGCGCGCTGGGGCAGCCGGTGCTGCGCAATACCCTGGCCAGCCTGGAAGGGGAGATCGAGCAGATCCAGAGCATCGGCACCCACCAGATGTATCTGGTGCAGATCAAGCAGATCGCGCTGAGCGAAGCCGGCAACGGCCTGATCTACTTCAAGCGCAACTTCCATCCGGTGATCCATCAGATGGCGGTGCCGGCCTGAGGCGTTGGGGCGCAGCAGGCTGCGCCCCGCATATCAGCTCTTGTTGGCCGCCAGATCGCTCACCAGGCGGTTGACCGGATCGCTCATGTTGGTGAACTTGCTCAGCTCCGAGCGGGTCACCACCACGAACACCCCGACGTTTTTCGCCGGGATCATCGCCATGTAGGTAATGAATCCGCCGCCGCCGCCGGTCTTCTGAATGATGCCCGGCAGCCCGTCCTTCGGCGCCATATACACCCAGCCCAATCCCAATGCATCCGCTTGCCCCGGCACGTCCATGCCCTTCAGCGACACCAGATCGTGGCGCTGGAAGTACATGGTTTGCTCGCTGGCGGCGGTGGCTTTGCGCGGGCCGCTGGCGCTGGAAGAGAGGAACTGCTGCATCCAGCGCTGCATGTCACGCGGGGTGGAGTAGACCCCGCCGCTGCCGGCCGCGGCGGTGGTGTCGCGGCAGGCGCTCGGGCCGGCCGCCGCCACCATCAGGCGCGAGCACTGTTCGGGGCTCGGCGTCAACGTGGTGTCCACCATGCCGAGCGGCGCGGTGATTTTCTCTTTCAGCAGCGCGCTGTAAGGCTTGCCCGCGGCGCGCGACAGCGCGTCGGCCAGCAGATCGTACGCCAGGTTGGAATAAGCGGCGCGCACACCCGGCGGCACCGTGACGTTGGCGTGCGCCAGCCACTGCCAGCGCTGGGCCTTGGTCGGCCAGGTGAACACTGGCGTTTTCGGCGGCTTCTTGCCCGGCTGCTCGCGCGGCAGCGCGCTGGTGTGGGTCGCCAGGTTCAATAACGTGATCGGCTGGCCGGCGTTGTAAGACGGCACATAGGCGCCCTTGGGAGCGTACTTGCGCAGCGGATCGGTCAGCTTGACCTGACCTGCCGCCGCCATTTTCACCATCACTTCGCTGGTCATCAGCTTGGTGATCGAGGCGATGCGGATCAGCGAATCCGGGCGCGGGCGCAGGTTATTGCCGGGCTTGGTGTCGCCGAAGCTGCGGTTAACCACCTGATTGCCGTCGATCACCACCAGCGCCATGCCGGTGGCGCCGCTGTTGTAGAAAATATGTTCGGCATACTGGTCGACGATTTGCGAAGCCAGCTGCGGGGGCGCGGCCTGCACGGCCAGCGGCACGGCGCACAGGCCCAGCGCCAGCAATAAAGCGGAGACAGAGTTCTTCAACGGTCGTTATCCATTTAACAATGCAGCGGGAAAGGGCGTAATCCATCGCCCAGTGTAATGTGCCCGCCCCCCCGCTGCATGTAGAAAAAAGAGCGGTGGCGATAAAATTTTTTCACCGCCGGCGGCTTACTGCGCGCGGGCGAAAATGGCGATCACTTCATCCAGGTGCGCCTTCATCGCTTTGCGGGCGCCGCGCACATCGCGCGCTTCGATCGCCGCCAGGATCGCCCGGTGTTCCAGCTCGGAGCGGTGCGGCATGTCGTCCGGCGTATAGTGGCGCTGCAGCACGCGGAACATGCTGCCGTAGCGGTGGCCGAGCAGATGGCCGATGATGAACGCGTAAGCCGGGTTGCCGCTGGCCTGGGCGATGCGAATGTGGAACAGTCGATCGCCGGGGTGGGTGGCGGAGCCGGCGCGGTTATCGCGGCAGTTCTGCTCATAGGCGGCGCGGATGCCCGCCAGCTCCTCGTCGGTGGCGTGGCGCGCGGCCAGCGCAGCGGTCTCCGGTTCAATCAGCAGGCGGGTTTGCAGCAGTGAAAACGGCGGCAGCTCGGCGTTGAAATCCAGCTCGATATTCAGTTCGTCGTCGATCTCCGCCCACTGGTTGCGGCCGGCCTGGGCCATCACCGACTCCTGCGACGCCGCCGGCGGCGTTTGCGAACGCACGATCACCCCGTTGCCCACCTTGACGTCCACCAGGCCGATCACTTCCAACGCGATCAGCGCCTCGCGCACCGACGCGCGGCTGACCTGCAACTGCTGGGCGAGATCGCGCTCCGAGGGCAGGCGGCTGCCAGGCGGAAATTCGTTATTCTCGATAAGACGTTTGAGCTGGTCGGCTATCTGTCTGTAAATCCTTGGGTTTTCCAGTCGGGTAATCGGCATTTTTGACCTTTGACGATTCGGCGTTCAGTGATTTGGCGCACAATTATGCGACAAGGCGCTTGAGTAATCGTTATTCAAGTGTAAAAAAATGGTTAATTGAAATGTGGTTTCAAGGCTGTTTTATTAACTTCTTTCCCCAACGATAACGCGTAAAGCGTCTTTTGTCATGTTAGAGGCCTGACCTTTAATCGCCCTTAGTGGCCTGACCATTAGACCTTTAGGCCGAGGAGTCAAGATGGATTTAACCGGGAAACGCGTACTGATCACCGCCGCCGGGCAAGGGATCGGATTCACCACCGCCAGGCTGTTCGCCGCCGCCGGCGCCGAAGTGATCGCCAGCGATATCAACCTCGAGCGCCTGCAGGGCTGCGCCGGGATCCGCGCGCTGACGCTGAACGTCACCGATCCTGCCGCCATCGCGGCGGCGGCGGAAGCGATCGGCCCGATCGACGTGTTGTTCAACTGCGCCGGCGTAGTGCACAGCGGATCGATCCTCGATTGCAGCGAAGATCAGTGGGCGTTCGCGCTCGATCTCAACGTTACCGCGATGTTCCGCATGATCCGCGCCTTCCTGCCGGGCATGTTGGCGCGCGGCAAAGGCTCGATCATCAACATGTCTTCGGTGGCCTCGAGCGTGAAAGGGGTGCCGAACCGCTTCGCCTACAGCGCCAGCAAGGCGGCGGTGATCGGCCTGACGCGCTCGGTGGCGGCGGATTACGTCACCCAGGGCATCCGCTGCAACGCCATTTGCCCCGGCACGGTGGAATCGCCGTCGCTGCGCCAGCGCATCAATGAGCAGGCGCGCGAACAGGGGCGCAGCGAGCAAGAGGTGTATCAGGCGTTCGTCGCCCGTCAGCCGATCGGGCGCATCGGCACCACCGAGGAAATCGCCCAATTGGCGCTGTATCTGGCCTCCGACGCCAGTTCGTACACCACCGGCACGGTGCAGATCATCGACGGCGGCTGGAGCAACTGATCCGCCATTTTTGAGAGAGGAACGCATGAAACTTTTACGTTACGGGCAACCTGGGCAAGAGCGCCCCGGCATGTTGGATGCACAGGGCCGCCTGCGCGATCTGTCGCAGCATATCGCCGACGTGGGCGGCGCCGCGTTATCGCCGGCGTCGCTCGCCAAACTGCGCGCGCTGGACAGCGCCGCATTGCCGCTGGTCGAGGGGGAGCCGCGCCTCGGCGCCTGCGTCGGCGGCATCGGCAAGTTCATCTGCATCGGCCTGAACTACGCCGATCACGCGGCGGAAACCGGCGCGGCCATTCCTGAAGAACCGGTGGTGTTCAACAAATGGACCAGCGCGGTGGTCGGCCCCTACGACCGGGTGGAGATCCCGCGCGGCTCGCAGAAAACCGACTGGGAAGTGGAGCTGGGCGTGGTGATCGGCCTGGGCGGGCGCTACATCAGCGAAGCGGATGCGATGCGCCACGTCGCCGGTTATTGCGTGATCAACGACGTCTCAGAACGCGAATATCAAATTGAGCGCGGCGGCACCTGGGACAAGGGCAAAGGCTGCGACACCTTCGGGCCGATCGGGCCCTGGCTGGTGACCGCCGACGAGATCGCCGATCCGCACAGCCTGAATTTGTGGCTGGAGGTGGACGGCAAGCGCTATCAGGACGGCAACACCAGCACCATGATCTTCCGCATTCCGCAGATCGTCAGCTACCTCAGCCGCTTTATGAGCCTGCAGCCGGGCGACGTGATCTCCACCGGCACGCCGCCGGGCGTCGGCATGGGGCAGAAACCGCAGCCCATCTACCTGCGGGCGGGCCAGACGATGCGTCTGGGCATTGAAGGGCTGGGCGAACAGCGCCAGCAAACCGTACAGGCTTAACCGGGAGCGCCGCCATGACCACCATTACCGCACTGCGGGTTGAAGACATTCGTTTCCCCACCTCGCTGGGGCTGGACGGATCCGACGCCATGAATCCGGATCCCGACTATTCCGCCGCCTACGTGATCCTGGAGACCGATCGCGCGGATCTCAGCGGCCACGGACTGACGTTCACCATCGGCCGCGGCAACGAGATCTGCTGCGCGGCGATCCGTGCGCTGGAGCATCAGATCGTCGGTGAGCGGCTGGAGACGATCGCCGCCGATATGGGCGCCTTCTGGCGGCGCTTCACCAGCGACAGCCAGCTGCGCTGGATCGGGCCGGACAAAGGCGCCATTCACCTGGCGACCGGCGCGGTGGTCAACGCGGTGTGGGATCTGTGGGCCAAATCGGTCGGCAAACCGGTGTGGCGGCTGGTGGCAGAGATGACGCCGGAGGAGCTGGTGCGCTGCATCGACTTCCGTTACATCACCGACTGCATCACACCGCAGGAAGCGCTGGCGCTGCTGAAACAGCGGGCCGAGGGCAAAGAACGGCGCCTGGAGCGGCTGCTGCAGGAAGGTTACCCCTGCTACACCACTTCGGCAGGTTGGCTGGGGTATCCGGACGACAAGCTGCGCCGCCTGTGCCAGGAAGCGGTCGACGCCGGTTTCTCCTACCTCAAACTGAAGGTCGGGCGCGATCTGGAAGACGACATTCGCCGGGTGCGCATCGCCCGTGAGGTGATCGGCCCGGATCGCCGGCTGATGATCGACGCCAACCAGGTGTGGGAGGTGGACGAAGCCATTCCGTGGGTGAAACATCTGGCGTTTGCCAACCCCTGGTTTATCGAAGAGCCGACCAGCCCGGACGACGTCGAAGGGCATCGCCGCATCCGCGAAGGGGTGGCGCCGGTCAAGGTGGCCACCGGTGAGATGTGCCAGAACCGCATCATGTTCAAGCAGTTCATCATGCGCGGCGCGGTGGACGTGGTGCAGATCGACGCCTGCCGTCTCGGCGGCGTCAACGAAGTGCTGGCGGTGATGCTGATGGCGGCCAAATACCAACTGCCGGTCTGCCCGCACGCCGGCGGCGTCGGGCTGTGCGAATACGTGCAGCACCTGTCGATGATCGACTACCTGTGCATCGCCGGCACCCACGAAGGCCGGGTGATCGAGTACGTCGATCATTTGCATGAACACTTTGTCGATCCCTGCGTGATCAACGGCGCGGCCTACATGCCGCCGAGCCGGCCCGGTTACTCGATCGAGATGCACCCGTCGTCGATCGAGCAGTATCGGTACCGCGGGTGAGGCGGGAGGATCGCATGCCGCGCATCGACGCTCACCAGCACTACTGGCGCTACCACCCGCAGCACTACCCGTGGATCGACGAGCGGATGCGCGTGCTGCGACAGGATTTCGATCCGCCCCGGCTGCGGCCGCTGTTGCAGGAACACGGTTTCGACAGCGCGCTGGCGGTGCAGGCGCGCCCCAGCGAGGAAGAGACGCTGGCCTTGCTGGCGCTGGCTGAGCGGAGCGAAGGCGTATGCGGCGTGGTGGGCTGGTTGGATATCGCCGCGCCGCAGCTGGCGCAGCGTCTGGAGGCCCTGAGGCCGCGCGCTGCGCTGCGCGGGGTGCGCCATCAGGTGCAGGACGAAGCGGATCCGGCGGCCTGGTTGGCGCGGCCGGAGGTGGAACGCGGCATGCAAACGCTGCAGCGCGCCGGGTATGTGTACGAGATCCTGGTGACGCATCGGCATCTGGCGGCCGCGGCGTCGTTCGCCGCCCGCCATGACGAGCACTGGCTGGTGCTGGATCACCTCGGCAAGCCGGACATCGCGCGCGGCGCGCGGCACTGGGCGCAGCAAATCCGGCCGCTGGCGGCGCTGCCGCACGTGGCCTGCAAGCTTTCGGGCCTGATCACCGAGGCGCCGGGCGGCCGGTGGCGGGCGGAGGAACTGCTGCCGTTCTTCGACGTCGCGCTGGAGGCGTTCGGCCCGCAGCGGCTGATGTTCGGCTCCGACTGGCCGGTGTGCCTGCTGGCCGGCGACTACCGCCAGGTGGTGCAACTGTGCGAACGGGCGCTGTCGACGCTGGGGGCTGCCGAGCAGGCGGCGATTTGGGGCGACACCGCCTGGCGAATTTACGGTTTAACGGAGTCTGGTTATGGATCTGTATCTGCAAGATAAGGTGGTGCTGGTCACCGGCGGCGGTGCCGGCATCGGCGCGGCGATTTCTCATGTGCTGGCTGAAGAGGGGGCGATCCCGGTGCTGGTCACCAACGCCGCGCCGGAGGCGGCGCTGCTGGCCGATTTGCAGCGGCTGCAGCCGCGCACCGAGGTGATCCTCACCGAATTGTGCGATGAGGCGGCCTGCCGCCGCGCGGTCAGCCAGACGCTGGCGACCTTCGGCCGCATCGACGGACTGGTGAATAACGCCGGGGTCAATGACGGCGTCGGGCTGGAGGCGGGGCGTGAAGCGTTCGTCGGTTCGCTGGAAAAGAACCTGGTGCACTACTACCTGATGGCGCACCTGTGCCAGGCGGCGCTGCGGGAGAGCCGGGGCGCCATCGTCAACATCGCCTCAAAGACCGCGCTCAGCGGCCAGGGCGGCACCAGCGGCTACACCGCCGCCAAGGGCGCGGTGCTGGCGCTGACGCGCGAATGGGCAGTGTCGCTGCGCCATGACGGGGTGCGGGTGAACGCGGTGGTGCCGGCGGAGGTGATCACCCCGCAGTACCAGCGCTGGCTCAACACCTTCGCCGAGCCGCAGCGGCAGATGGAGAAAATCACCGCGCGCATTCCGCTCGGGCAGCGCATGACCACGCCGCAGGAGATCGCCGATACCGTGGCGTTTCTGCTGTCGTCGCGGTCATCGCATACCACCGGGCAGTGGCTGTCGGTGGACGGCGGCTACCTGCATCTCGATCGGGCGCTGACGTGAGCGGCGCGGCGGCAGGGCGGCGCCGTTTCTGCCAGGCGCTCGATCTGATTGACTCACCGGCGCTGATTGCGGAGTACCAGCAGCATCATCAGCGCATTTGGCCGGGCATCGCCGCGCATTTGCGCGAGCACGGCATTCTGGACATGGAAATTTACCGGTTGGGCACCCGGCTGTTCATGATCGTGGAGGTCAGCGCCGATTTCGACGCCGCGCGCTTTGACGCCGCCAGCCTGAACAACCCCGAAGTACAGCGATGGGAAGCGCTGATGTGGCACTACCAGGCCGCCACCCCCTGGACGCCGCAGGGCGAAAAATGGGTGGAAATGGCGCGGATTTTCTCTCTGCAACAGCAATAACGCCAACATCATCATCGCCAGACGATACGAGGGTATCACCATGCTTGCTGAAAAAAGTGCGGCCTCCGCGCAGCCGGGCGTCCCCGTGACCGCCAATCTGCGCTGGGCCTTTATCCTGGTCACCAGCCTGTTCTTCATGTGGGGGCTGTCCTATGGCCTGCTGGACGTATTGAACAAACATTTTCAGGAGACGTTGCACGTCACCAAGGCGCAGTCGGGGCTGCTGCAGGCGGCCTACTTCGGCGCCTACTTCCTGGTGGCGCTGCCCGCCGGGTACTTTATGGATCGCAAGGGCTATAAGGCGGGCATTCTGGTCGGGCTGTGCCTGTACGCGCTGGGGGCGTTGCTGTTCGTGCCGGCGGCGTCGGCCAACAGCTTCGGCGTATTCCTGTTCGCGCTGTTCGTCATCGCCAGCGGCCTGGGGTGCCTGGAAACGGCGGCCAACCCGTACGCCACGGTGCTGGGCGACGCGCAGGGCGCCGAACGGCGGCTCAACCTGGCGCAGTCGTTCAACGGCCTCGGGCAGTTTATCGGCCCGCTGATCGGCGGCACGCTGTTCTTCTCCGCCAGTCAGTCCGCCGGCGACGGCGATCAGAGCGCGGTGAAGATGACCTATGTGGCGATCGCTGCGCTGGTGCTGCTGATCGCGCTGTTGTTCAGCCGCACCCGGCTGCCGGCGATCCGCGAAGAGGAAAAGCCGGTGCACGGCGTGATAGCGCAGGGATTGTGGCAGCATCCGCATTTCGTCGGCGGGGTTATCACACAGTTCTTCTACGTGGCGGCGCAGGTGGGCGTCGGGGCGTTCTTCATCAACTACGCCACCGAGCACTGGCGCGAGGTGTCTAACCAGAGCGCCTCTTACCTGCTGTCGATCGCCATGATCTGCTTTATGGTCGGGCGCTTCTTCAGCACCTGGCTGATGGGGCGAGTCAAACCGGCGACGCTGCTGGCGGTCTATGCGCTGATCAACATCGCGCTGTGCGGCGTGGTGATGCTGAGCGTCGACGGCGTATCGGTGGTGGCGCTGATCGCGGTGTTCTTCTTTATGTCGATCATGTTCCCGACCATTTTCGCCCTGGGGGTGAAAAATCTGGGCAAGCACACCAAGCGCGCCAGCTCCTTTATGATCATGGCGATCGTCGGCGGCGCCATCATGCCGTACTTTATGGGGGCGCTGGCCGACCGTTACAGCACCGCGCTCTCTTATCTGCTGCCGCTGCTGTGCTTCGCGGTGGTGCTGATTTACGGCCTGCGGCAGCGCCGCGGCTGATTCAACCCGGCGGCGAATCGGCCTTCGCCGCCGTTGTCAGCGCCTGCGGGCGGGTTCGCATCAGGATCGCCAACGCCAGCAGCAGCACCATGCCGGACAGCATGCCGTTTATCGTCAGGCCTCCGGCGTCCACCACCAGCCCGCCCGCCAGCGAACCGCAGGAAATCGCCAGATTAAACAGCGCGATATACAGCGAAGAGGCGACCTCGACCGCGTTGGGCGCCGCCTTGAGCATCCACGCCATCAACGCAACGGAAACGCCGCCGTAGGCGATGCCCCACAGCAGGAGGAAGGCGCCGCCGCTCAGCGGCGCGTGGCCCAGCAGCGGCAGCAGCAGGACGGCGAGCGCCAGCCCGAGGGCGATCAGCGCCAGGGTGCGGCGCAGCCGTTTGGCGGCGGCCTGGCCGGCGATGAAATTCCCGAAGATGCCGGCGACGCCGTAGGCGAACAGCAGCGGCCCCACCCAGCGGCTCTCGATGCCGGCGACCGTCTGCAACAGCGGGCGGACAAAGGTGTAAGCCATAAAGTGGCCGGCGACCAGCAGAAACGTCAGCAGCAGCCCGGTCAGCAGCCGGCGATTCGCGCGCTGCGCGGTGAACGACCGCCAGCTTATCGCCTGCGTGACCGGCAGCGGCGGCAGCACGCACACCAGCAAGAGCAGGGTCAGCGCCGCCAGAACGGCGACCGCCAGAAACGCCATGCGCCAGCCCAGCGTTTCGCCGAGGAATACCCCGAGCGGCACGCCGAACACCGAGGCCGCCGCTACGCCGCCGAAGATGACGGACAGCGCCAATCCGACGGAGGCCGGCGGCACCAGACGTTCCGCCAACCCGCCGGCGATGGCCCAGATACCGCCGATGCAAAAACCCAGCAGGATGCGCGCGGCGAACAGCAGCGCCAGGGAGGTGGCGGCGGCGGACAGCAGGTTGGCGGCGATCAGCAGCAGCAGAAAGCCCGCCAGCAGGCTGCGGCGATCCGTGCGCCGGGCGCCCAGCACCACCAGCGGGGCAAACAGCGCGGCGAACAGGGCCGGCAGGGAAATCAGCAGCCCGGCGCGGCCGATCGTCGCGTTCAGAGTATTGACGATCGGGGTCAGCAGCCCGACGGGCAGCATTTCTGCCGTGACGACGGCAAAGGTGGACAGGCCGATGGCGAAGGTCGCCAGCCAAGACTTTGCGCCGCCGCCGGCGTGTAAGGCACTCATAAGGATCCTCCCAACAGATGAAGAACCTCAGTGTATCCGCGCCAAAATGGCTGATAAACTGGCATGAATGCGCAACATTGGGGACGAATCGTGGCTAATTTACCGTCTATGCCGTTGGATAACCTGACCGACCTGCTGGTGTTCATCCGCGTCGCCGATGCCTGCAGCTTCACGCTGGCGGCCGAGAGGCTGGGCATCTCCCGATCGGCGGCGGGCAAATGCGTGACCCGATTGGAGGAGCGATTGGCGACCCGGCTGCTGCAGCGCACCACGCGCAGCGTCAGCCTGACCGAAGACGGCGCGGTGTTTTACGAGTATGCGCAGCGCATCCTGTCGCAGGCCGAAGAGGCGGAAACGGCGCTCAATACGCGGCGGCAAACCCCGCGCGGGCGGCTGCGGCTGGATGTGCCGGTCTCGCTGGGGCGGTTGCACATTTTGCCGATTTTGCGGGAGTTTTTGACTCAGTGGCCGGAGGTGGACGCCGACGTCAGCTTTTCCGACGATTACAGCGATTTGGTGCGCGACGGCATCGACGTGGCGATCCGCGTCGGCGGCAGCGACGACAGCCGACTGGTGCGGCGGGTGCTCGCGCCGCATCGCCTGATCACCTGCGCGGCGCCGGATTATCTGGCGCGGCACGGCGCGCCTGCGAAACCGGAGGCGTTGGGCGATCACGAGACACTGGTCTTCAGCCATCAGGGGCTGCCGGCGCCCTGGCGCTATCGGGTTAACGGTCAACTGCACGAACAGCCGGTGCGCGGCCGGATGCGTTTCAACAACGTCGAGGCCTTGCGGGATGCCGCCGTCGCCGGGGCCGGTCTGTGTCAGGTGGGGGCATTTCTGGTCGGCGAGCAGATTGCGGCCGGCACGCTGGTGCCGGTGCTGGAACGCTATTGTCGCCCTGGGCCGCCGATCTGCGCCGTCTATCCCAGCCGGCGCCATCTCTCCCCCAAGGTGAAACTGTTCCTGGCGGCGATCGAACGGCGCTGGCAGGGCAAGGCGATTTGGGAAAGCGCCTAGTGTGTCAATTCCTGCGGTTGCAGCAGAGCGGGCTCGACGTTTTGCGCCAGCTGAATATTGTTGCGGCCGCTGTGCTTCGCCAGATAGAGCGCGGCGTCGGCCGCGCCGATCGCTGACTCGACGTCCAGCCTTTCCAATGCCGAGATGCCCGCGCTGAGCGTCAGCGTGCCGCTGTGCTGCGGGCTGGCGCCGTGCGGGATATTCAGTTCCGCCACGCGTTGACGCACCCGTTCGGCCAGCTGCGCCGCATAGCCTTCGTGCACGTTGGTCAACAGCACCAAAAACTCTTCCCCACCGTAGCGCACCACGATGTCGCGCGAACGCACCGCATCGCGGATGGCGATCGCCACCTGCACCAGCGCCCGGTCGCCCATGGCGTGGCCGTAGCTGTCGTTGTAGACCTTGAAGTGGTCGATATCCAGCAGCAGCACGTAGTGGCGGCCGGTTTGCGGTTCCAGCAGCATAGTGATCTTATTCTCCAGCCCTCGACGGTTATAAAGGCCGGTCAGGGGATCAAGCATGCTCAAATTATTGAATTTGTCCCGCTCGTTATACAGGTTGGCCACCAGCGCGTGGGTAAAGATTTCACTGCGTTTCAACATCAGGTGATGAATGGAGAAAGCGATAATAGGTAATAGCGTGGTGAATAATATCCGCAGGGTATTATGCATACCGTCTAAAGCCAGGATCATCATTGCGGAAGGTACGGCGTGTAAACAAAAGGCGGTAAAGTTATCCGTCAGAGAAATAGCGCTGATAAAAAAGATGCTAAACAAACTAATTAATAAAAAATCTTGGTTATTCGGTAGGCAATATTGACTTTTAACGTAAATATGTGCGGCCCAGAGCAGGCCGAGCACGCTGGCGAACAGATTGAGTTTGCACAAATATTTACGTGGCGTTTGCAGAGAAAATAGCGCTGCTACCAGACAAAATAGCGGTATACATAATAAAGGTAGGGTAAATGCGGGCGTATCCCTAAAAGGGAACAATAATGTAAATACGGAAGAGGCGGCATTCATTATCAGAAAAAGAAATAATGCCAGGCGCTGCTTGCTGTTCAGTAATTCCTGATAAGAACGGGCGTTCATACGGAGGTCACTCTTTGCAAAGTCGTTCTGTCGAATAATTAAGGTTGAGAAGCATTCCCTTGGCGCGAATATCCACTTTAATTGCATGGTTGAGGGTTGTGATTATTATCATGCAAACAGGACTAGGAATTTTCTTATGTCAAATTATCATTTTTTCCTGCTGGTGTCATCTGAGTTTGGTCAGCGCAGTGAAAATGATGCGGCGGCCAAAAAAGTGTTATATGATATTGGTTATCATTATCACTTAAGGAGGTTGTCATGCTCACTGCCATGATTGCCGCGTGCGGGCTGTGGGGCGTCAGTTGGTGCCTCGGGGATCGCCTGGCCAGCGCCTGGGGCGTTTTGCTGCCTTGTGCTTTGATGCCGCTGCTGGCCCTGATCAACCTGGATATGCTGCAGTTGCGCACCCTGATCGTGATAGCGATGTTGGCCACGCTGGTGATGCTGTTCAACAGCCGGCTGCGCCACTATCTGCTGTTGCCTTCCTGCATGGCGCTGGCGGGCGGCCTGGCGGCAGTCAGCCTCAACTTCAGCTTTGGGTGAAACGCCAGAAACGGCAAAACCACGCTTAAGCGTGTTTATCATCAATGCGTTGGGATTTTTTCGAAGGAACCGCCGGAGAGATCATCAATTGGTGCGAAGAGAGGGACTTGAACCCTCACGTCCGTAAGGACACTAACACCTGAAGCTAGCGCGTCTACCAATTCCGCCACCTTCGCACAGTCGATGTTGTTGCTTTGATTTATATTACGTCGCCAGCTTGGTGCGAAGAGAGGGACTTGAACCCTCACGTCCGTAAGAACACTAACACCTGAAGCTAGCGCGTCTACCAATTCCGCCACCTTCGCATCGATGCTGAGTGCAATATAAATCATGTGGTTATTTGGTGCGAAGAGAGGGACTTGAACCCTCACGTCCGTAAGGACACTAACACCTGAAGCTAGCGCGTCTACCAATTCCGCCACCTTCGCGTACCAGAAACATTACCGGAGTAACGTTACCACGGAGGCGAATTCTAGAGATTTTGGCGGGCACGTCAACAGTTATTTCCCCGCTTTGCGGGCGTTTGCTGGAAAAACAGCCATATCGCCGCTTTTCTGCTGGTCAAACAGCCAAATCAGCCAATCAATCAACACCCTGACCCGTGGCGCCAGGAAACGGCCGGGTGGATACATGATGTAAATCGGCATCGGCGGGGGCGGCGTGTCCGCCAGCACTTCCACCAGTTCGCCCTGTTCCAGCCAGGGGGCAAGCGAATAGCGCGCCGCCTGAATCAATCCCATGCCGGCCCGCGCGCCGGCGATGTAGGCGTCGGCGCCGCTGACGCTGAGCCGCGCGGGCAGCTCGCGCAGTTCCAGCTTGCCGCCGCGGCAGAATTCCAGCGGGTAATCGCGGTTGTTGGCCAGGGAAAAATACCCCACCGCGCGATGCGGCCCCAGGCGATCGATGTCGAGCGGCGTGCCGTGGGCCTGCAGATAAGCGGGGGAAGCGCAGGTGACCTGCGGCAGCTGGGCGATGCGCCGCGCTACCAGACTGTCGTCTTCGGTTTCCCAGGCGCGCAGCACGCAGTCCACGCCTTCGCGCAACAGATCGACGTGGGTGTCGTTGGCGCCCAGTGCCAGGGTGATGTCGGGATAACGCCGGTAAAAGTCGTCCAACGCCGGAATGACGATCTGGCGCGCCAGCGAATGGGGCATATCGATGCGCACCTTGCCGGACGGCTGCAGCTTATGGTGACTGAACAGCGAGTCCGCCTCCTCCAGCGCCCCCAGCAACTGCACGCAGCGTTGATAGTAGAGGCTGCCTTCACTGGTCACCTGCACCTGGCGGGTGGTGCGGATCAGCAGGCGCACGCCCAGCCGTTGTTCCAGCCGTTTCAACGCGTTGCTGACCGTGGCGCGCGGCAGCTGCAGGCGTTCGGCCGCCCGACTGAAGCTGCCCAGTTCGACGATGCGGGTAAAAATGCGCATGGCTTGAACCTGATCCATGTCCACTCCGGATTGTTGGTGATTTTTGAACAGTGATGTGCAATCTGCATTATTTATCTTTGTCGCGTAAACAACCAGACTTTGCTGCGTTATCCATTCACCGCATGAGGGCAGCACAATGCAACAACGTAAACTCGGTTCCAACGGTCCCGTCGTCTCCGCCCTGGGGCTGGGGTGCATGGGCATGAGCGACTTCTACTCCACCGGCGCCGATCGGCAGGAAGCCATCGCCACGCTGCACCGGGCGCTGGAGTTGGGCGTCACGCTGCTCGACACCGCCGACATGTACGGGCCGCACACCAACGAAGAGCTGGTGGGGGAGGCGATCAAGGGCAAGCGGCAACAGGTGTTCCTGGCCACCAAGTTCGGCATTCTGCGCGATCCGGCGGATCCGTCGGCGCGCGGCGTCAGCAGCCGGCCCGAGTATATCCGGCGCTCGGTGGAAGGCAGCCTGCGGCGCTTGGGCGTGGAGGAGATCGATCTCTATTATCAGCACCGGGTCGATCCGCAAGTGCCGATCGAGGACGTCGTGGGCACGATGGCGGATCTGATCCGCGAAGGCAAGATCCGCCACATCGGCCTGAGCGAGGCGTCGGTCGCCACGCTGGAGCGGGCGCACAAGGTACATCCGATCACCGCGCTGCAGACCGAGTATTCGCTGTGGACGCGCGACGCCGAGCAGGGCGTACTGGCGGCCTGCGAGCGCCTGGGCATCGGCTTTGTGCCCTACAGCCCGTTAGGACGCGGTTTCCTCACCGGCGCTATCCGGCGGCCGGAGGATCTGGCCGAGGACGATTTCCGCCGTGGCAACCCGCGCTTCCAGGGGGAAAACTTCGCCCGCAACCTGGCGCTGGTGGAGAAGGTGAGCGAGCTGGCGGCGCAGAAGGGCGTCAAACCTTCACAGCTGGCGCTGACCTGGGTATTGGCGCAGGGCGAACACATTGTGCCGATCCCCGGCACCAAACGCCGTCGCTATCTGGAAGAGAACGTCGCTGCGGCGGAGATCGCGCTGAGCGCGGCTGAACTGGCGGCGATAGAAGCGGTGTTTCCGCTGAGCGCGGCGGCCGGCGATCGCTACGGCGCGGAGTCGATGACCTACATCAACGGTTAAAAAAAAGCGCGGCCTGCAGGCCGCGCTCTGTCGTTTTCCGCCAACGGCGAATTATTTCTTCTTCGGCGCGCGCGGCGGACGGCCGACGGTCGCCTGGTACACCTTGAAGCGGCCGTTTTGCGCCAGCACTTCGTGGCTGCCGAAGGTGGCGTCCAGAATGTCCGGGTAGGGCAGGAAGGCGTTGGCGACGATGCGCAGCTGGCCGCCGATCGGCAGGTGCTTCACCGCGCCGCGGATCAGGGTTTCGGCGGCGGTCAGGCTGGTCTGCAGCCCGTCGTGGAACGGCGGGTTGGAGATGATCATGTCGAAACGGCCGGTGATATCGGAGTAAACGTTGCTGACGATCACTTCGCCTTCGATGCCGTTGGCGGCCAGCGTCGCGCGGCTGGACTCCACCGCGGCGGCATTGACGTCGCTGAGGGTCAGTTTCACCTTCGGCGACAGCTTGGCCATCACCGAGGCCATCACGCCGGCGCCGCAGCCGATGTCCAGCACCTTGCCTTTCATGTGTTTTTCCAGCGTCGACAGCAGCAGCGAGCTGCCGACGTCCAGGCCGTCGCGGCTGAACACGCCCGGCAGCGTTTTCACTTCCAGATCGTGCAGCTGATAGCTGTCCCACCAGTCGTTCAGGTCGAACTCGGTCTGCGCGTCCAGGCGGCCGTGATACAGGCCGCAGCGGCGCGCGCTGTCGATTTTCACCAGCGCAACGTGGCCTTCCAGCGTTGGCTCGGCGCTGCGCACGCCGCTGCGGTTTTCACCGACCACGAACACGTCCACGCCCACCGGCAGCAGCGCCAGGAGGTTGCACAGTTGGAATTGCGCCTCCTGCTTGCTCTTCGGCCAGTAGTAAACCAGCGTGTCGCAGTCGGCGACGAAAGCGGGATCGACGGTCAAACCGAACTGCACGTTATCGCCCATCGTCCGGTTCAGTAACTGCCAGTGATGGTAATGCTGAGTGTGGACGCGCACGTCCGCGGCCTCGAATTGGGCCGGCAGGCTGTCCTGCAGGTCGCCGGCAAACAGCACGCGGCGTTCGATAAATTCATCACTGTGGCGCAGCATGACTTCACTGGCGGGGGTTAATGCAGACATCAGATATTGGCTCCTGGAAATGAGACCGGGGATTATAGAGCTTTGTGGCGATATGTTCGACGGGTTTGTTGGCGCGGGCTGCGCGGGTTTGTTAGCATAGCGCGGCGCATGGCAGGCATGGCGCACCACAACGGGTAGGAATCGGCATGGCATCAAAACGCGACTGGCTGTTACAACAACTGGGTATTACGCAGTGGACATTGCGCCGCCCGGGCGTGTTGCAGGGCGAAGTGGCGGTCAGTCTGCCGCCCGAGACGCGCCTGCTGGTGGTGGCGCAGACGCTGCCGGCGCCCGACGATCCGCTGTTTTGCGACGTGCTGCGCAGCCTGGGGCTGACGCCGGCGCAAACTTACAGCCTGACGCCGGAACAGGTGGCGATGCTGCCTGCAGAGACCGCATGCAACAGTTGGCGGCTGGGCGTAGCGGAGCCGCTCGCGGTCGCCGGCGCGCAGCTACACAGCCCGGCGCTGGCCGAGCTTTCTCAAGACGCGGGGGCCAAACGCGCCCTCTGGCAGCAGATTTGTCATCATGAACACGATTTCTACCCTGACGGCGGCCGACCTGGCCACGGCCTTCACCATTGAGCAAGCCAGCCACGCTTTCCCCTGGACGGAAACCACCTTCGCCAGCAATCAGGGCGATCGCTACCTTAACCTGAAGCTGAGCGCCGACGGGGAGATGGCGGGATTCGCCATCACGCAGATCGTGCTGGACGAAGCCACGCTGTTCAACATCGCCATTCATCCGCAGTACCAGCGCCGGGGCTTTGGCCGCCTGCTGCTCAACGCGTTGATCGAACAGCTGGAGAGCCGCGGCGTGGTCACGCTGTGGCTGGAAGTCCGCGCCTCCAACCAGGCGGCGATCGCGCTGTATGAAGATCTCGGTTTCAACGAAGTCACCGTGCGCCGCAATTATTACCCGAGCGCCCACGGCCGCGAAGACGCGATCGTGATGGCGCTGCCGCTGGGGTAATCAGCCCGGTCGGAAAAAGCATTGATTGTCACCGGTTGGCAAATCGGCGAAAATGCCCGGCTGTTATCTTTTATTCACCGCTTTGCCCGGCGCCGCGATCGGCGCGTTCTGATGATGTCGCAGGGCGGACTAACCGTAGAACCTGAAAACCATGTCTCCTAGTGAATTTGCCCGCGAAGTCTCCAAAAGAAGAACTTTCGCCATCATCTCGCACCCCGATGCCGGTAAAACCACCATTACCGAAAAAGTGCTGCTGTTCGGACAGGCGATCCAGACCGCCGGTACGGTAAAAGGCCGCGGCTCCAGCCAGCACGCCAAATCCGACTGGATGGAAATGGAAAAGCAGCGTGGGATCTCGATCACCACCTCGGTGATGCAGTTCCCGTATCGCGACAGCCTGGTCAACCTGCTGGACACCCCGGGGCACGAAGACTTCTCCGAAGATACGTATCGCACCCTGACCGCGGTCGACTGCTGTCTGATGGTGATCGACGCCGCCAAGGGCGTTGAGGATCGCACCCGCAAGCTGATGGAAGTCACCCGCCTGCGCGACACGCCGATCCTGACCTTCATGAACAAGCTGGACCGCGACATCCGCGATCCGATGGAGGTGATGGATGAAGTCGAACGCGAACTGAAGATCGCCTGTTCGCCCATCACCTGGCCGATCGGCTGCGGCAAGCTGTTCAAGGGCGTTTACCACCTGTACAAGGATGAAACCTACCTGTACCAGACCGGTAAAGGCCACACCATTCAGGAAGTGCGCATCGTCAAGGGCCTGAACAACCCTGAGCTGGATGCGGCGGTGGGCGAAGATCTGGCGGCGCAGCTGCGCGATGAGCTGGAATTGGTGCAGGGCGCTTCTCACGAGTTCGATCAGGAGGCTTTCCTGAGCGGCGAGCTGACGCCGGTGTTCTTCGGTACCGCACTCGGCAACTTCGGCGTGGATCATATGCTGGACGGCCTGGTGGCCTGGGCGCCGGCGCCGATGCCGCGCAAAACCGACACCCGCGAAGTGACGGCGGCGGAAGAGAAATTCACCGGCTTTGTGTTCAAGATCCAGGCCAACATGGATCCGAAGCACCGCGACCGCGTGGCCTTTATGCGCGTGGTTTCCGGCCGTTATGAGAAGGGCATGAAGCTGCGCCAGGTGCGCACCGGCAAAGACGTGGTGATCTCCGACGCGCTGACCTTTATGGCCGGCGACCGTTCGCACGTGGAAGAAGCCTACCCGGGCGACATCATCGGTCTGCACAACCATGGCACCATTCAGATCGGCGATACCTTCACCCAGGGTGAAGACATGAAGTTCACCGGCATCCCGAACTTCGCGCCGGAACTGTTCCGCCGCATCCGCCTGCGTGATCCGCTGAAGCAGAAACAGCTGTTGAAGGGGTTGGTGCAGTTGTCCGAAGAGGGCGCGGTGCAGGTGTTCCGCCCGATCGCCAACAACGATCTGATCGTCGGTGCGGTCGGCGTGCTGCAGTTCGACGTGGTCGTGGCGCGTTTGAAGAGCGAGTACAACGTGGAAGCGCTGTATGAGTCGGTCAACGTGTCGACGGCGCGCTGGGTTGAGTGCGACGACGTGAAGAAGTTCGAAGAGTTCAAGCGCAAGAACGAGATCAACCTGGCGCTGGACGGTGGGGACAACCTGTCCTACATCGCGCCGACCATGGTGAACCTCAACCTGACGCAGGAACGCTATCCTGACGTGACCTTCCGCAAAACCCGCGAACACTGATCAATCGGCAGGGCGCCCGGTGCGCCCTGCCAGCTCCCCGTATTCTCACTCCGCTAATTAATAAAACTTCCTCATATTTTACCCTGCGAATCGACATCGCCAAGGCGAGACGCGATTGGCCTGCGTTTTCCGCCGCATGGTCTATCTTTAACAGGATGTTCGCACATTGCTTGAGAGTAAATCACTGCAATACGTTGCTTGTTTGGTGAGTTATTCTGATGTGTTGCCGATAGGAGACAGTCAGTATCTTTAAATATCAATGAGATAGGAATATTTCAGTTTTGTGTGGCTTAATCTGTCGTCAATAGACGACAGTTTGTTGATTAAAAATCCAACTGAAGAATTTTTCTCTTTGATAAATAAGGTATTTATTGGATTGGCACGGCCGTTGCAATACTCCTGTCGTGAACGCTTAATCGTATAGCGATGATGAAGTATTTACCGAGAGGCCGCGTGAAGGCGGCTGAAGGGTTCCGGCGCTTTGGCGCTGCGGGCCCCCAACAAAAGGAAGAGATCGATGAAAAAGACCAAATTTGCACACTCGCTGATGGCTGTTGTTTTGGGTTCTGCTTTGGTGAGCGGCACTGCGCTGGCCGAAGACAGCCTGTTAAACAAGGCGTCTAACGCCGCGGATAGTGCCGGTGCCAAAATCGATAGCTCCATGAAAAAAGTTGACGGTTACATGGATGACAGCGCGATAACGGCTAAAGTTAAAAGTGCGTTGGTGGAAGATAAGACCATCAAAAGCGCTGACATTTCGGTGAAAACCGAAAAAGGCGCCGTGATCCTGAGCGGCTTTGTCGACAGCCAGGCGCAGGCGGAACATGCGGTCGCGGTTGCCGGTAAGGTGGAAGGCGTCAAGACCGTTAGCGACAAGCTGCACGTGAAGGACGAAGCCAACCAGTCGATCAAATCGTATGCCGGCGACACCGCCACCACCAGCGAGCTGAAAGCCAAGCTGCTGGCCGATGACATCGTGCCGTCGCGCAATGTGAAAGTGGAAACCACCGATGGCGTGGTGCAGCTTTCCGGTGAGGTGAAAACGCAGGCGCAGTCTGAGCGTGCCGAAAGCATCGCCAAGGCCATCGACGGCGTGAAAAGCGTGAAAAACGACCTGGTGGTCAAGCCGTAATCCCGCCAGGCGCCCGTAACAAGTAACAACAAGCCGCATCTGTCGGGCCGTGAAGGCGGCCCGACATGTACCACCAAAAAAAGAAACTGATTTGCCGTCGACGTCCCGTTGTCGGGGCGGCAGACAGCAGAGAATTTTTTCACAATGGTAAGGAGAAGCTTATGTTTCGTTGGGGCATTATCTTTTTAGTCATCGCGCTTATCGCTGCGGCACTGGGATTCGGTTCGCTGGCGGGCACCGCCGCCTGGGCCGCCAAGGTGGTGTTCGTTGTCGGCATCATCCTGTTCCTGGTCAGCCTGTTCACCGGCCGTCGGCGCCCTTAGCCGGCCGGCATTTTCCCGTAAACTGTAACAAAGCTTAATTCCTTTTCTCACCTCGGGGAGGGCCGGCCATGAACAGCGACATCATCGTTGGGCGCTGGAAACAGCTGAAAGGCCAGGTATGGCAGGCGTGGGCCGAATGGTCCGGCAGCGATTGCGCCTGGCTGGCCGGCAGCAACGATTTCCTCGCCGGTGTACTGCAAGAGGATTACGGAAGAGAGCGAGACGCGGTATCCTCGGAGAAAACGTCTCACTGAGGATGCCAAGTTGGGATACAGAATACCCATCACGCTCGGCAATATAGAACCGCTGGCGTCTAAACCCTTTCGGCCAGGCAAGATGGCGCTGGTCTGCGAAGGCGGCGGCCAGCGCGGCATTTTCACCGCCGGCGTGCTGGACGAGTTTCAGCGCGCGGGCTTTAACCCTTTCGATCTGCTGATCGGCACATCGGCCGGCGCTCAGAATCTGTCTGCCTATATCTGCGGGCAGATGGGCTACGCGCGCCGGGTGATCACCCGTTACACCACTTCGGCACAGTTCTTCAATCCGCTGCGCTTCGTGCGCGGCGGGCATCTGATCGATCTCGATTGGCTGGTTGATACGGCGGCGGCGCAGATGCCGCTGGCGATGGACGTGGCGGAACAGCACTTTACCGACGGGCGCGAATTCTTGCTGTGCGCCTGCCGCAGCGACGATTTCGAACCGGCCTATCTGCCGGCGCAGCGCGAACGCTGGCTGCCGGCCATCAAGGCGTCCAGCGCCATTCCCGGCTTCTACCGTCAGGGCGTGGAGTTGGACGGCGTCAGCTATCAGGACGGCGGCATCAGCGATGCGATTCCGGTGGAAGAGGCCTATCGCCGCGGCGCCGACACCATCGTGGTGATCCGCACCGTGCCTTCGCAAATGTACTACACCCCGCAGTGGATGAAGCGTATGGAGCATTGGCTGAGCGACAGCAGCCTGCAGCAGATGGTGCGCATCCTGCAGCATCATGAGCAAAGCTATCACCGCATCCAGCGCTTTATCGAGAAGCCGCCGGGCAAGCTGCGCATCTTCGAGATCTTCCCGCCTAAGCCGCTGGCCAGCAATGCGCTGGGCAGCCGACTGGGGGCGCTCAATCAGGATTATCACCTGGGGCGCCGCTGCGGCCGCTACTTCCTGGCCACCGTCGGCCAGTGGATGGCGCAGCAGGAACCGGACGGCATCAAGGTGCGAAAATCGTTGTCGCGCCGCCTGATCCAGCCCGAGAATGTCAGAATGCCTTCGCCGATCGTGACCGACATCGCCATGTCGCCCGATCTCACGGCGCAGCCGGAGGCTGCGGTGGCGGCGCCGAAACTCATTCTGCCGGGCGATCTGCCGCCGGGTGAAGGGGGCGCGCTGTGAGCTACGCCTTTACCGACACCCACTGCCATTTCGATTTCCCACCCTTTACCGGACACGAGGCCGAAAGCCTGACGCGGGCGGCAAGCGCCGGCGTGCAGCGCATCATCGTCCCGACGGTCACTGCCGATCGCTTTGCGCGGGTGCTGCGGCTGGCGCAGGATCACGCGCCGCTGTTCGCCGCGCTGGGGCTGCACCCGCTGTATATCGCGCAGCATCATGAGCCGCAGCTGGAGCAGTTGGCGGCGCTGTTGGCCGAACGGCCGCGCAAGCTGGTGGCGGTGGGGGAGATTGGGCTCGATCTGTATATGGACAACCCGCAGTTCGAGCGCCAGCAAAGCGTGCTGCTGGCCCAGCTGAGGCTGGCGAAACAGCATGACCTGCCGGTGATCCTGCACTCGCGCCGCACCCACGATCAGCTGGCCGCGGCGCTGCGGCGCATGCAACTGCCGCGCCGCGGCGTGGTGCACGGCTTCGCCGGCAGCCTGTCGCAGGCGCAGGCGTTTATCCGCCTCGGCTATTACATCGGTGTGGGCGGCACCATCACCTATGAGCGGGCGCAGAAAACGCGCGGCGTGATGGCGCAGCTGCCGCTTGAGGCGCTGCTGCTGGAGACGGATGCGCCGGACATGCCGCTGGCCGGCTATCAGGGGCAGCCGAATCGCCCCGAGCGCGCCGCCGAGGTGTTTCACACGCTGTGCGAGCTGCGGCCGGAACCGGCCGACGAGATCGCCGCTCACCTGCAACGCAATACCCAGTCACTGTTTGCCATGCCGGATTGACGAGCTTATAACGTGACCTGCGTCACGTTATAAGATTTTCATTTGCGTCTCGTTGTATACATTTGTGACATAAATCGGTGCGAGGGTGACCTCGCTCAGTATAATCCCCCCGAAACTCTCCAATAGCAGACCTCTCTTCATGAGCAGGGATGTATTTTATTTTTTGCAACAGGGAAACTTTGCATGCAACTCATCATGAGTCTGGTCGGTATGGCGGTGCTGATCGCCATTGCGGTGCTGCTCTCCAGCAACCGTCGGGCCATCAAATTGCGCACCGTCGTGTGGGCGTTCATCATTCAGGTCGGCATCGGCGCGCTGGTGCTGTACGTGCCGCTGGGCCGCAGCATCCTCGGCAGTATGTCTAACGGCGTGGCAAACGTTATCGCCTACGGCAATCAGGGCATTTCGTTCATTTTCGGCGGGCTGGTGTCCGACAAGATGTTCGAGGTGTTCGGCGGCGGCGGCTTCGTGTTCGCGCTGCGCGTCCTGCCGGTGATCGTGTTCTTCTCCTCGCTGATTGCGGTGCTGTACTACCTCGGCATCATGCAGTTGGTGATCCGCGTGCTGGGCGGCGGCCTGCACAAGCTGCTGGGCACCTCGCGCACCGAATCGCTGTCGGCGACCGCCAACATTTTCGTCGGCCAGACCGAAGCGCCGCTGGTGGTGCGCCCCTATATCGCCACCATGAGCCAGTCAGAACTGTTCGCCGTGATGTGCGGCGGCCTGGCTTCGGTAGCCGGTTCGGTGTTGGCGGGGTACGCGCAGATGGGCGTGCCGCTGGAATACCTGATCGCCGCATCCTTCATGGCCGCGCCGGGCGGGCTGCTGTTCGCCAAGCTGATGGTGCCGGAAACCGAGCAGACCCACGATAAAGACGATGCGATGAAGCTAATCGCCGAAGAGGATCGTCCGGCCAACGTGATCGATGCGGCGGCTTCCGGCGCGGCTTCCGGCATGCAGCTGGCGCTGAACGTCGGTGCGATGCTGCTGGCGTTTATCGCGCTGATCGCCTTGCTTAACGGCATTCTCGGCGGTATCGGCGGCTGGTTCGACTATCCTCAGCTGTCGCTTGAGCTGATCCTCGGCTGGGTGTTCTCACCGATCGCCTTCCTGATCGGCGTGCCGTGGAGCGAAGCGATGACCGCCGGTTCGTTCATCGGGCAGAAGATCATCGTCAACGAGTTCGTCGCCTACATGAACTTCGGCGCCTATCTGCGCCCGGACGACGTGGTGGCGGCGGAAGGCCTGCAGGTGCTGTCGACGCACACCAAGGCGATCATCTCCTTCGCGTTGTGCGGCTTCGCCAACCTCTCCTCGGTGGCGATCCTGCTGGGCGGTCTGGGCAGCATGGCGCCCAACCGTCGCCACGACATCGCGCGCTTCGGTCTGAAGGCCGTGGCGGCGGGTACGCTGTCCAACTTGATGAGTGCCACCATCGCCGGCTTCTTCCTGGCGCTGTAAGCCATCACGGAGCCCGCGACGGCGCGACCGATCGCGGGACTCCGCCTATACTCTAAGCAACGCGGGTGCTTGCCGCATCCGCGATCTTCAGCCGCTTCTTTAGCGAATTTGTGAACGATATCGCGTTATTTTGTGATGTTCTTCACATATAATTCCGGTCTGTTACAGTGCTATTTCATATAGTGTGACGATGAACGCGAATCGCCTTCGGCATTCGTGTTCAAATAGCTATTACTGGCCGGCCGCAAGGCGGGTGGCCATGTGCGGTGAGAAGGATCTCAGTTGCCGCCGCGGGAACGCCGTTCCCCAGCGCTATCTTCATGGAACCAAGTCCGCTCGCCAACACCCAGGTACTCAGTTGGAGAGTTTTATGACCGAATTAACCGCAGCAGCGCAACGTGCGCTGAACTTGATGGATTTAACCACGCTGAATGATGATGACACCGACGAGAAAGTGATCGCGCTCTGTCGTCAGGCCAACAGCCCGGCCGGCCACACGGCGGCCATCTGCATCTACCCGCGTTTTATCCCGGTGGCGCGTAAGGCGCTGCGCGAGCAAGGCACGCCGGACATCCGCATCGCCACCGTGACCAACTTCCCGCATGGCAATGACGATATCGACATCGCGCTGGCGGAAACCCGTGCGGCGATCGCCTATGGCGCGGATGAAGTGGACGTGGTGTTCCCATACCGCGCGCTGATCGCCGGCAACGAACAGGTCGGCTTCGAGCTGGTGAAACAGTGCAAGCAGGCTTGCCAGGCGGCCAACGTGCTGCTGAAAGTGATCATCGAAACCGGTGAGCTGAAACAGGCCGATTTGATCCGCAAGGCGTCCGAGATCGCCATCAAGGCCGGGGCGGACTTTATCAAGACCTCCACCGGCAAGGTGCCGGTCAACGCCACCCTGGAGAGCGCCGAGCTGATGATGTCGGTGATCCGCGATATGGGCGTGGCGAAGACGGTGGGCTTCAAGCCGGCCGGCGGCGTGCGCACCGCGGAAGACGCGCTGCATTATCTGCAACTTGCCGATCGTATTCTGGGCGAAGGGTGGGCCGATGCGCGGCATTTCCGCTTTGGCGCTTCCAGCCTGCTGGCCAGCTTGCTGACCGCGCTGGGCCACCAGACCCAGACCGCCGGCGGCGGCTACTGATCGATTTCGTTGGCGGGCGCCAGGCGCGCCCGTCTGCACCGACTCTCGGCGACACAGGGGGATGCCTTGTTCCTGGCTCAAGAAATTATTCGTAAGAAACGCGACGGCCAGCCGTTAAGCGAAGCGGAAATCCGCTTTTTCATCAACGGCATTCGCGACAACGTGGTGTCGGAAGGGCAGATCGCCGCGCTGGCGATGACCATTTATTTCCATGACATGAGCATGCCGGAGCGCGTGGCGCTCACCATGGCGATGCGCGATTCCGGCACCGTGCTGGACTGGAAGAGTTTGGCGCTGAATGGCCCGATCGTCGACAAGCATTCGACCGGCGGCGTGGGCGACGTGACCTCGCTGATGCTCGGCCCGATGGTGGCGGCCTGCGGCGGCTATGTGCCGATGATCTCCGGCCGCGGCCTGGGGCATACCGGCGGCACGCTGGACAAACTGGAAGCCATTCCGGGCTTCAATATTTTCCCGGACGATAACGCCTTCCGCAAAATCATTCAGGACGTCGGCGTGGCGATCATCGGCCAGACCAGCTCGCTGGCGCCGGCGGACAAGCGTTTTTACGCCACCCGCGACATCACCGCCACCGTGGATTCGATCCCGCTGATCACCGCCTCCATTCTGGCCAAGAAACTGGCGGAAGGGCTGGATGCGCTGGTGATGGACGTGAAGGTTGGCTCGGGCGCCTTTATGCCGACCTATGCCCTGTCGCAAGATTTGGCGCAGGCGATCGTCGGCGTGGCCAACGGCGCGGGCTGCAAGACCACCGCGCTGCTGACCGACATGAACCAGGTGCTGGCTTCCAGCGCCGGCAACGCGGTGGAAGTGCGCGAAGCGGTGCGCTTCCTGACCGGCGAATACCGCAACCCGCGCCTGCTGGAAGTGACGCTGGCGCTGTGCGTGGAGATGCTGCTGTCCGGCGGCCTGGCGCAAGACGAGGCCGATGCGCGCGCCAAGCTGCAGGCGGTGCTGGACAACGGCAAAGCGGCTGAGGTGTTTGGCCGCATGGTGGCGGCGCAGCAAGGGCCGATAGACTTCGTCGAACGTTATGATAGCTATCTGCCGGCGGCAACGCTGAGCAAGCCGGTGTATGCTGAAAAGCCGGGCATCATCAGCGCCATGGATACCCGCGCGCTGGGTATGGCGGTGGTGTCGCTGGGCGGCGGCCGCCGCCGGGCGAGCGACGCCATCGATTACAGCGTTGGCCTGACCGAGGTAGCGCGTCTGGGCGATAAGGTGGATACCCAGCAACCGCTGGCGATGATCCACGCCAACGATGAAGAGAGCTGGCAACTGGCGGCCGATGCGGTGCGCAGCGCAATGACGCTGAGCGACAAGGTGCCGGAGGCGACGCCGGTGGTGTATAAGCGCATCACTCAAGCGTGATGACCCTCGTCTTTCAAGCCGTAGCGTTGTTGGCTGCACGCGTGCACCCCAGTCACTTACTTGAGTAAGCTCCTGGGGATACACACGCTAGCCGCCTAGCTACAACTTGAGATCCATTGGGTATAAATTTAGAGAATAAGGGCGATTGCAGTTTTGCGGTCGCAATAGCGTGAGAACACGCAGGAGAGCACAGATGAAACGCACATTTATTATGGTATTGGACTCCTTCGGCATCGGCGCCAGCGAAGACGCCGAACGTTTTGGCGACCAGGGTTCCGACACCCTGGGCCACATCGCCGAGGTTTGCGCGCGCGGTGAAGCCAACGTGGGCCGCCAGGGCCCGCTGACGCTGCCTAACCTGAGCCGTCTGGGCCTCGGCAAAGCGGCGGAAGAGTCCACCGGCAACTTCCCACAGGGGCTGGATCGCAACGCCGACATCATCGGTGCTTACGCTTACGCCAGCGAGCTCTCTTCCGGTAAAGACACGCCGTCGGGCCACTGGGAAATCGCCGGCGTGCCGGTGCTGTTCGACTGGGGCTACTTCAAGGACGAGCACAACAGCTTCCCGCAGGCGCTTCTGGACAAACTGGTCGAACGCGCCAATCTGCCGGGCTACCTGGGCAACTGCCACTCATCCGGCACCGTGATCCTCGATCAGCTGGGCGAAGAGCACATGAAAACCGGCAAGCCGATTTTCTACACCTCCGCTGACTCGGTGTTCCAGATCGCCTGCCATGAAGAAACCTTCGGCCTGGATCGTCTGTATGAGCTGTGCGAAATCGCGCGTGAAGAGCTGACCGAAGGCGGTTACAACATCGGTCGCGTGATCGCGCGTCCGTTCGTCGGCGATAAGCCGGGCCACTTCCAGCGCACCGGCAACCGCCACGATCTGGCGGTAGAGCCGCCGGCGCCGACCGTGCTGAAAAAGCTGGTGGACGAGAAGGGCGGCGAAGTGGTGTCGATCGGTAAAATCGCCGACATCTACGCCAACGTCGGCATCACCAAGAAGGTGAAGGCGACCGGCATCGATGCTCTGTTTGACGCGACCCTGATTGAAATGGAAAAGGCCGGCGACAACACCATCGTGTTCACCAACTTCGTGGACTTCGACTCCTCTTACGGCCACCGCCGCGACGTGGCGGGGTACGCCGCCGCGCTGGAGCTGTTCGACCGCCGCCTGCCGGAGCTGCTGAAGCTGGTGAAAGACGAAGACATCATCATCTTCACCGCCGACCACGGCTGCGATCCGACCTGGCCGGGCACCGACCACACCCGCGAGCACATCCCGGTGCTGGTTTACGGCCCGAAAGTGAAGCCGGGCTCGCTGGGCCACCGCGAGACCTTCGCCGACATCGGCCAGACCGTCGCCAATTATTTTGGCCTGTCGCCGATGGATTACGGTAAGACCATGTTCTAAGCCCTGTCTTTCAAGCCGCAGCGTTGTTAGCTTCACGCGTGAACCCCAGTCGCTTACTCAAGTAAGTTCCTGGGGATTCACCCGCTAGCTGCCTGGCTGCAACTCGAAATTCAAGGCTTAGATGTTTGACGTTTTTATTAAATAAGATTTCTAAAGGAAGAAAATTATGGCTACGCCGCACATTAATGCTGAGATGGGTGATTTCGCTGACGTAGTACTGATGCCGGGCGACCCGCTGCGCGCAAAATACATCGCCGAAACCTTCCTGGAAGGCGCGGTGGAAGTGAACAACGTGCGCGGCATGTTGGGTTTCACCGGCACCTACAAAGGCCGCCGCATCTCCGTAATGGGCCACGGCATGGGCATCCCGTCCTGCTCCATCTATGCGCGCGAGCTGATTGCCGAATTCGGCGTGAAGAAGATCATTCGCGTCGGTTCCTGCGGCGCGGTGCGTGACGATATCAAACTGCGTGACGTGGTGATCGGCATGGGCGCGTGCACCGACTCCAAGGTGAACCGTCTGCGCTTCAAGGATAACGACTACGCGGCGATCGCCGACTTCGACATGGTGCGCAACGCGGTCGACGCGGCGGCTGCGCAGGGCATCCCGGCGCGCGTGGGCAACATCTTCTCCGCCGATCTGTTCTACACCCCGGATCCGGACATGTTCCAGGTGATGAAGAAGTACGGCATCCTGGGCGTGGAAATGGAAGCGGCCGGCATCTACGGCGTGGCGGCGGAGCTGTACGAAGAGTTCGGCTGTAAGGCGCTGACCATCTGCACCGTGTCCGACCACATCCTGCGTCACGAAGCGACCACGGCGGCGGAACGCCAGACCACCTTTAACGAAATGATCGTTATCGCGCTGGAATCCGTGCTGCTGGGCGACAAAGCGTAATACCGCGGCGGGCGTCGTCATGGCGCCCGCCCGTCAATCTATTCATTCCGCTTGGCCAGTTTTGGCTAACGCTTTACCTTTCAATTGGTTGTGGATCCCGTTGTTACGGACAATCTATTCACCGAAAGGACAAGAAATCGGCACGAACGCATTCAACGCCTGGCCTGAGTTATTCCTTCTTCGGCGCTTCCTGCTTTGTTTCCGGCGCATCCTCTTCGTCGTCTTCCACCGTATTGCCTTCTTCCAGTGGCGTGTTGGCGGTCAACAGGTATGGCGACTGCTGCCAGCGGCTGCGGCGGTGTTGCAGCAGGGTACGCGCCAGAATGATGCCGATCGCCAGCGCCAGCAGGATCATCAGGCGCAGCAGGTTGGTGGTGTTGTCCACCTGCTTGGATTCGGTCGCCAGCACGTGGGTGTCGAGGGTGATGCGGATAAAGCCGATCGGGCCGTCTTTGCCCTGAATGGATTCGACCAACTGGTGGTTGAAGTAGCTGCCGGCGCGTTTGCCGTCGAGCGACAGGCGATCGCGTATACTTATCTGTTCCCCGGCGTGGGAGACCAGCGTGCCGTCAAGCTGATACACGCTGACGTCGAGAATGCGGCTGTGATCGGTGAGCTGCTTGAGGATGGCGTCGATGCGCGGGTTGTTGCCGTCGTCGTCCAGCAGCGGCGCCAGGCTGTAGGCGACCTGTTTGGTCAGCGTCTGCGCCAACTCTTCCACCTGCTCGGATCGCGCCATTTGGTGACTCAGGCTAAAATAAGAGGCGCCCTGCATCAGCAGCACCAGCAAAGCCAGGCAAATCAGGATAATAGCGGTGCGGTGCAGGCGAAATTTCAGTTTAGCGCGAGCCATGCAGGTTCCTTGGGCATCGGGGACACTTTATGTTGCCAGAACCGCTGGCGATAGGATAGCTTGATGCGTCGTTTTATCATGCAGCGTTTTTGTCCATTCAGGAGTCAATGATGTCAAACAGTCTGACCTATTGCGATCTTCCGGCGGAGATCTCTCAATGGCCGGGTCTTCCCCTTTCGCTCAGCGGCGACGAAGTGATGCCGCTGGACTACCGGGCGGGCAATACCGGGTGGCTGTTATACGGCAGAAAGCTGGACAAGGCGCGCATTACGCAATTCCAACGCAAGCTGGGCGCGGCGATGGTGATCGTCACCGCCTGGGGCGTGGACGACTATCAGGTCGTGCGCCTGGCGGGCACCTTGACGCCGCGCGCCAAGCTGCTGGCGGCGGAGAGCGGGCTGGACGTGGCGCCGCTCGGCAAGATCCCGCACCTGCGCACGCCGGGGCTGCTGGTGATGGATATGGATTCGACGGCGATCGAGATCGAATGCATCGATGAGATCGCCAAGCTGGCGGGCGTCGGCGAACAGGTGGCGGAAGTCACCGAACGCGCGATGCGCGGCGAGCTGGACTTTACCGCCAGCCTGCGCCAGCGCGTCGGCACGCTGAAAGGGGCCGACGCCAACATCCTCAAGCAGGTGCGCGACGAGCTGCCGCTGATGCCGGGGCTGACCAGCCTGGTGGGCAAGCTGCAGGCGATGGGTTGGCATGTGGCGATCGCCTCCGGCGGTTTCACCTACTACGCCGAATACCTGCGTAACCGGCTGCGGCTGGTGGCGGCGGCGGCCAACGAGCTGGAGATCCGCGACGGCAAGCTGACCGGCGAAGTGCTGGGGCCGGTGGTGGACGCGCAGTTCAAAGCCGATACGCTGCTGCGGCTGGCGGAGAAGCTGGAGATCCCGCTGGCGCAGACCGTGGCCATCGGCGACGGTGCCAACGATTTGAAAATGATGCAGGCGGCGGGGTTGGGCATCGCCTACCACGCCAAGCCGAAAGTGTATGAAAAAGCGCAGGTGGCGATCCGGCATGCGGATCTGATGGGCGTGCTGTGTATTCTCACCGGCAGCCTGAAACACGAAGTGCGATAACGAAAGATTGAGGTAAGACGTGGCAAAAGCGGCAAAACGGGCATTTGTGTGCAATGAGTGCGGGGCGGACTATCCGCGTTGGCAGGGGCAGTGCAGCGCCTGTCAGGCCTGGAACACCATCACGGAAGTGCGTTTGGCCGCGTCGCCCGCAGCGGCGCGCAACGATCGCCTCAGCGGCTATGCCGGCGACGCCGGCGTCAGCAAGGTGCAGAAGCTGTCGGAAATCAGCCTGGAGGCGCTGCCGCGCTTCACCACCGGCTTTCTCGAATTCGACCGCGTGCTGGGCGGCGGCGTGGTGCCCGGCAGCGCCATTCTGATCGGCGGCAACCCCGGCGCCGGCAAGAGCACCTTGTTGCTGCAGGTGCTGTGCAAACTGTCTGAACAGATGAAAACCCTGTACGTCACCGGCGAGGAATCGCTGCAGCAGGTGGCGATGCGCGCCCACCGTCTGGGGCTGCCGACCGGCGGCCTGAACATGCTGTCGGAAACCAGCATCGAGCAGATCTGCCTGATCGCCGAGCAGGAACAGCCGAAGCTGATGGTGATCGACTCGATTCAGGTGATGCACATGGCGGACATTCAGTCTTCGCCGGGCAGCGTGGCGCAGGTGCGGGAAACCGCCGCCTACCTGACGCGCTTCGCCAAGACGCGCGGCGTGGCGATCGTGATGGTCGGCCACGTCACCAAAGACGGCTCGCTGGCCGGGCCGAAAGTGCTGGAACACTGCATCGACTGTTCGGTGCTGCTGGACGGCGACGCCGATTCCCGCTTCCGCACCCTGCGCAGCCACAAGAACCGCTTCGGCGCGGTCAACGAGCTGGGGGTGTTCGCCATGACCGAACAGGGGCTGCGCGAAGTCAGCAACCCGTCGGCGATCTTCCTTAGCCGCGGCGATGAAGTCACTTCCGGCAGCTCGGTGATGGTGGTGTGGGAAGGCACCCGGCCGCTGTTGGTGGAGATCCAGGCGCTGGTGGATCACTCGATGATGTCCAACCCGCGCCGCGTGGCGGTGGGCCTGGAACAGAACCGGTTGGCGATCCTGCTGGCGGTGCTGCACCGGCACGGCGGGCTGCAGATGTCGGATCAGGACGTGTTCGTCAACGTGGTCGGCGGGGTGAAGGTCAGCGAGACCAGCGCCGACCTGGCGCTGCTGATGTCGCTGGTCTCAAGCCTGCGCGATCGGCCGCTGCCGAACGATCTGGTGGTGTTCGGCGAAGTGGGGCTGGCGGGGGAGATCCGCCCGGTGCCGAGCGGCCAGGAGCGCATCTCCGAAGCGGCCAAGCACGGCTTCAAGCGCGCCATCGTGCCGCACGGCAATATGCCGAAAAAGCCGCCGGCCAACATGCAGGTGTTCGGGGTCAAGAAGCTGGCGGACGCGCTGGACGTGCTGGAAGGGTTTTATTAATGTCGCCGACGGCGAGCAAGATATGCTATTTTGTTTAGCATATTAAACGGAGGTGGCCATGCCGCAATTTGATTACCTGAAGACGTCCATCAAGCAAAAGGGCTGCACGCTGCAGCAGGTGGCGGATGCCAGCGGCATGACCAAGGGCTATCTGAGCCAGCTGTTGAACGACAAAATCAAAAGCCCGAGCGCGCAAAAACTTGAGGCGCTGCACCGTTTTCTCGGGCTGGAGTTCCCGCGCAAAGAGGTTAAAGTCGGCGTGGTGTTTGGTAAATTTTACCCGCTGCATACCGGCCACATCTATCTGATCCAGCGCGCCTGCAGCCAGGTGGACGAGTTGCACGTTATTTTGTGCCACGACGAACCTCGCGACCGCGAGCTGTTCGAGAACAGTTCAATGTCGCAACAGCCGACGGTCAGCGATCGCCTGCGCTGGCTGCTGCAGACCTTCAAGTATCAGAAAAACATCCATATCCACTCGTTCGACGAGCAGGGCATCGAACCCTATCCGCACGGCTGGAACGTGTGGAGCGACGGCATGAAGGCCTTTATGGAACAGAAGGGGATCGTGCCGAGCTTCATTTATTCCAGCGAAGCGCAGGATGCGCCGCGCTACCGCGAGCATCTGGGCATCGAAACCATTTTGGTCGATCCCGAGCGTTCGTTCATGAACATCAGCGGCAATCAGATCCGCCAGGATCCATTCCGCTATTGGGATTACATCCCGACCGAGGTGAAGCCGTTCTTCGTGCGCACCGTGGCGATCCTCGGCGGCGAGTCGAGCGGCAAATCGACGCTGGTCAACAAGCTGGCCAACATCTTCAACACCACCAGCGCCTGGGAATATGGCCGCGATTACGTGTTCTCGCACCTGGGCGGCGACGAGATGGCGCTGCAATACTCCGACTACGACAAAATTGCCCTCGGGCAGGCGCAATATGTGGATTTCGCGGTCAAGTACGCCAACAAGGTGGCGTTTATCGATACCGATTTCGTCACCACCCAGGCGTTTTGCAAAAAGTACGAGGGGCGTGAACACCCCTTCGTGCAGGCGCTGATCGACGAATACCGTTTCGATCTGGTGATCCTGCTGGAAAACAACACGCCGTGGGTGGCGGACGGCCTGCGCAGCCTCGGCAGCACCGCCGATCGTCTGGCGTTCCAGCGCCTGCTGGAGGAAATGCTGCGCGCCAACGACATCGAGTATGTGCACGTTGAGTCCAGCGATTACGAAGAGCGTTTTCTGCGCTGCGTCGAGCTGGTGCAACAGTTGCTGGCGGCGGACGCCGGCCGGTTGGCGAACGCGCCCGCCCAGCATCACGCCGCAGGCTGAGAAAATTAGCGGAATGTGCGGTCGCGGCGGCAGAAACGGCCGCCCGGGCGCACATTTAACGGCTTGTTTAAACATGGTTCATTCGACAGCGACTACGGTAAGATTTTCTTTACCATAACGCTCAGAAGAAGACATGTCTTATCGCTTGCTCGCTCTTTGGTTGGTCTGCTATGCCGCAGCCTGGACGCTGCTGACTGTTCATCTCGATCCTACCCTGCCTTACGACGCCGTCGAGGCGCTCAACTGGGGCCTCAACGGTGAGTGGGGCTCACCGAAAAACCCGTGGCTGGTCGGGGCGGCGATGCAGCCGGCGATCGGGTTCTCGTGGCTGCCGCTGAACCTGTACTGGTATGGCGGGCACTTCATCGCCATCGCCATCGGCATGTTGGGCGTCTGGCTGTTGGCGCGCCGGCTGAGCGGCAGCACCTCGCTGGCCTGGATGGCGCTGTTGACGCTCAACCTGTCCGGCATCATCAATTTCGACATCATTCCCTACAACGACAATTACCTGTTGGTGATGCTGTGGCCGTGGATGGCGCTGTTTTTCCACCTGGCTATTTCGCGTTCGGCCAACTGGTGGCCGGCCTTCGCGTTGGCCGCCGGGCTGGCGATGATGGCGAAGTACTCGACCTTCGCCTTTGTCTATTTCGCGGCGCTGTCGACGCTGTTCGTGCCGCAGATCCGCCGCTGCTATCGCCAGCCGCAGTTCTATCTGGCGGTGGCGATCTGGTTGGCGCTGGTGCTGCCGAACGTGTTCTGGTTGTGGAACCACGACTTTGCCGCCTTCAAGTGGGTGGATTCGCAGATCAAGATGCAGCTCAACCTCGATATGCTGCAGTCGCTGCTGCTGGTGTTCTATCCGTCGCTGGTGCTGTGGGGGATCCTGCGGCGCAGCGGGGCGGTGCTGGCCTGGCCACCGGCGTTGCCGATGCGGGTGTTGCTGTGGGTCTATCTGTTGCCGCTCGGCATCATTACCTTCTGGTTCTCTTTCAACGTCGGCGGCCGGCTGACCGAATGGCTGCAGCCTTTCTTCATGCTGGCGCCCGCGCTGCTGGTCGGTTGCGTGCGCCAGCCGCCGGTGCGTTCGCTGCGCGCGGCAACCATTGGGCTGATGTGTGCGGCGCTGGCGGTCTATCTGGGGTATGCCGCGGTGATGCTGGGCAACGTGCGCAACGCCGGTCAGAAAATGGTGGGTATCAAGGCGTTCAGCGCCGGGGTGGAGCGGCAGTGGCAAGAGCGGTATGGCGTTGAACTGCGCTACGTCGGCGGCGAATACCTGTCGCAGTGGATGACGGTGTACGCCGGTTCCCGACCGCGGACCATTACGCGTTGGTCCAATCATGCGCGGCCGAATATCTACAACGTCAACATCAGCTATCCGCAGATTGCGCAGCACGGCGTCGCCCTGTTCGGGCGGTTGGGTGAAGACTGCGCGCACAGCGACTTTGGCGGCGAGTTGGCCCACTGGCCGAAGATGCGCCTCGATTGGCAGCAGACGCTGACCTTCCGCGCCGATCCGCATAGTGACGAGCAGATGCTGTGCGTCGGCTTCGTTCGTCCGCAGTAACGGCGGCGCGCTGCGCCGCCGCGATTCAGGCTCAGTAAGCGATCACCAGCTTGCCTTGCATATGGCCGCCGAGCAGCTGTTGATGCGCGGCGGTCAGCGTGTCTACCGACAGCCCGTGCAGGGTTTCGCTCAGCGTGGTGCTCAGCTTGCCCTCGTCCAGCAGCTGCGCCACCTGCTGCAGGATCTGGCCCTGCTGCGCGATGTCCGGGGTGGTGAACATGCTGCGGGTGAACATGAACTCCCAGTGCAGCGCGGCGCTTTTCAGCTTCAGCGCGTTTTGATCCAACGGCTGCGCGTTCTCGACGATGGTGCAGATATGGCCGAGCGGCGCGATCAGTTCGGCCATCGCCGGCCAGTGGCCGTCGGTATCGTTCAGACACAGGATGTAATCCACCTGCTCGATGCCGTGCTGCGCCAGGTTGCCCTTCAGATCGCGGTAGTCCACCACCAGATCGGCGCCGCGCTCACGGCACCAGGCGGCGGATTCAGGTCTTGATGCGGTGGCGATCACTTGCACCTTGCTGCGCAATGCGGCCAGCGGAATGGCCAGCGAGCCGACCCCGCCGGCGCCGCCGATGATCAGCAGCGTCTTGTGCTCCGGCGCGTCCTGAATGTTCAGGTGTTCGAACAGCGCCTCCCAGGCGGTGAGGGCGGTGAGCGGCATGGCGGCGGACTCGGCCCAGTTCAGGCTGCGCGGTTTGTGCGCGGCGATGCGTGAGTCGATCAGTTGGTGACTGCTGTTGCTGCCGGGGCGGGTGATGTCGCCGGCGTACCACACTTCATCGCCGGGCTTGAAGCCGCTGACGCTGCTGCCCACGCCCACCACGATGCCGCTGGCGTCCCAGCCGAGGACGCGCGGCTGCTGCAGGCCGCTTTTCTGCAGGCCGGCGTGCACTTTGGTGTCCACCGGGTTGACCGACGCCGCTTTCACTTCCACCAGCAGATCGTACTGGCCGGGAACCGGCATCTCCGGTGAGATTTCGATGAAGCTGGCGGGGTTCTGCGGGTCTACGGCAATGGCTTTTATCGACATGATTGTACTCCTTTCAAATGATGCCCCCAGTGTAGACCCGCGACAGTGGGGTGATAAGATGGACAATATCTAACGGAGTGTTCGTTTAAGGTGAACAATGGAATTCAAACAGCTGCAGGACATGGCGTTGTTCGCGCTGGTGGCGGAGTGCGGCAGCTTCACCGCCGCCGCGCAGCGCGTCGGGTTGCCGAAATCCAGCGTCAGCCAGCGTATCAGCCAGCTCGAGCAGACGCTGGGGCTGCGCTTGCTCAATCGTACTACGCGCCAGCTGAACCTGACCTTCGCTGGCGAGCGTTATCTGGAGCATTGTCAGGCGATGATGTCCGCTGCCGAACGCGCCGATCTGGCGTTGCAGCGGCTGCGCGATAACCCGAGCGGGCGCCTGCGCATCTCGACGCCGGCCGGGCTGGGGGCGACCCTGGTGGCGCGGCTGGCGGCGGATTTTCAGCGCCAGTACCCGGACGTTTCGCTGGAGGTGTCGGTGTCCGACGCCATGGTGGATCTGGTGCAGGAAGGTTACGACGCCGCGCTGCGCACCGGCAAGCCGCAGGATTCTTCGCTGATCGGCCGACGCCTCGGGTACGCGCCGCGCTATCTGCTGGCGGCGCCGTCCTACCTGGCGCAGCACCCGCCGATCGAACATCCGCAGCAACTGCAGCAGCATCGTTGCATCGCCCACCGCGCCTGGACGGCCTGGAACCTGCGCTGCGGCGATGACTACTACCGTTGGCAGCTGCCGCTGGCGCACACCACCGACAACCTGCTGTATGCGCGCGAATGCGCCATTGCCGGTGCCGGCATCACGTTGCTGCCGGCGTTTCTCAGCCGCGAGGTGGTGGCGCAGAAGCTGTTGGTGGAGGTGTTGCCGGCGTGGCGTGCGGAAGGGAACGAGCTGTATCTGGTCTACCCGAGCCGCAAGCTGAACTCCCCGGCGCTGGCTTGTTTCATCGATGTGGTGCTGCAGCACCCGGCGTTCGACGATTACGCGCGCGAGTTGGCGCGGGGGTAAAAAAAAGGCGCCGCATGCGGCGCCTTGGGTATTACTTGGCGATCTTTTTGTACTTGATGCGGTGCGGCTCGAGCGCATCGGCGCCCAGCGTGCGCTTCTTGTACTCTTCGTACTCGGTGAAGTTGCCTTCGAAGAATTCCACCTTGCCCTCGTCCTGGTAGTCCAGGATGTGGGTGGCGATACGGTCGAGGAACCAACGGTCGTGCGAGATCACCATGGCGCAGCCAGGGAATTCCAGCAGGGCGTTTTCCAGCGCGCGCAGGGTTTCGATATCCAGGTCGTTGGTCGGTTCATCGAGCAGCAGCACGTTGCCGCCAACCTGCAGCAGCTTGGCCAGGTGCAGACGGCCACGCTCACCGCCGGACAGCTCGCCCACGCGTTTGCCCTGATCGACGCCCTTGAAGTTGAAGCGCCCGACATAGGCGCGGCTCGGCATCTCGGTGTTGCCGATGCGCATGATGTCCTGCCCGCCGGAGACTTCTTCCCAGACGGTTTTCGAACCGTCCATGCTGTCGCGGAACTGATCGACGGAAGCGAGTTTGACGGTGTCGCCCAGCACGATGCTGCCGGAATCAGGCTGCTCCTGACCGGACATCATGCGGAACAGCGTGGATTTACCCGCGCCGTTCGGGCCGATGATGCCGACAATCGCGCCTTTCGGCACCGAGAACGACAGGTCGTCGATCAGCAGGCGGTCGCCATAAGACTTGCGCAGGTTGCTGACTTCGACCACTTTATCGCCCAGGCGCGCGCCAGGTGGAATGAACAGTTCGTTGGTTTCGTTACGTTTCTGGTATTCGGTGTTGTTCAGCTCTTCAAAGCGGGCCAGGCGGGCCTTGCCTTTGGACTGACGGCCTTTGGCGCCCTGACGCACCCACTCCAGCTCTTTCTCGATCGACTTGCGACGAGCGGCTTCGGCGGACGCTTCCTGCGCCAGACGCGCGTCTTTCTGCTCCAGCCAGGACGAGTAGTTGCCTTCCCACGGAATGCCTTCGCCGCGGTCGAGTTCGAGGATCCAGCCGGCCACGTTATCCAGGAAGTAACGGTCGTGGGTGATCGCCACCACGGTGCCTTCAAAGTCGTGCAGGAAGCGTTCCAGCCAGGCCACGGACTCGGCGTCCAGGTGGTTGGTCGGTTCGTCCAGCAGCAGCATGTCCGGCTTTTCCAGCAGCAGGCGGCACAGCGCGACGCGGCGGCGTTCACCCCCGGACAGGTGGGCGATTTTGGCGTCCCAGTCCGGCAGGCGCAGCGCATCGGCGGCGCGTTCCAGCTGGGCGTTGAGGTTGTGACCGTCGTGCGCCTGAATGATCTCTTCCAGGCGGCCCTGTTCGGCGGCCAGCTTGTCGAAGTCTGCGCCTTCTTCCGCGTACAGCGCGTACACTTCGTCCAGGCGCTTCAGCGCGCCGACCACTTCCGCCAGCGCTTCTTCCACCGATTCACGCACGGTGTGTTCGAGGTTAAGCTGCGGCTCCTGCGGCAGGTAACCGATCTTGATGCCCGGCTGCGGGCGCGCTTCCCCTTCGATATCGGTATCGATGCCGGCCATGATGCGCAGCAGGGTGGACTTACCGGCGCCGTTCAGGCCCAGCACGCCGATTTTGGCCCCAGGGAAGAAGCTCAGGGAGATGTTTTTCAAAATATGACGCTTCGGCGGTACCACCTTGCCGACGCGGTGCATGGTATAGACGTATTGAGCCACGTTGCTCTAAGCCTCTCTATATCAGTATTTATAGGATGTCTGGCGGCATGAGTGTAGCCCGTTTCGATCTCGGATCCCAGACATCGCTCAGCGATCGCCAAGTATAACCGTTTATGCGCCGATAAAGGCGCATATTGGTGGCTTATGGCGTGACGACGATCGCGACGCGGCGGTTTTCCGCGCGGCCGCTGGAGGTGCGGTTATCGGCAACGGGATCGCGCTTGCCCATGCCGCGAGTTTCGATATTGGCGCGCGGAATGCCGACGCTGGCCAGCAGATCGGCCACCGCATCGGCGCGGCGCAGGGAAAGCTGATCGTTATAGCTGTCTTCACCGTAGTTGTCGGTATGGCCGTCCAGGCGGAACTTGGTGATGCCGACGCTCAGCAGCGCACGGCCCATCTTCTGCACCGTCTCGGTGCTTTCCGGGTTCAGCTTGCCGATGTTGTTGCCGAACAGCACCTTATCCGACAGGCCGAACTCCCAGCCGTTATCGGTCAGTTTGAAGCCCTGCGATTGCAGCAGCGCAACCTGCTCGGGCGTCAGGCCCTGCGGTTTGCTCTGGCAGCCGGCGAGCGCCAGCAGGGCGACGAACGCCATCGCCAGCAGTGAAAAACGACCTTTAAACAGTTGCTGTATCATAGTCAAAATCCCTAGTTCAAGTGTTATAGCCGGGGCTCTTATTTATGTATAGCCAGCCGCCAGCCTCCGTTATAACGATGCTTTGCCTGATACATCGCATCGTCAGCTTCGTGCAAAAGACCCTGAGGCGTCGACGCGTGATCAGGGTACAGCGCAATACCGATACTCAGAGAGGTGATGACCGCCTCGTCGTTCGGCAAAATGACCGGTTGCGTCATGCAGTCGATGATGTTGTCAGCGATCTGCAAGACATCTTCCGTGCCGTGTACCGGCGCCAACAGCACGGCGAATTCATCCCCTCCCAGGCGGGCGACCAGATCGGTCTCGCGCAACTGCGCGCGAATGCGTCCGGCAATGGTGGTCAGCACCGCGTCGCCTGCGGCGTGGCCGTAACTGTCGTTCACCTCCTTGAAACGATCGCCGTCGATAAACAGCACCGCCAATTTCGCCGGCGATTCGATATCGCCCAGCGCCCGGCTCAGCCGTCCTTCGAAGAAGGCGCGGTTCGGCAAACCGGTCAGGCTGTCGTGCGTCGCCCGGTGCGCCAGCGAGTCGTTTTCCTGCTTCAGATGGGCCTGCCAGGCCTCCAGCTCGTCGAGCAAGCCGTTGAAATCGTTGCTGAGCTCATGCAGCTCGGCGATAGGCGCCGACGGCACCCGCAGGCCGAAAGTGCGATCGCGGCGCACCGCATGCGCCACGTTGGCGATATCGTCCAGCGAACTGACGATGCCGACCAGCATGCGGCGCGACAGCACCAGGGCGCACAGGGTGCTGAGCACCAGGCAGGCGATCATGCCGACCATGCCGCGCAACAGGAAACGCAGCAGGCTGCCGCCGTTGCCGCTCAGCCAGACCTGGCCGACCTGTTTGCCCTCGTGGGTGATAGGCAGAATGACCGGTTCGGGCAGCGCCCAGTGCGCGACGATCTGCTCCAGGCCGTGCAGCGGCCCATCGGTAGGATGGCGCCAGTTGGCCAGCATCTTGCCGTTGTTGTCGAGGATCCGCGCGTCCGATACCTCTTCATTGGAGGATATCAGCATCAGCGCCTCGCGCGCGGCGGTGCGGTCTTCAAACACCACGGCGGCCTCGACGGTATAGCTGATGGAGCGCGCGATCAGGTGCAGGTTGTGATTGGCATAGGCGCGCAGCGCAAACAGCGCCACCAGCGTCAAAAAGATGCCGGCGGTGCCGACGGCGATCAGCGCCAGCCCAAGATGCACCCGCTGCAGCACTCGGCCCAGCGTCGGGCGCGCATTGCCGGAGCGGTTTCTACGCAACAGCCTCATAGCGGCGGCGCCTGTTTGCGTGCCAGCTGCAGCACGTTGGGGTGAACGCGCACGCCGCTGCGCGCCAGAGCGTCCAGGTTGACCTTGAAGCTGGCCTGGTCCCCATCAATCTGCAGGCAAAATGCGCTGCCGGCGGAGCATTCGCTATCGTTCTCGCTGATGCTGAGAATGGAGTTGCCGGAAATGCGCTGCATGAAATTTTGTCTCTGCGCGGCGGTGATGTTTCCTAAGTAGATGACATCACAGCCGGTACTCAGCGTTGGGCTGTCGAACGGCACGCGCTCGGCTTTAATCGGACGCGGCGCGCTCAGCAGGATCGGATCGAACAGCCCTTCGGCATACTGGGTGGGTGCGGTCACGCACAAGCGGATCGGATTGGGTTCACGCGACCAGCGGGCGTAGCTGATGATGCCTACCACCACGGTCGTCACGGCGTGCGTGCGCTTTTGATAGGGATCAGCGGCGGCGTGCGCAGGCTCGGACAACGTCAGCAGCACCAACAAAACGATCAGCAGCAGGCGGCCGATATTCAGGCGTGCGTCAAGGAAGCCCGGTTCGGGGCTTTTTGCGCAACGCATCGCTATCGCGGTCTTATTCACCATCTTCACCCGCCATTCCGGCCTGATCCACCGCCCGCAGGCCGTGGCCTGACAAGGAAAAATCCGGCCCGCTTGAAGGGACAATCGTTTTGCTGAAAGCTGTCAGTCGCACTGCCTAATGAACACTATCTAACCCATAATTGGCGCGGATTGTATTATAAGATGTCTTCGTTGGGCGCTTTATGTGCTGTTTTCTCGGAATTATCTTACTTATTTTTGATAGTATAAAAATGCCCACCCGGGTTTGCCACCGCTTTTCTGCAAAGTTGGCGCGTTTAGCCTGCTGTCAGGCGATTTGCGCAACGGCGGCGTCATGTCGAAAATGCAATAATGTGATGGCTAATAATTAAAAAGTATTTTACTTCTCCAATAAGTGCCGGGGCAGCTAATAAAAATCCGGTGGCTGGAAATATCCCGCCGGCCTGATTTGTCAGCCAAAGTAAACGTTTTTTACCTGGCCCCCGTCATGGCGATACACTTCTTCTTCTACAGTATTGAATGGATAAGCGATTGCGCTGTCTATGGTAGATATCCGCGTCCGGGCCGTGCGCCCGGCTTTATTTTGTCCCGCGGCGCCGTGGTGCGGCGGTCACCGGGGAGCTGGGCGGCTCCTGCGGTACAACCAGTGAGGAAAGAGCGAGGATGGTCAAGGTGGACAAGCGACGGCTGTTGGCAATGGGCCTGTGTCTGACGGCGTTTTCAGGCGCGGCGCTGGCGGATTCTCTGGATGCGCAACGTCAGCGTTACCAGCAGATCAAACAGGCGTGGGACGGCAATCAAATGGACGTGGTGGCGCAGCTGATGCCGACGCTGCGCGATTACCCGCTTTATCCTTACCTGGAATACCGCGAGCTGACACAGGATCTGAGCCAGGCGGGGTTCTCCGAGGTGAACGACTTTATCAAACGCCACCTGACGCTGCCGCCGGCGAAATCACTGGTGCCGCGCTTCGTCAATGAACTGGCGCGGCGCGAAGAGTGGCGCACCCTGTTGGCCTTCAGCGCGCAGCCGCCCAAACCGGTGGCTGCGCGCTGCAACTATTACTACGCCAAATGGGCTACCGGTGACCAGCAGGCGGCCTGGAGCGGCGCCGATGAACTGTGGCTGAACGGCAAAACGTTGCCGAGCGCCTGCGATCGTCTGTTCAGCGTCTGGCGCGGCGCAGGCAAGCAAACGCCGCTGGATATTCTGGCGCGCATGAAGCTGGCGTTGAAAGAGGGTAACAGTTCGCTGGTCAGCAACCTTTACGGCCAGTTGCCGGCCGACTATCAAACCATGGGCAACGCCCTGGTGCGCTTGCAAAACGATCCGACCACCGTGGAAGCCTTCGCCCGCAGCGTGGGGCCGACTGACTTTACCCGTGCCGCCACCGGCATCGCCTTTGAACGCCTGGCGCGGCAGGATGTGGAAAACGCGCGGGCGATGATCCCGACGCTCGCGCGGTTGCAGAAAATGAGCGACGACGAACGGCTGGGGTTGGAAGAGGCGGTGGCCTGGCGCCTGATGGGCAGCGACGCTACCTACGAGCAGGCGCAGTGGCGCGATCAGGTGATTCTGCGCAGCCGTTCGCCTTCGCTGTTGGAGCGCCGAGTACGCATGGCGTTGGGCAACGGCGATCGGCAGGGCGTCGCGACCTGGCTGGCCCGCCTGCCGGAAGAGTCGCGCAACAAGGATGAGTGGCGCTACTGGCGCGCCAGTCAACTGATGGACGAAGGCAAACGCGCCGAAGGCGAGGAGATGTTGCGTAACCTGATGACCGAACGCGGCTTCTATCCGATGGTCGCGGCGCAGAAGCTGAACGCCACTTATCCGGTGATGGTGGCGGTGGCGGCCAAGCCGCGCACGTCGCTGGTCGACGGGCCGGAGGTCGCCCGGGTGCGTGAGCTGATGTACTGGAATATGGACAACCTGGCCCGCAGCGAGTGGGGCTCGTATGTCGCCAGCCGCAGCCGGCCGGAACAAGAAGCGCTGGCGCGCTACGCCTTTGAGCAAAAATGGGCCGATCTGAGCGTGCAGGCGACCATCGTCGGCAAGCTGTGGGATCATCTGGAGGAGCGTTTCCCGGTCGCCTGGCCGCAGGAGTTCCGCCGCGCGACCGATGACAAGGGGATCACCACCAGCTACGCGATGGCGATCGCGCGTCAGGAGAGCGCCTGGAATCCGAAAGCGCAGTCGCCGGTTGGCGCTACCGGCCTGATGCAGGTGATGCCGCGCACCGCGCAGCATACGGTGCAGATGTACAATATTCCCGGCTATGTCGGCCCGAGCCAACTGTTCGATCCGCAGACCAATATTACCATTGGCACCAGCTATCTGGAGTCGGTCTATCAGCAGTTCGGCCGCAACCGCATTCTGTCGAGCGCCGCCTATAATGCCGGCCCGTCGCGGGTGAATACCTGGCTGGGCAACAGCGCGGGGCGGATCGATCCGGTGGCATTCATCGAAAGCATTCCGTTCTCTGAAACCCGCGGCTACGTCAAGAACGTGCTGGCTTATGATGCGTTTTACCGTTATCTGACGCACCGGCCGGCCAAGGTGCTGACCGACGCCGAGTGGCAGAGACGTTATTGATTTTGACGGCCCTATGGTATGCTGCTGTACTAGTTAAATAGTATGGTGGCTGCCATGACGCAATTATCGTTAAACGACCCCGCTCTTTCAGAACAAGGCAATGAGGATTGGCTGCGCTTCGTCGCGCTGCTGCAGAATTCCTTTGCGCAAGAACTGCATCAACCGCTGCTGCAGCTGATGTTGACGCCGGACGAGCGCACCGCGCTGGGCACCCGGGTGCGGATCATTCAGGAACTGATGCGCGGCGAGATGAGCCAGCGCGAGTTAAAAAATGAACTGGGCGCGGGGATCGCCACCATCACCCGCGGATCGAACAGCCTGAAAGCGGCTTCACCCGCGCTGAAACAGTGGCTTGAGCAGCAGCTGTTGCACGACGCGCCCTAGCAGACTCAGCGTTATTGCTGATAGATGGCGTTGTGGAACGGCACCAGCGCCAGCAGCAGCGCCTGGTGGTAAACGCTGGTGCGGCTCAGCCGGCCGTCGGTGAAGACGCCGATGGCGCCGCCCTGACGTTTCACCTCGGCGTTGCCGGTGATCGCCGCCATTTCGCTGCCCAATTCGCGACCGGCGCGAATACCTTGTAAGATGACTTCCGGCAGCATCAGGCTCGCCGAGCGGGATTCGCCACGGATGTGCGGGTTCTCGATGGTCATCCAGGCGAAGGTCATATTCTCTTCAATCCCGGCTTCCACGCCGACCCAAAAATCGGCCTCGGGCCTGACCTGGCGCGCTTCCATGACGCGTTGACGCGAACCGGTGCGGGTTTCGTGGTTGCCTATCGGCTGCAGCGAGACGCCGCTGGCGACGTCAACGGATTCAATGCGGTATTGGCCCGCGCCAAAGACGTCATCGAAGGCGAGTTGAATAGCCTTGATCTTTGCCGGGTTGGTAGTTGCAGCGACAACATGGTACATAACGGGTTTGATATCCTTCTGGCCGATACGCCGGGCAGCGGCAAAAGCGCCGCCGGGCCGGGGATAAACGCAAATTTCACGCAGTATAACGGAAAACAAAAATGTTACAGGTATACCTCGTTCGCCATGGCGAAACGGAATGGAACGCGGCTCGCCGTATCCAGGGTCAGTCCGACAGCCCGTTAACCGCCATGGGTGAACACCAGGCCCGTCTGGTCGCCAGGCGCGTCAGCAAAGAAGGCATTACGCACATCATTACCAGCGATCTGGGGCGCACGCGGCGCACCGCGCAGATCATCGCCGACGCCTGTGGCTGCGAAGTGATTAGCGATCCGCGTTTGCGTGAGCTGCACATGGGGGTTCTGGAAGAACGCCTGATCGACAGTTTGACGCCGCAGGAAGAGCAGTGGCGCAAACAGATGGTCGATGGTACTCCTGACGGCCGTATCCCTCAAGGCGAATCCATGGAGGAGCTGGGCGAGCGCATGCGCGCCGCGCTGGAGAGTTGCCTGATGCTGCCTGAAGGCAGCAAGCCGCTGCTCGTCAGTCATGGCATCGCGTTGGGGTGTTTGATCAGTACGGTGCTGGGGCTGCCGGCCTATGCGGAACGCCGCCTGCGCTTGCGCAACTGCTCACTGTCGCGCGTCGATCACCAGCAGAGCCCGTGGCTGGCTTCCGGCTGGATCGTGGAAACGGCGGGCGATGTCACGCATTTGGACATGCCCGCGTTGGATGAACTGCAGCGTTAACGCCGAATCGGGATCAGGTAATCGCACTTGATCTCGATAGGCGCCTGATGCGGACGGCGCTCGCCTTTCGGATAGAAGCGCTCGATGTCGTGCCCTTTGCGACGCGTCAGCTGGAGCGCCGGCAGGCAGGTGCCGTAGACCGTCAGAATAAAGTCTTGCAGTCCCTCGGTGGGCCCTTCGTAGCTGAACATCGCAAACTCACCGCCCGGCAACACCAGCGGCTGGCCTTCCTGTACCTTGTCAGGCACCTGATCCGGCTCCAGCGCCGTGGTGTACAGCACTTCCTGTTCGTCGTCCTTCTCCTGGCTCGGTCGCGAGTGGTGCAGCCCGTACAGCACCGGCGGCAGGGTTTCGACGTCACCGAGGAACTGACGCCAGAACTGTGAGCGCAGTTCGGTGCGCACGGTGGTGATCTGTTCCAGCGTACAGGAGTAGCTTTGGGTCAGGCCGACCAGGTGCTTGTCCGGCAGCGAGACGAATTCCGGCTGCGGCAGGGTGAAGGCTCCCAGACGGATCGGCGGACAGATGCCGAATGCGTTCCAGTCTTCGGCGCGGCGGTACAGCGCCGGCGTCTGCGCAAACTGTTTTTTGAAGGCGCGGGTGAAGGTCTGCTGCGAGTCGAAGCGATATTGCAGGGCGATATCCAAAATCGGCCGGCTGGTCAAACGCAGCGCGACGGCGGCTTTGGACAGCCTCCTTGCCCGGATGTAAGCACCGATGGCGTTACCGGTAATATCTTTGAACATCCGTTGCAGATGCCATTTGGAGTAGCCTGCCTTGGCCGCCACGTTATCCAGCGACAAGGGTTGGTCCAAATGGCTTTCCAGCCAGCTAAGCAGATCACGAATGATACCGGCTTGATCCATAGATCTTCCTCGTAAAGCTTGGGGGTAGGAACCCGAACTGTTGATTCGTCACGCTGGTGCTGCGCTATCAGACCGATCCATGAGCCATTATGCGTTGCACTCTTTGCCTCTGCTGCGCATGCCGCGCCAGAGTTGGATTGGGGTACACCGTAGTGGGCGCAAAGAAATAACGACGCCGCATCATAGCAATTTTTTTACTCCGCGACTCTCAAAGATTTTTGTCACGCTCTGTGCTAAAACGGACGGTGCGGACCCGTAAAAACCGATTCCGTGAGCTTAGACATAAATAATGGCGACCGCCGAACCTATTTTTGCAGCAAGGTTATACCGGAGTTAAGTAAATGAAAAAAAGCTGGATATTTTTATTCGGTTTGGTTTGCGCAGCCGTTGGCAGCGCGCAGGCGGAGCAGGTGGGCTCCGTTGATACGGTGTTTAAATTGTTAGGGCCGGACCACAAAATCGTGGTGGAAGCGTTCGACGATCCGGACGTTAAAAATGTAACTTGTTATATCAGCCGCGCCAAAACCGGCGGCATCAAAGGCGGCCTGGGGCTGGCGGAGGACACCGCCGACGCGGCCATTTCCTGCCAACAGGTGGGGCCTATCGAGCTGAGCGACAAGATCAAAAACGGCAAGGCGGAAGGCGATGTGGTGTTCCAGAAACGCACCTCGCTGGTGTTCAAGAAGTTGCAGGTGGTGCGCTTCTATGACGCCAAGCGCAATTCGTTGATTTACCTGAGCTACTCCGACAAGGTGATCGACGGTTCGCCGAAGAACGCGTTGAGCGCGGTGCCGATCATGCCGTGGGCTGAGACGAAATAAAAAAACGGGGTTCAGCATGCTGAACCCCGTTTTCATGACGGCAGGCCGGAATTACTCTTCCAGATCGCCGCAGAAGCGGTAGCCTTCGCCGTGAATGGTGGCGATGATTTCCGGCGTGTCCGGCGTCGATTCGAAGTGTTTGCGAATGCGACGGATGGTGACGTCCACGGTGCGGTCATGCGGCTTCAGCTCGCGGCCGGTCATTTTCTTCAGCAGTTCGCCGCGCGACTGGATCTTGCCCGGGTTTTCGCAGAAGTGCAGCATGGCGCGGAATTCGCTGCGCGGCAGCTTGTATTGTTCGCCGGCCGGGCTGATCAAAGAACGGCTGTTGATGTCCAGCTCCCACCCGTTGAACTTGTAGCTCTCGACCAGGCGGCGCTCTTCGCCCAGGCTGCCCAGGTTCATGGTGCGCGACAGCAGGTTGCGCGCGCGGATGGTCAGCTCACGCGGGTTGAACGGCTTGGTGATGTAATCGTCGGCGCCAATTTCCAGGCCGAGGATTTTGTCCACTTCGTTATCGCGACCGGTCAGGAACATCAAGGCGACGCTGGCCTGTTCACGCAGTTCGCGCGCCAACAGCAGGCCGTTTTTGCCTGGCAGGTTGATGTCCATGATGACCAGATTGATATCATTTTCAGACAGGATATTGTGCATCTCTGCACCATCATTGGCTTCATGAACAATGTAGCCTTCCGCCTCGAAAATGCTCTTCAGGGTGTTACGAGTGACTAACTCGTCTTCGACAATCAGAATGTGCGGGGTCTGCATATTTGCTACCTAAAATTGCCAACAAAATAGAAAATCGGAAGTACAGAAGTCTTTGTTTTCTTAGAGGAGGGCAGAGATAGCGCCACGTTCCCTCTCAGCAAATGACTAAAGTACGTAAACTCGTTCTTGATGCACTTTCCATCTCATGTCAACAAGATCGCTAGCCTGGTGGGGATGCTGTTCCCTACAACCCCTGGGGTGCCGAAACGGCGCATATCCTAACCCCATTAACAGCAATATAACAGCGCGTGCCGAATTCATCACCCAACAAAACTACGCTTTGTTGACATATATCAAATTCAATTGTAGCACGTTAACAGATTTGTGAAAAACACTTACAGAAATGCCAGTTTAAGTCACAGAACCTCAAATTCTGTGAACGATTCAGCATTATCCGGCCCGATAGGATACAATTATTCGCTTATTGATCATCGTGTTGTTTTAACTTATTGATAAATAAACACAGTAAAACATAAGCGCGAATAATGACTATTACGATGGGTTTATTAGCTCAACGAGCCGTTTAATCTTGTTTGTTGCTATTAACGCGTTTATTGTTACTTAATTGTAAATATAAGCGGGCGCTGCGCCATCGTTAAAAACGCAGGCCCGCCTTCGGTGGAAGAGTGATGCAGCTTCATATTGTTTTAGTGGCTCCGGCGCGGCCGGAAAATGTCGGCGCGGCGGCGCGCGCGATGAAAACCATGGGCTTCACGTCGTTGCGCATCGTCGACAGCGAGGCGCACCTGCAGCCGGCGGCGCGCTGGGTGGCGCACGGTGCCGGCGAGATCCTCGACGGCGTGCAAACGTTCGCCACGCTAGAGCAGGCGCTGGCGGGCGTGGATTTTACCGTCGCCACCACCGCCCGCAGCCGCGCGCGCTTTCACTACTACTGTACGCCGCCCGAACTGCTGGAACAGCTGAGCGAGCGTAAGCAGTGGGTCGGCCAGGCCGCGCTGGTGTTCGGCCGCGAAGATTCCGGCTTGACCAACGAAGAGCTGGCGTTGGCGGACTTGCTGACCGGCGTGCCGATGCAGGCGGACTATCCGTCGCTTAACCTGGGCCAGGCGGTGATGGTGTACTGCTACCAGCTGGCGAGCCTGATGGGTGTCAATACGCCACAGGAAACGGCGGCGTCGGAAGGGCAGCTTAAGGCGCTGCGCCGCCGCGCCGATGCCTTGTTGAGCGCATTGGATGTCGGCGATGACCAAAAATTGCGCGACTGGCTGCACCAGCGTCTCGGCGCGCTGCAACAGCGAGATACGGCGATGCTGCATACGCTGCTGCACGACATCGAAAAAAAACTCGCCAAGTGATAGCGGCTCCATCAGACGGTTACCCAGCGTGATCCACTAGTAAATCGGCTTTAAGTTGTTTTTTTGTTCTGTCATTTTGCTTTTCACCTGTTGCATCGCGCATTACCGCCGCTGAACGGAAAATAAGCAAAAAAAAGAAATAGTTTGACTTGGGATAGCGATTGCTTTAACCAATAGAGGGGACAGAGTATTTCATGAGACAGACAGACAACATGCGCAACATCAGCCTGAAAACCACAATTATTACCACCACCGATACCACAGGTAACGGGGCGGGCTGACGCGCACAGGAAACACAGAAAAAAGCCCGCACCTAATCAGTGCGGGCTTTTTTTTCGGCTTAAATTCGGAGAGATCACACATGCGAGTGCTGAAATTTGGCGGAACCTCGGTGGCGAATGCAGAACGTTTTCTGCGCGTCGCCGACATCATGGAGAGTAATGCGCGTCAAGGGCAGGTAGCCACGGTCTTGTCCGCCCCCGCAAAGATCACCAACCATCTGGTGGCGATGATCGACAAAACGGTGGCGGGCCAGGACATTCTGCCGAATATCAGCGACGCCGAGCGGATCTTTGCCGACCTGCTGAGCGGGCTGGCGCAGGCGCTGCCGGGCTTTGAATACGATCGCCTGAAAGGCGTGGTCGATCAGGAATTCGCGCAGCTCAAACAGGTGTTGCACGGCGTCTCGCTGCTGGGGCAGTGCCCGGACAGCGTGAACGCGGCGATCATCTGCCGCGGCGAAAAACTCTCCATCGCCATCATGGAAGGGGTGTTCCGCGCCAAGGGCTACCCGGTCACGGTGATCAACCCGGTGGAGAAACTGCTGGCGCAGGGCCACTACCTGGAGTCTACCGTGGATATCGCCGAGTCCACGCTGCGCATCGCCGCAGCGGCGATCCCGGCCGACCACATCGTGCTGATGGCCGGTTTCACCGCCGGTAACGACAAGGGGGAGCTGGTGGTGCTGGGCCGCAACGGCTCCGACTATTCCGCCGCGGTGCTGGCCGCCTGCCTGCGCGCCGACTGTTGCGAAATCTGGACCGACGTCGACGGCGTGTATACCTGCGATCCGCGCACCGTGCCGGACGCCAGGCTGCTGAAATCGATGTCGTACCAGGAGGCGATGGAGCTTTCCTATTTCGGCGCCAAAGTGTTGCACCCTCGCACCATCACGCCGATTGCCCAGTTCCAAATCCCATGCCTGATAAAAAACACCTCTAACCCGCAAGCCCCCGGCACGCTGATCGGCAAAGACAGCACCGATGACGCAATGCCGGTGAAAGGCATCACCAACCTGAACAATATGGCGATGATCAACGTCTCCGGCCCGGGCATGAAAGGCATGGTCGGCATGGCCGCGCGGGTGTTCGCCGTGATGTCACGCGCCGGCATTTCGGTGGTGCTGATCACCCAATCCTCTTCCGAATACAGCATCAGCTTCTGCGTGCCGCAGGGCGAACTGCAGCGCGCCCGCCGTGCGCTGGAGGAGGAGTTCTATCTGGAATTGAAAGATGGCGTGCTGGATCCGCTGGACGTCATGGAGCGCCTGGCGATCATCTCGGTGGTCGGCGACGGCATGCGCACCCTGCGTGGCATTTCCGCGCGCTTCTTCTCCGCGTTGGCGCGCGCCAACATCAATATCGTCGCCATCGCCCAGGGCTCTTCCGAACGTTCAATCTCGGTGGTGGTCAGCAATGACTCCGCTACCACCGGCGTGCGCGTCAGCCACCAGATGTTGTTCAACACCGATCAGGTGATCGAAGTGTTCGTCATCGGCGTCGGCGGCGTCGGCGGGGCGCTGATCGAGCAGATCTACCGCCAGCAGCCGTGGCTGAAACAAAAACATATCGATCTGCGGGTGTGCGGCATCGCCAACTCGCGCGTGATGCTGACCAACGTGCATGGCATCGCGTTGGACAGCTGGCGCGACGAGCTGGCCGGCGCGCAGGAGCCGTTCAATCTCGGCCGCCTGATTCGTTTGGTGAAGGAGTATCACCTGCTGAACCCGGTGATCGTCGACTGTACCTCCAGCCAGGCGGTGGCCGATCAATACGTGGACTTCCTGGCGGACGGCTTCCATGTGGTAACGCCGAACAAAAAGGCCAACACCTCGTCGATGAACTATTATCAGCAACTGCGCGCCGCCGCCGCCGGTTCGCACCGCAAGTTCCTGTACGACACCAACGTCGGCGCCGGTTTGCCGGTGATTGAGAACCTGCAAAACCTGCTGAACGCCGGCGATGAGCTGGTGCGCTTCTCCGGCATCCTGTCCGGCTCGCTGTCCTTTATCTTCGGCAAGCTGGACGAAGGGCTGTCGCTGTCGGCGGCGACCCTGCAGGCCAGGGCCAATGGCTACACCGAGCCGGATCCGCGCGACGATCTGTCCGGTATGGACGTGGCGCGCAAGCTGCTGATCCTGGCGCGCGAGGCCGGTTACAAGCTGGAGCTGAGCGATATCGAGGTCGAGCCGGTGCTGCCGCCGTCCTTCGACGCGTCGGGCGACGTGGACCATTTCCTGGCGCGGCTGCCGGAACTGGATAAAGAGTTCGCGCGCAACGTGGCCAATGCCGCCGAGCAAGGCAAGGTGCTGCGCTATGTCGGTCTGATCGACGAAGGGCGATGTAAGGTGCGCATCGAGGCGGTGGACGGCAACGATCCGTTGTATAAAGTGAAGAACGGCGAGAACGCGCTGGCCTTCTACAGCCGTTATTATCAGCCGCTGCCGCTGGTGCTGCGCGGCTACGGCGCCGGTAACGATGTGACCGCAGCGGGCGTGTTCGCCGATCTGCTGCGCACACTGTCATGGAAGTTGGGAGTTTAATATGGTTAAGGTGTATGCACCGGCCTCGATCGGTAACGTCAGCGTCGGTTTCGATGTGCTGGGCGCGGCGGTTTCGCCGATCGACGGCACGCTGCTGGGCGACTGCGTCAGCGTGGAAGCCGCCGAGACGTTCAGTTTGCAGAATGCCGGGCGCTTCGTCAGCAAGCTGCCGGCCGAGCCGAAAGAGAACATCGTTTATCAATGCTGGGAGCGTTTCTGCCAGGAGATCGGCCGCGAAGTGCCGGTGGCGATGCGGCTGGAAAAGAACATGCCGATCGGATCGGGGCTGGGCTCCAGCGCTTGTTCGGTGGTGGCCGGGCTAATGGCGATGAACGAATTTTGCGATCGCCCGCTGGATAAGACGACGCTGCTCGGCCTGATGGGCGAGCTGGAAGGCCGCATTTCCGGCAGCGTGCATTATGACAACGTGGCGCCCTGCTATCTGGGCGGCCTGCAGCTGATGCTGGAAGAAGAAGGCATTATCAGCCAGGAGGTGCCGTGCTTCGACGATTGGCTGTGGGTCATGGCCTATCCGGGCATCAAGGTCTCCACCGCCGAAGCGCGCGCCATTTTACCCGCGCAATACCGTCGTCAGGATTGCATCAGCCACGGCCGCTATCTGGCCGGCTTTATTCATGCCTGCCATACCCGGCAGCCGCAGTTGGCCGCCAAATTGATGCAGGACGTGATCGCCGAGCCGTACCGCACCCGGCTGCTGCCGGGCTTCGCCGAAGCGCGCAAGGCGGCGCAGGACATAGGCGCGTTGGCCTGCGGCATCTCCGGCTCCGGCCCGACGCTGTTCGCCGTCTGCAATGACGGCGCCACCGCGCAGCGCATGGCCGCCTGGCTGCAACAACACTATCTGCAAAACGACGAAGGTTTTGTTCATATTTGCCGTCTGGATACCGCAGGCGCTCGACTACTGGGATAACGCATGAAACTGTACAACCTTAAGGATCACAACGAGCAGGTCAGCTTCGCGCAGGCGATCAAACAAGGCCTGGGCAAGCAGCAGGGGCTGTTCTTCCCGCTGGAGCTGCCTGCGTTCGAACTGACCGAGATCGACCACCTGCTGGAGCAGGACTTTGTCACCCGCAGCAGCCGTATTCTGTCGGCCTTTATCGGCGAAGAGGTGCCGGAAGCGGCGCTGAAGAAACGCGTACAGGCCGCCTTTGAGTTCCCGGCGCCGGTGGCGAAAGTGACGGAAGACGTCTCCTGCCTGGAGCTGTTCCACGGCCCGACGCTGGCGTTCAAAGACTTTGGCGGCCGCTTTATGGCGCAGATGCTGGCGGAAGTGGCCGGCGATCAGCCGGTGACCATTTTGACCGCCACCTCCGGCGACACCGGCGCCGCCGTGGCGCACGCCTTCTACGGCCTGAAAAACGTCCGGGTGGTGATCCTCTACCCGCAGGGCAAAATCAGCCCGTTGCAGGAGAAACTGTTCTGCACCCTGGGCGGCAACATTCACACCGTGGCGATCGACGGCGACTTCGACGCCTGTCAGGCGCTGGTGAAGCAGGCGTTTGACGATCAGGAATTGAAAGATGCGCTGCACCTGAACTCGGCCAACTCGATCAACATCAGCCGTTTGCTGGCGCAGATCTGTTACTACTTCGAAGCGGTGGCGCAGCTGCCGCAGGAAGCGCGCAATCAGCTGGTGATTTCGGTGCCGAGCGGCAACTTCGGCGATCTGACCGCCGGGCTGCTGGCCAAGTCGCTGGGTCTGCCGGTGAAGCGCTTCATCGCCGCCACCAATGCCAACGACACCGTGCCGCGCTTCCTGACCAGCGGCCAGTGGCAGCCGCACGCCACGGTCGCGACGCTGTCCAACGCCATGGACGTCAGCCAGCCGAACAACTGGCCGCGCGTGGAAGAGCTGTTCCGTCGCAAGGTCTGGCAGTTGAAAGAGCTGGGCCACGCGGCGGTCAGCGACGAGACCACCAAAGACACGATGCGTGAGCTGGCCGAGTTGGGCTATGTCTCCGAACCGCACGCGGCCATTGCCTACCGTGCGCTGCGTGACCAATTGCAGGAAGGGGAGTTTGGTCTGTTCCTTGGCACCGCGCATCCGGCCAAGTTTAAAGAGAGCGTGGAGGCGATCCTCGGCCAGGAACTGCCGTTGCCGAAAGCGCTGGCGTTGCGGGCCGATCTGCCGCTGTTGTCGCACACGCTGCCGGCCAGTTTCGGCGAGCTGCGCACGTTCCTGATGGCACTTCCGGCCTGAAATTCGGCAGGTTAGAATGCGAAAAGCCGTCTTGCGACGGCTTTTTTTTATGCCTGCTCCGGGCGCTTGAACACCAGTTCATTGCCCTGCGAGGCGGCTTCGTCGAAGGCGTAGCCTTCCAAGTTGAAGTCCGCCAACTGCTCGCTGCGCGTCAGGCGATTCTTGATGATAAAGCGGCTCATCAACCCGCGCGCTTTCTTGGCGTAGAAACTGATGACCTTGTATTTGCCGTTCTTCTCGTCGAGGAACACCGGTTTGATCAGCGCGCCGTGCAGTTTGGCCGGCTTCACCGCTTTGAAATACTCGTCGGACGCCAGGTTGACCACCACGTCATCGCCCTGTTGCTCCAGCGCTTCGTTGAGCTTTTTGGTGATCTGACCGCCCCAGAAGCTGTACAGATCTTTGCCCTTCGGGTTTTCCAGCTTGATGCCCATCTCCAGCCGATACGGCATCATCAGATCGAGCGGGCGCAGCACCCCATACAGGCCGGACAGCATGCGCAGATGCTGTTGGGCGAAGTCGAAATCGGCTTCGCTGAAATCCTGCGCCTGCAGGCCGGTGTAAACGTCGCCCTTGAACGCCAGCAACGCCTGACGGGCGTTGTCCGGGGTAAATGCCGGCTGCCACTCGCTAAAGCGCGCGGCGTTCAGGCCGGCCAGCTTGTCGCTGATGCTCATCAGGCTGGCGATTTGCGCCGGCGTCAGCTTGCGGCAAATGTTGATAAGCCGCTGAGACTTGTCCAGCAGTTCGGGTTGCGTGAAGCGTTTTGTCGCCAGCGGGCTGTCGTAATCGAGCGTTTTTGCAGGGGAAATAATAACGAGCATGGCCAGATCCTGTTTATCCAAGTGCGGGTACTGTAGCAAAAAGCGCAGGAAAAAGCGGCAATCGGTCCAATAGGCGGGGCGCGCATCGCACGCGCCCCGGAAAACTCAGCGCGGCGGCTTTTGATCGTCCCACACGCCCGGCTCCAGCTGCGATTTCAGCTCCGGGAATCGGGTGGCGTCGAAGGTTGGTAGCTTGCCCAGGCGGCGCTGGCGATGGTAGTCGTCGGCCAGTTTCAGCGCCACCCGCGACAGCAGCAGGATCGCCGTCAGGTTGGTGATCGCCATTAGCGCCATGGAGGTATCCGCCATTTTCCACACCAGCGGCAGCTCCGCCAGCGCGCCGAACATCACCATGCCCAGCGCCACACAGCGGAAAATCAACAGGCCGCCCGGATGATTGTGTTCGAGGAACACCAGGTTGCTCTCGGCATAGGCATAGTTGGCGATGATCGAGGTGAAGGCGAAGAAGAAGATGGCGATGGCGACGAACGGTGCCCCCCAGCTGCCGACGGCGGTCGACAGCGCGCGCTGCGTCAGATCGATGCCGCTGATGCTGTCGGTCGGCTGATCGAGTATGCCGGAAGAGAGGATGATCGCCGCGGTGGCGCTGCAGATGACGATGGTATCGATAAACACCCCGAGCATTTGCACGTAGCCCTGCGAAGCCGGATGCGGCGGATAAGGCGAGGCGGACGCCGCCGCGTTGGGCGCCGAGCCCATGCCGGCTTCGTTGGAGAACAGGCCACGCTGCACGCCCTGGGTCATCGCCTGGGAGATGCCGTAACCGACGGCGCCGGCTGCGGCTTCCTGCAGGCCGAAGGCGCTTTTGAAGATCAGCGCCAGGATCGCCGGCATGTGTTCGATGTTATGGCCAATCACCCAGAGAGCCAGCAGCAGGTAGGCGCCCGCCATCAGCGGCACCACCAGTTCGGCCACTTTGGCGATGGAACGGATGCCGCCGAAGATCACCACGCCGCTCAGCAGCACCAGACCGATGCCGACGTGCAGCGGTTGCAAATGGAAGGCGACGGCGGAGGCTTGCGCGATGGAGTTGGCCTGCACGGCGTTGAACACCAGACCGAACGCGATGATCAGGAAGATCGAGAACAGCACGCCCATCCAGCGCATGCCGAGGCCTTTTTCCATGTAATAGGCCGGGCCACCGCGGTAGTTGCCGTTGTCGTCTTTGGTTTTATAGAGCTGAGCCAGCGAGCTTTCCACAAATGAGGTGGCCATGCCGATAAACGCCACCACCCACATCCAGAAGATGGCGCCGGGGCCGCCGGCGGTCAGGGCGATGGCGACGCCGGTCAGGTTGCCGGTGCCGACGCGCGCCGCCAGCGTGGTGCACAGCGCCTGGAAAGAGGAGATGCCGGCGCTGTCGCTTTTATTGCTGTTTTTCAACACCGAGAACATGTGGCTGAAGTGGCGAAGCTGGATAAAGCGGGTACGCAACGTGAAGTAAATGCCGGTGCCGAGCAGCAGATAAATCAGCACTGACCCCCACAAAATGTTGTTTATAAAATTCATCAGGTCCGTCAAGGGATCCCTCCTCTTATCGAAATGTCATGCGCACCTTGCAGCATCCACCGCAGGTGAAAAACATTGGCCTATTTTTTACAAGAGCTTAGCTGGAATCTGTCCGGCGTCAGTCGATTAAGATTTTTCGCAGATTAGCGGACGAATTGCATCAATTTTTTCGAATTTAACATAATTTATTCGGGCGATAGCACGTTATTGCCTTTCCATCCGCTCGGTTATGGCGAAAGATATCGGCGTAAACGGTTGCTCGCCCAAGGATAAAACAGATGCTTGCGCGCCGCGGTTTTCCAGCCTTGCACCGGGCTTGGCGCATGTTATTATCAGGGCAGGGCATGGTTGAACAATGCCAAAAGTTCATGCACAAACGATGAGATAATGCCAACATGACCGACAAATTAACTTCCCTGCGCCAGCTGACTACAGTGGTTGCAGATACGGGTGATATCGCGGCAATGAAGCTGTATCAACCGCAGGACGCCACAACCAACCCTTCGCTGATCCTCAATGCAGCCCAAATTCCTGAATACCGCAAACTGATTGACGAAGCCATTGCCTGGGCGCGCGGCCAGAGCAGCGATCGCGAGCAGCAGATCGCCGACGCCGCCGACAAGCTGGCGGTCAACATCGGTCTGGAGATCCTCAAACTGGTTCCGGGCCGCATCTCCACCGAAGTGGATGCACGCCTGTCTTACGACACCGTTGCCAGCGTGGCCAAGGCCAAGCGCCTGATCAAGCTGTACAACGAAGCCGGCATCAGCAACGATCGCATTCTGATTAAACTGGCCTCGACCTGGCAGGGCATCCGCGCGGCGGAGCAGCTGGAGAAAGAAGGCATCAACTGTAACCTGACGCTGCTGTTCTCCTTCGCTCAGGCTCGCGCCTGCGCCGAAGCCGGCGTTTACCTGATCTCGCCGTTCGTCGGCCGTATCCTCGACTGGTACAAAGCTAACGGCGACAAGAAAGAGTTCGCTCCGCACGAAGATCCGGGCGTGATCTCCGTGACCGAAATTTACCAGTACTACAAACAGCACGGTTACAACACCGTGGTGATGGGCGCCAGCTTCCGCAACGTCGGCGAAATCATCGAACTGGCCGGCTGTGACCGCCTGACCATCGCGCCTGCGCTGCTGAAAGAGCTGGCGGAGAGCGAAGGCGCGCTGGAGCGTAAACTGTCTTACACCGGTGAAGTGAAGGCGCGTCCTGCCGCACTGACCGAACCTGAGTTCTACTGGCAGCACAACCAGGATCCGATGGCGGTTGAAAAACTGACCGACGGCATCCGCAAGTTCGCCGTAGACCAGGGTAAACTGGAAAAAATGATCGCCGACCTGCTGTAATTCCCGCAGATCGCGCAGTAAAAAGGTGGCTCAGGCCACCTTTTTTTATGCCCGACGCTCCCGCCGGCGGGGGAAGCCCTTATACTCTCGGCAATGACAACAGAACGGGAGACGAACCCGTTCGGACCCCATCAGGCTGTAGAGGTTACGCATGGATATTTTACGTATTGGTTTGGTTTCCGTTTCCGACCGCGCTTCCGGCGGCGTTTACCAGGATAAAGGCATTCCGGCGCTGGAGGAGTGGTTGGCCGGCGCGCTGGCGACGCCCTTCAAGCTGGAAACCCGGCTGATCCCCGATGAGCAGACGCAAATTGAACAAACGCTGTGCGAGCTGGTGGACGAAATGGGCTGCCATCTGGTGCTGACCACCGGCGGCACCGGGCCGGCGCGCCGCGACGTCACCCCCGACGCCACGCTGGCGATCGCCGATCGCGTGATGCCCGGCTTCGGCGAGCAAATGCGTCAGATCAGCCTACACTATGTGCCAACGGCAATTCTTTCTCGCCAGGTGGGGGCGATCCGCAAACAGGCGCTGATCATCAACTTGCCCGGCCAACCGAAGTCGATCAAGGAAACGCTGGAAGGGGTAAAGGATGAGCAGGGCAATGCGGTGGTGCATGGCATCTTCGCCAGCGTGCCTTATTGCATTCAACTGCTTGACGGGCCTTACGTCGAAACGCACGCCGCGGTGGTAGCAGCATTTCGGCCAAAGAGCGCGCGTCGCGAGATAAACCTCTAAATTTCAGCGTTCTGCGAGATCGGCTTCAGCCCGTCTGGTGTGAAAATAATTTGCCGTTATAGTAAGGATTCTTTTACAGAAAGCCTGCGGCTTTTATTTTTACAGCCTTTACCGACGGTGCCCTATGCCTCACGACAATAATCGCCGGCTGAACCGGCAAGACTACAAAACGCTGACGTTGGCCGCGTTGGGCGGCGCGCTGGAGTTTTACGACTTCATCATCTTCGTGTTCTTCGCCGCCGTGGTCGGCGATCTGTTCTTCCCGGCGGACATGCCGGAGTGGCTGCGGCTGGTGCAAACCTTCGGCATCTTCGCCGCCGGCTATCTAGCCCGCCCGCTGGGCGGCATCGTGATGGCGCACTTCGGCGATCTGGTCGGCCGCAAAAAGATGTTTACCCTGAGCATTCTGCTGATGGCGTTGCCGACGCTGGCGATGGGTCTGCTGCCGACCTACGCCAGCATCGGCATCGCCGCGCCGCTACTGCTGCTGCTGATGCGCGTGCTGCAGGGCGCGGCGATCGGCGGTGAGGTGCCGGGCGCCTGGGTCTTCGTCGCCGAACACGTGCCGCGCCGGCGCATCGGCTTCGCCTGCGGCACGCTGACCGCCGGGCTGACGGTGGGCATCTTGTTGGGCTCGGTGGTGGCGACGGTGATCAACACCACGCTCAGCCCGCAGAGCATCGCCGGCGGCGGCTGGCGCATTCCTTTCCTGTTGGGCGGCATGTTCGGCCTGGTGGCGATGTACTTGCGCCGTTGGCTGCAGGAGACGCCGATCTTTATCGAGATGCAGGCGCGTAAAGCGCTGGCCGAAGAGCTGCCGCTGAAATCGGTGGTGATCAACCACAAACGGGAAGTGGCGGTGTCGATGCTGCTGACCTGGCTGCTCTCCGCCGGCATCGTGGTGGTGATCCTGATGACCCCGACCTATCTGCAAAAACAGTTCGCCATTGCGCCGGCTTTGACGCTGCAGGCCAACAGCATCGCCACCATCATGCTGATCGCCGGCTGCATCGTCGCCGGTTTGTCGGCCGATCGCTTCGGCGCCAGCAAAACGCTGGTAGTCGGCAGTGTGCTGCTGGCCGGCTGCAGCTGGCTGTTCTATCAAACGGTGGGCGTGCGCCCGGAAATGCTATTCGCCTGCTATGCGCTGGTGGGCTTCAGCGTAGGCGTGGTGGGGGCCGTGCCGTATGTGATGGTGCGGGCCTTCCCGGCGGAAGTGCGGTTTACCGGCATCTCGTTCTCATATAACGTCTCGTACGCTATTTTTGGCGGTTTAACCCCTATTTTTGTGACGCTGATCATGAAATTAACCCCGTTAGCGCCCGCTTACTATGTGTTGGCGCTGTCGCTCCTCGGGCTGCTGCTCGGCGTCTACCTGCATCGCGACCTGAACAGCGAAGCCGGGGAGCGGCGAGCCGACTCCTACAGCTAAAAAAAAAGCCCTGCAGTGCAGGGCTTTTTCGTCAGGGGAGGGCGATTACGCCGCGACCGGTGAGGCCGCGACGCGGGCCGGGGCCGGTTCGCCAATCGGCAGCACGGTGCGGCCGTATTGCTCGTTGAGCACTTCTGCCATCGCCAGGTAGATGGCGCTGGCGCCGCAGATGATGCCCTCATAACCGGCGAAGGTCAGCAGCGCGTGGTTGCCGGTGATGTTGCCGACGGCCAGCAGGGCGAACAGCAGCGTCAGGCTGGCGAACACGAACTGCAGCACGCGGTTGGCGCCCAGGGTGCCGAAGAACATGAACAGGGTGAAGACGCCCCACAGCGCCAGGTAGATGCCCAGCACGTGCGCCTCGGTGGCTTCAGCCAGGCCCAGACGCGGCAGCAGCAGCAGGCCGACCAGGCTCAGCCAGAAGCTGCCGTAGGCGGTGAAGGCGGTCATGCCGAAGGTGTTGCCCTTCTTGTACTCCAGCAGACCGGCCAGGATCTGGGCCAGGCCACCGAAGAAAATCCCCATGCTGATGATGGCGGAGTTCAGTGGGAAAAAGCCCGCGTTGTGCAGGTTCAGCAAGACGGTGGTCATCCCGAAGCCCATCAGGCCGAGAGGGCCGGGATTCGCCAACTTGTTGGTGTGCATAAGTCCTCTGCGATAACAGAAAATTAACGGAAACAGCGAAGTAAAATCATAAATGGTCTGAATGGCCAAAAAATCGAAGTTTTCCACCAGAGCGCGCGCATCATAATGATCCCCGCAGCCGGAAACAATGATCTGAATGACGATAAAAAAAGAAATTTTTTTCGCCTTGCCCCTTGATGCCGGACTGGATGGCCCCATCTTATTTGCAACCGCAGCTGCTAACCGCGGGTCGCACTGAGATATCGGGCAGTTGAAAAGCAAAAAATCGCCCGCATATAGGTTAGCAACCTGACTGATTATGAATTTTTTAGTGGAGACGTTTAGATGGGCAAAATTATTGGTATCGACCTGGGTACTACCAACTCTTGCGTAGCAATTATGGATGGTGCCAAGGCACGCGTGCTGGAAAACGCCGAGGGCGACCGCACCACTCCTTCTATTATCGCATATACCCAGGACGGTGAAACTCTGGTTGGCCAGCCGGCTAAGCGTCAGGCAGTGACCAACCCTGAAAACACCCTGTTCGCCATCAAGCGCCTGATCGGTCGCCGCTTCCAGGATGAAGAAGCGCAGCGCGACAAAGCGATCATGCCGTACAAAATCGTCGAAGCCGACAACGGCGACGCCTGGCTGGAAGTGAAAGGCCAGAAAATGGCTCCGCCGCAGATCTCTGCGGAAGTGCTGAAAAAAATGAAGAAAACGGCGGAAGATTACCTGGGCGAACCGGTAACTGAAGCGGTTATCACCGTACCGGCTTACTTCAACGACGCCCAGCGTCAGGCGACCAAAGACGCCGGCCGCATCGCGGGTCTGGAAGTCAAACGCATCATCAACGAACCGACTGCGGCGGCTCTGGCCTACGGCCTGGACAAAGAAGTCGGCAACCGCACCATCGCGGTTTATGACCTGGGCGGCGGTACTTTCGATATCTCCATCATCGAAATCGACGACGTTGACGGCGAAAAAACCTTTGAAGTGCTGGCGACCAACGGTGACACCCACCTGGGTGGCGAAGACTTCGACAGCCGTCTGATCAACTACCTGGTGGAAGAGTTCAAGAAAGATCAGGGTATCGATCTGCGCAACGATCCGCTGGCGATGCAGCGTCTGAAAGAAGCCGCTGAGAAAGCGAAGATTGAACTGTCTTCCGCTCAGCAGACCGACGTTAACCTGCCGTACATCACCGCAGACGCGACCGGTCCAAAACACATGAACATCAAAGTGACTCGCGCCAAACTCGAGTCGCTGGTTGAAGATCTGGTTGCGCGCTCTATCGAACCGCTGAAAGTGGCGCTGAAAGACGCAGGCCTGTCGGTTTCCGACATTCAGGACGTGATCCTGGTGGGCGGCCAAACCCGTATGCCAATGGTGCAGAAGAAAGTCGCAGACTTCTTCGGCAAAGAACCGCGTAAAGACGTGAACCCGGACGAAGCGGTTGCCGTGGGCGCTGCGGTACAGGGCGGCGTGTTGGCCGGTGATGTGAAGGACGTTCTGCTGCTGGACGTGACCCCGCTGTCGCTGGGTATCGAAACCATGGGCAGCGTGATGACGCCGCTGATCACCAAAAACACCACGATCCCGACCAAGCACAGCCAGGTGTTCTCTACCGCTGAAGACAACCAGTCTGCGGTAACCATCCACGTGCTGCAGGGTGAGCGTAAGCGCGCCAGCGATAACAAATCTCTGGGCCAGTTCAACCTGGACGGCATCCAGGCGGCGCCGCGCGGCATGGCGCAGATCGAAGTGACCTTCGATATCGATGCCGACGGCATCCTGCACGTGTCTGCCAAAGACAAGAACACCGGTCGTGAGCAGAAGATCACCATCAAGGCATCTTCTGGCCTGAACGAAGACGAAATCCAGAAAATGGTGCGCGACGCCGAGCTGAACGCTGAAGCTGACCGCAAGTTCGAAGAGCTGGTACAGACGCGTAACCAGGCGGATCACCTGATCCACGGCACTCGCAAGCAGCTGGAAGAAGCGGGCGACAAACTGCCGGCGGAAGACAAAACGGCGATTGAAGCGGCGCTGAAGGATCTGGAAGCGGCGGTGAAAGGCGAAGATAAAGCCGAGATCGAAGCGAAGACTCAGGCGCTGGTGCAGGTTTCCGGCAAACTGCTGGAAATGGCTCAGGCGCAGCAGGCTCAGCAGGGTGCTGACGCCGGCGCGGACAACGCGGCGCAGAAAGACGACGACGTGGTTGACGCCGAGTTCGAAGAAGTTAAAGACAAAAAATAATCGCCCTTAAGCGGGCACGGGGCGGCCGAGGTGTCGTTCCCGGAAACCAGCACGGGCGTCGAGGCAACTCTGCGCCCGTGCACGCATGTTAAGGGTAAGCGAAAGAATGGCGAAGAAAGACTATTACGAGATTCTCGGCGTCAGCAAGACGGCGGATGAACGTGAGATCAAAAAGGCGTATAAACGCCTGGCGATGAAATACCATCCTGACCGCAACCAGGAACAAGACGCCGAAACCAAGTTTAAAGAAGTTAAAGAAGCTTACGAAGTTCTGACCGACGACCAGAAACGCGCGGCCTACGACCAGTATGGGCACGCGGCCTTTGAACAGGGCGGCATGGGCGGCGGCGGCTTTGGCGGCGGCGCCGACTTCAGCGATATCTTTGGCGACGTGTTTGGCGACATCTTCGGCGGAGGCCGCCGTCAGCGCGCCAGCCGCGGTTCCGATCTGCGCTATAACATGGAGCTGACCCTCGAGGAAGCGGTACGTGGCGTCACCAAAGAGATCCGCATCCCGACGCTGGAAGAGTGCGACGTCTGCCACGGCAGCGGCGCCAAACCGGGCAGCTCGCCGGTGACCTGTCCAACCTGTCACGGTCAGGGCCAGGTGCAGATGCGTCAGGGCTTCTTCACCGTGCAACAGGCGTGTCCGCACTGCCATGGCCGCGGTCAGATTATCAAAGATCCGTGCAACAAGTGCCACGGCCACGGCCGGGTAGAAAAATCCAAGACGCTGTCGGTGAAAATTCCGGCCGGCGTCGATACCGGCGACCGCATCCGCCTGGCGGGTGAAGGTGAAGCCGGCGAACACGGCGCACCGGCGGGCGATCTGTACGTTCAGGTGCAGGTGAAGGCGCACCCGATCTTCGAGCGTGAAGGCAACAACCTGTACTGTGAAGTGCCGATCAACTTCGCCATGGCGGCGCTGGGCGGCGAGATTGAAGTGCCGACGCTGGACGGCCGGGTGAAACTGAAGGTGCCTTCGGAGACCCAAACCGGCAAGCTGTTCCGCATGCGCGGCAAGGGCGTGAAATCGGTGCGCGGCGGCAGCCAGGGCGACCTGCTGTGCCGCGTGGTGGTGGAAACCCCGGTCAATCTGAACGACAAGCAGAAGCAGCTGCTGCGTGAGCTGGAAGAGAGCCTGGGTGGCCCGTCCGGCGACAAGAACAGCCCGCGTTCGAAGAGCTTCTTCGACGGGGTGAAAAAGTTCTTTGACGATCTGACTCGCTAACCTACTGTTTCTTTTGGTTTATGTACGAACCCCGGACTTCTGTTCCGGGGTTTTTATTTGCGCGCCAAACCGCAAATTCCATAATATAAGTGTGACTTATTCGTGCTTTTTATCGGTTTTTCCGAGTTATTTAGCATTTATAAACTTATTTTTTCGAACTAAAACGCCCTCTATACTCACTTCATGACTGTGGTTCGCAGGGCGCTACGTCCTGCACAGATTTGGAGAGACGTACTGTGACCAACATCATTCGTCAATTTTTACGTCAGGAAGCCGCGGGCGGTATCATTCTGATCGCGGCGGCGATCGTCGCCCTGATCATGGCCAACACCCCGGCGCAGGGGATCTATCAGGCATTCCTTAACCTGCCGGTGATGGTGAAGATTGCTTCGCTGGAGATCGCCAAGCCGCTGCTGCTGTGGATCAACGATGGCCTGATGGCCATCTTCTTCTTGGTGGTGGGGCTGGAGGTCAAGCGCGAGCTGATGCAAGGCTCGCTGTCCGGGCGCGATAAGGCGGTGTTTCCGGCGATCGCCGCGCTGGGCGGCATGCTGGCGCCGGCGCTGATTTACCTGCTGTTCAACGGCGCGGATGACGTCACCCGCCAGGGTTGGGCGATCCCGGCTGCGACCGATATCGCCTTCGCGCTTGGCGTAATGGCGCTGCTGGGCAACCGCGTGCCGACCAGCCTGAAAGTGTTCCTGCTGGCGTTGGCGATCATCGACGACCTGGGCGTGATTATCATCATCGCACTGTTCTACACCCACGAAGTGTCGATGGTGGCGCTGGGCGTGGCGGCGGCGGCGACGGCGCTGCTGGCGGTGATGAACTGGCGCGGCGTGGGTAAAACCTCGCTGTACATGATGGTCGGCCTGGTGTTGTGGGTGGCGATCCTCAAGTCTGGGGTGCATGCGACGCTGGCCGGGGTGATCGTCGGCTTTATGATCCCGTTGAACGTCAAAAAGGGGCCATCGCCGTCGGAAACGCTGGAGCATGAGTTGCACCCTTGGGTCGCGTTTATGATCCTGCCGCTGTTCGCTTTCGCCAACGCCGGGGTCTCTTTGCAGGGCGTATCGCTGGAAGGGTTAACGTCGCTGCTGCCGGTCGGGATTGCGGCTGGGCTGTTTATCGGCAAGCCGCTGGGGATTTTCCTCTTCAGCCTGCTGGCGGTGAAAATGGGCATCGCCCGTTTGCCTGAAGGCATCGGCTTCAAACAGGTGTTTGCCGTTTCGGTGCTCTGCGGCATTGGTTTCACCATGTCGATTTTTATCGCCTCGCTGGCGTTTGGCGATGCAGATGCGGCGCTCAGCACTTATTCCCGCCTGGGGATCCTGTTGGGCTCCACCACTGCGGCGGTGGTAGGGTATGGATTGCTGCGTCTGGCGTTGCCGCGCGTGCGTTAATCCTGAATGTGCCCGGTAAAGGCACATAATAAAATGGCTGGTCGGAGCTGTACGGTATAAAATATGTGCAGCTTCGGCCGTTCTTCGTTGGGACTAATGGGGTTATACGTTGTCTGAAGCAGGGAAAGGAAGTTTGTCGCTCGTCACGGCACACCGTTTGCCGCTGCGAAACGTTGTTAAGGAGAGCCGCTCGTGAGGATGTCGCATATCAACTTTAATCACCTTTACTATTTCTGGCAGGTCTGCAAGGCCGGTTCCGTGGTTGGTGCCGCCGAAGCGTTGTTTCTGACGCCGCAGACCATCACCGGCCAGATCAAAGCGCTGGAAGAGCGGTTGGACGGCAAGCTGTTCAAACGCCAGGGGCGCGGGTTGGTGCCTTCGGAGCTGGGGCAGTTGGTGTTCCGCTATGCCGACAAGATGTTTATGCTCAGCCAGGAAATGCTGGATATCGTCAACTACCGCAAAGAGTCCAACCTGCTGTTCGACGTCGGCGTAGCGGATGCGCTGTCGAAGCGGCTGGTCAGCCAGGTATTGGAAACGGCGGTGGTGGTGGACAACGAGCAGATCCACCTGCGTTGCTTTGAATCGACGCACGAGATGCTGCTGGAGCAGCTTAGCCAGCACAAGCTGGATATGATCCTCTCGGATTGCCCGGTGGACTCCAGCCAGCAGGAAGGGCTGTTCTCGCTGAAGCTGGGCGAGTGCGGCATCAGCTTTTTCTGTCGCCAACCGGCGCCGGACCTGCCGTTCCCGGCTTGTCTGGAGCAGCGCAAGCTGCTGATCCCCGGCCGCCGTTCGATGTTGGGGCGCAAGCTGCTCAACTGGTTCAATACGCAGGGCATTCAGGTGGAAATTCTGGGCGAGTTCGACGATGCGGCGCTGATGAAGGCCTTCGGCATGTACCACAATGCGATCTTCGTGGCGCCGACGCTGTATGCGCAGGATACCTACAACGATGACAACGTGGTGGAGATTGGGCGTATCGACAGCGTGCAGGAGGAGTATTACATCATCTTCGCCGAGCGCATGATCCAGCATCCGGCGGTGCAACGCGTCTGCAACAAAGACTTCTCGGCGCTGTTTTCCTGCTAGCGGTTCACTGAACGCAGGACGTAAAAAAACCGGCCTGAGCCGGTTTTTTTATCAAGCAGATAACGAAATGCTTATTGCATTGCGTTGATGCGTGCAGTCAGGTTTGACTTATGACGCGCTGCTTTGTTTTTGTGGATCAGGCCTTTAGCTGCCTGACGGTCCACCAGTGGTTGCATTACCAGGAATGCATTTTGTGCTGCTTCTTTGTCGCCAGCTGCGATAGCTGCGTCTACCTTCTTGATGAAGGTACGCACCATTGAGCGACGGCTTGCGTTATGCTTGCGGCGTTTCTCAGACTGTACGGCGCGTTTCTTAGCTGATTTGATATTAGCCAAGGTCCAACTCCCAAATATATTCTATTGAGGACAATTCAAAGGCCGAGGAATATGCCCTTTTAGCCTTCGTTTGTCAATGGATTTGTGCAAATAAGCGCCGTTTGTACAGGCGGCACTCGCTACGTTGTGATGGCGCAGGATTTTACCAGCTTCGCTCTTGGGAATACAGTGTTTCGCGAGAAAATTCGCCAATGTTTTGCCGCGGCGGGCGCAAGCCGTTGGCCGCGGTCGAGAATCGCCCCGGCAACGCCGGATAAACTGCGGCGAAGCCGTTTCACGCGCAGATTATCTCCGGTATGGTATGTCTATTACATAAAGGCACCAATCGCGGGTTAACCTTACCGGCTGTACAAGGTATAATCCGCCGATTTCCACTGTTTTGAGCCAGCTATGGAGCTAATTCGCGGCATTCACAATATCCGGGCGCGCCACCATGGTTGCGTGCTCACCATCGGCAACTTCGACGGCGTACACCGCGGTCATCAGGCGCTGCTGGAGCAGTTGAAGCAACAAGGGCAACGCCTCGGGCTGCCGGTGATGGTCATGATCTTTGAGCCGCAGCCGCTGGAGATGTTCGCCGCAGACAAGGCGCCGGCCCGCTTGACGCGCCTGCGCGACAAGGCCAACTATCTGGCGCAGGCGGGCGTCGATTACCTGCTGTGCGTCAAGTTCGATCCGCGTTTCGCCGCCAACACCGCGCAGGCGTTCGTCGCCGAGCTGCTGGTGGAAAAACTGGGCGTCAAATTCCTGATGGTGGGGGATGATTTTCGCTTTGGCGCCGGGCGTCAGGGCGATTTTCCGCTATTGCAGCAGGCCGGAAAAGAGTACGGCTTCGATGTGGTCAGCACCCCGACCTTCCGCGAAGGCGAGCGGCGCATCAGCAGCACCGCGATCCGCACCGCGCTGAGCGAGGACGATCTGCCGTTGGCGGAGACCCTGCTGGGCCACCCGTACAGCATTTCCGGGCGCGTGGTGCACGGTGACGAGCTGGGGCGCACCATCGGCTTCCCGACCGCCAATCTGCCGCTCAAGCGTCTGGTGGCGCCGGTGAAAGGAGTGTATGCGGTGGAAGTGTATGGCCTGGGGCCGAAGCCGCTGCCGGGCGTGGCCAATATCGGCACGCGCCCGACCGTCGCCGGCGTGCGCCAGCAGCTGGAAGTGCATCTGCTGGATGTCACAATGGATCTTTACGGGCGCCATATTGAGGTGGTGCTCCGCGCAAAATTGCGCAATGAACAGCGGTTTGCTTCGCTGGATGCCCTGAAGCAGCAAATCGCCAATGATGTGGTGACGGCCCGGAAGTTCTTCGGGTTAAAAACACTGGTTTAATCGTTTACCCTAAACAATTCGAGTTGCATCGCGGCGGCAACCGCGCGAACCCCGATGAGCTTGCACAGGCAAGTGATTCGGGTGAGAAAGGGCGGCCGACAAAGATGCAGCTTGAAGTGTGACGGGTAAATAGCCGAAAACGGAAACGAGAATCTCATGAGTGACTACAAGAATACCCTGAACTTGCCGGAAACAGGGTTCCCGATGCGCGGCGATCTCGCCAAGCGCGAACCTGGCATGCTGCAACGTTGGTATGAACAGGATCTGTACGGGATTATTCGTACTGCCAAAAAGGGCAAAAAAACCTTCATTTTGCATGACGGCCCTCCGTATGCGAACGGCAGCATTCACATTGGTCACTCGGTTAACAAGATTCTCAAAGACATTATCATCAAGTCGAAAGGGATGGCCGGCTTCGACTCGCCTTATGTGCCGGGTTGGGATTGCCACGGCCTGCCGATCGAACTGAAGGTTGAGCAACTGTACGGCAAGCCGGGCGAGAAGCTGACGGCGGCCGAGTTCCGCCAGAAGTGCCGCGAGTACGCGGCCGAGCAGGTTGAAGGCCAGAAGAAGGACTTCATCCGCCTGGGCGTGTTGGGCGACTGGGATCGTCCGTACCTGACGATGGACTTCAAAACCGAAGCCAACATCATCCGCGCGCTGGGCAAGATCATCAGCAACGGCCACCTGCTGAAAGGCGCCAAGCCGGTTCACTGGTGCACCGACTGCGGCTCGTCGCTGGCGGAAGCGGAAGTGGAGTACTACGACAAGACTTCGCCGTCGATCGACGTGAGCTTCCATGCGGCCGACGCGGCTGCCGTGGCGGCCAAGTTCGGCGTGAGCCACTTCAGCGGCGCCATCTCCCTGGTTATCTGGACCACCACTCCGTGGACCCTGCCGGCCAACCGCGCGATCTCGCTGCACCCGGACTTCACCTATCAGTTGGTGCAGGTTGACGGCCAGTGCCTGATCCTGGCGGCCGAACTGGTGGAAAGCGTGATGAAACGCGCCGGCATCACCGAGTGGACGGTGCTGGGCAGCTGCAAAGGCGCCGATCTGGAGCTGCTGCGCTTCAAACACCCGTTCATGGACTTCGACGTGCCGGCGATCCTCGGCGAGCACGTGACGCTGGACGCCGGTACCGGTGCGGTGCACACCGCGCCAGGCCACGGCCCGGACGACTTCGTGATCGGCCAGAAATACGGCCTGGAAGTGGCCAACCCGGTAGGGCCGAACGGCTGCTACCTGACCGGCACCTACCCGCTGCTGGACGGCAAGTTCGTCTTCAAGGCCAACGATCTGATCGTCGATCTGCTGCGTGACAAAGGCGCGCTGCTGCACGTCGAGAAGTTCCTGCACAGCTATCCGTGCTGCTGGCGCCACAAGACGCCGATCATCTTCCGCGCTACGCCGCAATGGTTCATCAGCATGGATCAGAAAGGCCTGCGTCAGCAGTCGCTGGAAGAGATCAAGGGCGTGCAGTGGATCCCGGATTGGGGCCAGGCGCGCATCGAAATGATGGTCGCCAACCGCCCGGACTGGTGCATCTCGCGTCAGCGCACCTGGGGCGTGCCGATGTCGCTGTTCGTGCATAAAGAGACCGAGCAGCTGCACCCGCGCAGCGTTGAGCTGATGGAAGAAGTGGCCAAACGCGTCGAGCAAGACGGCATTCAGGCCTGGTGGGATCTGGACGCGGCCGACATCCTCGGCGCGGAAGCCGCCGACTACGTGAAAGTGCCGGATACGCTGGACGTGTGGTTCGATTCCGGTTCCACCCACGCCTCGGTTGTCGACGTGCGTCCTGAATTCAACGGCCACGGCGCCGACATGTATCTGGAAGGCTCCGACCAACACCGCGGCTGGTTCATGTCATCGCTGATGATTTCCACCGCGATGAAGGGCAAGGCGCCGTACAAGGAAGTGCTGACCCACGGCTTCACCGTCGACGGTCAGGGACGCAAGATGTCCAAATCGATCGGCAACACCGTCAGCCCGCAGGACGTGATGAACAAGCTGGGCGGCGACATTCTGCGTCTGTGGGTGGCGTCGACCGATTACACCGGCGAGATCGCGGTGTCCGACGAGATCCTCAAGCGCTCCGCCGACTCTTATCGCCGCATCCGCAACACCGCGCGCTTCCTGCTGGCCAACCTGAACGGGTTCGAGCCGAGCACCGATTGCGTGGCGCCGGAAGACATGGTGGTGCTGGATCGCTGGGCGGTCGGCCGCGCGCTGGCGGCGCAGCGGGATATCGAGCAGGCTTACGCCAACTACGATTTCCACGAAGTGGTGCAGCGCCTGATGCAGTTCTGTTCGGTCGAGATGGGCTCCTTCTACCTGGATATCATCAAGGATCGTCAGTACACCGCGAAGAGCGACAGCGTCGCCCGCCGCAGCTGCCAGACCGCGCTGTATCACATCGTCGAAGCGCTGGTGCGCTGGATGGCGCCGATCATGTCGTTCACCGCAGACGAGATCTGGGGCTTCATGCCGGGCAAACGCGCGCAGTACGTGTTCACTGAAGAGTGGTACGACGGCCTGTTCGGGCTGGCGGAAGGCGAGTCGATGAACGACGCTTTCTGGGCTGAGCTGCTGAAAGTGCGCGGCGAAGTGAACAAGGTGCTGGAGCAGGCGCGTGCCGACAAACGCCTCGGCGGTTCGCTGGAAGCGGCGGTGACGCTGTATGCCGACAGCGAGTTGGCGGCGCGTCTGAATAGCCTGCAGGATGAGCTGCGCTTTGTGCTGCTGACCTCTGCGGCAAGCGTTGCGCCTTTGGCGGATGCGCCGGCCGACGCGCAGGCTTCCGAGCTGCTGAAAGGGCTGAAAATCGCCTTCAGCACGGCGCCAGGTGAGAAGTGCCCGCGCTGCTGGCATTACACCACCGATATCGGCCTGGTGGCGGAGCACGCAGACATCTGCGGCCGCTGTGTGAGCAACGTCGCCGGTGACGGCGAGAAGCGTAACTTTGCCTGAGAACTCGCGCCTGATGAGTAAACCAATTTGTTCGACCGGCCTGCGTTGGCTGTGGGTTGTAGTGGCGGTGCTGGCGCTGGATTTCGGCAGCAAGCAGTGGATCCTCGCTAACTTTACGCTGGGCCAGTCCCAGCCGTTGATCCCGTCGTTCAACCTGTTTTACGCGCGCAACTACGGCGCCGCGTTCAGCTTCCTGGCCGATCACGGCGGTTGGCAGCGCTGGTTCTTCGCCGGCATCGCCATCGCCATCGTCGCGGTGCTGCTGGTGATGATGTACCGCAGCGCGGCGCAGCAGAAGCTGAACAACATCGCCTACGCCTTCATCATCGGCGGGGCGTTGGGCAACCTGTTCGATCGCCTGTGGCACGGTTTTGTGGTCGATTTCATCGACTTCTACGTCGGTGACTGGCACTACCCGACCTTCAATCTGGCGGACAGCTTTATTTGCGTGGGTGCGGCGATGATCGTGCTGGAAGGTTTCTTGTCGCCGGCGAACAAAGGCGCAAAGAGTAAAGGTGAGTAATATGACGGCTCAGGTTATCAGTGACAGCGCGGTGCTGGTTCACTTCACGCTGAAACTGGAAGACGGTTCGACCGCCGAATCCACCCGCAGCAGCGGCAAACCGGCGCTGTTCCGCCTGGGTGACGGCAGCCTGTCGGCGCCGCTGGAAGAGCAACTGCTCGGCCTGCGCGCTGGCGACAAGCGCGCCTTTACCCTGCAGCCGGAAGCGGCGTTCGGCGCGGAGAACCCGGATCTGGTCCAGTTCTTCTCGCGCCGCGACTTCGCGGAAACCGGCGTGCCGGACGTGGGCACCATCATGCTGTTTACCGCCATCGACGGCAGCGAAATGCCGGGCGTGGTGCGCGCGGTGGCGGAGGATTCAATCACCGTCGATTTCAACCATCCGCTGGCGGGCCATCCGGTGACCTTCGACATCGAAGTGCTGGAGATCGATCCGCAGCAGGAGGAGACGCATGCAAATATTGCTGGCTAACCCGCGCGGCTTCTGCGCCGGGGTTGATCGTGCGATCAGCATCGTGGAACGCGCGCTGGAGCTATATGGCGCGCCGATCTACGTGCGACATGAAGTGGTGCACAACCGCTACGTGGTCGACAGCCTGCGTGAGCGCGGCGCGGTGTTTATCGAAGAGATCGCCGAAGTGCCGGACGGCTCTATCCTGATCTTCTCGGCGCACGGCGTTTCTCAGGCGGTGCGCGCCGAAGCCAAGGCGCGCGATCTGACCATGCTGTTCGACGCCACCTGTCCGCTGGTGACCAAGGTGCATATGGAAGTGGCGCGCGCCAGCCGCCGCGGCACCGAAGCGATCCTGATCGGCCATGCCGGGCACCCGGAGGTGGAAGGCACCATGGGCCAGTACAGCAACCCGCAGGGCGGCATGTACCTGGTCGAATCGCCGGAAGACGTGTGGAAGCTGCAGGTGAAAGACGAAAACAACCTGTGCTTCATGACGCAGACCACGCTGTCGGTTGATGATACCTCGGACGTGATCGATGCGCTGCGTCAGCGCTTCCCGAGCATTATCGGTCCGCGCAAGGATGACATTTGCTACGCCACCACCAACCGTCAGGAAGCGGTGCGCAACCTGGCCGGCGATGCGGACGTGGTGCTGGTGGTGGGGTCGAAGAACTCTTCCAACTCTAACCGTCTGGCCGAACTGGCGCAGCGCGTGGGCAAACCGGCTTATCTGATCGATTCGGCGGCGGATATTCAGGAAAGCTGGCTGAGCGAAGCGCGCAATATCGGCGTTACCGCCGGCGCCTCGGCGCCGGACGTGCTGGTGCAGGAGGTGATCTCTCGCCTGAAAGCGCTGGGCGGCCTGGACGTGCATGAAATCAGCGGGCGCGAAGAGAACATCGTGTTCGAAGTGCCGAAAGAGCTGCGCGTGGACGTCCGTCAGATTGACTGAGGTGCGTGAGTGAATGACAACGGGGGGCTTAGGCTTCCCGTTTTTTTTGGAAAGCGAGCCGCGTAAAAAATAACACTCCATGCATATTCAAATTTTCTGCTAACTAAAGTCAAATTTATTCTGAGCATTTGAAATAACGTCGGTGTGGTTAATTATATAGGCTGGCGAAAAGTCATTAATAAGAATATCATTAGGCTGCAATCTAAATAGGCCCGGTGTTGGCAAAGTGATTACAATAATTACAATAATGGATGTTGCAGATGTTTCTTATTCTATTCCTGCCGAATATGTTCTACGGCGGTTAATCCCTTCTCCTGCAAATAGAGTTTCATATGTTCCAGCAATCGTCTGACTTTTAATGGCTGGATCTCCCTACGTGGCATAATGGCGTAGCAATTAATTTCCGGTAAGCGCCAATCGGGCAATATTTCAATCAGCTCGCCGCTGCGCAATTCACGTTCAACATTGGCGAAGAAATTGCGAATGATGCCCTTGCCGGTCAACGCCAACTCCTTCATCGCCATACCGCTGTTGGTGAACAAACGCCCGGTCATGCGCATACGGTGTTCATCGCCGTTGCGATGGATAAGACGGACAAACTGTGGGTTGCCGAGCGGCGTAAAGGTGACCCAATGGTGATGGGTCAGCGCCTGCGGCGAATCCGGCACGCCGTGGTGTGCCAGGTAGGCCGGTGAGGCGCACAACACTTCGCGGCAGCGGGCCAACCGCGTGGAAACGTAGCTGGAATCGGCCAGCACGCCGCCGCGTATCGCCAGATCGATGCGTTGCGCGATCAGGTCTATCTTCTCATCGTGGATCTCCAGCCGCAGCGTGAGCCGAGGATGCTCGTCGAGAAAGCTTTGCAACGCCGGCACCAGATAGTGAGTGGCGAATTCGGTGGAAGTGGCGACGCGCAGTTCGCCGACCAGCTCTCCGCGCAGCGCGGCGATCCGTTGTTGGCCACGTTCGGCAGCGTGGATCATCAGCAGGCAATCTTCATAAAAACACAATCCTGCTTCGGTCAGACTCAATGAACGCGTCGATCGCAACAGTAATTGAATGCCCAGATGCTCCTCCAGTTGGCGAATATGTTGGCTGACGGCGGAGGTCGTCATGCCCAATTCTTTTGCCGCCATGCTGAATGCGCCGCAATCGACCACTTTTGAGAAAATGGCCATGCGTTTTAAAATATTGCTCATAGTTTGTTAAGCACAACTTAACCAAGATTGTGAATTATACGGGCTAATAATATAGCATCATCTCTTCTATATTGCCTGAAGCATATAAACGACGGGCTGATTATTATTTTGCAGAGATTTTTTCTCTTTTTGATAAATCTTATTGCGCTTATCAATAATACTCCCGCACCACATCGTAACAGGAGCTCATTGTGGACAGCGCTCAGAAAGAAGAAATATCGTTAAAGATCCTACGTGAATTATTGCAATACCGCCGCCGTTTCCCCGGCGACGACACCTCGATCGCTGAAGAAGAACGGCGGGTCACTCAGGTGCAATTGCCGCGCATTCGGGCATTCATCGAAAACGAGCAACGTATCGAATTCGTGCTGCCGGCCTTCCCGACCAAGTCGCCCAACACCAACAAGGTGATCGGCGCGGTGCCGGACATGGCGGAGCGGCTGTCGCTGATCTTCCTCAACTCGCTATGCCAGCGCATTCAACTCTACTACCCGCCGGGCGCGCATATCGTTATCTGCTCAGATGGCCACGTGTTCGGCGATCTGATCCGCGTCAGTGACGAAGCGATCAACCACTATCAGCGCGAAATTGAAAACCTGCTGCATGAAGTGGGCGCGACGCATCTCAGCGTATTCAACCTCGGCGACGTCAAAGGCCTGGCTGAACATACCGATGATTACGATCTGCTGCGCCAACTGTTGGTGGAGGGCTATGCCGAATCGGAAGAGGCGATCAAACAGCAGTTGATGCAGGACGAACAGGGCCTCTTGCTGTACCGCGCCATCACGCGCTTCCTGTATGAAGACAGCCAACTGCCGGGCTACAGCGGTTCCAACGCCGCGCTGCAGAAAGACGCCAAACGGCGCGCCTGCGGAGTGATCCAGCGTAGCTGGGCCTGGGGCAATCTGCTGGCGCAGCATTTCCCGGCGGCGATCCGGCTGTCGATTCACCCGCAGCCGGTCGACAGTCTGAAAATGGGCATCCACATGATGCCGACCAAAGACGATTGGCTGACGCCGTGGCATGGCGTGGCAGCCAACGTGAACGGCCAGTTCGTGCTGATGAAGCGTAAAGACGCGCAGAGCCTGGACGGCGAATTGGTGGCGATCCGCGGCACGCCGAGCCATTACCTGATCGAACAACCGCAGATGGCCTGAGGCCGCTGCAGGCTTTTGCGCCCGAAATCCTGGCGGACGCGTTTTTGACGGCACGTTGCCGTGTGAGCAGCACATTCGATGCAAGGAGAATCACCGATGAATAACCAACCGCTTAATTGCCATATTCAACCGAATACCCCGTTTGGCGCGATCCTGACGCCGCAGCATCCGGGGCAAAAGATCGGCGAACTGCCGGTGGCAGCGCTGCGGGCGCTGGCGCAGGAACATCACTTGCTGGTGCTGCGCGGATTCGACTCCGGTTTCAGCGATGGGGAGGTTCTGACGCGCTACGCCGAGCAGTGGGGCGAGATCATGATGTGGCCGTTCGGCGCGGTGCTGGACGTGAAGGAACATCCGGACGCCAAGGATCATATTTTCGACAGCAGCTACGTCCCGCTGCATTGGGATGGCATGTATAAGCCGACTATTCCCGAATTCCAGCTGTTCCACTGCGTGGCGGCGCCGTCGCCGGACGAAGGCGGGTGCACTACCTTCGTCGATACCACGCGGCTGCTGGCCAATGCGGACGAAGCGTTGCTGGATCAGTGGCTGTCGGTCTCGATCACCTACCGTATCAAGCAGGTGGTGCATTACGGCGGTGAAGTCTGTTCGCCGCTGGTGGTGCAGCACCCGAACGGCAGGGGCTTGATCATGCGCTACAATGAACCGCCGACGGAAGGGAAAAAATTCCTCAATCAACATGCGCTGGAATATCACGGCGTGCCGGAACAACAGCAGGAACAGTTCCACCACACTCTGCAGCAGCATCTGTACGATCCGCGTCACTATTATGCCCATCAGTGGCAACAGGGCGACGTGGTGGTGGCGGACAACTTCTCGCTGCTGCACGGCCGTGAGGGCTTTACCGCCCGTTCCGCGCGTCATTTGCAGCGCGTGCATATTCAAAGCAATCCGGTGTGCGCCAATCTGGCGCTGAAGCCGGCCAACGCAGAAGCTTAAAAGGAGCATTATGGCAAGGATACTGATGGCGGCGGTCGCCACTCCGGGGCACGTCTACCCGATGTTAGCCATCGCTCGCCACCTGATTGCCCAAGGGCATCAGGTGCGAGTGATGACCGGCGCGCTGTTCCGCGAACGCGCCGAAGCGGCTGGGGCGAGCTTCGTGCCGTTCGACGCGCAGGTGGACTTCGACTATCGCCACCTGGAGGAGCATTTCCCCGAGCGCGCCGCGCTGCCGCCGGGCAACGCGCAGATGGCGCTGGCGCTGAAAGACTTCTTCGCCGCGCCGATCCCACTGTTGGATCGTCAGTTGCGTGCGGCCATCGCCGCCGAAAAGACCGATCTGCTGATGGTGGAGAACTGCTTCTACGGCGTGCTGCCGCTGTTGCAGTCCGCCGAACGGCCGCCGGTGTTCGGGATCGGCGTCACGCCGCTGTCGTATTCTTCGCGCGACGCCATTTTCTATGGCCCGCGCATCCCGCCGGCGCTGCTGCCGCGGGCGCTGACCCGTGAGCAGTTGGTGGATGAAGAAACGCGGGTGTTGCTTGATGAGGTGCAGCAAAGCTTTGATGCCGCGCTGGTGCAGGCGGGCGGGCGGCCGCTGAATCGCCCGTTCACCGACGCGCTGATCGGCGGCTGCGAGCGTTTCCTGCAGTTGGCCACCACGGCGCTGGAATATGAGCGTGACGATCTGCCGAGCGGCGTGCGCTTCGTCGGCCCGCTGCGCAGCGGCGGCCAGCCGGCGGCGGAAGAAACGCTGTGGGGGGCAGACGATGATCGGCCGCTGGTGATCGTGTCTCAGGGCACGCTGGCCAATGTCGATCTGCATCAGCTGATCGTGCCGACGCTGCAAGCGCTGGCGCATCTGCCGGTGCGGGTGTTGGCCACCACCGGCGGGAGGGCGACGGAAGGCCTGATGGACGCGCTGCCGGGCAATGCCAGAGTGCGGGAGTTCATCTCCTTCGAACACTGGCTGCCGGAGGCGGCGCTGCTGATCACCAATGGCGGTTACGGCTCGATCAACTATGCGCTGAACAGCGGCGTGCCGCTGATCGTCGCCGGCACGGGCGAAGACAAACTGGAGGCGGCCGCGCGCGTGGTCGCCGCCGGCTGCGGCATCAGCCTGCACACCAGCACGCCGAGCCCTGAAAAGATCCTGGCGGCGGCGACGCGCATTCTGCAGCAGCCGATCTATCGACAACGCGCAGCGCTGGTGCGTGAGGATTATGCCCGCCACGATGCGCTGACGGGAATCGCCAACGAAGTGGCCGCCATTACCGCCTGACCACGCTGTGATCCTTTCCCCAGGCGCCGTTTTCGGCGCCTTTTTTCTGCATTTTTTTGCCATGGAAACTGCATGATTATGTACAATCGTCGCAGGCCGCCAAATCGGTTGAATGTTAATCTCACGACAGCGCCGCTGATAAAAGCGGGGGAATATCATAATTTTCTAATTATGAAATGAATCCTCTGGCGACGCTGAAGCGGGGCAGTTACCCTGAATCGATAGCCTAATGGGATAGGCGTCAAATCAAGAAGAGAGCAAGCATGAGTGATTCACAAATCCGCATTGCGATTGCGGGCGCCGGCGGCCGGATGGGCCGTCAGTTGATCCAGGCGGTGCAGCAGGCGGAAGGCGTGGTGTTGGGCGCGGCGTTGTCGCGCCCGGGTTCAAGCCTGATCGGCGTCGACGCCGGCGAGCTGGCGGGCATTGGCGCGCTGGGCGTTAAGGTAAGCGACAGCCTGGAGAAAGTGGCGAGCGAGTTCGACATTTTGATCGACTTCACCCGCCCGGAAAGCACCCGGAGCTACCTGGATTTTTGCGTGGCGCACCACAAGGCGATGGTGATTGGCACCACCGGCTTCGATGACGCCGGCAAGCAGGCGATCCGCGCTGCGGCGCAGCATATCGGCATCGTGTTCGCCGCCAACTTCAGCGTCGGCGTCAACCTGGTGCTGAAACTGCTGGAGAAGGCCGCGCAGGTGATGGGCGACTACACCGACATCGAAATCGTTGAGGCGCACCACCGCCACAAAGTGGATGCGCCGTCGGGCACGGCGTTGGCCATGGGCGAAGCGATCGCCGGCGCGCTGGGGCGCGATCTGAAAAACTGTGCGGTCTATGCGCGCGAAGGCCATACCGGCGAACGCGATCCGAAAAGCATCGGCTTTGCCACCATTCGCGCCGGCGACATCGTCGGCGAGCACACCGCGATGTTCGCCGACATCGGTGAACGGGTGGAAATCACCCATAAGGCTTCCAGCCGCATGACTTTCGCCAGCGGCGCGGTGCGCGCGGCTTCCTGGCTGCATAACCGGGATAAAGGTTTGTTTGATATGCGAGATGTATTGAATTTGGACCAGTTATAATTGATTTGCATACCATCGTGATGTGGTTGTATTGGTCATAATGCTATGATAATCGGGCAATAATTTTATTGTCCTTTTTTTTAACATGATAAATATCATGTTGGCTTTGTTTCATTGTCAAAGATGTTATTTATCTATATTTACTTTGCTAATCATCTCCTTTTTTTCCACTCTCTGCTTTTTTAGCGTCTTTTTTGTCCCATTCCGGCGCCGTTTTCCGTCATTCTTCCCCGCAACCGTTTTCTAGCCCCGGTTTTCTGTGTTTTTATCGGCGCTCAAGCCGCATGCGCGCCGAGAACTGCAAAAATAAAACAAAAAACGGCAGTTTGGGTAGACAAGCCAGGCACTCATCATTAAAATGCGCCCAATTTGCCAAAAATTGGCCTCGCGGACGGTTTTTGCATTGATTTAGATCGTGATATCTGAATTAATATGCAAATATTGTGATTGATTATTCCTTGGAGGGTGTTTTGATAAAGTCAGCGCTATTGGTTCTGGAAGACGGAACCCAATTCCACGGTCGGGCCATCGGGGCAGAGGGAACGGCAGTGGGGGAAGTGGTCTTCAATACGTCGATGACCGGTTATCAAGAAATCCTCACTGATCCTTCCTATTCCCGCCAGATCGTTACTCTTACTTATCCTCATATCGGCAATGTCGGCACCAATGCTTCCGACGAAGAATCCTCCGCAGTACACGCCCAAGGCCTCGTCATTCGCGACCTCCCGCTGATCGCCAGCAACTACCGCAACGAAGAAAGCCTGTCCGACTACCTCAAGCGTCACAACATCGTGGCGATCGCCGATATCGATACCCGCAAATTGACCCGCCTGCTGCGCGAGAAGGGCGCCCAGAACGGCTGCATCATCGCCGCCGATTCGCCGGACGCCGCGCTGGCCCTGGCCAAGGCGCAAGGTTTCCCGGGGTTGAAGGGCATGGATCTGGCGAAAGAGGTCACCACCCAAGAGGCCTACAGCTGGCAGCAAGGCAGTTGGACGCTTGAAGGCGACCTGCCCGAAGCCAAAACCGCCGCGGAACTGCCATTCCACGTGGTGGCTTACGACTACGGCGCCAAGCGCAACATCCTGCGCATGCTGGTGGATCGCGGCTGCCGCCTGACTGTGGTGCCGGCGCAGACCCCGGCCGACGACGTGCTGAAAATGAATCCGGACGGCATCTTCCTGTCCAACGGCCCGGGCGACCCGGAGCCGTGCGACTACGCCATCACCGCCATCAAACAGTTCCTGGAAACCGACATTCCGGTGTTCGGCATCTGCCTGGGCCATCAGCTGCTGGCGCTGGCCAGCGGGGCGAAAACCATGAAGATGAAGCTCGGCCACCACGGCGGCAACCACCCGGTGAAGGATTTGGACAACAACACCGTGATGATCACCGCGCAGAACCACGGCTTTGCGGTAGATGAAAACAACCTGCCGGCGAACCTGCGCGTGACGCACAAATCGCTGTTCGACCATACGGTGCAGGGCATTCACCGCACCGACAAGGCGGCGTTCAGCTTCCAGGGCCACCCGGAAGCCAGCCCAGGCCCGCACGACGCTGCGCCGCTGTTCGATCACTTTATCGAACTGATTGAGACTTACCGTTCTAACGCCAAATAATCAGGAGCAGTAAAAAATGCCAAAACGTACAGACATAAAAAGCATCCTGATCCTCGGCGCGGGTCCGATCGTTATCGGCCAGGCGTGTGAGTTCGACTACTCGGGCGCCCAGGCGTGTAAAGCGCTGCGCGAAGAGGGTTACCGCGTCATTCTGGTCAACTCCAACCCGGCGACCATCATGACCGACCCGGAGATGGCCGACGCGACCTATATTGAGCCGATCCACTGGGAAGTGGTGCGCAAGATCATCGAAAAAGAGCGCCCGGATGCGGTGCTGCCGACCATGGGCGGCCAGACGGCGCTGAACTGCGCGCTGGAGCTGGAGCGCCAGGGCGTGCTGGCCGAGTTCGGCGTTACCATGATCGGCGCCACCGCCGATGCGATTGACAAGGCCGAAGACCGTCGCCGTTTCGATGTGGCGATGAAGAAAATCGGTCTGGATACCGCGCGTTCCGGCATCGCGCACACCATGGAAGAAGCGCTGGCGGTAGCCGCTGACGTCGGCTTCCCGTGCATCATCCGCCCTTCCTTTACCATGGGCGGCACCGGCGGCGGCATCGCCTACAACCGCGAAGAGTTCGAAGAGATCTGCGAACGCGGCCTGGACCTGTCGCCGACCAACGAGCTGCTGATCGATGAATCGCTGATCGGTTGGAAAGAATACGAGATGGAAGTGGTGCGTGATAAGAACGACAACTGCATCATCGTCTGCTCCATCGAAAACTTCGACGCTATGGGCATCCACACCGGCGACTCGATCACCGTCGCGCCGGCCCAGACCCTGACCGACAAGGAATACCAAATCATGCGCAACGCCTCGATGGCGGTGCTGCGTGAGATCGGCGTTGAAACCGGCGGCTCCAACGTGCAGTTCTCGGTCAACCCGAAAACCGGCCGCCTGATCGTTATCGAAATGAACCCGCGCGTGTCGCGCTCTTCGGCGCTGGCGTCGAAAGCCACCGGCTTCCCAATTGCCAAGATCGCCGCCAAGCTGGCGGTGGGCTATACCCTCGATGAGTTGATGAACGACATCACCGGCGGCCGCACCCCGGCGTCGTTCGAACCGTCCATCGACTATGTCGTAACCAAGATCCCGCGCTTCAACTTCGAGAAGTTCTCCGGCGCCAACGATCGCTTGACCACCCAGATGAAGTCGGTCGGCGAAGTGATGGCCATCGGCCGCACCCAGCAGGAATCGCTGCAAAAAGCGCTGCGCGGTCTGGAAGTGGGCGCCACCGGCTTCGATCCGAAAGTGAGCCTGGACGATCCGGAAGCGCTGACCAAAATCCGCCGCGAGCTGAAAGACGCCGGTTCCGACCGCATTTGGTACATCGCCGACGCCTTCCGCGCCGGTTTGTCGGTTGACGGCGTTTTCAACCTGACCAACGTCGACCGTTGGTTCCTGGTGCAGATTGAAGAGCTGGTGCGCCTGGAAGAGCAGGTGGCCGAGGCGGGCATCAACGGCCTGAACAAAGACTTCCTGCGCACGTTGAAGCGCAAAGGCTTCGCCGATGCGCGTCTGGCCAAGCTGGCCGGCGTCGCCGAGAGCGAAATTCGCAAGCTGCGCCACAGCTACGGCCTGCATCCGGTATACAAGCGCGTGGATACCTGCGCGGCGGAATTCGCCACCGACACCGCCTACATGTACTCCACCTATGAAGAAGAGTGCGAATCCAACCCGACCAACGACCGGCCGAAAGTGATGGTGTTGGGCGGCGGGCCGAACCGTATCGGCCAGGGCATCGAGTTCGACTACTGCTGCGTGCACGCTTCGCTGGCGCTGCGTGAAGACGGCTACGAGACCATCATGGTCAACTGTAACCCGGAAACCGTCTCCACCGACTACGACACCTCAGACCGCCTGTACTTTGAGCCGGTAACGCTGGAAGACGTGCTGGAAATCGTGCGCATCGAGAAGCCGAAAGGCGTGATCGTGCAGTATGGCGGCCAGACTCCGCTGAAGCTGGCGCGCGAGCTGGAAGCCGCAGGCGTGCCGGTTATCGGCACCAGTCCGGACGCCATCGACCGCGCCGAAGACCGCGAGCGCTTCCAGCAGGCGGTCAACCGTCTGGGCCTGAAGCAACCGGCCAACGCCACCGTCACCGCCATCGAACAGGCGGTGGAGAAGGCGGCGGCCATCGGCTATCCGCTGGTGGTGCGTCCTTCCTACGTGTTGGGCGGCCGGGCGATGGAAATCGTCTACGACGAAACCGACCTGCGCCGCTACTTCCAGACCGCGGTCAGCGTGTCCAACGATGCGCCGGTGCTGCTCGATCGCTTCCTGGACGATGCGGTGGAAGTGGACGTTGATGCCATCTGCGACGGCGAACGCGTGCTGATTGGCGGCATCATGGAGCACATCGAGCAGGCGGGCGTGCACTCCGGCGACTCCGCGTGTTCGCTGCCGGCGTACACCCTGAGCCAGGAAATTCAGGACGTGATGCGTCGCCAGGTGGAAAAACTGGCGTTCGAGCTGCAGGTGCGCGGCCTGATGAACGTGCAGTTCGCGGTGAAAGACAACGAAGTCTACCTGATTGAAGTCAACCCGCGCGCCGCGCGCACCGTGCCGTTCGTGTCCAAAGCGACCGGCGTGCCGCTGGCCAAAGTGGCCGCGCGCGTGATGGCGGGCAAAACGCTGGTCGAGCAGGGCGTGACCGAAGAGATCATCCCGCCGTACTATTCGGTGAAAGAAGTGGTGCTGCCGTTCAACAAATTCCCGGGCGTCGACCCGATTCTGGGGCCGGAAATGCGCTCTACCGGGGAAGTGATGGGCGTGGGCCGCACCTTCGCGGAAGCCTTCTCCAAAGCGATGTTGGGCAGCAACTCGGGCATGAAGAAACAGGGCCGCGCGCTGCTGTCGGTGCGCGAAGGCGATAAAGCCCGCGTGGTCGATTTGGCCGCCAGCCTGCTGAAGCAGGGCTTCGAGCTGGACGCCACCCACGGCACCGCGGTGGTGCTGGGCGAAGCGGGCATCAACCCGCGCCTGGTCAACAAGGTGCACGAAGGGCGTCCGCACATTCAGGACCGTATCAAGAACGGCGAGTACACCTACATCGTCAACACCACGGCAGGCCGCCAGGCGATTGAGGACTCCAAGCTGATTCGCCGCAGCGCCCTGCAGTACAAGGTGCACTACGACACCACGCTGAACGGCGGCTTCGCCACCGCGATGGCGCTGAAAGCGGATCCGACCGAGCAGGTGACGTCGGTGCAGGAAATGCACGCGCGCATCGGCAAGTAACCGCGCGATAACGCAACGTAAGGGGCGCTGCAGATGCAGCGCCCTTTTTTATTCAGCGAATTTGTCGGCTGGCGTTAAAAATTTCCGCTATCAATCAGTGGGCAAACTGTCACTCTGTGTGATTGGTATATGCTTGGTGTATTGGCAAGGAACGAAGGAACGACGATAACAATGATTCTGATAATTTATGCTCACCCGTATCCCCGGCATTCGCATGCCAATCACCGCCTGCTGCAGGCGGTGAGGGATCTCCCCGAGGTGGAGGTGCGCTCGCTGTATGAGCTGTACCCCGATTTCAATATCGACATCAACGCCGAGCAGCGGGCGGTGGAGCGCGCCGACCTGGTGGTGCTGCAACATCCGATGCAGTGGTACAGCTTCCCGCCGTTGTTGAAGCTGTGGATCGACAAAGTGCTGGAGCACGGCTGGGCCTACGGCCACGACGGCAATGCGCTGGTGGGTAAAGACTGCCTGTGGGCGGTGACCAGCGGCGGCGACGAGCACCACTTCGAGCTGGGCGATTTCCCCAACTTCGCCGCGCTGGCGCAGCCGCTGCAGGCCACGGCGATCTATTGCGGCATGACCTGGCTGCCTTATTTCGCCGTGCACAATACCTTTACCTGCAACGAGCCGGCGCTGCTCGCCGCCGGCGAAGCCTACCGCCAGCGGCTGGTCGACTATCTGATGGAACATGCCGAAGCGGAAACCCGGGAGGCCAGCCATGGATAATCACCACATGATGATCGAGGGGCTGATCTATCTCGGCTCCGCGGCGCTGTTTGTGCCGATCGCGGTGCGCTTGGGACTGGGCTCGGTGCTCGGTTACCTGATCGCCGGCTGCATCATTGGCCCCTGGGGGCTGAAGCTGGTGTCGGACGCCGAGTCTATCCTGACCTTCGCCGAGATCGGCGTGGTGCTGATGTTGTTTATCATCGGCCTGGAGCTGGATCCCAAACGGCTGTGGACGCTGCGCGCCTCGGTGTTCGGCGGCGGCAGCATTCAGATGGTGGGCTGCGGCCTGGCGCTGAGCGCCTTCTGTTACTTCCTTGGCCTTAACTGGAAGGTGGCGTTGCTGATTGGCCTGACGCTGGCGCTCTCATCCACCGCCATCGCCATGCAGGCGATGAGCGAACGCAATCTGACGCCGTCGCCGATCGGCCGCAGCGCGTTTGCGGTGCTGCTGTTCCAGGATATCGCGGCGATCCCGCTGGTGGCGATGATCCCGCTGTTGGCCAGCAGCGGTGCCACCACCACGCTGGGCGCTTTCATGCTGTCGGCGGCCAAGGTGGTGGGCGCGTTGACGATGGTGGTGTTGCTTGGCCGCTACGTCACCCGTCCGCTGCTGCACTTCGTCGCCCGTTCGGGCATGCGCGAAGTGTTCAGTGCCGTGGCGTTGTTCCTGGTGTTCGGCTTCGGCATCCTGCTGGAGATGGCCGGGCTGTCGATGGCGATGGGGGCGTTCCTCGCCGGGGTGCTGTTGGCGAGCTCTGAATACCGCCACGCGCTGGAGAGCGATATTCAGCCGTTCAAGGGACTGCTGCTGGGGCTGTTCTTCATCGGCGTCGGCATGTCGATCGACTTCGGCACGCTGTTCCATCATCCGTTGCTGATCGCCTCGCTGCTGCTGGGCTTTATGCTGATCAAGGCGGCATTGCTGTGGCTGATTGGGCCGCTGCTCGGCGTGCCGAAGCGCCAGCGCGGCCTGTTCGCCATTCTGCTGGGGCAGGGCAGTGAGTTCGCCTTCGTGATCTTCAGCGCCGCGCAGCTGGCCGGCGTCTTGCCGGTTGAATGGGCCAAGTCGCTGACGCTGGCGGTGGCGCTGTCGATGGCGGCCACGCCGCTGCTGTTGGTGATCGCCGCGCAGCTGGAAAAAAATGCGCCGAAAGAGGATCGCCCGGCTGACGTCATTGATGACGAGAACGCCAGCGTGATCATCGCCGGCTTCGGCCGTTTCGGCCAGATCGCCGGTCGTTTACTGTTGGCCAACGGCGTGCACACCGTGGTATTGGATCACGATCCGGACCATATCGAAACGCTGCGTAAATTCGACACCAAGGTGTTCTACGGCGACGCCACGCGCGCCGATCTGCTTGAGGCCGCCGGCGCCGCTCACGCCAAGGTGCTGATCAACGCCATCGACGATGTGGAGGACAGCCTGGCGTTAACCGAGCTGGCCAGACAGCACTTCCCGCATCTGAAAGTGGTGGCGCGGGCGCGCGACGTCGATCACTGGTATCAGCTGCGGCAACTGGGGGTGGAAAAACCGGAGCGCGAAACCTTCGAAAGCTCGCTGCGCGTCGGCCGTGAAACGCTGGAGTTGCTGGGGCTGGACGCCTATGAGGCGCGCGAGAAAGCGGACACGTTCCGTCGCTATAACCTGAAGATGCTGGAAGATACGCTGGATAATTACCAGGATACTGAATTCCGTATCGCCAGCCTGCAGCGGGCCAAGGAGATGCTCAGCGCGGCCATCGAGCAGGATCAGAATCGCTTGGCGCGGGTGCAGCAGACCGGCTGGCGCGGCAGCATCGACGGCAAGGCGCCGGAGGATGAAGTGGTGGAAGCCAAAGGATAACCGCAGGGGCGCCGTGATGGCGCCCCTTTTGCTTAGCTCAGCGCGACCTTGATGCCTAAGGCGATCAACATGCCGCCCAGCAATTTGTCGACGATCTTCTGCGTCTTTTCCAGCCCGCGGCGCACCGGCCCGCTCTGGATCAGGAACACCAGCAGCGGCCACCAGATGACCGACAGGCCGAGAATAATCCCCGCGTACCACAGCTTGTCCCCCAGACCGGAATCGATCTGCAGCACCTGGGTGAAGACCGCCAGGAAGAACAGGGTGGCTTTCGGGTTCAGCAGGTTGCACAGGTAGCCTTGCAAAAAGGCGCTCTTCAAGCTGACCCGCTGTTGCGGCAGATTGCTGACGTTCATTTTTCCGCCGCCGCGCGACAGCAGCGCCTGGATGCCGATCCACACCAGATAGACCGCCCCGGCGTATTTCAGCAGGTTGAACAGCCACGGCGTGGTGGTGATCACCACCGCCAGCCCGGCGACGCAGTAGGACATGTGGGTGGCGACGCCGCAGATCACGCCGAAGGCGGTCATCATGGCGGCCAGCCGCGGGTAGCGGGCGGCGTTTTTGATCACCAGGAAAAAATCCGGGCCGGGGGAGAGCATGCCGAGGGCGGCAATGCCGGCGACGAACAACGAAGTTTCAAGCATGGGAGACGTCTCGCGCAAAAGGCAGCAATCTGGCGATAATAACGCCGCTTCCTCTGATGCGCATCAACCCAATGAGGTATTGTTAGGCTCTATGATAATAATTCATCTCCCGCCAGCGACGGAGCACCATGCAGCAGACTACCACTACCGCCACAGACAGGCCGGAACCGCACCGGCAACAACGCGAAATCACCCGACTGTGCATTCAATGCGCGCTGCTGCTGTTGCAGCACGGCGCCGAGAGCACGGTGGTGGAACAGCTGTCGACCCGCCTGGGGCTGGCGCTGGGGATGGACAGCGTGGAAAGCTCGATCTCCGCCAATGCGGTGGTGTTGACCACTCTTAGCCATGGCGCCTGCCTGACCACCACCCGCAAGAACGTCGATCGCGGCATCAATATGCAGGTGGTGACCGAAGTGCAGCATATCGTGATCCTCGCCGAGCATCGCCTGGCGGATGCGCACGACGTGGCGCGCCGCTTTGAAAGGATCCGGCCGCTGCGCTACCCGCGCTGGCTGGTGGTATTGATGGTAGGGCTGTCCTGCGGGTGCTTCAGCATGCTCAACGGCGGCGGCGGCGACGCCTTCCTGGTGACCTTTATCGCCAGCGGCGCGGCGATGCTGGTGCGCCAGATCCTCACCGCCCGCCAGATGAATCCGCTGATCAATTTTTGCCTGACGGCATTTGTCGCGACGTCGATCTCCGGACTGCTGCTGCGTCTGCCGGCGTTTAAAGACACCTCGAGCGTGGCGATGGCCGCCAGCGTGTTGCTGCTGGTGCCGGGCTTCCCGCTGATCAACGCGGTGGCCGACATGTTCAAGGGGCACGTCAATACCGGACTGGCGCGCTGGGCGATGGCCAGCCTGCTGACGCTGGCGACCTGTATCGGCGTGGTGATGGCGATGTCGTTGTGGGATCTGCGGGGGTGGTCATGAATCTGCTGTGGGCATTGTTGCAGGAGATGCTGTTGGCGGCGGTGCCGGCGCTGGGCTTCGCCATGGTGTTTAACGTGCCGTTGCGCGCGCTGCGCTATTGCGCATTGCTCGGGGCTATCGGGCGCGGTTCGCGCATGCTGATGATGCATGCCGGCATGAACATTGAGTGGGCCTCGCTGTTGGCGGCGATCCTGATTGGCATCATCGGCATCTACTGGTCGCGCTGGCTGTTGGCGCATCCGAAGGTGTTCACCGTGGCGGCGGTGATCCCGATGTTCCCCGGCATTTCCGCCTATACCGCGATGATAACTGTGGTGGAGATCTCGCATCTGGGCTACAGCGAAGCCCTGATGGAGACCATGATCACCAACTTCCTCAAGGCCAGTTTCATCGTCGGCGCGTTGTCGATCGGCCTGTCGTTACCGGGCCTGTGGCTGTACCGCAAACGCCCCGGCGTGTGAAATTTCCCGGCGGAAGAACGTTGGTTATTAGATATGCTGATAAGAGCTATCTTATATATTCATCTTGCTTGATTAGCCTATCGACGGCACTCAGGCCTTTACGTATAGTGTCACCAATTTTGCTGCCTACACAGGGTTAAACAATGATTATCAGCCTGATCGCTGCCTTGGCGGCGGATCGCGTTATTGGCATGGAAAACGCCATGCCGTGGCACCTGCCGGCGGACCTTGCGTGGTTTAAACGCAACACGTTGAATAAGCCGGTTATTATGGGCCGCAAGACCTTCGAGTCCATCGGCCGCCCGCTGCCGGGCCGCCACAATATCGTTTTGAGCAGCCGCCCGGGCAGCGAAGCCGGGGTGACCTGGGTAACCTCGCTGGATGAGGCGCTGGCCGCCGCGGGCGACGTGGAGGAAGTGATGGTGATCGGCGGTGGGCGTATCTATACCCAGCTGCTGCCGCGCGCCGACCGTCTGTACCTGACGCACATCGACGCCGAAGTCGGCGGCGATACCCACTTCCCGGATTACGAGCCGGACGAGTGGGAAACCACGTTCAGCGAATTCCACGACGCCGACAATCTGAACTCGCACAGCTACTGTTTCGAAATCCTGCAGCGCCGCTGATTTCAGCGCGTTAGCCAACTCTCCCGGGGGCGCAAGCAATTGCGCCCCCGGCCTTTTTGCGCCGGTCATTTGTAACCTTTCCGTCACATTACCTGATTAGTATGAAGCCCAACTCCGAGCGCCACGGCAACTCTGGTGAATCTTGACCGCGGCGCCATAACTAAAAAGGTAACCACGTTATGACCAAGCAAATTGAGCAATTAGACGCCGACCGCCTGATCGATCCCACTCGCCGCAAGCTGCTGCTCGGCAGCGCCGGCGCCGTCGGCCTGGCCGGCTTTCTCGGCGGCGGCATCTGGCCGGTTTCCGCCGAGGCGTTGGCCGAGGATCTGCCGCCGAACACGCTGTTGGGCTTTCAGGGCATCGCCGCATCTACCGCCGACGAGGTGACCATCGCGCCGGGCTACCGCGCGGAGGTGCTGATCTCCTGGGGTGAGCCGCTGGTGGACGGCGCGCCGGCCTTCGATCCGCAGGGCAACAACAGCGCCGCCGATCAGGAAAAACAGTTTGGCGATAACAATGACGGCATGAGCTTTTTCCCTATCGATGACAATCACGGCGTGATGGCCATCAATAACGAATACGTCAACGAGCAGTATCTGTTCGCCCACGGCGGCGCCAAAGCCACCAGCCTGGAAGAGGTGCGCAAGTCACAGGCGGCGCACGGTGTCTCCATTGTGGCGGTCAAGCGTGTCGGCGACGGCCAGCGCTGGGAGGTGGAACGCCCATCGCGCTATAACCGCCGCATCACCGCCAACAGCGAAATGCAGTTCAGCGGCCCGGCCGCCGGGCACCCGCTGCTGCAGACCGCCGCCGATCCGAGCGGCCGCAAGGTGCTGGGCACCTTCGGCAACTGCGCCAACGGCAAGACGCCGTGGGGGACCTATCTGACCTGCGAGGAAAACTTCGACACCTATTTCGGCACCCGTCAGGCCGATTATCGAACCACGCCGGAACAAAAGCGCTACACGCTGAAGGTCAGCGAACCGGAGCGCAACTGGCCGGACTATGACGAGCGCTTCGATGTGGCGAAGAACCCCAACGAATTCAACCGTCACGGCTGGATCGTCGAGATCGATCCGCTGAATCCGAGCTCGACGCCCATCAAGCACACCGCGCTCGGCCGCTTCAAGCATGAAAACGCGGCGGTGACCGTGGCCAAAGACGGCCGTCTGGTGGTGTACATGGGCGACGACGAGCGCGGCGAACATATCTATAAGTACGTTTCCAAAGGCGTGGTCGACGCCGCCAATCCGGCCAACAATCGCACGCTGCTGGACGAGGGAACGCTGTACGTGGCGCAGTTCGACGGCGATGAGGCCGGCACGCCGTTGAAGGGCAAAGGGCGCTGGATTGCGCTTGAGTTTGGCAAGAATGGCCTGACGCCGGAGAACGGTTTCCGCGACGAGGCCGAAGTGCTGATCTTCGCCCGCAAGGCGGCGCAGCAGGTCGGCGCCACCAAAATGGATCGCCCGGAGTGGATCGCGGTGAACCCGCATGACGGCCGCGCATACTGTACGCTGACCAACAACAGCAAGCGCGGTGAGGAAGGGATGCCGCTGAACGCCGCCAACCCGCGACCGAACAATATCTATGGCCAGATCATTCGCTGGGACGAAGGCGGCGACGCCACCGCCGATGTCTTCGCCTGGGACATCTATGCGCTGTGCGGCAACCCGATCGCCCACCCCGAAGGCGTCAACCGCGGCACGCCGAATATCACGGCGGAGAACACCTTCAACAGCCCGGACGGGTTGGGCTTTGATCGCGCCGGCCGCCTGTGGATCCTCACCGACGGCAAGTACAGCAACAAGGGCGATTACGTCGGGCAGGGCAACAACCAGATGCTGGTGGGCGATCCAGTCAGCGGCGAGATCCGCCGTTTCATGGTGGGGCCGAAGTCCTGCGAATTGACCGGCATCACTTTCACCCCGGACTACAAGACGATGTTCGTCAACGTACAACATCCGGGAGAAGAGGGCGATTCGCACTTCCCGAACAACAGCCCGCGCCCGCGTTCATCGGTGTTGATGATCACGCGTGAAGATGGCGGAGTGATTGGGGCGTAAGACGGCAATACCGAACAAAGGCGGCCGCCGGGCCGCCTTTATCGTTTCAGGATGCGGCTAATCTGCCGGTGTGACCAGGCGCCTCGCCCCGATTGGCGGGCTGCGTGAAGTAACGGCGGTCTTCCCAGCGCAGCATCGTCAAGTCGCCGCCCCAGCAGCAGCCGGTATCCAGCCCGATCACGCCTTCCGGCGTGCCCTTGCCTTCGAGCGAGGCCCAGTGGCCGAAGATGATGGTGTATTCGGGGTCGACCAGGCGCGGCAGTTCGAACCACGGCTTCAGCGGCGCCGGCGCGCTGCCCGGCGCATCTTTGCAGATCATGTCGAGCTGGCCGTTGGGGAAGCAGTAGCGCATGCGCGTGAGCGCATTGGTGCTGAAACGCAGGCGCGCCAGGCCGCTCAGCTCCGGCGCCCAGTTGTTCGGCATGTCGCCGTACATGGCGTCGAGGAACAGCGGGTAGCTGTCGCTGCTCAATACCGCTTCCACTTCGCGCGCGCACATTTTCGCGGTGTCGATATCCCACTGCGGAGTGATGCCGGCGTGCGCCATCACCAGCTTTTGCTCATCGTCTACCTGCAGCACCGGTTGGCGGCGCAGCCAGTTGATCAGCTCGTCGGCGTCAGGCGCCTCCAGCAGCGGGGTGATGCGATCTTTGGGTTTGTTGCGGCTGATGCCGGCGTAAACCGCCAGCAGGTGCAGATCGTGGTTGCCCAGCACCATGCGCACCGCCGGACCGAGCGAGCGCACGTAGCGCAGCACGTCCAGCGAGGCGGGGCCGCGCGCCACCAGATCGCCGGTCAGCCACAGTTGATCGCGCTCGGGATCGAACGCAGCCTGAGCCAGCAGCGACTTCAGTTCATCGAAACAGCCGTGAACGTCGCCGATAAGGTATGTCGACATAATTAATGGATCAGCGTTGGAATGGCTAAGCGAAACACGGGAATAGCGGTGCGGAACGGCTGACCCTGATGGTCAACCATTTCGTAATGGCCTTCCATGGTGCCCAGCGGCGTTTCCAGAATGGCGCCGCTGGTGTACTGAAACTCTCCGCCGGGCGGAATGACGGGCTGTTCGCCGATCACGCCTTCGCCCTGGACTTCGGTTTGGCGGCCGTTGCTGTTGGTGATCAGCCAGTAACGGCCCAGCAGTTGCACGTCGGTCCGCCCCAGATTGCGGATGGTGATGGTATAGGCGAAGACGTAACGCTCTTCTTCAGGGATCGACTGTGATTCCACATAGATGCTCTGAACCTGAATACACACGCGGGGCGAATCAATCATGACAACAACTCCTTATTGCTGCGGCGCCGGATTGGCTGACAGCCAGTTGGCCAGCTTGCAGTACTGCGCCACAGAAATATTTTCTGCTCTGAGCGAAGGATCGACGCCCAGTTCCATCAGCTGTTCCGGCGTGAACAGGTCGCCCAGGCTGTTGCGGATGGTTTTCCGCCGTTGGTTGAACGCCTGCGTGGTGATGCGGCTCAGCATGTGCACGTCGCCCACCGGGTTCGGCAGCACGCTGTGCGGCACCAGACGCACCACGGCGGAATCGACCTTCGGCGGCGGCGCGAACGCGGTCGGCGGCACTTCCAGCACCGGAATGACGTTGCAGTAGTACTGCGCCATCACGGTCAAACGCCCGTAGGCCTTGCTGTTTGGGCCGGCCACCAGACGGTTGACCACCTCTTTTTGCAACATAAAGTGCATGTCGCGGATTGCCTGAGTATAGCTGAAAAGGTGGAACATCAGCGGCGTCGAAATATTGTACGGCAGGTTACCAAATACGCGCAGCGGTTGGCCAGCTTCCTCGGCCAGTTCGGCGAAATTCACCGTCATGGCGTCCTGCTGGTGGATGGTCAGCTTGTCTTTCAGGCGCGGGTGGTTCTCCAGCCGGGTGGCCAGATCGCGGTCCAGTTCGATCACCGTCATGCGGTCCATGCGTGCGCCGACCGGCTCGGTCAAGGCGCCGAGGCCGGGGCCGATTTCAACCACCGCTTCGCCCGGCTGTGGGTGAATGGCGGAGACAATGCTATCGATGACAAACTGATCGGTTAAAAAGTTTTGTCCAAAGCGTTTGCGGGCAAAGTGCCCTTGGTGGACTCTGTTATTCATTACAATTAATTATCATTTTAATGGCGAGATTCAGGGCCGTTTGGAAACTGCCGACATCGGCGGTGCCGGTGCCGGCCAGTTCCAGAGCGGTACCGTGGTCGACCGAGGTGCGTATGAAAGGCAAACCGAGGGTGATATTCACCGCGCGGCCGAACCCTTGGTATTTTAGCACCGGCAGTCCCTGATCGTGATACATCGCCAGCACCGCATCGGCATCTTGCAGATATTTGGGCTGGAACAGGGTGTCCGCCGGCAGCGGGCCGACAAGATGGATACCGTCAGCGCGCAGCGCGTCGAGCGCCGGGATGATGGTGTCTATCTCTTCGCGCCCCATATGGCCGTCTTCCCCGGCGTGGGGGTTCAGACCGCAAACGTAAATGTGCGGCTGGGCGATGCCAAATTTGGTTTTCAGATCGTGGTCGAGAATGCGAATGACTTCGAACAGGCTCTGCTGCGTGATGGCGCCCGGCACCGCCAGCAGCGGCAGGTGGGTGGTCGCCAGCGCCACGCGCAGCTCTTCGGTCGCGAGCATCATCACCACGCGATCGCAGCGGCTGCGATCGGCAAAGAATTCGGTATGGCCGATAAACGGCACGCCGGCGTCGTTGATCACGCCTTTGTTCACCGGGCCGGTGATCAGGGCGGCAAACTCGCCGTTCAGGCAACCGTCGCAGGCGCGCGCCAGGGTTTCCACCACGTAGGCGCTGTTGCCTACGTTCAGTTCACCGGCGGTGACCGGCTGAGCGAGCGACACCGGCAGCACGGTCAGCGTGCCGGCGCGTTGCGCCTCGGCCGGTTGCTGCGGTTGGTAGTCGCGCAGCGTCAGCGGCAGGCCCAAACGCTTGGCGCGTTCAAGCAGCAGGGCCGGATCGGCGCACACCACCAGCTCAACAGGCCAATCCTGTTGCGCCAGCGCTGCCACCAAATCCGGCCCCACCCCGGCGGGTTCGCCGGGGGTAATGACGACGCGTTTATTGCTGTGCATCGCTGCCATCGAGGATCTTCACGTAAGCCTGGGCGCGCTGTTCCTGCATCCAGGTCTGCGCTTCTTCGGCGAACTTACGGTTGAACAGCATGCGGTAAGCGCGATCTTTTTGCGCAGCGTCGGTCTTATCCACCTGGCGGGTATCCAGCAGCTGGATCAGGTGCCAACCGAAGGAGGAGTGGACCGGCGCGCTGATTTCACCCTTGCTCAGCTTCAGCAACGCATCGCGGAAGGCCGGATCGTAGATGTCCGGGGAAGCCCAGCCCAGATCGCCGCCCTGCATGGCGGAACCCGGATCTTGCGACAGCTGTTTGGCTTCGTCGGCGAATTTGGCGCGGCCGCTCTTGATCGCTTCCGCCACGGATTGCAGCTTGGCGCGCGCCTGATCGTCAGTCAGCACCACCGAAGGCTTCAGCAGGATGTGACGGGCGTGCACTTCGGTGACCGACACCGACTGGCTCGCGCCGCGGATGTCGTTCACTTTCAGGATGTGGAAGCCGACGCCGGAACGGATTGGGCCGACGACGTCGCCTTTCTTGGCGCTCACCAGACGTTCAGCGAACAGGGTCGGGATCTCTTGCAGCTTGCCCCAGCCCATGTTGCCGCCTTTCAGCGCCTGAGAATCGGCGGAGTAGGTGATCGCCAGTTTGCCGAAGTCGGCGCCGCTGTTGATCTCACCCACCAGGCGTTTGGCCAGCTCTTCGGCTTTATCGACCTGCTGCTGCGACGGGTTTTCCGGCAGCGGGATCAGGATGTGGCTGATGTTCATTTCGGTGTCGCTGCCGTTCTGCGCGCCCACCTGTTTGGCCAGCGCGTCCACTTCCTGCGGCAGGATGGTGACGCGGCGGCGCACTTCGTTGTTACGCACTTCGGAGATCAGCATCTCTTTGCGGATCTGCGAGCGGTAGGTGTTGTAGTTCAGCCCTTCGTACGACAGGCGGCTGCGCAGCTGATCGACGCTCATGCGGTTCTGCGCGGCGATGTTGGCGATCGCCTTGTCCAGATCGGCATCGGACACGGTGATGCCCATTTTCTTGGCCATCTGCAGCTGGATGTTATCCATGATCAGGCGTTCGATGATCTGATGACGCAGCGTCTTGTCGTCCGGCAGTTGCTGGCCGGCCTGCTGGGCGTTGAGCTTGACTGACTGCAACAGACCGTTGACGTCGCTTTCGAGTACCACGCCGTTATCCACGACGGCGGCGACTTTATCCACTTCTTGGGGTGCTGCGAACGCGGCATTGGCGCAAACCACCAATCCGAGAATAAGCGTTCTCCAGTTCTTCATACATTTCCCATTATGTAATCCGCAAATGCGGGTGAAAGTTCTCGTTTTCAAAGTGTTGCAAAGCGTCAGAATGCGCGCTGATACGGCAGAATGCCGGAGCGCAGCATTTCTGCGGAGCCGAGACTATGATCGCTGCTCAGGCCGCGCAGTTCGACGTTGAACGAAACTCTGTTGTCGTAAACGCTGGTATTGTTGCTGGTGTTCCAGTCGGTGATCTTGCGCTCATAGCCCAGCGTCACCGCCCAGCAGCAGGTGTTGTACTTCAGCCCCACCAGCTGATCGGCGGATTGTTTGGCGCGGGTGTCGTAATAATACGCCCCGACCACCGCCCAACGATCGGCGATCGGCCAGCTACCGGTGATGCCCACCTGCGAGATGCCGTCCTGGAAGGCCGGAACCTGCCGGGTGTTCAGCGCCGTCTGGATATATTCCGGCGTGGCGTAACGGTAGTTCAACTGCACCACGCGCTCGCTGTCCTGGCGGTATTCCACCACGCCGTTGCCCAGCGAGACGCTGTTCAGGCGGGTGTCGTACTGCAGGCCGCCGCGCAGGCCCCAACGATCGTCGATTTTCCAATAGGTATCGCCGGCCCAGGCCACGCTGCCGGTGTCGTCGTTGTTGTCGTAACCGGTCATCCGGTCACCGGTACGGGAACGGCTGAAGTAGTAGATTTGACCCACGGAAGCGTTAAAACGTTCAACCAGCGCGTCATCATAAATACGGGTGGTCACACCGGTAGACACGCGGTTCTGCGAAGCGATGCGATCCAGGCCGCTGTAGGTGCGGTCGCGGAACAGGCCGGAGTAGTCGGTCTGCAGCAGCGTGGTGTCGTAGGTGTAGATGTTGCTCTGGTCGCGGTACGGCACGTACAGGTACTGCACGCGCGGCTCCAGCGTCTGGGTGGCGCCTTCGGCCCAGATCATCGGCCGTTCGAACACCAGCTTGCCGTCAACCTTGAACTGCGGCAGTACGCGGTTGACCGAGTTGTCGAGGTTCGGTGCGTCAGCTGCGCTTACTTGATTACGCATAGCATAGTTGGCGGCGAAACCGTCAGGAATATCCTGCTGGTAGTGGGTCGCCATCACCTTGGCTTCGGTGTTCAGGCTGGCCCAACCGTTGGTCAGCGGCAGGCTCAGCGTCGGTTCCATGTGCAGACGGGTGGCGTCCGGGCTGTACGGGTTGACGCTGGTGAACTTGGCCGCCTGACCGTAGATATGGAAGTCGAACGGGCCGAGGTCGTTCTTGTAGTAGTTCAGATCCAGCTGCGGCTGTACCTTGTAGGTCTGCGACCAGGTACGATCGGTATTGTCGAAGATCTGGAACTGCTTGGAGCTCAGCGTGGCGTTCCAGTTCTCGTTGGCGTAGCCGAGGCTGAATTTCTGCGTGGCGTAGCCGTCGGTGGTGGAACCGTACTTAGAGTCCAGATCGGTGAAGTATTTGTAATCGCTGACCTTGGTGTAATCGACGTTGAAGCGCCACACCTGATCCATGACGCCGTTGTGGTTCCAGTAGAACAGCCAGCGTTTGCTGTCGTCATTGTCTTTGCCGTATTCCTTGTCGTCCGGCAGCCAGTCGAACTCCATCAGGCCGAGGCCCGGCTGCACCAGATAACGGAACTCGGTCTGCCACTGCAGGCCGCGCTTGGACATATAGTGCGGCGTGATGGTGGCGTCGTAGTTCGGCGCGATGTTCCAGTAGTACGGCAACATGAACTCGAAGCCGTTGTTGCTGCCGTACTTGGCGTTCGGGATCAGGAAGCCGGAGCGGCGCTTGTCGCCGACCGGCAGCTGCAGGTACGGGCTGTAGAACACCGGCACGCCGCCGATGCGGAAGCGGGCGTTCCACACTTCCGCCACCTGCTCTTCGCGATCGTGGATCACTTCGGAGCCGACCACGCTCCAGCTGTCGTCGCCCGGCAGACAGGAGGTAAAGGTGCCGTTTTCCAGGATGGTGTAACGGTTGGCGCCGCGCATTTTCATCTTGTCGGCGTCGCCGCGCCCCTGACGGCCGACCATCTGGTAGTCGCCTTCATAGACGTCGGTATCTTTGGTATTCAGGTTCGACCAGGCTTTCGGGCCTTTCAGTTTGATCTGATTGTCGCTGTAGTGCACGTCGCCGGTGGCGGTGACGGTGCGCACCGGTTCCGTCTGGCCAGGGTTTTCCGTCTGGTTCAGCTCGACTTCTTTGGCGGTCAGGGTGCTGTTGCCCTGCTCGATATGCACGTTGCCGCTGAACAGGGCGCTTTTCGGGTAGTCGGCGCGCGAGTCATCGGCATTGATGGTCACCGGCTGGCTGTTCGGATCGCCGCTGACCAAAGGCTTGTCGTAAACGGGAACGCCAAGCATGCATTGCTCGGCCAGATCAGCCAGCGCATGCTGACTGTAGAGTGCCGTCCAAATCATCGTGGCCAGCAGTGTTGGGAAACTTTTTTTCATACGCGGTTTTGGTGTTCCGTCATCAGAGGCGTCGTGTCCGGCAAACGGTCAGAGACTATATTACTCATCTGCGTTGCGCTAGTGCTAAATCCAGCCGTTTACTTGCGTCGTCGTTAGGCGCAAAGATAAATGACAGGTATGATAATCCAAATTCTAGGAAAAATCGCCTGCGCCCTTTCCTGAAGCGAAGGAGAGCGGGCGGCTTTCGGCATGATAATTGAGGAGTATATGCAGTATTGGGGAAAACTGCTCGGCGTCATCGTCGCCATCTGGTCTGGCGCGGGATTCTGGGGTGTAGTTCTGGGGCTGATTATCGGTCATATGATCGATACGGCGCGCAGCAACAAGCGCAGCCGGGGGTTTTTCACCGACCAGCAAACGCGGCAAACGCTGTTTTTCCGCACCACTTTTCAGGTGATGGGCCACCTGACCAAATCCAAGGGACGCGTTACCGAGGCGGATATCCAGATCGCCAGCCTGTTCATGGATCGCCTGCAGCTGCACGGCGAAGCGCGCACCGCGGCGCAGCAGGCGTTCCGCGAGGGCAAACAGAGCCAGTTCCCGCTGCGTGAGACGCTGCAGCAGTTCCGCAGCATCTGTTTCGGTCGCTTCGATTTGATTCGGATGTTTCTGGAAATTCAGATCCAGGCGGCGTTCGCCGACGGCTCGCTGCACCCGAACGAACGTCAGGTGCTGTATGTCATCGCCGAAGAGCTGGGCATTTCGCGCGCGCAGTTCGATCAGTTCCTCAGCATGATGGAGGGCGGGCGTCAGTTCGGCGGCGGTCAGCAGGGCGGGTATTCGCAGGGCGGCTATCAGCAGGCTCAGCGCGGCCCGACGCTCGACGATGCCTGCAAGGTGCTCGGCGTGAGCAGCAGCGACGATGCCGCCACCATCAAACGCGCCTACCGCAAGCTGATGAGCGAACATCATCCGGATAAGCTGGTGGCGAAAGGCTTGCCGCCGGAGATGATGGAAATGGCCAAGCAGAAAGCGCAGGAGATCCAGGCGGCGTACGACCTGATCAAACGCGAGAAAGGTTTTAAATAAGTGATGAAAGCGGGCCCGGCATGCCGGGCCCGTTTAATATGTGGTTCAGAAATCCGGCTCGGCGCGAAAGTGCATCGGCGTCTGGAAGGCGGGGTGGGTGATGCGCAGCTCTTGCGCATGCAGCTGTAGCCGTGGCGCCATCGCCTTAGCCTCCGGCGGGGCGTAGAAACCGTCGCCGAGGATCGGATGCCCCAGCGCCAGCATGTGCACCCGCAGCTGATGCGAGCGGCCGGTGATCGGCGTCAGCTTCACGCGCGTGCTGCCGTCGGCGTCGCGCGACAGCACCAGATATTCCGTCTGCGCCGCTTTGCCGGTGTTAAAACACACCTTTTGCAGCGGCCGGTTCGGCCAGTCGCAGATCAGCGGCAAATCCACCAACCCTTCGTCATGCGCCATATGCCCCCAAACGCGGGCGATATAGGATTTCTTCGGTTCGCGTTCGCGGAACTGACGCTTCAGCTCACGCTCGGCGGCCTTATTGAGCGCCACCACGATCACCCCGCTGGTGGCCATATCCAGCCGGTGCACCGATTCGGCGGCCGGATGATCGGCCTGAATGCGGGTCATCAGGCTGTCTTTGTTCTCCGGCGCGCGGCCGGGCACCGACAGCAAGCCGCTGGGCTTGTTGACCACCATGATGTGTTCATCCTGATACAGGATGTGCAGCGGGTCCTGCGGGGGATTGTAGGGTTCCATCTTGGCTCCGCGAAAAGGGCCGAACGGGGAGACGGTGGCCTCCCCATGTCGCGCCGGTTACTGGTGGGTGACCACCACCAGACGAATGGCGTCCAGGCGCCAGCCGGCTTCATTGAGGTTGGCCAGCACCTGACGGCGGTTGAACTCCAGCGCTTCGACTTCGTCGTCGCGGATGTTCGGGTTGACCGCCTTCAGCGCTTCCAGACGCGCCAGCTCGGCGCTCAGCTTGTCGTCCGCTTCTTGCTTCGCCTGTTCGATCAGCGTGCGCGCCTGCGCTTCCACCAGGCTTTCCGCCTGCTGCAGCATGGCGTGCACGTCTTGCTGCACGGCGTTGACCAGCTTGCTGGAGGTGTGGCGGTTGACCGCGTTCAACTGGCGGTTGAAGCTTTCGAACTCGACCTGCGCCGCCAGGTTGGTGCCCTTGCGATCCATCAGCATGCGGATCGGCGTCGGCGGCAGGAAGCGGGTCAGCTGCAGGTGTTTCGGCGCCTGGGCTTCCACCACGTACACCAGCTCAACCAGCAGGGTGCCGACCGGCAACGCTTTGTTTTTCAACAGGGACACCGCGCAGCTGCCGGTATCGCCGGACAGGATCAGATCCAGGCCGTTGCGGATGATCGGGTGTTCCCAACTGACGAACTGCGCGTCTTCACGTGACAGCGCCCGATCGCGATCGAAGGTGACGGTGCAGCCGTCCTGCGGCAGGCCCGGGAAGTCCGGCACCAGCATATGGTCGGACGGCGTCAGCACGATCAGGTTGTCGCTGCGGTCTTCCTGATTGATGCCGACGATGTCGAACAGGTTGAGCGCGAAGCCCACCAGGTTGACGTCGTTATCCTGTTCGGCGATGGCGGCGGCCAGCGCTTGGGCTTTGTCGCCGCCGTTGGAGTGCATCTCCAGCAGGCGGTCGCGGCCCTGTTCCAGCTGCGCTTTCAACTGGTCATGCTGCTGGCGGCAGGCGTGGATGAATTCGTCGAAGCCTTCTTGTTCAGTCGGCGCGGCCAGATAGCCGATCAACTGCTCGTAGCAGCTGTCGTAGATGGTGCGGCCGGTTGGGCAGGTGTGTTCGAAGGCATCCAGCCCCTCGTGGAACCAGCGGCCCAGCACCGCCTGTGCGGTGTGCTCCAGGTAAGGCACCATGATCTGGATATCGTGCATCTGGCCGATACGGTCCAGACGGCCGATACGCTGCTCCAGCAGATCCGGGTTGAACGGCAAATCGAACATCACCAGCTGGCTGGCGAACTGGAAGTTGCGGCCTTCGGAACCGATTTCGGAACACAGCAGCACCTGCGCGCCTTCCTCTTCGGAGGCGAAGTAGGCGGCGGCGCGGTCGCGCTCGATGATCGACAGCCCTTCGTGGAACACCGCGGCGCGGATCGCTTCACGCTCGCGCAGCACCTGCTCCAGCTGCAGCGCAGTATCGGCCTTGGCGCAGATCACCAGCACCTTTTCGTTGCGGTTGGCCAGCAGGTAATCCAGCAGCCACTCGACGCGCGGGTCGAAGTTCCACCAGGTGGCGTTTTCGCCCTCGAATTCCTGATAGATCTGCTCCGGGTACAGCATGTCGCGTGCGCGCGCTTCGACGGATTTCTTGGCGCCCATGATGCCGGACACTTTGATCGCGGTCTGATATTGGGTTGGCAACGGCAGCTTGATCTGGTGCAGGTTGCGGTGCGGGAAGCCCTTCACGCCGTTACGGGTGTTGCGGAACAGCACGCGGCTGGTGCCGTGGCGATCCATCAGCATGGCCACCAGCTCCTGACGCGCCTGCTCGGCGTTGTCGCCTTCGCTGTTGGCGGCCTTGAGCAGCGGTTCGATGTCCTGTTCGTCGATCAGCTCGCCCAGCAGGTTAAGCTTGTCGTCAGCCAGGCGTTCACCGCTCAGCAGCAGGGTGACGGCGTCGGCCACCGGACGGTATTTCTGCTGCTCGGCGACGAACTCGCCGTAGTCGTGGAAACGGTTCGGATCGAGCAGGCGCAGGCGCGCAAAGTGGCTCTGTTGGCCCAGCTGTTCCGGGGTGGCGGTCAGCAGCAGTACGCCGGGGATATGCTCGGCCAACTGTTCGATCACCTGATATTCGCGGCTCGGCGCTTCTTCGCTCCAGGCCAGGTGGTGCGCTTCATCGACCACCAGCAGATCCCACTGGGCGTCCGCCAGCTCTTCCAGGCGCTGCTTGTTGCGGCGCACGAAGTCCAGCGAGCAGATCACCAGCTGTTCGGTCTCGAACGGGTTGCTGCTGTCGAGCTTGGCTTCGGCATAGCGGCTGTCGTCGAACAGCGAGAAATAGAGGTTGAAGCGGCGCATCATCTCTACCAGCCACTGGTGCTGCAGCGTTTCCGGCACCACGATCAGCACGCGCTCGGCGCGGCCCGCCAGCAGTTGCTGGTGGATGATCATGCCGGCTTCGATGGTTTTGCCGAGGCCGACTTCGTCCGCCAGCAGAACGCGCGGCGCATGGCGCTGGCCGACTTCATGAGCGATGTGTAGCTGGTGCGGGATCAGGCTGGCGCGCATGCCGCGCAGGCCGGCGAACGGCAGGCGATACTGCTCGCTCTGGTATTTGCGGGCGCGAAAACGCAGCGCGAAACGGTCCATGCGGTCGATTTGGCCGGCGAACAGGCGATCCTGCGGTTTGCTGAAGGTCAGCTTGCTGTCCAGCAGCACTTCGCGCATCGCCACGCCGCTTTCCTGGGTATCCAGGCGGGTGCCGATATAGGTCAACAGACCGTTTTCCTCTTTCACCTCTTCCACCTGCAGCTGCCACCCCTCGTGGCTGCTGACGGTATCGCCCGGGTTGAACATCACGCGGGTGATCGGCGAATCGTTTCTGGCATAGAGGCGGTTTTCACCGGTGGCGGGGAAAAGCAGGGTAATCATGCGCGCGTCCAGCGCTACGACGGTGCCCAGTCCTAATTCGCTTTCCGTGTCGCTGATCCAGCGTTGACCAAGAGTAAAAGGCATATATTGTCGGCTCGATTCTTTGTAAGTAAGTCTTGTTACCGGGCGGGAAGGGCCGCGGCACCTGTACTGAACGTCTGCTAATCCCGGTTTGTTTTAAATTTGGCGGGCAATAGCCGTTCACGCCATGCAGACGTCGCGAGACGGCAGGGCTAAGCGTGGTTCAGTTTTGGGAAGGGCGCTATGGTAATGGAAGGCGGCGCGTTCGTCACCTGCAAAACCGGATGATTTTTCTTAACCTGGCGCAATCTCAAAACAGCCCCATCTGCCCGGTGACCAGCGTGGTGAAGTCGTCGTGCAAGAAAGGGAGTATAGCGTCTGCCACCGGTTGCAGCTGGCGTTCAAGGTAGTGCTGATAATCGATGGGCGAATGGCGGGTTTCCAGCGGTTCCGGCCCGGCCACGGTCATCACGTAGCTGATCCAGCCGCCGTTCTGATACTGCAGCGGCCGCCCCTGACTGCGGTTGTAGTCGTCGGCGATGCGCGCGGCGCGGGCGTGCGGCGGCACGTTGCGCTGATAGTCATCGAGCTTTCTGCGCAGCCGTTTGCGGTACACCAGTTGATCGTCGAAGTCGCCGTTCAGGGTTTTGCCGACGTAGTCGCGCACATAGTCCTGATAAGGTTGCCGTTTGAAGATGCGCTGATAGAGCTGCTGCTGGAACTGCTGCGCCAGCGGCGTCCAGTCGGTGCGCACCGTTTCCAGGCCTTTATACACCATCTCTTCCTCGCCGTCGGCGCGCGCGACCAGGCCGGCGTAGCGTTTTTTGCTGCCCTGTTCGGCGCCGCGAATGGTCGGCATCAGGAAGCGGGAATAGTGGGTTTCGAACTCCAGCTCCAGCGCGTTCTCCAGCCCGAACTGCTGTTGCAGATGCTGCTGCCACCAGGCGTTGACCCGTTGCACCAGCGCCCGGCCGATCTGCGCCGCCTGTTGCTCGTCATGCGGCTGTTTCAGCCAGACGAAGGTGGAGTCGGTGTCGCCGTAAATCACCTGATAGCCTTCGGCTTCGATCAGCTCGCGGGTTTGGCGCATGATCTCGTGGCCGCGCAGGGTGATCGACGACGCCAGCCGCGGATCGAAGAAGCGGCAGCCGCTCGATCCCAGCACGCCGTACAGCGCGTTCATGATGATCTTCAGCGCCTGCGACAGCGGCTTGTTGTGCTGGCGTTTGGCGGCCTCGCGCCCTTGCCAGATCTGCTCGACGATCGCCGGCAGGCAGTGTTTGCTGCGCGAGAAGCGGGCGTTGCGAAAGCCGGGCACCGAGTTGGCGTCGCTTGGGTGGCGCATGCCCTCCACCAGTCCGACCGGATCGATCAGGAAGGTGCGGATGATCGACGGGTACAGGCTTTTATAGTCCAGCACCAGCACCGAGTCGTACAGGCCGGGCCGGGAATCCATCACAAAGCCGCCGGGGCTGTGTTCCTCCGGCTGTTCGCCGAGGTTGGGGGCGACAAAGCCCAGGCGATGCATGCGCGGCATATAGAGGTGGCTGAAGGCCGCCACCGATCCGCCGCTGCGATCGGCCGCCAGCCCGGTGACGGTGGCGCGCTCCAGCAGGAAGTTGAGCAGATCGGCCTTGGCGAAGATGCGCGTCACCAGTTCACAGTCCTTCAGGTTGTAGCGTGCCAGCGCCGGCTTGTCTTCGGCGAAGCGCCGGTCGATCTCCGCCATGCGTTGATAAGGATTGTCGATCGCCTTGCCTTCGCCCAGCAGTTCCTGCGAAACGTACTCCAGGCTGAAGGAGGGAAAATTCCAGGTGGCGGATTTCAGCGCCTCGATGCCGTCGATGATCAGGCGGCCGGCGGCGGCGGCGAAAAAGTGATTCTGCTTGAAGCCATGCTCGCGCCACTCCAGCAGGTTGCCGCCACGTCCCAGCCGCAGCGGGATTTGGTAGCGCTCGGCGTGCTTCTGCAGCACTCGCAGATCGAACTGCACCAGGTTCCAGCCGATGATGGCGTCGGGATCGTGCCGCTCCAGCCAGGCGTTCAACCGCTCCAGCAGCTGAGGGCGGCTGGCGCAGTACTCCAGATCGAAATCCAGCGGCGCATCGCCGCCGTTGGCCGGCCCCAGCATATAGACCTGACGCTGGCCGCAGCCCTCCAGCGCGATAGAGTAAAGTTCGCCGTGGGCGGTGGTTTCGATATCCAGCGACACCAGTTTTAGCGTTGGACGGTACTCCGGCGCCGGCTTCATCTGGCCGTTGAGCAACGGGCCGCCGCCGTCGGGGCTGCCGTTGAACCACACCGGCGCGGTGATGAAGCGTTCCATCAGGTAGCGCTCCGGCGGGCGAATGTCGGCCTCGTAGACCGCAACGCCGCCCTCCCGCAGCAGTTTTTCCAGCTTGATGAGCTGACGGTGCTGGCGGCAGTACAGCCCCAGCATCGGGCGGTGATGAAAATCCGTCAGCGCCAGCGGTTTTAGTTCGACTTGCCGCTCTTCCCGCAGCAGCAGTTCCGCGCGCTGCCTTTGTTCGGCGGGGATAAACGCCACCGAGGTCTGCGGCGGCAGACGCAGCTGACGCGGGCCTGCGTCGGTCGCCAGCCAAAATTCGACCTCGGTGCCGGCAGGCGTGTCGCGCCAGTGGCGAGTGAGCAGGAAACCCTGTTGCAGTGCAGTCATAACCCCTTCGTTTTCCACCGGGCGGCGTGCGCGACGTTCAGCGTGATGTCGGTTTTGGCGCTAATATAGATAAATTATAGTATGGGTTTTTATACAGTGATTGTCCATCGCCGCGCGGCTTTGCCAAATACGCATACAATTCATCGATTGACTCGCCAGCGGCGGCGCTGGAAAATCCTCCGCCCCGTTTGGCCCGAATAATCCGCAGAGGTGTAATGGAAGCCTATTTACAAGATTTGATCACCCAGTCACTGGCTTTCACCCTGATGGTCGTCCTGCTGGTCGCTTTTCTGGAGTCGCTGGCGCTGGTGGGGCTGTTGCTGCCCGGCACGGTGATGATGGCCAGCATAGGCGCGCTGATCGGCAGCGGCAAGGTGGACTTTTACTACGCCTGGGCGGCGGGCATCGTCGGCTGTCTGCTCGGCGACTGGATCTCTTATTTCGTCGGCCGCGCCTTTAAGGGGCCTTTGCATCGCTGGTCGTTTCTGAAGAAGAACAAAGCGCTGCTCGACAAAACCGAACATGCCTTGCACCAGCACAGCATGGCGACCATTCTGATCGGCCGCTTCGTCGGCCCGACGCGCCCGCTGGTGCCAATGGTGGCCGGCATGCTCGATTTGCCGCCGTACAAGTTCGCGCTGCCGAACATCATCGGTTGCCTGACCTGGCCGCCGGTTTATTTCTTCCCCGGCATTCTGGCGGGCGTGGCGATCGATATTCCCGCCGGCGCCGACAGCGCGATGTTCAAGTGGCTGCTGCTCGCGGCGGCGCTGCTGGTCTGGCTGGCGGTATGGTTGAGCTGGCGTTGGTGGCGTGAGGGCAAGCGCAACGCCGATCGACTGAGCCGTTGGCTGACGCCGCTGCGGCTGCGCGTGGTTTGCGGATTGAGTTGGCTGGCGGCGCTGGCGGTCGGTTATGCGCTGAGTCAGCAGCCGCTGATGCCGGTGTATCGCCACCTGCTGTGGCAGGTGTTGTCGGGTCAATGACCAAAGGGGGCGAAAGCCCCCGTTCGCCTTATTGGAAGAACGCTTCCAACTGTTCAAATACCCGCACGTCTTCGCTGTGGCGCTTCACCTGCAGCACGTCTTCCAGCTTTTCCACCTGGCTGATCATTTGCTCCAGCCGCTGATCGTCGGCGACCAATAGCCAAATGCGGCTCTGCTGGCCGTCCTTTAGCGGCAGACACAGAATGCCTTCGACGTTGAACGCGCGGCGGGCGAATAGCCCGCAAACGTGCGACATCACGCCGGGATGGTTACGCACGGCCAGCTCCAGGATCACTTGGGGTTTATCTTGTGGTTGCAGCATGGCTTATTCTCCAATCATGTCGATGTTGGCGGCGCCCGGCGGCACCATCGGGAATACTTTTTCGTTGATATCGATCAGCGCGTGGATCAGGCAGGGGCCCGGGCGTTGGATCGCCTCGGCCAGCGCCGCCTGCGGATCTTCCGCGGCGTTCAGATCGCAGGTATCCAGCCCGAATCCGGCGGCGATCTTCAGGAAGTCGGTGCGCTTCGGGTAGGCGGCGGCGAAGATGCGCTGCTGGTAGAACAGGGTTTGCTGCTGGTGCACCAGCCCCAGCGCCTGGTTGTTCATCAAAATGATTTTCACGTCCAGATCGTGCTCGACCGCGGTGGCCATTTCCTGAATGTTCATCATCAGGCTGCCGTCGCCGGAGAAGCACAGCACTTTGCGCTCGGGCTCCGCCAGCGCCGCGCCGATCGCCGCCGGCAGACCGAAGCCCATGGTGCCCAGACCGCCCGACGTCAGCCACTGGCGCGGCCGGCTCAGCGGATAGGCTTGCGCCACCCACATCTGATGCTGGCCTACGTCGGTAGTGATGATGGCGCTGTCGTCCACACAGCGCGCGGCGGCCAGCACCAGGCCGTAATGGCTCAGCGGATCGTCGGCGTTCGGCATGTTGAACGGGAATTCGCGTTTCAGGTCATTGACGGTGTTCAGCCATGCGCTGCGCGGCTGCGTGTCGATCTGCGGCAGCAGCTGGCGCAGCACCTGGCCGACGTCGGCATGGATCGCCACGTTGGCCTGTTTGACCTTGCCCAGCTCGGCGCGGTCGATATCCACATGAATGATGGCGGCGTTAGGGCAGAACTGCTCGGTTTTGCCGATCGCCCGATCGTCGAAGCGCGCGCCCAGCACGATCAGCAGATCGGCTTCCTGCAGAATGAAGTTGGTGCTGCGCGCCGCGTGCATGCCCAGCATGCCCAGCGACAGCGGGTGTTCCACCGGCATCGCGCCCAGCGCCATCAGCGTCATGGTGGTGGGCAGACCGGCGCGTTCGGCCAGTTCCACCGCTTGCCGGTGGGCGTCGGCGCAGATGATGCCGCCGCCCAGGTAGAGGATCGGGCGTTTCGCCTGATTGATCATCGCGGCCGCTTGCGAAACCAGCGCCGGATCGAAGCTTGGAGCGGCGTCCGGCACGGCGATCGGCGGCAGCTCTTCCAGCGTGATGGTGGCGGTTTGCACGTCTTTCGGCACATCGATCCAGACCGGGCCGGGGCGGCCGGACTCGGCGATACGGAAGGCGTCGCCAATCACCTGCGGCAGTTCACGGATATCGCGCACCAGATGGTTGTGCTTGGTGATCGGGATGGAAATGCCGTAGGTATCCACTTCCTGGAAGGCGTCGGTGCCGATCATCGAGGAGGGCACCTGACCGGTGATGCACACCAGCGGAATGGAGTCGAGCTTGGCGTCGGCGATGGCGGTGACCAGGTTGGTGGCGCCCGGCCCGCTGGAGGCGATGCACACCGCCGCCTTGCCGTTGGCGCGCGCCATGCCTTGCGCCATAAAGCCCGCGCCCTGTTCGTGGCGCGCCAGCACGTGGTGAATGCGGGTGCTTTGGCTCAGCGCGTCATACAGCGGCAGCGCGGCGCCGCCGGGAATGCCGGCGACGGTGGTGATGCCCTGACGCTCCAGCAGATGAACGATCAATTGTGCGCCGGTGAAGCGGGTGCTCGGTTGAGGCGTGCCCGAAGTTGCCATGTTCCTGTCCTTTCTCAAGGCCGGTGAGCTTTGCTGGGCAGGGTGCTAAAACAAGAAACCCCGCCCGGTTTGCGCCGGCGGGGTTTGGGAATCGATGCGTTGATTCGGACCCTACGGCGCATTGCCGACGACCACCACCACACGCACGACGACCACCGCGGCTGGTAGCGCGGTAACTAGTAGGGTCGAAGTCAGCGAGGATGCGATCACAGGGAACCTTATCATCAGTAAAAAAAGTCAGGTTTTTATAAAAACACAGGCGTAAAATTCGCACAACAGGTTTATTGGCGCAGCATAAAAAACGCGCGTCAGATCACGCTTTGCCCGAAATGCCCAGCACGCGCGCTTCGGGCGCGCTGCCGTCCATCAGGGCCTGCGTCGTGCCGTCGTAATAGATGCGGCCGTCGACCACCAGCAGCGTGCGCGGCGCGATGCGTGCGGCGTCGTCGAGGTTGTGCGACACCATCAGCAGCGTCAGGTTGCGCTGTTCGCATACCGTCTGCAGCAGCTGCAGCATCTCGTTGCGCAGCGCCGGATCGAGCGCTGAGAAGGGTTCGTCGAGCAACAGGATCGGCCGTTGGCGAATCAAACAGCGCGCCAGCGCGGCGCGCTGACGCTGGCCGCCGGAAAGTTGCGACGGCAGGCGCTCCAGGTGCTCTTCCAGGCCGACCTGACGGGCGATATGCGCCCGCTGTTGGCGCTGTTGTTCAGTCAAGCGCAGACCGGGATCCAACCCCAGCCCGATGTTCTGCGCCACCGTCAGGTGCGCGAACAGGTTGTTCTCCTGAAACAGCATCGACACCGGCCGCTTGGCCGGCGGGGTGGCGGTGTGGTCTTCGCCGTTCAGCAGCAGCCGGCCGCTGGCCGCCGGCAGAAAACCGGCGATCAGGCTCAGCAAGGTGCTTTTACCGGCGCCGCTGGGGCCGAGCACCGCGACGCGCTCGCCCGGCTGGATGCGCAGATCAAAGCGCATCGGCAGGTGTTCATAGAGGTAGGTCAGTTTTTCAAGCGTCAGCATGGCGGCCCGGTAAGCGTTCAATCAGGGTAAACAACAGGAAGCACAGCAGCAGCAACAGCAGCGCGGTCACCGCCCCGTCGTTGCTGCGGTAGGCGCCAATCTGCTGATACAGGTAAAAAGGCAGGGTACGGAAATGCTCGTTGCCAAACAAGGCGACCACGCCGAAGTCGCCGATCGACAGCACGCAGGCGAAGGCCAGCGCCTGCGCCAGCGGGCGGCGCAGGGCGCGCAGCTCAATCAGCCGCAGCCGTTGCCAGCCGCGGATATCCAGCGACAGGCACAGCGGGTTGTAACGTTCGGCGAGGTCGCGCATCGGGTTCTCCAACACCTTTAGCGCGTAGGGCACCGCCATCAGCGCATTGGTGAGGATCACCAGCGCATAGGGCGACTGCGGCAACCCAATTGTATCGCTCAGCAGCAGGAAGAAGCCGGTGGCCAGCACGATGCCCGGCATCGCCAGGATCACCATGCCGCTCAGCTCCAGCGCCTGGCCGCCGCGCAGCTGCTGCCGCAGTTTCAGCTCGCGGCTGCTCCACAGCAGCATCATCGTGAGCGCCACGCACAGCAGCCCGGCGCCGAGGGCGATGCGCAGCGACGTGAACAGCGCCTGCCACAGCACCGGCTGGCGCAGCACGCTGACAATGGCCTGATTGGCGCCGTCGGCGATCACCGCCAGCAGAGGCGGCAGCAGCAGCAGCAGGGCGGCGGCGATCAGCAGAAAATCGCTGATGCGCCGCCACAGGCTGTCTTCCGGATTGCGCCAGCGCTGGGCGTGGGTATGCCCCACCGGCAATGCCTGGCTCAGGCGCTGACTGATCAACACCAGCCCGAGACAACAGCCCAGCTGGATCAGCGCCAGCATGGCGGCACGCCCCAGATCGTAGTCGTAACTCAGCGCCTGGTAGATCGCCAGTTCGATGGTGGTGGCCTGCGGCCCGCCGCCCAGCGACAGCACGGTGGCGAAGCTGGCGAAACACAGCATGAAGATCAGCGCGCCGCTCGGCAGGATCTGGCGACGCAGCGCCGGCCATTCGACGAAGCGGAACTGCTGCCAGCCGTTCATACCCAGTTGGGCGGCCAGCTGGCGCTGCTCCACCGGAATGTTCTCCAGCGCCTGCAGCAACAGGCGGGTGGCCAGCGGCAGGTTAAAGAACAGGTGCGCCAGCAGAATGCCCTGCAGCCCGTAGGGCGAGAAGCCATACTCGACGCCCAGCCAGCCGCACAGCGTCGCCAGCCAGCCCTGGCGCCCATAGACGCTGAGCAGGCCGAACACCGCCACCAGCACCGGCAGCACCAGCGTCATGGCGCACAGCCGCAGCAGCAGCTGCCGGCCGGGGAAACGGCGGCGATAGAGCGCACGCGCCAGCAGAACGGCGGGCAGCACCGAAATCAGCGCCGACAACAGCGCCTGCCAGAAGGTGAAGCGCACCACGTGCCACAGGTAACTGTCCTGCCACAGGCCGCGCCAGTCGCTGTCCGGCGCGTGACGCCACAGTGAGCCCATCGCCAGTGCGGCGACCAGCAGGATCACGCCGGCGGCCAGCAGCCCCGGCCAGAGCCAGCGGGGGATCAGCGGCTGACGGCGGTTTGCCATGCCCGGATCCAACCGCCGCGTTGTTTGGCCACCTCTTCAGCGCTGTATTGCAGCGCGGTCTGCGGCACGTTCATCTGCTCAAAACCGACGGGCAGCGGGGTGTTGATCACCGGGTACATCCAGTTGCCGGTCGGGATGGTGTTCTGGAATGCCGGCGTCACCATGAACTGCATGAAGCGCTCGGCCAGCTCAGGCTGTTTGGCGGCTTTCAGCTTGCCCGCCACTTCCACCTGCAGGTAGTGGCCTTCGCTGAACGTGGCGGCGGCGTAAAGGTCTTTTTTCTCTTCGATCAGGTGATAGGCCGGAGAAGTGGTGTAGCTGAGCACCAGGTCGCCTTCGCCTTTCAGGAACAGGCCGTAGGCCTCGCTCCAGCCTTTGGTGACGGTGACGGTCTTCTTCGCCAGCTGCTGCCAGGCGGCTGGCGCCTTGTCGCCATACACTTTTTGCATCCACAGCAGCAGGCCGAGCCCCGGCGTGCTGGTGCGCGGATCTTCGTAGATCACTTTCCAGTTGCGGTCGCCGCTGACCAGCTCCTGCAGGCTTTTCGGCGGGTTCTTCAGTTTTTCTTTGTTGTAGACGAAGGCGAAGTACCCGTAGTCGTAAGGCACGAAGGTCGCGTCCTGCCAGCCGCCCGGCACCGTCAGCTTGGCGGTGTCGACGCCGCTCGGCGCGAACAGGCCGGTTTGCTGCGCCGCCTGCAGCAGGTTGTTGTCCAGCCCCAGCACCACGTCGGCGGCGCTGTTTTTGCCTTCCATGCGCAGGCGGTTCAGCAGCGAGACGCCGTCTTCCAGCGCGACGAACTTCAGTTCACAGCCGCATTCGGCTTCGAAGGCTTTTTTCACCGCCGGGCCAGGGCCCCAGTCGGCGGCGAAGGAATCATAGGTGTAAACCGTCAGCGTCGGCTTGGCGAACGCCGGCGCGGCGCACAGCAGCAATAAGCAGGGCAGATATTTTTTGACCACGTTGCACTCCTGAAAAATAAGGGGGCAAGGGCATCTGAGGGGGCGAGGCGGCGTCGCCGGTTCGCTGGGCTCAAATCCCTCCGCCGGTATTGACCGGATCAGGTTCGACGGGTGTGCTCTCAGCGGAAAATCGGGCTTATTAGGCGGCCCGGCTCTCCGCACCCCGTTGAGACGGCGCTATTGTAAAGATTAACCGACTTGGGCGAAAGGCGCTTATGTCTCCGGCGGGGCAAACCAGGCGGACTTGAAGTCGAACCAGCCGAGGGTGTTCATCCGCACGCCGCGCATGCTGCGCTGGCCGTGCAGCTGCAGCCAGTGGTGGAACAGCGGATGCAACTGGTGGTTGCTGACCAGACGCTGGCAGAACTCCGCCAGCGGCAAGCGGTTGGCGCGCCACAGCGCTGCGTCCTGCGCCAGATCTTCGTTCATGCAGTGCTGCATCAGCGGCAGTTCGTACAGCGTGGCGAACAGCGAAAACTCCAGCGGCAGATAGAAGTTGGCGCTGCCGAGCCACAGATCGCTGCGCGCGTCGCCCTGGTGCCAGGTGGCGTAATCCACGCTTTGCACGATCAGGCGGATGCCGTGCTGCGCCAGCAGCGGTTCAATCGCCTGGCGAATGGCGTGAAACTCCGAATGCTCATTGAAGTGGGTCATCGTCAGTTCGGTCAACCCCGCCGGTTTGGGTTGCTGCGCCAGCGCGCGGTTGTGGTGCCAGCGGGGCAGCAGGCCGTACGCCGGCGACCAGTAGCGCTGGTAGAGCGGCCCGGCGCGGCTCAGCAGCGAAATGGGGTTGATCAATTCGCACAGCCAGCTGCGAATGGCGGGGTCGGCGGCCAGCGGGGAGCGCTGATCGAACAGCAAGAAATAACAGCCCTCTTCCAGTCGGCTTTCCAGTTCGTTTTTGCCGGTTTCATCGCCCTGCAGCTGCACGCCGGAGTGCACCAACTCTTCGGAGAACTCCGGCAGCACCCAGATGTTCACCTCGTCGATCAGCGCCCGGTAGCCGAAATAGTCGTCGAAAGCGTGGATCTTCATCTGGCTGGGAAGATTGCGCACCACGCGGTAGGGGCCGGTGCCGACCGGATGGCGGGCGAAATCCGGCAGTTCGCGCCATTCACGCGGCAGGATCATGGCCTGCACGCTGCCCAGCAGCCAGGGCAGCCAGTGGTCGGGGCTGCGCAGATGCACGTCGATAACGAACGGCGTCGGCGAGGTGACGCTCTCGATATGCGAGAACAGCGGTTGCGCGGTCAGACGCGAGAGGGATGTGATGACGTCCGCCATCTCCAGCTCGCGGCCGTGATGAAAATGGATCGCCGGGCGCAGGTAAAACCGCCAGTGCAGCGGCGTCAGCGCCTGCCAATGGTGGGACAGATCGGACTCCAGTTCCCCGTTTTCCTCATTTATGCGCGTCAGGCCGTTGAAGATCTGGCGCGCCAAATGGGTTTCCGAACGCCGCAGCGCCGAGCCGGGCAGCAGGTTGTACAACTGCCGGTAGTAGAGCACCCGCAGGATGTGTTTCCCCTGGCGGAAGCTGCGCCCCAGCTGCGACAGCAGCATCTGGCGCACCACGTTTTTGTCGCCCACCAGTTGCACCAGCTGATCGATGCGATCCTGTTCCAGCAACTCCTCGGCCCGCTGTTGCTGCAGCGCCAGGCCGGTGTAGTGGAAGGTTAGCCGCGAACGCTTGCCGCGCCCCGACTCCGCCTGCCAGGTGAGCCAGCCTTCACGCTGCATGGCGCTCAGCAGGGAGCGCACGTGGCGCCGCGAGCAGCTGAGCACCTCCGCCAGATCCTGCAGCGTGGTGTCGGTGGTTTCACCGTGGCAGCGCTGCCACAGGCGGATGAACTGCTGCTGCAATCTGGACGTGGACATAAAAGAGGAACACTCCCGCTTCAACTCGTCAATTTTTCTTTCCCTATATTACGCCGATAATTTTCATCAATGAAAGGGGAGGGCGTAATCATGAAAGCTTTCTTATCCAAATCGTTCTATCAGCGCTATTTCAGCGCGGTCCGCCGCCAGCGCGCCGACTGGCTGAGCGTGGTGCCCGAACAGGCGCGGCTGGCGATGCTGGCGCATCTGACGCAATGGGACATTAAAGAGATGACCGATAAGCAGTATCGCGAGCACCTGTAGGGGCTGCGGCAACAAGTTTCTGAGTAATGGTGCTGTTTCACCAGCCAGTGGGGCGACCCACTGGTTTTTTTATGCGCGGTCATGGCGATGCGCTTGCTTTTTCCTCGCCGTGGCCTAAGGTTCTTTCTTCTGCTTTGAGGTCAGGGAAGACGATATGCAACGCCTGAGCCGGTTGTCACTGCGCATTAACCCCATCTTCGCCGCCTTCCTGCTGATCGCTTTTCTCTCCGGCATCGCCGGCGCGTTGCTGACGCCGACGCTCAGTCTGTTTCTGACCACCGAAGTCAAAGTGCGGCCGCTGTGGGTCGGGCTGTTTTACACCGCCAACGCGGTGGCCGGCATCGTGGTCAGCTTCCTGCTGGCCAAACGTTCCGACACCCGCGGCGATCGGCGCAGGCTGATCCTGCTGTGCTGCCTGATGGCGGTCGGCAACTGCCTGCTGTTCGCCTTTAACCGCGATTACCTGACGCTGATCACCGCCGGGGTGCTGATGTCCGCCGTTGCCAACACCGCCATGCCGCAAATTTTCGCGTTGGCGCGGGAATACGCCGACAGCGAGGCGCGTGAAGTGGTGATGTTCAGCTCGGTGATGCGCGCCCAGCTTTCGCTGGCGTGGGTGATCGGCCCGCCGCTGTCGTTTGCGCTGGCGCTGAACTACGGGTTCACCGTGATGTTCCTGATCGCCGCCGCCACCTTCGCGGTTTGCGTGCTGCTGGTGGGATTTATGCTGCCTTCGGTGCCGCGTGCGGCGGAGAATGGGGGGCCGCAGGGCGGGATGTCTGCGCCGATCGCGCCCGCCAGCGCCTGGCGCAATCGCGATGTGCGGCTGCTGTTCATCGCTTCGATGCTGATGTGGACCTGCAATACCTTGTATATCATCGATATGCCGCTGTATATCACCGCCGATCTCGGGTTGCCGGAAGGGCTGGCCGGGGTGCTGATGGGCACTGCCGCCGGGTTGGAAATCCCGGCAATGCTACTGGCCGGTTATTACGTCAAACGCTTCGGCAAGCGCAACATGATGCTGCTGGCGGTGGCGGCGGGCGTGCTGTTTTATCTCGGGCTGACGGTGTTGGCGACCAAGCCGGCCCTGATCGCGCTGCAGCTGCTTAACGCGGTGTTTATCGGCATCGTCGCCGGTATCGGCATGCTCTATTTTCAGGATTTGATGCCGGGCCGGCCGGGCGCCGCCACCACGCTGTTCACCAACAGCATCTCTACCGGGGTGATCCTGGCCGGGGTGCTGCAGGGCGCGCTGGTGGAGAATTTCGGTCATGGTTCGGTGTATTGGATGGCGGCGCTGCTGGCGCTGGCGGCGCTCGGGATGAGCGCCAAAGTGCGTGAAGTGTGAGGTTAAACGACGGCATTCTTGATGCAAGTCATTGAGAAGGCTAAGCCGGACGCTCAAGCTGAAGGCATATGGCGCGCGATCGCTGCGCCCACGCCCATCTCGCTATTGAGATGCCGCCCTGTCGTTTAGAACAGTGGGAACGTTATGGATAAACTCACACCGCTCAAACCGCTTCCTTCCCTGTGCGCCCTTGGCGCCACGCTGATTATCTGGTTCCTCATTCCCGTGCCGGAGGGCGTTGCGCCCAACGCCTGGCAACTGCTGGCGCTGTTTATCGGCACCATCATCGCCATCATCGGCAAGGCGATGCCGATCGGCGCGGTTTCGGTGATCGCCATCGCTCTGGTGGCAGTGACCGGCGTCACCAATCCGGGCAAGCCGGGCGCCGCGCTGGACGATGCGCTCAGCGGCTTCTCCAACCAGCTGATCTGGCTGATCGGCTTTTCGATCATGATTTCCCTCAGCCTGAACAAAACCGGGCTGGGCGCGCGCATCGGCTATTACTTTATTTCGCTGTTCGGCAAGAAGACGCTGGGCATCGCTTACGCGCTGACGCTGGCGGAAACCACGCTGGCGCCGGTGACGCCGAGCAACACCGCGCGCGGCGGCGGCATCATTCATCCGATCATGAAGTCGATCGCCGACAGCTTCGGCTCCAAACCCGAGCTCAATACCTCCGGCAAAATCGGCCGCTACCTGTCGTTGGTAAACTACAACATCAACCCGATCACCTCGGCGATGTTTATCACCGCCACCGCGCCTAACCCGTTGATCGTCAGCCTGATCGCCAAAGGCACCCATGGCAGCTTCGAGCTGTCCTGGTCGATGTGGGCGGTCGCCGCCCTGGTGCCGGGGCTGTGTTCGCTGCTAGTGATGCCGCTGGTCATCTACCTGCTGTATCCGCCGGAGGTGAAAAGCACGCCGGACGCGCCGCGCTTCGCGCGCGAAAAGCTGCAGGCGCTGGGGCCGGTGACGCTGCCGGAGAAAATTACCCTCGGGGTGTTCGCGCTGTTGCTGGTGTTGTGGGCCGGCATTCCGGCGATGGTCTTTGGCCCGGCGCTGGCGGTCAATCCCACCACTGCGGCGCTGATCGGCCTGGCGGTATTGCTGGCCACCGGCGTGCTGAGCTGGGAGGATGTGCTGAAGCATAAAGGCGCCTGGGACACCGTGGTGTGGTTCTCGGCGCTGGTGATGATGGCCAGCTTCCTCGGCAAGCTGGGGCTGATCGGCTGGCTGTCGCAAACCGTCGGCAACGGCATCGACCGTATGGGCATGAGCTGGGTGGGCGGTACGATCTTGCTGACCCTCATCTATTTGTATTCACACTATTTCTTCGCCAGCACCACCGCGCACGTGACGGCGATGTTCGCCGCCTTTTTCGCCGCCGGCATCGCGCTCGGGGCGCCGCCGGCGTTGCTGGGCCTGATCCTGGCGTTCTCTTCTTCGCTGATGATGTCGCTGACCCATTACGGCACCGGCACCGCGCCGATCGTCTTTGGCTCCGGCTATGTGACGCTGGGGGAGTGGTGGAAAGCGGGATGGGTGATGAGCGTGGTTAACCTGCTGATCTGGATGCTGATCGGCGGGGCATGGTGGAAGCTGCTGGGCTACTGGTGAGGAAAGAATTCACCCGCCGGGCGGCGGGTGAATTGAAGGGGATTAATTCAGAAACGCCGGCTGCTGCGCTTCGTAGCGGGAGATGTCCGCTTCGTGCTGCAGCGTCAGGCCGATGCTGTCCAGCCCGTTGATCATGCAGTGGCGGCGGAAGCTGTCGATTTCGAACGGATAGCTTTTGCCGCCGGCGTTGACCGTCTGGTTCTCCAGATCCACCACGAACTCCGTCCCCTCGTTGGCGTCCACCAGTTTGAACAGCTCGTCCACCTGCTGCTCGCTCAGCGTCACCGGCAACAGCTGGTTGTTGAACGAGTTGCCGTAGAAGATGTCGGCGAAGCTCGGCGCGATCACCACTTTGAACCCGTAGTCGGTCAGCGCCCAGGGGGCGTGTTCGCGCGAAGAGCCGCAGCCGAAGTTTTCGCGCGCCAACAGGATGCTGGCGCCTTTATAGCGCGGTTTGTTCAGCACGAACGCCGGGTTCGGTTGCTGGCCGGCGTCGTCGAGGAAGCGCCAGTCGTTGAACAGGTGCTGGCCGAAACCGGTGCGGGTGACCTTCTGTAAAAACTGCTTGGGAATAATGGCGTCGGTGTCGACGTTGGCCGCATCCAAAGGCACCACTAAGCCGGTATGTTGAGTAAATTTAGCCACGTTAGCCCCTTAGTGAATATCACGGATGTCGGCGAAGTGACCGGCGACGGCGGCCGCGGCGGCCATCGCCGGGCTGACCAGGTGGGTGCGCCCACCGCGGCCCTGACGCCCTTCGAAGTTACGGTTGCTGGTGGACGCGCAGCGCTCGCCCGGATTCAGACGGTCGTTGTTCATCGCCAGACACATTGAGCAACCCGGCAAACGCCATTCGAAACCGGCTTCGATAAAGATTTTGTCCAACCCTTCGGCTTCCGCCTGGGCCTTCACCGGGCCAGATCCCGGCACCACGATGGCCTGCACGCCGCTGGCGACCTTGCGCCCCTTGGCGATAGCCGCCGCCGCGCGCAGATCTTCGATGCGTGAGTTGGTGCAGGAGCCGATGAACACTTTGTCGATCGGCACGTCGGTCAATTTGATGCCCGGCTTCAAATCCATGTAGGCCAGCGCTTTCTCAGCGGAGGCGCGCTCGACCGGATCGCTGAACGATTCCGGCGCCGGGATCGCCTGATTGACGGCGATCACTTGGCCGGGATTGGTGCCCCAGGTGACCTGCGGCGCGATCTCTTCGGCGCGCAGCGTCACCACGGTATCGAACTGGGCGTCGGCGTCGGACTTCAGCGTGCGCCAATAGGCGACCGCCTGCTCCCAGTTTTCACCGGTCGGTGCGAACTGACGCCCCTTCAGATAGGCGAAGGTGGTGTCATCCGGCGCGACCAGCCCGGCCTTGGCGCCCATTTCGATCGCCATGTTGCACAGGGTCATGCGGCCTTCCATGCTCAATGCCTCGATCGCCTTGCCGCAGAACTCCACCACGTGGCCGGTGCCGCCGGCGCTGCCGGTTTTGCCGATCACCGCCAGCACGATGTCTTTGGCGGTGATGCCCTCGGCGGCGTCGCCGGTGACTTCAATCTTCATGGTCTTGGCGCGGCCCTGTTTCAGGGTCTGGGTCGCCAGCACGTGTTCCACTTCGGAAGTGCCGATGCCGAACGCCAACGAGCCGAAAGCGCCGTGGGTGGCGGTGTGCGAGTCGCCGCAGACGATGGTCATGCCCGGCAGCGTCATGCCTTGCTCAGGCCCGATCACGTGCACGATGCCCTGGAACGGGTGATTCAGGTCATACAGCGAAACGCCGAATTCCGCGCAGTTCTTGATCAACTCCTGCATCTGGATGCGCGCCATTTCGCCGCTGGCGTTGATGTCTTTGGTTTGGGTCGACACGTTGTGATCCATGGTGGCGAAGGTTTTGCCGGGCTGACGCACCTTGCGGCCCATGGCGCGCAGGCCGTCGAACGCCTGCGGCGAGGTGACTTCGTGCACCAGGTGACGGTCGATATACAGCAACGGCGTTTCGTTCGGCGCTTCGTGCACCACGTGGGCGTCGTACAGCTTCTGGTATAAGGTCTTGGCCATGTTATGCCCCCTGAGCTACAAAGCGGGCGATGATGTCGCCCATTTCATCGGTGCTGACGGCTTTGCCGTCACCGGCCAGATCGGCGGTGCGGTAGCCCTGTTCCAGCGCCTGGTTGATGGCGCGCTCCACGGCGTCGGCCGCTTCATCGGCGCCCAGGCTGTAACGCAGCAGCAGGGTGGCGGACAGGATCTGCGCAATCGGGTTGGCGATGCCTTTGCCTGCAATATCCGGCGCGGAACCGCCCGCCGGTTCGTACAGGCCGAAGCCTTGCTCATTCAGGCTGGCGGACGGCAGCATGCCCATCGAGCCGGTGATCATCGCGCACTCGTCGGACAGAATGTCGCCGAACAGATTGGAGCACAGCAGCACGTCGAACTGGGACGGATCCTTGATCAACTGCATGGTGGCGTTGTCGATATACATGTGCGACAGCGATACGTCCGGGTAATCCTTGGCGACCTGATTGACCACTTCACGCCACAGGATGGAGCTTTGCAGCACGTTGGCCTTGTCGATCGACGTCACCTTGCGGCGGCGCTTGCGGGCGGATTCGAAGGCGATGCGCGCGATGCGTTCAATCTCGAAACGGTGATACACCTCGGTATCGAAGGCGCGTTCCTGCATGCCCTGGCCTTCGCGGCCCTTCGGCTGGCCGAAATAGATGCCGCCGGTCAATTCGCGCACGCACAGAATGTCGAAGCCGCGGGCGGCGATGTCGGCGCGCAGCGGGCAGAATGCCTCCAACCCTTGATACAGGCGCGCCGGGCGCAGGTTGCTGAACAGTTTGAAGTGTTTGCGCAGCGGCAACAGCGCGCCGCGTTCCGGCTGCTCGGCCGGCGGCAGGTGTTCCCATTTCGGGCCGCCCACCGAGCCGAACAGGATGGCGTCGGCCTGCTCGCAGCCGGCGACGGTCGCCGCCGGCAGCGGGCTGCCGTGGCGATCGATGGCGATGCCGCCGACGTCGTACTCGGCGGTGGTGATGCGAATGTCAAAGCGTTGACGCACCGCGTCCAACACTTTGCGCGCCTGAGCCATTACTTCCGGGCCGATGCCGTCTCCGGGCAAGACGGCAATGTGATAAGTCTTCGTCATGTTCACACCGTTTCCTGATTATTTTGATGTTTGTTTTGCTGCAGGCGCTGCTTTTCTTTTTCTACCTGCTGTGAGCGCCAAATATTGTTCAACACGTGCACCATCGCCTTGGCGGAGGATTCGACGATGTCGGTCGCCAGACCCACGCCGTGGAAGCGGCGGCCGTTGTAAGAAACCACGATATCCACCTGGCCCAGCGCGTCGCGGCCATGGCCCTTGGCGGTCAACTGGTACTTCACCAGCTCGATCGGGTAGTCGGTGATGCGATTTATCGCCTGATAGACCGCATCGACCGGGCCGTTGCCGGTGGCGGCTTCAGCTTTCTCTTCGCCGCCGCAGATCAGTTTCACCGAGGCGGTGGCCATGATGCTGCTGCCGGACTGCACGCTGAAGTAACCCAGGCTGAAGTGCTCCGGCTCTTCCTGCTGTTTGTTGATGAAGGCCAGCGCCTCCAGATCGTAGTCGAATACCTGGCCCTTTTTGTCGGCCAGCTTCAGGAAGGCGGCGTACAGGCTATCCAGGTTGTAATCCTGTTCCTGGTAGCCCATCTCTTCCATGCGGTGTTTCACCGCCGCGCGGCCGGAGCGGGAGGTCAGGTTCAACTGCACGTCTTTCAGACCGATCGACTGCGGGGTCATGATTTCGTAGTTTTCGCGGTTCTTCAGCACGCCGTCCTGGTGAATGCCGGAGGAGTGGGCGAAGGCGTTGGAGCCGACGATCGCCTTGTTGGCCGGGATCGGCATGTTGCACAGCTGGCTGACGATCTGGCTGGTGCGGAAGATTTCCTGGTGATTGATGTTGGTGTGCACGTTCATGATGTCCTGGCGCACTTTAATCGCCATGATTACTTCTTCCAGCGAACAGTTGCCGGCGCGTTCACCAATGCCGTTCAGGGTGCCTTCCACCTGGCGGGCGCCGGCCTGCACCGCGGCGATGGAGTTGCCGACCGCCATGCCCAAATCGTCGTGGCAGTGCACGGAGATGATGGCTTTGTCGATGTTCGGCACGCGGTCATACAGGGTCGTGATGATGCCGCCGAACTGGTTCGGCGTGGTGTAGCCGACGGTGTCCGGGATATTGATGGTGGTGGCGCCGGCGTTGATGGCGGCTTCAACCACGCGACACAGATTGTCGATCGGCGTGCGGCCGGCGTCTTCACAGGAGAACTCCACGTCGTCGGTGTAGTTGCGGGCGCGTTTTACCGAGCGCACCGCCATCTCCAGCACTTCGTCGAACGAGCGCTTCAGCTTCGATTCGATGTGCAGGGTCGAGGTGGCCAGGAATACGTGGATGCGGAACGCTTCGGCGACGCGCAGCGCTTCGGCGGCCACGTCAATGTCTTTGTCCACGCAGCGGGCCAGGCCGCAGACGCGGCTGTTCTTGATCTGGCGCGCGATGGTTTGCACCGACTCGAAGTCGCCCGGCGAAGAGACCGGGAAGCCGACTTCCATCACGTCAACGCCCATTCTTTCCAGCGCCAGCGCAATCTGAATCTTCTCTTTTACGCTCAGGCTGGCCTGCAGCGCCTGCTCGCCATCACGCAGCGTGGTATCGAAAATAATGACTTGTTGGCTCATCGGTGCATTCCTTATCGTGTTGATTTCACGCTAAGCGGGCAAAAAAAAACCCGCGCAGTAGCGCGGGTTTCTTATGGGTGATCGGCTGAGTCAGCTCCGAACTTCGTCCATAGGCATACCGCGCAAACAAGATGCGTTAAGTAGTAGGCCTAGTAGACGGTGAGTACGGATCATAAGGGTTCAGCTTCTCTTAAATTGGGTGTCTGCCTAATTTGATACGTGATTGGCCTGGCGATGTCAACACCTGATTGAATGCGGGGACAATGCATCAGCCCATTAGCTAAACAGAGGATCATTCGGCAAAAAAACGACGCCTTAGAGAAAAAAATGGGACCAGTTTGCGTGCTGCTTAGCATAAACGAATCGAATATATACTGCGCTAATTGCTTCTGGATTTCGTTGCGTTAAGATTTGTGATGAAAAAAACAAGAGGGATTAATCACGGGGAGCAATGAAATAACATTTTCAATACAAATGGTTTAAATTGAACTCATATGAATAATTGATTGTTTTAGTCATAATATAACAAAATAATGCGTTTTTACACAAAGTGAGCGGTGTTTTTAGATGGTTTGATTGCTTATGATGTGTTTTTATAGTTTGTCTCATACAGTGCGGCGACGTTGTTCAATTGTATTAATCATTGTTGATACCTAATTATTAGTACTACCCAGGTGGCATTCTTCTCGCTGACGGGGGATGCTGCTGACATGTATTCCATATACGACTTATATCGTGTCGATAACACGAGGTTTTTTATCGGTTGATGACGGTAATGGCAGAATTTGTCGTGCAAAGATAAGACAATGCGGCGTTTCATTGTTTGTCGAGCATAAGGATTAGATTATCTACACAGGATTTAGTGGAGTGAAATATGGCTGAATATGATTCAGAAATCGCCATGGTCAAAGAGCCGGCGGACATTCATTTGCGCAGCGTCGATCTTAATTTACTGACGGTGTTTGACGCCGTGATGCAAATGCAAAATATTACGCGAGCCGCTAATTCGTTAGGGATGTCGCAGCCGGCGGTGAGCAATGCGGTAGCGCGCCTGAAGGTGATGTTCAACGACGAACTGTTCGTGCGCTGCGGCCGCGGGATCCAGCCCACCATGCGGGCCAGGCAGCTGTTCGGGCCGGTGCGGCAAGCGCTGCAGCTGGTGCAGAATGAGTTGCCGGGATCTGAGTTTGAGCCGCTGACCAGCACGCGAGCGTTCTCCCTGTCGCTGTGCAGCCCGCTCGATTTGCGTCTGGGCGCCGGGATAATCAATCACGTCAAACAGATAGCGCCGCAGCTTAACCTGCAAATAAAGTCATACATTAACAATAATATTGAACATCAATTGCGTTATCAGGACGTCGAGTTTGTCATCGGCTACAGCCGTTTCGAGTCGGCGGAGTTTCGCAGCCTGGCGATGTTCGACGACGAATTAGTGCTGGCGGTTGCGCAGGCGCACCCGAGAATAGGCGAGGAGGTGACGCCGGAGCACATGCTGGCCGAGCAGCATGCTGCGGTTTCCCTGGAAAGTTTTGGATCGTTCAGTAAACCTTTTTATTTAGACGAGCCGATGCTGCGTGCCGTGACGCAGCAGTGCACGGATCTTTACAGCGTGTTGAATATGGTGTCGCAAACGGAAATGGTGGCGATTGCGCCCGCCTGGTTGGTGCGACAGCAGACGGAGGCGTTGAAAATAAAGACGGTTCCTTTATGTGGCAACGATAATAAAGCCACCTGCTACCTGTCCTGGCATGAATCTTCAGAGCGGGATAAAGGCCACCAGTGGATGAAATCTGTCCTGATTGAGGCGGGTAACCCAAAGTAAAGCGATAAAGATGGGAGCCATATAAAGATAATATTCAACTGAGCGTTTTTTTCTCATGATAAAAACTAAGAACTATCTGTGTTTTTATTAAGATGTTTCTTGGTTTTGCGGCGATAGAATAACTTATATTAGGGTAAATTTGTTCATTTAGAGAAAACAATTAATATAAATTAATATTCTGATTTTTACTTTCCAGTTGGAATTTTAAACTAACTCGATGTGGCGGCCCGAACGGGCCGCGTTTTATGGACGCCATCAAACCTTTTCCTTCCCATTCTGTCCAACCCATGAAAGCGCGAAAGCCGGCTTGAGTTTTGGCTCACACTTCTACGCTGAAATCGCTTTTCCCCCTGCCTGAGAGTAGGTAGACTGCGCGGAAAAAAGTAAACACGTGTAAGCTGAGATGAGGGCCGCAAGGCGTCGTTCAGGCTTAACGGTATGATTCATTTCAGGCTTAGAGCACTATGATCACTAATCTGCTGCAATACCATTTGATCCATCGTATACAGCATCAAATTACCCACCGAGCCGATCGCACAGCATTTCGCCAATGGTCGCCCAACGGCGAGTTTCAACTGACCTGGGGAGCGGCGGCTGCCCGCATTGATCGCATTGCCGCCGGGCTGCTGGCGCTGGGCGCCGAAGTGCAAGAACGTATCGGTATCTTCGCCAATAACACGATGGCCTGGTCGTTGACCGATCTCGCGATCCTGCACCTGCGTGGCGTCAGCGTACCGCTCTATTCCACCAATACGCCGGCGCAGGCGGCCTTCGTCATCAATGACGCTGACATTCGCATCCTGTTCGTCGGCGAACAGGCGCAGTTGGACGCCGCCATCGCGCTGCGCGGCGTCTGTCCGCAACTGCGTCATATTATCGTGTTCGACGAGGATGCCGATCTGCGCGATTGCGAGATAGCCCAACACCTGAGCGCCTTCGAGCATGCCGTCGATCCGGCGGCTTTTATCGCTCAACGTCGGCAGCGTATTGAAGAGTGCGACCTGCAGGATCTCTTCACCCTGATCTATACCTCGGGCACCACCGGCGAGCCGAAAGGGGTGATGCTGGATTATCGCAACCTGGCGGCGCAGCTCTACCTGCATGATGAAAGGCTGACGGTCGGCGAAGAGGATGTGTCGCTCAGTTTCCTGCCGCTGTCGCACGTGTTTGAGCGTGCCTGGAGCTTCTTTGTCATGCATTCCGGCGCGCAGAACGTTTTCCTGCCGAACACCGACTGGGTTCGGGAAGCGATGGGGCAGGTGCGGCCGACGTTAATGTGCGCGGTGCCGCGTTTCTACGAGAAGATTTTCAGCGCGGTGCATGAAAAAGTGGCGCGTGCCCCTTGGCTGCGCCGCGCGCTGTTCCACTGGGCGATCGTCTGCGGGGAGCGCAAGTTCCTGCAAGAGCGGGCCGGCAAACCGTTGGGCAAACTGTTCGAACTCTCTCACCGCTGGGCCGACAAGCTGGTATTGAGCAAGCTGCGCGGTATCCTCGGCGGTCGGGTGCGCTTCCTGCCGGCGGCGGGCGCCAAGCTGGATGACAATGTGATCCTGTTTTTCCAGGCGATGGGCGTCAACATCAAGTACGGTTACGGCATGACCGAAACCTGTGCGACCGTGTCCTGCTGGGAAGAAGGGCATTTCCGCTTCGGCTCTATCGGTAAACCGCTGCCGCAGGTCGAGGTGCGCATCGGTGAAGAAAATGAAATTCAGGTGCGCGGGCCGATCGTGATGCGCGGCTATTTCAACAAACCGTTGGAAACCGCCGCGACCTTTACCGCAGACGGCTGGCTGAAAACCGGCGACGCTGGGGCGATCGATGAAGAGGGCAATCTGTTCATCACCGAGCGCCTTAAGGATTTGATGAAAACCTCCGGCGGCAAATACATCGCGCCGCAGATGCTGGAAGGCACGTTGGCGCAGGACCGCTTTATCGAGCAGGTGGCGATCATCGCCGATGCGCGCAAGTTCGTTTCCGCGCTGATCGTGCCGTGCTTTGAGTCGCTGGAAGAATACGCGAAGTCAGTCAACCTGAAGTATCAGGATCGCCTGGAGCTGCTGCGCAACGGCGAGATCCTCGCGATGTTCGAAAAGCGCCTGCGCGAGATGCAAAAGGAGCTGGCGCGCTTCGAACAGGTGAAGAAGTTCACTCTGCTGCCGGCGGCTTTTTCCATGGAGTTGGGGGAGCTGACGCCAACCCTGAAGCTGCGCCGCAAAGTGATCCTGCAGCGCTATCAGCGCGAAATCGACTCTATGTACCGGGAACAGGCCTGACGCCGCCGCCGGGCCATATGCCCGGCGAAAAAAGCGGCATATCCTTCACCTGATTTAGTTCTGTAATTTTCCTCCTGTTCGAAACAATGCCTAGCCCAACACCCCTGAGGCTAGCGCATTGTTTTTATAAAGCTGCGATCTCCAGCCGCTTGGCAATAACCCCGCCGCCGTTAAGCCATTTTGCCGTTTGCCTGCCCCATATTCTGACGTTATGTTAATTCGATAGCGACAACCCATAAAAATTTAGGGGCATTGCCCCGCAGCAGGCGCTACGTTCCGGCGCCAGAGAAGAATAAGCAAGCCTGGAGGCAAACCCATGGAGATGTTGTCAGGAGCCGAGATGGTCGTCCGATCGTTGATCGATCAGGGCGTTAAACATGTATTCGGCTACCCCGGTGGGGCGGTGCTCGATATCTACGACGCCCTGCATACGGTCGGAGGGATCGATCATATTCTGGTGCGCCACGAGCAAGGTGCGGTGCACATGGCCGACGGTTACGCGCGCGCCACCGGCGAAGTGGGCGTGGTGCTGGTGACGTCCGGCCCCGGCGCCACCAACGCCATTACCGGTATCGCTACCGCTTATATGGACTCGATCCCGATGGTCGTCCTGTCGGGGCAGGTGCCCAGCTCGCTGATCGGCTACGACGCCTTTCAGGAGTGCGATATGGTGGGGATTTCTCGGCCGGTGGTGAAACACAGCTTCCTGGTAAAACGCACCGAAGACATCCCGGCGGTGTTGAAGAAGGCCTTTTACCTGGCCTCCAGCGGCCGCCCCGGCCCGGTGGTGATCGATCTGCCGAAAGACATCGTCGGCCCGGCGGTGCGGATGCCTTATGCCTATCCGCAGGACGTGAGCATGCGTTCTTACAACCCGACGGTGCAGGGCCACCGCGGGCAAATCAAACGCGCGTTGCAAACCATCCTGGCGGCCAAGAAGCCGGTGATGTATGTCGGCGGCGGCGCGATCAACGCCGGTTGCGAAGCCGAACTGCTGGCGTTGGCGGAGCAGCTGAACCTGCCGGTGACCAGCAGCCTGATGGGACTGGGCGCTTTCCCCGGCACCCATCGCCAGAGTGTCGGCATGCTCGGTATGCACGGCACTTATGAAGCCAACAAAACCATGCACCATGCCGACGTGATCTTCGCCGTCGGCGTGCGCTTCGACGATCGCACGACCAACAATCTGGCCAAATACTGCCCGGATGCCACTGTGCTGCATATCGATATCGATCCGACCTCGATCTCCAAAACGGTGGATGCCGATATTCCGATCGTCGGCGATGCCAAACAGGTGTTGGTGCAGATGCTGGAGCTGTTGGCGCAGGATGACAAGGCGCAGGATCACGATGCGTTGCGCGATTGGTGGCAGTCTATTGAACAGTGGCGCGCCCGCGACTGTTTGGGGTACGACAAAAACAGCGACACCATCAAGCCGCAGGCGGTGATCGAAACCCTGCATCGCCTGACCAAAGGCGATGCCTATGTGACCTCCGACGTGGGGCAGCACCAGATGTTTGCCGCGCTCTATTACCCGTTCGACAAACCGCGCCGTTGGATCAACTCCGGCGGCCTCGGCACCATGGGCTTCGGCCTGCCGGCGGCATTGGGCGTCAAGCTGGCGCTGCCGGAGGAAACCGTGGTGTGCGTCACCGGCGACGGCAGCATCCAGATGAACATTCAGGAGCTGTCCACCGCGCTGCAATATAACCTGCCGGTGGTGGTGGTGAACCTCAACAACCGCTATCTGGGCATGGTCAAGCAGTGGCAGGACATGATTTATTCCGGCCGCCACTCGCAGTCTTACATGGATTCGCTGCCGGACTTTGTCAAGCTGGCCGAGGCTTACGGCCATGTCGGCATCGCCATCCGCACGCCGGATGAGCTGGAAAGCAAGCTGGCGCAGGCGCTGGCGGAAAAAGAGCGGCTGGTGTTCGTCGACGTGACCGTCGATGAAACCGAACATGTTTACCCGATGCAGATCCGCGGCGGAAGCATGGACGAAATGTGGCTTAGCAAAACGGAGAGGACCTGATCATGCGCCGTATTTTATCTGTCTTGCTGGAAAACGAATCCGGCGCCCTCTCGCGCGTGGTGGGGTTGTTCTCCCAGCGCGGTTACAACATCGAGAGCCTGACGGTGGCGCCGACCGACGATCCGACGCTGTCGCGCATGACTATCCAGACCGTCGGCGACGAGAAAGTGCTGGAGCAGATTGAGAAACAGTTGCACAAGCTGGTGGACGTGCTGCGCGTCAGCGAGCTGGTGCAAGGCGCTCACGTCGAGCGCGAGATCATGCTGGTGAAGCTGCAGGCCAGCGGTTATGGCCGTGAAGAGGTGAAACGCTGTGCCGACATTTTCCGCGGCCAGATCGTTGATGTGACGGCGACGCTGTATACGGTGCAGCTGGCCGGCACCAGCGATAAACTGGACGCCTTCCTGAGCGCGGTGCGTGAAGTGGCGGAGATCGTGGAAGTGGCGCGTTCCGGCGTGGTCGGCGTGTCGCGCGGCGACAAAATCATGCGCTGAGCGTGGTCTGGCGGCGAATAATTCGGGGCGCGGCGTGGCTGCGCCCTTTGTTTTTCGGTATTTTTTGCCCGATTGCTGGCACCTTTCGGCAAAAGCGGTTGCTAGGTAGTGTTTTCTGCTGTTAGATCGCAGAGGCTGGATTGAATAACCGTACGGGATGCCATGGTTAATCCGAGCACAGCCTTCACTTCTATTTTCAGCGTCATTAAGGGGTTAATGTGAAACTGGATGAAATCGCGCGTCTCGCGGGCGTTTCGCGCACGACGGCCAGTTATGTCATCAACGGCAAGGCGAAGCAGTATCGTGTCAGCGATAAAACCGTCGAGAAAGTGATGGCCGTGGTTAGGGAGCACAACTATCACCCGAATGCCGTCGCGGCAGGGCTGCGCGCTGGGCGCACCCGTTCTATCGGTCTGGTGATCCCGGATCTGGAAAATACCAGCTATACCCGTATCGCCAACTACCTGGAGCGTCAGGCGCGCCAGCGTGGTTATCAATTGCTGATCGCCTGTTCCGAAGATCAGCCGGACAACGAAATGCGCTGTATCGAGCATTTGCTGCAGCGTCAGGTGGACGCCATCATCGTTTCCACCGCCTTGCCGCCGGAGCACCCCTTCTATCAACGCTGGGCCAACGATCCGCTGCCGATCATCGCGCTGGACCGCGCGTTGGATCGCGAACATTTCATCAGCGTCGTCGGGGCCGACGAGGAAGATGCCTTTGCGCTGGCGCAGGAGCTGCGCACCTTCCCGGCTGAATCGGTGCTGTATCTGGGCGCCTTGCCGGAGCTTTCGGTCAGCTTCCTGCGTGAGCAGGGCTTCCGCCGGGCCTGGCAAGAGGATCCCCGCCACGTCGATTACCTGTATGCCAACAGCTATGAGCGTGAAGCCGCCGGCGCGCTGTTTGCCGAATGGCTGAAGACGCACCCGATGCCGCAGGCGCTGTTCACCACCTCGTTCTCGCTGTTGCAGGGCGTGATGGACGTGACGCTGAAGCAACGCGGCCGTTTGCCGACCGATCTGGCGATTGCCACCTTTGGCGACCATGAACTGTTGGATTTCCTGGAGTGCCCGGTGCTCGCGGTGGCGCAGCGCCATCGTGACGTGGCCGAACGCGTGCTGGAGCTGGTGTTGGCCAGCCTGGACGAACCGCGTAAACCCAAGCCGGGATTGACGCGTATTCGCCGCAATCTGTTCCGCCGCGGCAGCCTGAGCCGCAAGTAGTTTGCCTGGCAGGAGCCCCCGCGTTGGCGGGCTCCTGGTTTAGACGTAGTCCGCCACCCGGAACAGCCGCCGGCAGTATTCCAGGAAATAGCCATACACCACGCCCATCGCCATGGAGACCAGCGCATTGCTGGTTACCGCCGCCAGCATTTGTTGGCCGTCGGCGCCTACGCTCCATAGAATGGCGGCATAAACCGGCGACTGGAAGCTGACGTAGGCCAGCAGATCGGCGAGGTTGCGCAGCAGGAACTGGCCGCGCGGGCAGCGGCGCGCCGTGCGGATAAACAGATCGCGATAGCGGCCGTAAGGCCAGGCGATCAGGATGTTGACCGGGATCGACAGCAGGCGCGAAGAGAGGGATTGCTGGAAGCTCATGCCTGAGATCAACACTTCTATCGCCATGCCGGCGATAAAGCAGTACACCACCAGTGCGAACGTATCGGCAGCGGCGCTACGCCAGTGAGTCGCGGGCGAAAGCATGTGTCATCCCCTTCGGTTAAAATTCTGTTAATTTATTAATTGTTGGATGTTAAGGCTGGTTTTTTGCCTTTTTTATAGTGTACTAATCTGAATTGTCTTTTTTAACTAGGTTTATATTTTTATTTTTAACATTTGTTCGCTTTTTGTCCCGCAGAACTGGGGCATAGGATGGGGCGGAGAGATTAAAATCGGTGTTTTTAAATAAATCGATTAAAAACATAAGGTTGCGGTTTTTCGTTTTTGGAGGGGATTTTTTCCGGCAAAAATTGTGGAAATAAAGGTGTAAGAAAATGAAACCATAATTGTAAACAGGTATTTTGGGAATAATCTTACCAAATTGATTTGAATCGAAATTACTTCTGCTCGTAATATCCGAGCCATTTATTTTTATCGCGCCTTCATCACGGCGGTGCAAATTGAAGTAAAATAGCGCCCGGCTTTATGGTGAATAACGATTGAGCGTTATTAACTCAAGGGGTTATGGCCTTATTCCGCGATCGGTTCGCCTGGCGCCGAGCCTTGGCGGGCGCGGCTCGCCAGCGGTTACAGCCCTGAGATTGCCGAGCTGAAAAATGAGACATGGCTTGCAGAAGGAAGTAATGAGTTAATTAATCGCCAGTTCGTCAGGTTTTTAATCAGATTCTTTCCGCTTAGAAAATTCTCTCCGTTTATCATGGTGTTAATTTTTAATCGTCGAATAATCAGAGTTTCTTTCGCGAGTCAGCTCCCAAAATGACCAGAGAAATATTGCCAAAGCGCTGGCGCTCTGGCTTGACAAGGTTTTCATACCCTCCGTAAACTCCATTGTGTGGGAATTTGTGGGGTAAAGTGGTGAAAACGGTCACTAAGGGGTAGCTCAGGAATGTTCCGTGGAGCGACGATGGTCAACCTCGACAGCAAAGGGCGGCTCGCCGTACCTACCCGATATCGGGAATTGCTCAACGAGGAATCGCAAGGCCAAATGGTCTGTACCATTGACCTCCATCAGCCCTGCCTGCTGCTTTATCCTTTGCCCGAATGGGAAATTATTGAACAAAAATTATCACGTCTGTCGAGCATGAATCCCGCCGAGCGCCGCGTTCAGCGCCTGCTGCTGGGGCATGCCAGTGAGTGTCAGATGGATAGTGCCGGTCGTTTGCTGTTAGCCAGTACGCTGCGGCAACACGCCGGGCTCACGAAAGAAGTGATGCTGGTCGGTCAGTTCAACAAGTTTGAACTGTGGGATGAACAGACCTGGTATCAACAAGTCAAGGATGATATTGACGCTGAACAGTCGACTCAGGAACCGTTGTCTGAGCGGCTACAGGACTTGTCGCTATAAGCATGTTGGAAAACTATAAACACACCACCGTCCTGCTGGACGAAGCCGTCAACGGCCTCAACATCCGCAGCAACGGCATATATATCGACGGTACTTTTGGTCGCGGTGGCCATTCTCGTCTGATTCTGTCCCAACTGGGGCCGGAAGGGCGCTTGCTGGCGATTGACCGTGACCCTCAGGCGATTGCAGCCGCCAAATCTATTGAAGATCCTCGTTTTACCATCGTACACGGCCCATTTTCCGAGTTGTCGCACTATGTGCGGGAGCGCGAGCTGGTGGGCAAGATCGACGGCGTTCTGCTCGATCTGGGCGTTTCCTCGCCGCAGCTTGACGACGCGGAGCGCGGATTCTCCTTTATGCGCGACGGTCCGCTGGACATGCGCATGGATCCGTCCACCGGCCTGTCCGCAGCCGAATGGCTGATGAAGGCCGAAGCGGACGATATCGCCTGGGTGCTGAAAACCTTTGGCGAAGAGCGTTTCGCCAAGCGCATCGCGCGCGCCATCGTGGAAAGAAACCGCGTGGAGCCGATGACGCGCACCAAAGAGCTGGCGGATCTGATCGCCGATGCCAGCCCGTTCCGTGAAAAGCACAAGCATCCGGCGACGCGCAGCTTCCAGGCGATCCGCATCTATATCAACAGCGAGCTGGAAGAGATCGAGCGTGCGCTCGACGGCGCGCTGGAAGTGCTGGCCCCGCAGGGCCGTTTGTCGATCATCAGCTTCCACTCGCTGGAAGACCGCATCGTCAAACGCTTTATGCGTCACCACAGCCGCGGCGCTCAGGTGCCGGCGGGCATTCCGTTGACCGAAGAGCAGCTGCGCGGCATGGGCGGCCGGACGCTGAAAGCGCTGGGCAAAATGATGCCGTCGGAAGCGGAAGTGGCGGACAACCCGCGTGCGCGCAGCTCGGTGCTGCGTATTGCTGAGAGGATGCCCGCGTGATCGGCAACGAACGTCACGGTTTGGTCGGGGTGATTGGCGGCGATCTGCTGCGCAATGCCAAGATCCCCCTGATTTTACTGATTGCGTCACTGGTTTCCGCGATTTTCGTGGTGACTACCGCGCACCGCACCCGCCTGCTGACCGCCGAGCGCGAACAGTTGGTTCTGGAGCGCGATGCGCTGGATATCGAGTGGCGCAACCTGATTTTAGAAGAGAACGCCCTCGGCGATCACAGCCGGGTTGAACGTATCGCGACAGAAAAACTGCAGATGCAACACGTTGATCCATCGCAGGAAAATATCATCGTTAAACAATGAATGGTTTAACCGGAATAATGACACGGAGTAGAAAGGAAACGCATGAAAGCAGCGCGCCCCGGTAAGTTGAGACGCCAGGAAGATCAGGCCAGCTTTGTCAGCTGGCGTTTTGCGTTGCTGTGCGGCTGCATTTTGCTGGCGATGGTTGGCCTGATGTTGCGCGTCGCGTACCTGCAGGTCATCAACCCCGATCGTCTGGTGAAAGAAGGCGACATGCGTTCGCTGCGCGTGCAGGAAGTGCCGACCGCGCGCGGCATGATCAGCGATCGCGCCGGCCGTCCATTGGCGGTCAGTGTGCCGGTGAATGCGGTGTGGGCCGATCCGAAAGAGCTGAACGAGCGCGGCGGCATCACGCTGGACAGCCGCTGGAAAGCGCTTTCCGATGCGCTGAACATCCCGCTGGACCAGCTTTCCAACCGCATCAACGCCAACCCGAAAGGGCGCTTCGTTTATCTGGCGCGCCAGGTTAACCCGGCGATCGGCGATTACATTCACAAACTCAAGCTGCCGGGGATCTACCTGCGGCAGGAGTCGCGCCGTTACTACCCGGCGGGGCAGGTGACGTCGCACATCATCGGCGTGACCAACATCGACGGGCAAGGTATCGAAGGCGTCGAGAAGAGCTTCGACCGCTGGCTGACCGGGCAACCGGGCGAGAGAACGGTGCGTAAGGACCGCTTCGGCCGGGTGATCGAAGATATCTCCTCCGTCGACAGTCAGGCGGCGCACAACCTGGTGCTGAGCGTCGATGAGCGCCTGCAGGCGCTGGTGTATCGCGAGCTGAACAACGCGGTGGCGTTCAACAAGGCCGAATCGGGCACTGCGGTGCTGATCGACGTGAACACCGGCGAAGTGCTGGCGATGGCCAACAGCCCGTCTTACAACCCGAACAACATGGCCGGTACGCCGAAAGAAACCATGCGTAACCGCGCCATCACCGATATTTTTGAACCCGGTTCAACCGTGAAGCCGATGGTGGTGATGACCGCGCTGCAAAACGGCGTGGTGAGAGAAAACAGCGTGCTGAACACCATCCCGTACCGCATTCAGGGCCACGAGATCAAAGACGTGGCGCGGTACTCGGAGCTGTCATTGACCGGGATCTTGCAGAAGTCGAGTAACGTCGGTGTTTCAAAGCTGGCGTTAGCGATGCCGTCCTCAGCGTTAGTAGATACTTACTCTCGTTTTGGGCTGGGAAAAGCGACCAATTTGGGGCTGGTCGGAGAAAGCAGTGGCATATACCCAAAAAAACAACGGTGGTCTGACATAGAGAGGGCCACCTTCTCTTTCGGCTACGGGCTGATGGTAACTCCGTTACAGTTGGCGCGAGTCTATGCAACGATCGGCAGCCTGGGCGTGTATCGCCCATTGTCGATCACCAAGGTTGACCCTCCGGTCGCCGGCGAACGCGTTTTCCCTGAACCTCTGGTGCGCACCGTGGTGCACATGATGGAAAGCGTGGCCTTGCCGGGCGGCGGCGGCGTGAAAGCCGCCATCAAGGGATACCGTATCGCCATCAAAACCGGTACCGCGAAAAAAGTGGGCCCGGACGGCAAATACGTCAACCGATACATCGCTTATACCGCCGGCGTCGCGCCGGCAAGTAACCCCCGTTTTGCCCTGGTGGTCGTCATCAACGACCCGCAGGGTGGGAAATACTATGGTGGCGCAATCTCCGCGCCGGTGTTCGGCGCCATCATGGGCGGCGTATTGCGCACCATGAACGTCGAGCCTGACGCGTTGCCCTCCGGTGACAAAAGCGAATTAGTGATTAACAAGAAAGAGGGTTCAGGTGGCAGATCGTAATTTGCGCGACTTACTCGCCCCGTGGGTGCCGACGGCACCCGGGCGCGCGCTGCGGGAAATGACATTAGACAGCCGCGTGGCGGCTGCCGGGGATCTGTTTGTCGCCGTGGTCGGCCATCAAACGGATGGACGCCGCTATATTCCGCAGGCCATCGCGCAGGGCGTCGCCGCTGTGATCGCCGAGGCTGACGGTCAGGCCGAAGACGGCGCCATCGTTGAGATGCACGGCGTGCCGGTGATCTACCTGAGCCAACTGAACCAGCGCCTTTCCGCGCTGGCCGGGCGTTTTTACCATCAGCCGGGCGAGCGTCTGCGCCTGGTCGGGGTGACCGGCACCAACGGCAAAACCACCACCACGCAACTGCTGGCGCAGTGGAGCCAACTGCTGGGCGAAACCAGCGCGGTAATGGGCACCGTCGGCAACGGCCTGCTGGGCCAGGTGTGTCCGACGGAGAATACCACCGGTTCTGCGGTGGATGTTCAACACGTATTAAACGAGTTGGCGGAACAGGGCGCGACCTTCGCCGCGATGGAAGTCTCATCCCACGGTCTGGTGCAACACCGAGTGGCGGCGCTGCCGTTCGCTGCGGCGGTTTTCACCAACCTGAGCCGCGATCACCTGGATTATCACGGTGACATGGCCAATTACGAAGCGGCCAAGTGGTCGCTGTTCGCCGCCCACAACGTGGGGCAGGCGATCATCAACGCTGACGATGAAGTCGGCCAGCGCTGGCTGAGCAAGCTGCCGGATGCGGTAGCGGTGACGATGCAGGACAACCTGCAGCCGGGCTGCCACGGCCGCTGGCTGAAAACCACGGCGGTCGACTATCACGACAACGGCGCCACGGTTCGTTTCAGCTCCAGCTGGGGCGACGGCGAGATCGAAAGCCGCCTGATGGGCGCTTTCAACGTCAGCAACCTGCTGTTGGCCTTGGCGACGCTGCTGTCGTTGGGCTACCCGCTGGAGGCGCTGGTGGAAACCGGCAGCCGTCTGCAGCCGGTCTGCGGCCGCATGGAAGTGTTTAACGCGCCGGGAAAACCGACGGTCGTGGTGGATTACGCCCACACACCGGATGCGCTGGAGAAAGCGCTGGAAGCCGCGCGCCTGCACTGCCAGGGGCAGCTGTGGTGCGTGTTCGGCTGTGGCGGCGATCGCGACAAGGGCAAACGTCCGCTGATGGGCGGCATCGCCGAGCAGTTCGCCGATCGCGTGGTGATCACCGATGACAACCCGCGGACCGAAGAGCCGCGCGCGATTATCAACGACATCCTGACCGGATTGCTGGACGCCGGGCAGGCGCTGGTGATCCACGGCCGCGCCGAAGCGGTGACCAGCGCCATCATGCAGGCGCAGGAGCAGGATGTGGTGTTGGTGGCGGGCAAAGGCCACGAAGATTATCAGCTGGTGGGCAACCGCCGCCTGGATTATTCCGACCGCACGACGGTCGCACGGCTGCTGGGGGTGCTGGCATGATCCCTGTCTCTCTTCAGACACTGGCTGAGGTATTGAGCGCTGAACTGATCGGCGCCGATTGCCAAATTGTCGAGGTGACGACAGACACCCGCAAGGTGACCGCCGGTTGCCTGTTTGTAGCGCTGAAAGGCGAGCGTTTCGACGCTCACGACTTCGCGGCGGATGCCGTAGCCGCAGGCGCCGGGGCGTTGCTGGTCAGTAAGCGCTTATTGGTGGACGCGCCGCAGCTGGTGGTGAAAGACACCCGTCTGGCGCTGGGGCAGCTTGGCGCCTGGGTGCGTCAACAGGTGCCTGCGCGCGTGGTGGCCCTGACCGGCTCCTCGGGCAAGACATCGGTGAAAGAAATGACCGCCGCCATTCTGCGTGAATGCGGCGAAGTGCTGTATACCGCCGGCAACTTCAATAACGACATCGGCGTGCCGCTGACGCTGTTGCGTCTGGAGCCGCAGCATGATTTTGCCGTGATAGAGCTGGGCGCTAACCACATTGGCGAAATTGCTTACACCACCGCATTGACGCGTCCGCAGACCGCTTTGGTGAACAACCTGGCGGCAGCGCACCTGGAAGGCTTCGGCTCGCTGGCCGGCGTCGCCCAGGCGAAAGGTGAAATCTTTACCGGCCTGCCGGCCGACGGCGTGGCGATCATCAACGCCGATAACAACGACTGGCCGCACTGGCAGAGCATGCTGGGCGGCAAAACCGTCTGGCGCTTCTCGCCGCAGGCCGCCGAAGGCGTGGACTTCTTCGCGGACGACGTGCGGGTGAACGGCGCAGGCACGCAGTTTACGTTGCACAGCCCGTTCGGCACCGCCGAGATCGCGCTGCCGCTGCCGGGGCGCCACAACGTGGCCAACGCGCTGGCGGCCACGGCGCTGGCGATGTCGGTGGGCGCCACCCTTGAAGCGGTGCGTCAGGGGTTGAAGCAATTGCAGGCGGTGCCGGGGCGTTTGTTCCCGGTGGCGCTGGCCGAAGACAAGCTGCTGCTGGATGACAGCTATAACGCCAACGTCGGGTCGATGACCGCGGCGGCGCAGGTGCTGGCGGAAATGCCGGGCTATCGCGTGATGGTGGTCGGCGATATGGCCGAGCTGGGCGCAGAAGCGGAAGAGTGCCACCGTCAGGTGGGTGAAGCCGCCCGTCTGGCTGGGGTCGACAAAGTGATCAGCGTCGGCGGGTTGAGCCGCGTGCTGAGCGAAGCCTCCGGCAATGGCGAACATTATCAGGACAAGACAGCAGTGATCGCGCGCGTGGCGGAATTACTGTCGGAACATGCGGTCATCACCGTGTTAATCAAAGGTTCACGTAGTGCCGCAATGGAGCAGGTAGTACGCGCGTTACAGGAGAAAGCACCATGTTAGTTTGGCTGGCCGAGCATTTGGTCAAGTATTACTCAGGCTTCAACGTCTTTTCTTATCTGACGTTCCGAGCCATTGTCAGCCTGCTGACCGCGCTGTTCCTGTCGCTGTGGATGGGCCCGCGGGTGATCAAGCGTCTGCAAGAAATGTCCTTCGGGCAGGTAGTGCGTAACGACGGCCCCGAGTCGCACTTCAGCAAGCGCGGCACGCCGACCATGGGCGGTATCATGATCCTGACCTCCATCACCATTTCGGTGCTGATGTGGGCCTACCCGTCCAACCCGTATGTCTGGTGCGTGCTGTTTGTTCTGGTGGGTTACGGCATCGTCGGTTTCGTCGACGACTACCGCAAGGTGGTGCGTAAGGACACCAAAGGGCTGATCGCCCGCTGGAAGTATTTCTGGCAGTCGGTGATTGCGCTGATTGTCGCATTCGCCATGTACGCTGTAGGAAAAGACACGCCAGCCACCGAGCTGGTTGTGCCGTTCTTTAAGGACGTGATGCCGCAGTTGGGCTTGCTGTACATCTTGCTGGCCTATTTCGTCATCGTCGGCACCAGCAACGCGGTCAACCTGACCGACGGTCTGGACGGCCTGGCGATTATGCCGACGGTATTCGTGGCGGCCGGTTTCGCGCTGGTGGCCTGGGCGACCGGTAACATGAACTTCGCCAACTACCTGCATATTCCGTATCTGCGTCATGCCGGTGAGTTGGTGATCGTCTGCACCGCCATCGTCGGCGCCGGCCTCGGGTTCCTGTGGTTCAATACCTACCCGGCTCAGGTGTTTATGGGCGACGTCGGTTCGCTGGCGCTGGGCGGCGCGCTGGGCACCATCGCGGTGCTGCTGCGCCAAGAGTTCTTGTTGGTGATCATGGGCGGCGTGTTCGTGGTAGAGACGCTGTCGGTGATCCTGCAGGTGGGGTCGTTCAAGCTGCGCGGACAACGCATTTTCCGCATGGCGCCGATTCACCACCACTATGAATTGAAAGGCTGGCCGGAGCCGCGCGTGATCGTGCGCTTCTGGATCATTTCGCTGATGCTGGTGCTGATTGGCCTGGCAACGCTGAAGGTGCGTTAATCATGGCAGACTATCAGGGTAGAAAAATCGTCATCATCGGGTTGGGCCTCACCGGCCTGTCCTGTGTCGATTTCTTCATGGCGCGCGGCGTGACGCCGCGCGTGATGGATACCCGTATCGCGCCGCCAGGGTTGGACAAACTGCCTGAAAGCGTGGAGCGCCATCTGGGTGATTTGAATCAGGACTGGCTGCTGGCGGCGGATCTGATCGTCGCCAGCCCGGGCGTCGCGCTGGCGACCCCGGCATTGAGCGCCGCGGCGGAAGCCGGCGTGGAAATCGTCGGCGACGTCGAACTGTTCTGCCGCGAGGCGCAGGCGCCGATCGTGGCGATCACCGGCTCCAACGGCAAGAGCACCGTCACCACCCTGGTGGGCGAGATGGCGAAAGCTGCCGGTTGGGCGGTGGGCGTGGGCGGCAATATCGGCCTGCCGGCGCTGAGCCTGCTGCGCCAGGAATGCCAGCTGTACGTGCTGGAGCTGTCCAGCTTCCAGCTGGAAACGACCCATAGCCTGCGGGCGGCGGCGGCGACCATCCTGAACGTGACCGAAGATCATATGGATCGCTATCCGTTCGGCCTGCAGCAGTATCGCGGCGCCAAGCTGCGCGTGTATGAAAACGCCGCCGTGTGCGTGGTGAACGCGGATGATGCGCTGACCATGCCGGTGCGCGGCGCCGACGAGCGCTGCGTCAGCTTCGGCGCCGACGTTGGCGACTATCACCTGAACCGTCAGCAGGGGGAAACCTGGCTGCGGGTGCGCGGTGACAAGGTGCTGAATACGCGCGAGATGAAACTGACCGGCCGCCACAACTACACCAACGCCCTGGCGGCGCTGGCGTTGGCGGATGCGGTCAATATCCCGCGCGCGTCCAGCTTGAAGGCGCTGACCACCTTCACCGGCCTGGCGCACCGTTTCCAGCTGGCCTGGGAGAACAACGGCGTGCGTTGGATCAACGATTCCAAAGCCACCAACGTCGGCAGCACCGAAGCGGCGCTGAACGGCCTGCAGGTGGACGGCACGCTGCATCTGCTGCTGGGCGGCGACGGCAAGTCCGCCGATTTCTCGCCGCTGGCGCGCTATCTGCAGGGCGACAACGTGCGTCTGTATTGCTTTGGCCGCGACGGCGCCCAGCTGGCGCAGCTGCGGCCGGAAGTGGCGACGCTGACCGAGACCATGGAGCAGGCGATGCGCACCATCGCCGGCCGCGTACAGCCCGGCGATATGGTGTTGTTGTCGCCGGCCTGCGCCAGTCTCGATCAGTTCCGTAATTTTGAAGTGCGCGGCGATGAGTTCGCCCGCCTGGCGCAGGAGCTTGGCGGATGAAACTACGCTTGCCGAACTTCGGGCTGACAGAACGGCTGAAAGACTGGGTGACCGGCGCGCGCGACAACGACGCGGTCAACATGGTGCTGTACGATCGCACCCTGCTGTGGTTGACCTTCGGGTTGGCGATCATCGGCTTCGTGATGGTGACTTCGGCGTCGATGCCGATCGGCCAACGCCTGGCGGACGATCCGTTCCTGTTCGCCAAACGTGATGCGTTGTACCTCGGCCTGGCGTTCGGTCTGTCGCTGGTGACGCTGCGCATCCCGATGGAAGTTTGGCAGCGCTACAGCAACGTAATGCTGCTGATGTCGATCGTGATGCTGCTGATCGTCCTGGTGGTGGGGAGCTCGGTAAACGGGGCCTCGCGTTGGATCGCGCTCGGCCCGCTGCGTATTCAGCCCGCAGAGCTGTCCAAGCTGTCGCTGTTCTGCTACCTGGCGAGCTATCTGGTGCGCAAGGTGGAAGAGGTGCGCAGCAACTTCTGGGGCTTCTGTAAGCCGATGGGCGTGATGGTGGTGCTGGCGGTGCTGCTGCTGGCGCAGCCGGACCTCGGTACCGTGGTGGTGCTGTTCATCACCACGCTGGCGATGCTGTTCCTGGCCGGCGCGAAAATGTGGCAGTTCCTGGCGATCATCGGCTCCGGCGTGTTCGCCGTGGTGCTGCTGATTATCGCGGAACCGTACCGTATGCGCCGCGTGACCTCGTTCTGGAACCCGTGGGCCGACCCGTTCGGCAGCGGCTACCAGTTGACCCAGTCGCTGATGGCATTCGGCCGCGGTGAGTTCTGGGGGCAGGGGCTCGGCAACTCGGTGCAGAAACTGGAGTATTTGCCGGAAGCGCATACCGACTTCATCTTCTCCATTTTGGGTGAAGAACTGGGCTATATCGGTGTGGTTTTAGCCCTGTTAATGGTATTCTTCGTCGCTTTTCGCGCGATGTCCATCGGGCGCCGCGCGCTGGAGATCGACCAACGCTTCTCCGGCTTCCTGGCCTGCGCGATCGGCGTGTGGTTCAGCTTCCAGGCGCTGGTTAACGTCGGCGCCGCCGCGGGCATGCTGCCGACCAAAGGTCTGACGCTGCCGCTGATCAGTTACGGCGGCTCGAGCTTGCTGATTATGTCGACGGCGATCGTGCTGTTGCTGCGAATTGATTATGAAACGCGCCTGACCAAGGCTCAGGCGTTTGTGAAGAGGTAAGGGATGAGCGGGAAACCTAAGCGTTTAATGGTGATGGCAGGCGGTACCGGCGGGCACGTGTTCCCGGGGCTGGCGGTCGCGCATCATCTGATGGTGCAGGGCTGGCAGGTGCGCTGGCTCGGAACCGCAGACCGAATGGAAGCCGATCTGGTGCCGAAGCACGGGATCGAGATTGATTTTATCCGCATCTCCGGCCTGCGCGGCAAGGGCCTGAAGGCCCAGTTGACGGCGCCGCTGCGGATCTGGCAGGCGGTGCGGCAGGCGAAAGCCATTATGCGCAGCTATCAGCCGGATGTGGTGCTGGGGATGGGCGGTTACGTTTCCGGCCCCGGCGGCCTGGCGGCCTGGCAGTGCGGCATCCCGGTGGTGCTGCACGAGCAGAACGGCATCGCCGGCTTGACCAACCGCTGGCTGGCGCGCATCGCCGCCAAAGTGATGCAGGCCTTCCCCGGCGCGTTCCCGAACGCCGAGGTGGTGGGCAACCCGGTGCGTACCGACGTGTTGGCGCTGCCGTTGCCGGCGGAGCGGTTGCAAGGGCGCGAAGGCCCGATCCGTGTGTTGGTGATTGGCGGAAGTCAGGGCGCGCGCGTGCTGAATCAGACAGTTCCTGAAGTCGCGGCGCGTTTGGGCGATAGAATTACGCTCTGGCACCAGGTTGGCAAGGGCGCGCTGGAAACGGTGCTGCGCGACTACGAGAGGGTAGGGCAGACGCAGCACAAGGTGACCGAGTTCATCGACGACATGGCCGCCGCCTATGCCTGGGCCGACGTGGTGGTCTGCCGCTCCGGCGCGTTGACCGTCAGCGAAATCGCGGCAGCGGGGCTGCCGGCGATCTTCGTGCCGTTCATGCACAAGGATCGTCAACAGTACTGGAACGCACGCCCGCTGGAAGAAGCCGGCGCGGCGAAGATTATCGAACAGCCGCAGTTCAACGCCGATGTGGTGGCCGAACTGCTGGCGAGCTGGGATCGCAAGACGCTGCTGGCCATGGCCGAGAAAGCGCGCGCGGTCGCCATTCCGGACGCCACCGAGCGCGTGGCGGCGGAGCTGGTGCGGCTCGCCAGGTAACGAGTGCAGGGGTTCGGCGCGCCGAACCTGAATAAAAGCAATGTGATGTAGGGCCGGGGTACCGGATCCGGATTAGAGAGAGTGATGAATACACAACAACTGGCGAAACTACGTACTATCGTGCCCGAGATGCGTCGCGTCCGGCACATTCACTTTGTCGGCATCGGTGGTGCCGGCATGGGTGGTATCGCCGAAGTGTTGGCAAACGAAGGGTATCAGATCAGCGGCTCCGACCTGGCGCCGAATCCGGTGACCCAACAGTTGAGCGCGCTCGGGGCGACGATTTACTTCAATCACCGTCCGGAAAACGTGCTGGATGCGAGCGTGGTGGTGGTGTCTACCGCCATCTCCGCCGACAACCCGGAGATCGTCGCCGCTCGTGAAGCGCGCATCCCGGTGATCCGCCGCGCTGAAATGCTGGCGGAGCTGATGCGTTTTCGCCACGGCATTGCTATCGCCGGCACGCACGGCAAAACCACCACCACGGCGATGGTCTCGAGCATTTATGCCGAAGCCCGCCTGGACCCGACCTTCGTCAATGGCGGGCTGGTGAAGGCGGCAGGCACCCACGCACGACTGGGGTCCAGCCGTTATCTGATCGCGGAAGCGGATGAGAGCGATGCGTCGTTCCTGCACCTGCAGCCGATGGTGGCCGTGGTCACCAACATCGAAGCCGACCATATGGACACTTACCAGGGCGACTTCGAGAACCTGAAGCAGACGTTTATCAATTTCTTGCACAACCTGCCGTTCTACGGCCGTGCGGTGATGTGCATCGACGATCCGGTAGTGCGCGAGCTGTTGCCGCGCGTGGGTCGCCATATCACCACTTATGGCTTCAGTGAAGATGCCGACGTGCGCATCGAAGACTACCGGCAGATTGGGCCGCAGGGGCACTTTACCCTGAGCCGTCAGGACAAGCCGTTGCTGACGGTGACGCTGAACGCGCCGGGCCGCCACAATGCGTTGAACGCGGCGGCGGCGGTAGCGGTAGCGACCGAAGAAGGCATCGACGACGAAGATATCCTGCGCGCGCTGGCGGGTTTCCAGGGGACCGGGCGCCGCTTCGATTTCCTCGGCGAGTTCCCGCTGGAGCCGGTCAACGGCAAAGCGGGCAGCGCGATGCTGGTGGACGACTACGGCCACCATCCGACCGAAGTGGACGCCACGCTGAAGGCGGCGCGCGCCGGTTGGCCGGACAAGCGTCTGGTGATGATCTTCCAGCCGCACCGCTACACGCGTACTCGCGATCTGTATGACGATTTCGCCAACGTGTTGTCGCAGGTGGATGTGCTGCTGATGCTCGACGTGTACGCCGCCGGCGAAGCGCCGATCCCGGGCGCGGACAGCCGCTCGCTGTGCCGCACCATCCGCAGCCGCGGCAAGCTGGATCCGATCCTGGTTTCCGATGCCGATAGCGTGCCGGAAACGTTGGCGCAGCTGCTGCAGGATGAAGACCTGGTGCTGGTGCAGGGCGCCGGTAACGTGGGCAAAATCGCCCGTAAACTGGCCGAGCTGAAGCTGCAGCCGCCGAAGAAAGAGGAGGAGCACCATGGCTGATAAAGTTGCAGTTCTGCTGGGCGGCACCTCCGCTGAACGTGACGTTTCTCTGCAATCCGGCGCCGCGGTGCTGGCCGGGTTGCGCGAAGCCGGTATCGATGCGCACGGCGTCGATACCCGCGATTTCCCGGTGACCCAGCTGAAAGAGCAGGGGTTCACCAAAGTGTTTATCGCGCTGCACGGCCGCGGCGGCGAGGATGGCACCCTGCAGGGGCTGCTGGAGTTCCTCGAGCTGCCTTATACCGGCAGCGGCGTGATGGCCTCGGCGCTGACCATGGACAAATGGCGCACCAAGATGGTGTGGCAGTCGATGGGCTTGCCGGTGGCGCCTTACGTGGCGTTGAATCGCCAGCTGTACTTCGGCGCCGAAAAAGCGGCGCTGCTGGCGCGCGTGGCGGATCTCGGTTTGCCGCTGATCGTCAAGCCGAGCCGTGAAGGCTCCAGCGTCGGCATGAGCAAGGTCACCGAGAGCGCTGCGTTGGAAGCGGCGTTGGAAGAAGCCTTCCGCCATGACGACGATGTGTTGGTGGAGAAGTGGTTGAGCGGGCCGGAATACACCGTGGCGATGCTGGGCGACCAGGTGCTGCCGTCGATCCGCATCCAGCCGGCCGGCGTGTTTTACGACTACCAGGCCAAGTACATTTCGGACGATACGCAGTACTTCTGCCCGAGCGGTTTGAGCGCCGAGCAGGAAGCCGAGATGGCGGCATTGGCGCTGCGCGCCTACCGCGGTCTGGACTGCAGCGGCTGGGGCCGCGTCGACGTGATGCAAGACAGCGATGGCAGCTTCTATTTGCTTGAGGTGAACACCTCTCCGGGCATGACCAGTCATAGCCTGGTGCCGATGGCAGCGCGCCAGTTTGGATTAAGCTTCTCGCAGCTAGTGGCGAGAATTTTGGAGTTGGCCGACTGATATGTCGCAAGCTGCCCTGAATGCGCGCGATCGCGAGGTGGATAACGGCCCGCGCCGCAGCAATGGAACCCAGTTGGCGGGAATGATTTTCCTGCTGATGGTGTTGGGAACGGTCGTGTGGAGCGGTTGGGCGGTGCTTGGCTGGATGAAAGACGCCAGCCGCCTGCCGCTCTCAAGGCTGGTGGTGACCGGCGAACGCCACTACACCACCAACGATGATATTCGTCAGGCGATCCTGGCGCTGGGCGCACCCGGCACCTTTATGACGCAGGATGTGGACGTCATCCAGCAGCAGATCGAACGTCTGCCGTGGATCAAGCAGGCCAGCGTGCGCAAACAATGGCCGGATGAGCTGAAGATCCATCTGGTGGAGTACGTCCCGGTGGCGCGCTGGAACGATTTGCACATGGTGGACGCCGAGGGCAAAGCGTTCAGCGTGCCGGCGGAGCGGGCGGGCAAGCAGAAGTTGCCGCTGCTCTACGGGCCGGAAGGGAGCGAGCAGGATGTGCTGGAGGGCTATCGGGCGATGAGCGCCACGTTGGCGGCCAGCAAATATACGCTGAAAATGGCGGCGATGACCGCGCGCCATTCCTGGCAGCTGGCGCTGGACAACGATGTTCGGCTTGAGCTGGGGCGCGATGACCGCAACGGGCGTTTGCAGCGGTTTATCGAGCTTTACCCGGTATTGCAACAGCAGGGCCAGGCGGAGAGCAAGCGTGTCAGCTATGTCGATCTGCGCTACGAGTCCGGCGCTTCGGTAGGGTGGGCTCCGGTGTTGGTCGATCCGCAGGCGCTTGGCGGTCAGCAAAACAGTAATCAGCAACAGAATCAGGCACAGGCAAAACAACAATGATCAAGTCGACGGACAGAAAACTGGTAGTTGGACTGGAGATCGGTACTGCAAAAGTCTCCGCGTTGGTAGGGGAAGTTCTGCCCGATGGCATGGTCAACATTATCGGGGTGGGCAGCTGCCCGTCTCGCGGCATGGATAAGGGTGGCGTAAACGACCTGGAGTCGGTGGTGAAGTGCGTACAGCGCGCCATCGATCAGGCCGAGCTGATGGCGGACTGCCAGATCTCGTCGGTGTATCTGGCGCTGTCGGGCAAGCACATCAGCTGCCAGAACGAAATCGGCATGGTGCCGATCTCGGAAGAGGAAGTGACGCAGGACGACGTGGAGAACGTGGTGCATACCGCCAAATCGGTGCGAGTGCGCGACGAACACCGCATCCTGCATGTGATTCCTCAGGAATACGCCATCGATTATCAGGAAGGCATCAAAAACCCGGTTGGGCTGTCCGGCGTGCGCATGCAGGCCAAGGTGCATCTGATTACCTGCCATAACGATATGGCGAAGAACATCGTCAAGGCCGTGGAACGTTGCGGCCTGAAAGTTGACCAACTTATTTTCGCCGGTCTGGCCGCGAGCTACGCGGTGCTGACCGAAGATGAACGCGAACTCGGCGTTTGCGTGGTGGATATCGGCGGCGGCACTATGGATATGGCGGTGTACACCGGCGGCGCGCTGCGCCACACCAAAGTGATCCCTTACGCCGGGAACGTGGTCACCAGCGACATCGCTTACGCCTTTGGCACGCCGCCGACCGACGCGGAAGCGATTAAAGTTCGACACGGTTGTGCGCTTGGGTCGATTGTTAGCAAGGATGAGAATGTAGAGGTGCCTAGCGTCGGGGGACGTCCTCCGCGCAGTCTGCAAAGACAGACGCTGGCTGAAGTCATTGAGCCACGCTACACCGAACTGTTGAATCTGGTTAACGATGAAATTTTGCAATTGCAGGAGCAACTGCGTCAGCAAGGGGTGAAGCATCATCTGGCGGCAGGTATCGTGCTGACCGGTGGCGCCGCCCAGATTGATGGCCTGGCAGCCTGTGCGCAACGGGTGTTCCACACTCAGGTACGCATCGGCCAACCCTTGAACATCACAGGTCTGACGGATTATGCGCAGGAGCCTTACTACTCGACGGCGGTAGGTTTGCTGCACTATGGAAAAGAGTCTCACCTGAGCGGTGAGACGGAAGTAGAAAAACGCGCCTCGGTGGGCAATTGGTTTAAACGCATCAATAGCTGGCTGAGAAAAGAGTTTTAATGTTTCAACAAAGAGATCATGCTGAGTAATCTTTTTATGATCTCGCAGCGACAGGCACAAAACGGAGAGAAACTATGTTTGAACCAATGGAACTAACCAATGACGCGGTGATTAAAGTCATCGGCGTCGGCGGCGGCGGTGGCAACGCCGTTGAACACATGGTGCGCGAGCGCATCGAAGGTGTTGAATTCTTCGCTGTGAACACGGACGCCCAGGCGCTCCGCAAAACGGCGGTTGGCCAAACCATCCAGATTGGTAGCGGTATTACCAAAGGTCTGGGTGCGGGCGCGAACCCTGAGGTGGGTCGCAATTCAGCGGAAGAAGACCGCGAAGCCCTGCGCGCAGCGCTGGACGGCGCAGACATGGTCTTCATCGCAGCCGGCATGGGCGGCGGTACCGGTACCGGTGCGGCGCCAGTGGTGGCTGAAGTGGCTAAAGATTTGGGTATTCTGACCGTGGCCGTGGTGACCAAGCCTTTCAACTTCGAAGGCAAGAAGCGCATGGCATTCGCGGAGCAGGGTATCGCTGAGCTGTCCAAACACGTGGACTCGCTGATCACCATCCCGAACGACAAGCTGTTGAAAGTGCTGGGGCGCGGGATCTCTCTGCTGGACGCGTTCGGTGCGGCCAACGACGTGCTGAAAGGCGCGGTGCAGGGTATCGCCGAGCTGATCACCCGTCCGGGCCTGATGAACGTCGACTTCGCCGACGTGCGCACCGTGATGTCCGAAATGGGCTATGCGATGATGGGTTCCGGCGTGGCTTGCGGTGAAGACCGCGCCGAAGAAGCGGCCGAAATGGCGATCTCCAGCCCGCTGCTGGAAGACATCGACCTGTCCGGCGCGCGCGGCGTGCTGGTCAACATTACCGCTGGCTTCGATCTGCGTCTGGATGAGTTCGAAACCGTGGGTAACACCATCCGTGCGTTCGCTTCCGACAACGCTACCGTGGTTATCGGTACCTCGCTGGATCCGGAAATGAACGACGAACTGCGCGTAACCGTGGTTGCAACCGGTATCGGTATGGACAAGCGTCCAGAAATCACTCTGGTGACCAATAAGCAGGCCAGCCAGCCAGTGATGGATCACCGTTATCAGCAGCACGGCATGTCGCCTCTGCCGCAGGAAGTGAAACCTGCCGCCAAGGTGGTCAACGACCAAGCTGCGCAGCCGAATAAAGAGCCCGACTATCTTGATATTCCAGCCTTCCTGCGTAAACAGGCAGACTAAGAATATCCTGAGAATTTGGAATCTCCGCTCTTTGTGCTAAACTGTCCCGCCGGCCATGCTGTATGCTTGGCTGGTAGGATGGATAACATTGCGAGATAAAACGATGATCAAACAAAGGACATTAAAACGTATTGTTCAGGCGACTGGCGTCGGTTTGCATACCGGCAAGAAAGTCACGCTGACAATGCGCCCAGCGCCGGCTAATACCGGGGTCATCTATCGTCGCACTGACTTGAATCCACCGGTTGATTTTCCGGCTGATGCAAAATCCGTGCGTGATACCATGCTCTGTACTTGCCTGGTGAATGAGCATGACGTGCGTATTTCGACCGTTGAGCACCTCAACGCCGCGCTGGCTGGGCTGGGCATCGACAACATTGTCATTGAAGTCGACGCCGCTGAAATCCCAATCATGGACGGCAGCGCCAGTCCGTTCGTGTTCTTGCTGCTGGATGCCGGCATCGAAGAGCTGAACTCGGCGAAGAAATTCCTGCGTCTGAAAGAGACCGTACGCGTTGAAGACGGCGACAAATGGGCCGAGCTGTCCCCGCACAACGGGTTCCGCCTGGACTTCACCATCGACTTCAACCACCCGGCTATCGACGCCAGCTCTCAGCGCTACCGTCTTGATTTCTCGGCTGAGTCGTTCGTGCGTCAAATCAGCCGCGCGCGCACCTTCGGGTTCATGCGCGACATTGAATACCTGCAGTCCCGCGGCCTGGCCCTGGGCGGCAGCTTCGATTGCGCCATAGTGGTAGATGACTACCGCGTGCTGAACGAAGACGGTCTGCGTTTCGAAGACGAATTCGTACGTCACAAAATGCTGGACGCCATCGGCGACCTGTTCATGTGCGGCCACAACATCATTGGCGCGTTCACCGCGTTCAAGTCTGGCCACGCGCTGAACAACAAACTGCTGCAGGCCGTACTGGCCAAGCAGGAAGCGTGGGAATACGTGACCTTCCAGGACGAAGCCGAAATGCCGTTGGCATTCAAGGCGCCGTCTACCGTATTGGCGTAAGGTCCGAATTCCTCGCCTGCGAATAACGGCAGGCGCATCCCCTGAGAGCCTGATCATTCAGGCTCGTGATGTCGGCTGTTTTGCAGTTTGTGTCGCTGATTACTTACCACGACTGGTTGTGTTGGTACCCTCTCCGGCCAATGCAGCCAGCCGTTCCAATATCTTGCGCAGTTTCTCCGGGCTACGGCTCGCCAACCCTCTCAGCTCTTCCGCACTTTCCAGACTCAAATGCCGCATCGGCACGGGTTTTTCCGGCGCTTTCTCTGCGTTTTGCACCTGGTTGCTGCCTTTCGCCATCAAGGCCGGATTAATCCTGATGTCGATTGACGACAATGATGGTAGAATTTGCGCTCGTAGTGCAGACAGCAAAGCGGGTTGTTCGTAGCGCAAGCGCATCATCCAACTGGCATTTGCCGTTTCGAGCACTAAAATACCCTGTCGGAAATTCGCGACGCGGCACCAGGGATGCAGGGGAGCGGGCAACAGGCCCTTCACTGCACGGTTAAGCTTGAGCAGCGCCACCGCGCGTTGCTGGACGTTATGCAGCGGCCCTTTGCTGCCGGCAGACGCGTCGTCGAACAGGACATCTAATAATTGTGGACGGCTATCGCGCATAATGGGCTCCGGCGGATTATAAACTCGTGATCGGTATTCTAAATCGTTGGCGACAATTTGGCAGACGTTATTTCTGGCCCCATCTCCTGTTAGGGATGGTTGCGGCCACGCTTGGCGCGTCTTCCAATTTGTCCGGCGCCCCCGATCAGGCCGCATTGCCGAATACGTCGTCCAGCCTTAACCGGCAAAATTCGGCCAATGGCACGTTCAACAGCCTGGCCTTGCTGCAGGACGCGCATCGCCGTCCTACCTTCAGCGTAGATTACTGGCAGCAACATGCGCTGCGCACCGTCATTCGTCACCTCTCTTTCGCGTTGGCGCCGCAGGCGGTTTATGCGCGGGTGCAGGAGAGCGAAGCCGAAGCGGAACCCCCTTTGCAGGTAGCGCAACTGGCGCTGCTGTCTACCCTCAATGCGCTGCTGACGCACGAGCCGAAGCCGCCGACCATCATTCGCCACACTCACCTTGAGGTGCTGCCCACGCTGGCGCGCCACCAGACCGGCCTGTGGGTGGCGCAGGTGCAGGGCATTCGCGCCGGGCCCGCCGCCCTCGTCTGATCTCGCCCTTCGGGCACAAAAACCATAAATAATAGCAAGTTGACTGCCGTGTTCGGCGGTCATGACAGAGATATCAAACATCATGTTAGTGAAATTATTAACCAAAGTTTTTGGCAGCCGTAACGATCGTACCCTGCGCCGCATGCGCAAAGTGGTTGAGCAGATCAACCGGATGGAACCGGACATGGAAAAACTGTCCGATGACGAGCTGAAAGCGAAAACCAACGAGTTCCGCGCACGCCTGGAGAAAGGCGAGTCGCTGGACAGCCTGATCCCTGAAGCCTTCGCCGTGGTGCGCGAGGCGAGCAAGCGCGTGTTCGGCATGCGTCACTTCGACGTGCAGCTGCTGGGCGGCATGGTGCTGAACGACCGCTGCATCGCGGAGATGCGCACCGGTGAAGGTAAAACCCTGACCGCGACGCTGCCGGCCTACCTGAACGCCCTGAGCGGCCGCGGCGTGCACGTCGTGACCGTCAACGACTATCTGGCGCAGCGTGACGCCGAAAACAACCGTCCGCTGTTCGAGTTCCTCGGCCTGAGCATCGGCATCAACCTGCCGGGCATGCCGGCGCCGGCCAAGCGCGAAGCTTACGCCGCCGACATCACCTACGGCACCAACAACGAATACGGCTTCGACTACCTGCGCGACAACATGGCGTTCAGCCCGGAAGAGCGCGTGCAGCGCAAACTGCACTATGCGCTGGTGGATGAGGTGGACTCCATCCTGATCGATGAAGCGCGTACGCCGCTGATCATCTCCGGCCCGGCCGAAGACAGCTCTGAGATGTACATCAAGGTCAACAAGCTGATCCCTAAACTGATCCGCCAGGAAAAAGAAGACTCCGACACCTTCAAGGGTGAAGGGCACTTCTCGGTGGACGAGAAGGCGCGTCAGGTCCACCTGACCGAACGCGGTCTGATCCTGATCGAAGAGATGCTGGTGGACGCCGGCATCATGGATGAAGGCGAATCGCTGTACTCGCCGACCAACATCATGCTGATGCACCACGTTACCGCCGCGCTGCGCGCCCACGTGCTGTTCACCCGCGACGTGGACTACATCGTGAAAGACGGCGAAGTGATCATCGTCGATGAACACACCGGCCGTACCATGCAGGGCCGCCGTTGGTCCGACGGTCTGCACCAGGCGGTGGAAGCCAAAGAAGGCGTGGAGATCCAGAACGAGAACCAGACGCTGGCTTCGATCACCTTCCAGAACTACTTCCGTCTGTACGAGAAGCTGGCCGGGATGACCGGTACCGCCGATACCGAAGCCTTCGAATTCAGCTCGATCTACAAGCTGGACACGATCGTGGTGCCAACCAACCGTCCGATGATCCGTAAGGATATGCCGGATCTGGTGTACATGACCGAGAAAGAGAAGATCGGCGCCATCATTGAAGACATCCGCGAGCGTACCGCCAAAGGCCAACCGGTGCTGGTGGGTACCATCTCAATCGAGAAATCCGAAGTGGTGTCCCGTGAGCTGACCAAAGCGGGCATCGACCACAAGGTGCTGAATGCCAAATTCCACGCCATGGAAGCGGACATCGTCGCCCAGGCCGGCCAAAGCGGTGCGGTGACCATCGCTACCAACATGGCGGGCCGTGGTACCGATATCGTGCTGGGCGGCAGCTGGCAGGCCGAAGTGGCGCTGCTGGAAGAACCGACCGAAGAGCAGATCGAAGCTATCAAAGCCGCCTGGAAAGAGCGCCACGACGCGGTGCTGGCGGCGGGCGGCCTGCATATTATCGGCACCGAGCGCCATGAATCACGCCGTATCGATAACCAGCTGCGCGGCCGTTCCGGTCGTCAGGGCGATGCCGGTTCATCCCGCTTCTACCTGTCGATGGAAGATGCCCTGATGCGTATCTTCGCCTCGGATCGCGTGTCCGGCATGATGCGTAAACTGGGTATGAAAGAAGGCGAAGCGATTGAGCACCCGTGGGTGACCAAGGCGATCGCCAATGCTCAGCGCAAGGTAGAGAGCCGCAACTTCGACATCCGTAAGCAGCTGCTGGAATACGACGACGTCGCCAACGATCAACGCCGCGCCATCTACAGCCAACGCAACGAATTGCTGGACGTGTCCGACGTGAGCGAAACCATCGCCAGCATCCGCGAGGACGTGTTCAAGAGCACCATCGACAATTACATCACGCCGCAGTCGCTGGAAGAAGAGTGGGACATTCAGGGGCTGGAAGAGCGCCTGAAGAACGACTTCGATCTGGAGATGCCGATCGCCCAGTGGCTGGACAAAGAGCCGGAGCTGCACGAAGAGACGCTGCGCGAACGCATTCTGGAGAACGCCAAAGAGCAGTATCAGCGTAAGGAAGAAGTGGTCGGCAGCGAGATGATGCGCAACTTCGAGAAGGGCGTGATGCTGCAGACGCTGGATTCTCTGTGGAAAGAGCATCTGGCGGCGATGGACTACCTGCGCCAGGGTATCCACCTGCGCGGTTACGCGCAGAAGGATCCGAAGCAGGAGTACAAGCGTGAATCCTTCAACATGTTCGCCACCATGCTGGAATCGCTGAAATATGAAGTGATCAGCGTGCTGAGCAAGGTACAGGTGCGGATGCCGGAAGAGGTGGAAGCGCTGGAACAGCAGCGCCGTGAAGAGGCCGAGCGTCTGGCGCAGCAGCAACAGCTGAGCCACCACGACGAGAACGCGCTGGCGACTGAAGATCCGAACGCGCCGGCGACCGCCGAGCGTAAAGTGGGCCGCAACGATCCTTGCCCATGCGGTTCCGGCAAGAAATACAAGCAGTGCCACGGTCGCCTGCAGTAATGCCGGCCGCGGTTGACCGATAACACCCAGGGGTTCAGCTTGCTGAGCCCCTGTTTTTTTGACACCCATCAGGAGGGTGAGATGAAACATCTGAATATCGCCGTGGGCATCATCCGTAATGCTCAGCGGGAAATTTTTATTACCCGCCGCGCCGCTGACGCGCACATGGCCGGATTCTGGGAGTTTCCCGGCGGCAAGATCGAACAGGGTGAAACGCCGGAACAGGCGTTGAGCCGCGAGCTGCGGGAAGAGACCGGTATCGAAGCCGAACGCGCCGAACTGCTGGAGGTGGTGGAGCACCGCTTCAGCGATCGTATCGTGACGCTGAATTTTTATCTGGTAGAAGCCTGGGCGGGTGAGCCGTTCGGCCGTGAGGGGCAACCGATGCGCTGGGTAAAACAGGCGGATCTGCGTGAAGACGAGTTCCCGGAAGCCAATGTCGGCATTATTCAACTGCTGGTGGCGCAGGCGAACGCCGCGCAATAACAAGGTTGGCCTGGCGTCCGCCAGGCCAATAGCGGGCGATCAGCGATCGTCCATTTCACTCCAGTCTTCGCTTTCCGACAGATCGCTGTTGCTCGGAATGCGCTTCTCTTCATCGGCCCACTCGCCGAGATCGATCAGCTGGCAGCGTTTGCTGCAAAACGGCCGGAATGGGCTGACTTCACCCCAAACCACGCCGGTGCCACAGGTTGGGCATTTTACTACGGTCGTCATAACGGTTCCTTACGCCTTCTGTCTGTGCTGAGAAGGCTTTCTTTCACAAGTTCAACAACAGGCCAGTTCGAACGTCAGGCGTTCAGGCACCGCGCCATTTTCACTATCCAGCGGCAGGAAACGAATGGCATAGCGCGTCTTATGGCCGGAAATCTGCGGATAAAGCTGCGGCGCCAGATGGAGGCGCAAGCGCAGCAGATCCGCCCCTTCGGCGTTGTCCTGGAAAAAACCGTTCAGGCTGATTTGATTGCGGAACGGCCCGGATTGGCGGATCAGATCCAACACCATGATCAGCGCCTGGTTCAGCGGATCCAGCGACTGCAGCCAGGCGGCGACGTCGGCATCGCGATCCTGCTGCGGCGCGTGCATCCACATGTGCAGGGTCGGCAGATCGAAGCTGCAGCAGCCGCCGGGAATATTCAGCCGCTGACGCACCAGGCCGATCAGCCGGTCTTCGCGCAGCGCCTGGCCGAGGCGCGGCGCCGCCATCAGCGCCGATGAGCGCGACTTCAGCTGACCGCGCAGCTGGTCGATCAGCGCCATATCCACGCCCGGCACATCGGCCCAGGCCAACAGTTTCTGCTGCTGGCGTTCCAACTCTTTGAGCAGTTCGGTGCGTACTTCGCCGCGCTCCAGCACGTCCAGCAAGTCGGAGACGGTGCGAAAGAAGGTGAGGGCGATGGCGGTCTCGCTCAGGGCGCGTTGGCCGTGCAGCTGTTGCAGCAGGAATTCGATGCGCAGCCAGGTGCGCATTTTTTCGTTCAGCGGGTGTTCAAAGAGAACGGTTGGGGAAACATCACTCATGCAGTTTAATCCTGTTGGGGCGCTGTTGCCGCCAGTTCAAGGTAGCGACGATGCAGTGCGGCGACCTGTGGCTCTATCCCCTGAGCGGCACCGCTGTTGTCAATAATGTCATCCGCCACGGCGAGGCGCTGCTGGCGCGTGGCCTGGGCGGCGAGAATGCTCTGCGCTTGCTCACGGCTGACGCCGTCGCGCACGATGGTGCGAGCCAGCTGGGTTTCGGCGTCGACGTCGATCACCAGCACCCGATCGGCGCGATCCTGCAGACCGTTTTCCACCAGCAGCGGCACCACCCATAGCGCGTACGGGCTGGTGGCCTGCGCCAGTTGGCGCTGGGTTTCACGGTGTATCAGCGGGTGCAGCAGCTGGTTCAGCCAGGTTTTGTCATCGAGATGGCTGAAGATGCGCTGACGCAGCGCAGCGCGGTTCAACGCGCCGTCCGGCAGCAACATTTCATTACCAAATCGTTCGGCGATCGCGGCCAAGGCAGGGGTGCCCGGCTCGACGACCTGACGGGCGATCACGTCGGCGTCGACAAGGGTTGCGCCGTGGCGCGCAAAGGCGTTCGCGACGGTCGTCTTGCCGCTGCCTATGCCCCCGGTCAACGCAACAATGTAGGCCATGGTGTTAGGTGCATCCGATGTTCATAAAAAAATAATAGTCGAATCATAAAGCGATCGCGCAGAAGTGCAAGTCGGCAGGCGGCGCTTGCGCATCGGCACCGATCGGGTGGCGAGAAAAAACGCAGCGGCACGGCAAAAATGAGCGGGCAATCACACTGCGATTATGCAGGTAAATTTGTCGGATTGTAGCGTAAATAAAGGCGAATTCGCAGTCTTGTTCGGCGATTATTAGCGCGTATTATAACGTCACTGGAACTGGCATTAATCTCGCCGCCGTCTTTTTGCGCCACTGGAAAGCCGTCGGGCAGAGGTTCGAATATCCTCCTTGCGATCCGTCGCCATTAACCAGGAAATCATAAGTCATGCGTATTGAAGAAGATTTGAAGTTGGGCTTTAAAGACGTGTTGATCCGCCCTAAGCGCTCCACGCTGAAAAGCCGCTCCGAGGTTGAACTGGAACGTCAGTTTGCCTTCAAGCATTCAGGTTGCAGCTGGTCCGGCGTGCCGATTATCGCGGCCAACATGGACACGGTGGGCACCTTCCGCATGGCCGAGGCCCTGGCTTCTTTCGACGTTCTCACCGCCGTACACAAACATTACAGCGTCGAGCAATGGGCTGACTTCGTGCAGCGCATGCCGGAATCGGTGCTGCGCCACGTGATGGTCTCTACCGGCACCTCCGAAGCCGACTTCGCCAAAATGCAGCAGATCCTGGCCCTGTCTCCGGCGCTGAAATTCATCTGTATCGACGTGGCCAACGGCTACTCGGAACACTTTGTCGCCTTCCTGCAGAAAGCGCGCGAAGCCTGCCCGGATCACGTCATCTGCGCAGGTAACGTGGTCACCGGCGAGATGGTGGAAGAGTTGATCCTCTCCGGCGCCGACATCGTTAAAGTCGGCATCGGCCCGGGGTCGGTATGCACCACCCGCGTGAAGACCGGCGTGGGCTACCCGCAGCTGTCGGCGGTGATCGAATGCGCCGACGCGGCCCATGGGTTGGGCGGCCAAATCGTCAGCGACGGCGGCTGCTCGGTGCCGGGCGATGTCGCCAAAGCCTTCGGCGGCGGCGCGGACTTCGTGATGCTGGGCGGCATGCTGGCCGGCCACGACGAGTGCGAAGGCACCGTGGTGGAAGAGAACGGCGAGAAGTTCATGCTGTTCTACGGCATGAGCTCCGAGTCGGCGATGAAGCGCCACGTCGGTGGCGTAGCGGAGTATCGCGCGGCCGAAGGGAAAACCGTCAAGCTGCCGCTGCGGGGCGAGGTGGAGTTTACCGTGCGCGATATCCTCGGCGGCCTGCGTTCCGCCTGCACCTACGTCGGCGCCGAGCGTCTGAAAGAGCTGACCAAGCGCACCACCTTTATCCGCGTGGCGGAGCAGGAAAACCGCGTCTTCGGCAGCAAATAAGCCGCAGCTTGCATTCGGGCGCCGCGCACCGCGGCGCCCGCTATCCTCTTCTTTATCCCAGCACGCTGCCCAGTTGAAAGATAGGCAGATACATGGCGATCACCAAAGCGCCGACAATCCCGCCCACCACCAGCATCAGCAGCGGCTCCAGCGTTTGCGCCAGCGTATCGGCCAGCTCGTGCGTCTGCCGTTCATACCACTGCGCCAACTTATCCAGCAAGGCGTCCAGCGAACCGGACTCCTCGCCCACCCGCACCAGCTGCCGGCACAGTGGCGGAAACAGCGGTTGCAGACCCAGGGCCTGATGAAACGCTTCGCCTTCGGCGATCTGCCGTTGCGCCTGCTCCAGCGCCTGCCGGTACAGCAGATGATCCGCCGCCAGCGCCGCCGCGTTCAAGCCTTCCACCAGCGTCAGCCCCGCGCGTTGGGTCATGGTCAGGATACGAAACGTTTGGCTCAGCGCGCCGCCGTTCACCAGCCGGGCAATCAGCGGCAGGCGCAGCAAGGCGGCCTGTTCGCGTTGGCGCCACGGAGGGCGCGGATGCAACCAGCGGAAGTAGCCGAACAGCGACGCGCCGAGCAGCAGCGCCAAATAGGGGCCAACGGCGATCAGCAGAGCGGACAGCCCCAATAACCCTTGGGTAAACCAGGGCAGCGGCGCATCGAACGACTGATAAACCTTGGCAAATTCCGGCAGCACCATCACCAGCATCAGCACGCTGACCAACAGCGCCACCGCACAGATGAAAAGGGGATACCGCAGCGCTTTGGTCACTTTGCGGCGTAGCAGGTGCTGAGCCTCCTGCTGTTGCGCCAACTGCAGGCAGCAGCGATCGAGGTTGCCGGTCAGTTCGCCGATGGCGATCAGTTGGCGATAGATCGGTGGAAAAACGCCTGGTTGCGCGGCAAGGCTTTCGGAGAGCGGCTGCCCTTCGCGCACCTGTTCTGCCAACAGGCGCAACAGGCAACGCCAGGCTGCCGAAGGGTGCTCTGCCGCCAGAAGCTGCAGCGTATTGACCAGCGGCAGCCCGGCCTGCAACAAGGTAGCGAGCTGGCGGGTGAAGTGGATTAAGGGTTCTCCGCGCCATTGGCCGGGCGTGACGCGTTTGCCGTGCCCGATCCGCCAAGGTTGCAGGCCTTGTTCGATCAGCAACCTGCTCACCTGCCGTTTTTCATCGCTCATCAGTTCGCCGCGGCGTAAGGCGCCCTGAGCGTCGAAGGCCTGCCACAGAAACAACCGGCGCGCTTTCATGGCGTGGTTACGCCGAGCCGGACGACGTCGATGACGCGGTACAGTTCTTCCAGCGAGGTCGTGCCTTCGGCGGCCAGCGCCAGACCCGCCTGCAGCAGCGAAAGCTGCCCCTGTTCGCGGGCGATATCCGCCAGCAGACTGGGAGCGGCGTTCGCCAGCAATGCTGCCTGAATTTCCGGCGTAATGGCCAACAGTTCGTACACGCCGATGCGCCCATAGTAGCCGCCGAAGCAGTGCTCGCAGCCGTCGGCACGCCAGGCGGTCAGCGGTTCCGGCCAGATCGCGGTGGGAAAATGCGTCGGCTGGCTGTGCGGGTAGCGGCAGTGGTGACACAGCCTGCGCACCAGCCGCTGGGCGACGACCAGCTTCAGGCAGCCGGCGAGCAGGTAGCCGGGGATACCCATGTGCATCAGCCGCGTCAGGGTCTCGCCGGTGGAGTTGGTATGCAGCGTCGACAGCACCAAGTGGCCGGTTTGCGCGGCCTTGACCGCGATCTCGGCGGTTTCCGCATCGCGGATCTCGCCGATCATGATGACGTCCGGATCCTGGCGCAGCAGGGCGCGCAGCACTCGGGCGAAGCTCAGCTCGGTTTTGGCGTTGATCTGGGTCTGATTAATGCCGAACAGCGGGATCTCGACCGGATCCTCGACGCTGCACAGGTTGCTTTGCGCATCGTTCAACTGGCGCATACCGCTGTACAGCGTTACCGTCTTGCCGCTGCCGGTCGGGCCGGTCACCAGGATCAAACCTTGCGGGCAGGTTAACGCCGCCGCGTAGCGCGCCAGATCCGTCCGGCTCATGCCCAGTTGATCCAGCGGCAGCTCTTGCTGCTCGCCCTGCTGAACGCGCAGCACCACTTTTTCGCCGTGCAACGTCGGCAGGGTGGCGATACGCATGGCATAGCGCGCGCTGTCCAGCGTCAGGCTGAGCTGCCCGTCCTGAGGCTGACGGCGCTCGGCGATATCCAACTGGCCGAGGATCTTCAGCCGGGCGATGAGGCGCGCGGTCAGCTGCGGCGGCGGTGAGGCGAGGGTTTGCAGCACGCCGTCGATGCGCAGGCGAATGCGAAAATGCTGCCGAAAGGGCTCGAAGTGGATGTCCGAGGCGCGGCGCTGAATGGCCAGGCGCAGCGTCTGGTTGATGAACTGTACCACCGGCGCATCGCCGTCGTCGGGGTAGGCGATGTCGGTCGTGTCCTCTTCGGCCGTCAATGGCGCCGGGAGCGGCTCGTGGCGCTGGTTCAGCGCCATCTCCAGCCTGGCCGCCGGCCATTGTTCCAAATGGATGCGCTTGCCGGTGGCGAAACGCAACGCCGCCAGCAGCCCCTGCGGCGCTTCTTCGCTGAGCGCGACCGTCAGGGTGGTCGGGTCTTCGCTCAGCGCCAGCGCCTGATAGCGCCGGCACAGGGCGTGAACCTCTTCGCTGATTTGCGCATTCATCGCCGTTACTCCGCCGCGTTGTCGAAGCGGAAGACTTCCTGGCACACCTCAACCAGCGTCGCGTTTTCGCTGCTGCACAGCCGGGTCCAGCGGGTCAGTCCATCGGCGTTCGACTTGGGGGTTAATGCCACCGCCAGGCCCTGCAGCGTTTGGCTGCCGGTCAGCGTGATCACGCCTTTGACGACTTTCACCCCGCTGACATAGCGCGACGTGCCGCCGGTGGGAATGCCTTTGCTGCCGGCCTCGCAGCCGGCGGGCGTGCCTTCGTCCAGCACGCACAGCTCGACCGCCATTTTATACGGCGCCATGGTTTGCAGCATGTCGGTCATCGCCGCTTTCTGGATGTAGCGCTGGTAGGCGGGAATGCCGATGGCGCTGAGGATGGCGATGATGGCGATCACCACCATCAGTTCTATCAGGGTAAAGCCGCGTTGCGTTTCCATGCGTTGTTTCCTCCATTGGGGGGTGGAAGACAACGGTAGCGGCTTGCTCGGGGGCACGGCGAGGGGCTTTTGCGCGTTTCTCGGCGCGCCTCCATCAGTAATGATGTGGTTTGCAGCGGTGAAAAAAACGGTGAGAGGGGGTTCGCAATTTTACGGTGACGCCCCCGGCGGCGGCCGGGGGCGAGGGGATCATTTGAAGCGCATCGACAGATCGAGTGCGGTGATGTGCTTGGTCAACGCGCCGACCGAAATGTAATCCACGCCGGTTTCGGCGAAGGTGCGCAGCGTCTCGCTGGTGACGTTGCCGGACACTTCCAGCTGGGCGCGGCCCTGGGTTTGTGCGACCGCCTGACGCATCATCTCTACGCTGAAGTTGTCCAGCATGATGATGTCGGCGCCGGCATCCAGCGCCTGCTGCAGTTCATCGAGCGACTCGACTTCCACTTCCACCGGCACGTCGGCGTGCAGCCAGAAGGCTTTTTCCACCGCGTTCTTGATAGAACCGGAGGCGATGATGTGGTTTTCCTTGATCAGGAAGGCATCGGACAGCCCCAGCCGGTGGTTGCTGCCGCCCCCGCACAGCACGGCGTATTTCAGCGCGGTGCGCAGGCCGGGCAAGGTTTTGCGGGTATCGAGCAGGCGAGTCCGGGTCCCTTCCAGCAGGGCCACGTAGCGGCTGACCTCGGTCGCCACGCCGGAGAGCGTCTGCACGAAGTTCAGCGCGGTGCGCTCGCCGGTCAGCATCACCCGCGCCGGGCCGCGCAGCCGGCAGAGCGGTTGGTTCGGCGTCAAACGGTCGCCGTCCGCCACCAGCCACTCCACCTGCACCTGATTGCCCAACTGAATAAAGACTTCGTTCAGCCAGCGGCGGCCACAGAACACGCCGGCTTCGCGGGTGATGACGGTGGCTTCGGCCTGTTTGTCTGCCGGTAACAATTGCGCGGTAATATCGCGCCCGGCGTCGACTTCCCCCCCCAGGTCTTCGCGCAGCGCCTGGGCGACGGCATAGGGAATATCACTTTCAATTCGTTCAAGAAGCTCGGTGCGGCGACTGTCGGCACTGTAGCGGCGTGTCGGCATGGAAAACTCCGAAATGGACGGTTAGATCGTAGGGGAACATGCTACTCTGTTGCAGGAATAAGTACCACCGCAGAGAGGTGTCTGATGCAGTTGGAAAATGGCTGGATTGTCGGGGTGACGCGAGTGCTCTCGCCGCACTGCGATCGGCGCCCGGATGACGAGCCGCCCTCGCTGTTGGTCATCCACAACATCAGCTTGCCGCCCGGCGAATTCGGTGGCCCCTATATCGACCAGCTGTTCACCGGCACGCTCGACCCTGCGCAGCACCCTTATTTTGCCGATATCCATCAGCTGCGGGTGTCGGCGCATTGCCTGATTCGCCGCGGCGGAGAGATCGTGCAGTATGTGCCCTTCGACCAACGCGCCTGGCACGCGGGCGTTTCCCTGTATCAGGGGCGCGATCGGTGCAATGATTTCTCCATCGGCATCGAGCTGGAAGGGACTGACCAGTTGCCCTACACCGAGGCGCAATATCGCACGCTGCAGGCGGTCACCGTGCTGCTGGCCGAACATTATCCACCGCTGGCGGCCCATATCGCCGGGCATTGCGATATCGCCCCCGGCCGCAAGACCGATCCCGGGCCGGCGTTCGATTGGGATCGCTATCTGGCATCTCTGGAACAACGCGGCGCGCCCGCCGACGCTATGCTTGAGACAAGAAAAAGGGAGAGGAATCGCTAATGACGCTGTTTACGCTGTTGCTGGTTTTGGCCTGGGAACGCCTGTTCAAGCTGGGAGAGCACTGGCAGCTGGATCATCGCCTCGAAGTGGTATTTCAGCGGCTGCATCGGGTTTCGCTGGCGCAGACACTGGCGATGACCGCCGCCTGGATGGTGATCGTCTGGGGCGTTCTGTGGCTGTCGCACGGGCTGTTCTTCGGCGTGGTGACGCTGCTGCTGTGGATCGTCATCGATCTGCTGTGTGTCGGCGCCGGCATCAAGCGCAAACACTACCGCGCCTACCTGAAAGCGGCGCGGCAGGGGGATATCCACGCCAGCGATCAGATGGCGGAAGAGCTGGCGTTGATCCACGGCTTGCCGGTGGACTGCAGCGAAGAGCTGCGCCTGCGCGAGTTGCAAAACGCGCTGCTGTGGATTAACTTCCGTTATTACCTGGCGCCGCTGTTCTGGTTCGTGGTCTTTGGGCCGTACGGGCCGATCGCGTTGGCGGGGTATGCCTTTCTGCGCGCCTATCAAACCTGGCTGGCGCGCCACAATACGCCGCTGGAGCGTTCGCAATCGGGCATCGATCACCTGTTGAACTGGCTGGACTGGATCCCGGTGCGTTTGGCCGGGGTGGCCTATGCGCTGTTCGGCCACGGCGAACGCGCGTTGCCGGCCTGGTTCGCCTCGCTGGGGGATCGGCATTCGTCGTCGTATCAGGTGCTGACGCGGCTGGCCCAGTTCTCGCTGGCGCGCGATCCGCATATGGATCCGGTGCAAACGCCGCGGGCGGCGGTGACGCTGGCGCGCAAGGTGACGATGATCATCGTGGTGGTGGTGGCGCTGTTGACCATTTACGGCACGCTGCTTTAAGCCGCTGAGCAAAACAAAACGGGCGCCGAGGCGCCCGTTTTGTTTGGCCATTCGGCCGGGATTACAGCTTGGCGAAGCAGCGACGCGCGGCGTCGATGGTGCGCTGGATGTCTTCCTTGCTGTGCGCCACGGACATGAAGCCCGCTTCGAAGGCGGACGGCGCAAGATACACCCCTTCTTCCAGCATCAGGTGGAAGAAACGCTTGAAGCGTTCCACGTCGCACTGCATCACGTCCTGGTAGCAGGTGACCGCCGGCGCGTCGGTGAAGAACAGGCCGAACATGCCACCAACGTTGTTGACCACCAGCGGAATATTCTCCTCCTGCGCCGCGTGCAGCAGGCCAGCGGCCAGCATCTCGGTCAGTTCGGTCAGCGTCTGGTGCACGCCTACCTGTGAGACTTCGGTCAAACAAGCGTAGCCCGCCGCCATGGCGATCGGGTTGCCGGACAGGGTGCCGGCCTGGTAGACCGGGCCGGTGGGCGCCAGCGCGTCCATCACCTCGCGACGGCCGCCGAAGGCGCCCACCGGCATGCCGCCGCCGATGATTTTGCCGAGGCAGGTCAGATCCGGCTCGACGCCGTAATAGGATTGCGCGCCGGCCAGCGCGACGCGGAAGCCGGTCATCACTTCGTCGATGATCAAGAGCGCGCCGTACTTGTCGCACAGGGCGCGCAGGCCCGGCAGGAATTCCGGCAGCGGCGGCACGCAGTTCATGTTGCCGGCGACCGGCTCGACGATAATACAGGCGATCTCGGACGGGTACTGTTCGAAGGCGGCGCGCACCGAATCCAGATCGTTATAGGTGCAGGTCAGAGTGTGCTTGGCGAAGTCGGCCGGCACGCCCGGTGAGTTCGGCTGGCCGAGGGTCAGCGCGCCGGAGCCGGCTTTCACCAGCAGGCAGTCGGCGTGGCCGTGATAGCAGCCTTCGAACTTGATGATTTTATCGCGGTTGGTGTAGCCGCGCGCCAGGCGGATGGCGCTCATGGTGGCTTCGGTGCCCGAGTTCACCATGCGCACCATATCCATCGTCGGCACCAGCTCGGTGACCAACTGCGCCATTTTGACTTCCATCTCGGTCGGCGCGCCGAAGCTCAGGCCGCGCTGCGCCGCTTCGATCACCGCGTCGCGGATCGCCGGGTGGTTATGCCCCAGCACCATCGGCCCCCAGGAACCGACATAGTCGATATAGGCCTTGCCGTCGGCATCGAACAGGTAAGCCCCGTCTGCCCGCTCGATAAACAGCGGCACACCGCCCACGCCGGTGAATGCACGCACCGGAGAGTTTACCCCGCCGGGGATCAACTGTTGCGCCTGGGCGTACAGACTTTCGGACTTGCTGTGTAGGCTCATAAATCGGCTCCTGGATTCTCTTTTGAATGATTTGACCGCGCTATTCTAGAGGAGAGCGCCGCGTTATGAAACGATCACAGTCAGATACCATTAACGGCAGCGTCCGCCGCCAGGTTGGGGTAGAATTATCGCCCTGCCTATTTGTATTACAAATTACCTGACGAATCACTCGCGATGACAGAATCACAATCACAGCCAGTCGGGACATTGAGCCCGCGTCTGCGCCGCAGCGATGCGGTGCGTCAGTTTATTCGCCGCGATAAAACCCCGGTGGCGATCCTGGTGATGGCCGCGCTGGTGGGGGCGCTGGCCGGTTTGCTCGGCGTGGCCTTCGATAAAGCGGTGGAGTGGGTGCAGCAGCAGCGGTTGGCTTCGCTGGCGCAGGTCGCCGACTCCTGGCTTCTGGTGTGGCCCCTGGCGTTTATCCTGTCCGCCGCGCTGGCGGCGCTGGGCTATTACCTGGTGCGGCGCTTTGCGCCTGAGGCGGGCGGCTCGGGCATTCCGGAAATCGAAGGCGCGCTGGAAGAGCTGCGGCCGGTACGCTGGTGGCGCGTGATCCCGGTAAAATTCATCGGCGGTATGGGCACGCTGGGGGCGGGCATGGTGCTGGGGCGCGAAGGGCCCACGGTGCAAATGGGCGGCAACGTCGGGCGCATGGTATTGGACGCGCTGCGCATTCGCGGCGCCGAGGCGCGTCATACGTTGCTGGCGACCGGGGCCGCCGCCGGGTTGTCCGCCGCGTTCAACGCGCCGCTGGCCGGCATCTTGTTCATCATCGAAGAGATGCGGCCGCAGTTCCGCTACAACCTGATCTCGATCAAAGCGGTGTTTATCGGCGTTATCATGTCGAGCGTGGTGTTCCAGCTGTTTAACGGCCAGGGGGCGGTGATCGCGGTCGACAAACTTTCTTCGGCGCCCATCAATACCCTGTGGCTCTATCTGGTGTTGGGGGCAATCTTCGGCGCGGTGGGCGTGGGGTTCAACGCGCTGATCTTCCGCACCCAAGACATGTTCGCGCGCCTGCACGGCGGCAGAATGCGCAATGTCTTGCTGATGGGCGGGCTGCTCGGCGGCGTGTGCGGCATTCTGGGGCTGATCCAGCCGGAGGCGGCGGGCGGCGGCTTTGGGCTGATCCCGATCGCCGCGGCGGGCAATTACAGCGTCGGCATGTTGATGTTCATTTTCATTACCCGAATATTCACCACGTTGCTGTGCTTCGGTTCCGGCGCGCCGGGCGGCATCTTTGCGCCGATGCTGGCGCTGGGCACGCTGTTCGGCACCGCCTTCGGGCTGGCGGGGGCGCATTTGTTCCCGCAGTACGGCATCGAGGCGGGCACCTTCGCCATCGCCGGCATGGGGGCGCTGTTCGCCGCCACGGTGCGCGCCCCGCTGACCGGCATCGTGTTGGTGCTGGAAATGACCGACAACTACCAGCTGATTTTACCGATGATCATCACCTGCCTCGGCGCTACGGTGGTGGCGCAGCTGCTCGGCGGCAAGCCGCTGTATTCGTCGATCCTGGCGCGCACCCTGCAACGGCAGGAGGCGCAGTTGGCGCGGGAGGCGGCGGAGAAAACAAGTAAAGAAAATACAACAAATGCGGTGAATACTTGAACGCAACACTCAGGTATCGGATAATCGTTAATATTAATCAGGCAGCCATAGTCGCGATCTGATGCTGAACAATGTTGGGAGTAAAGAGTATGAGTGATCAAACGGCACTGCCCCTGCAATTTACCGAGGCAGCAGCAAACAAGGTCAAGTACCTGATTGCTGACGAAGAAAATCCGAACCTGAAGTTGCGGGTTTACATTACCGGCGGCGGCTGCAGCGGATTCCAGTACGGCTTCACTTTTGACGACAAGGTCAACGATGGCGACATGACCATCGAGAAGCAGGGCGTGGCGCTGGTGGTCGATCCGATGAGCCTGCAGTATCTGGTCGGCGGTTCGGTGGACTACACCGAAGGGCTGGAAGGATCGCGCTTTGTGGTGACCAACCCGAATGCCAAAACCACCTGCGGTTGCGGTTCGTCGTTCAGCATTTGAGTTTGCCTGTCAGAACATCAACCCGCTCGCCTTACGGCCGGCGGGTTTTTTTATGCCTACCCTTCCACGAGGATCACTTCCGTGCCGTTCTCCTGCGCCGGACGGCCGCGAGTGATGCGCGGCTGCTCAGCGTTCGAGAATAAAGGCGGGCAGCTTGAGATGCCAGCGAATGGCCGCCAGCCGAATGGCCAGGGTGATGAGCATGCCCAGCATCATGGCCTGTTGCAGCGGCATGTTGAAGGTGTAGAACGCCGTGGCGTGCACGATGCCGCCGATGATGCAGGCGGTGGCGTAAATTTCGGTGCGCAGGATCATCGGGATCTCGCGCGCCAGCACGTCGCGGATAATGCCGCCGCCGACGCCGGTGATCACCCCCATGCAGATCGCCACCAGCGGGCCGGTGCCGGCCGCGAAGGCCTTGTTGACGCCGATGCCGACGAACACCGCCAGCCCGACGGCGTCCAGCACCGGCAGCACCCACTTCGGCAGACGGCGCGGTTGGCGCACCAGCAGCAGCGTCAAGACGCAGGTGATCATCGCCACAACCAGATCGGTGGGATCCTTGACCCAAAATACCGGGCCGTTGGCCAGCGCCATGTCGCGGATGGTGCCGCCGCCGACCGCGGTGACCACGCCCAATACCAGCACGCCGAACGGATCCATGCGCAGCTTGCCGGCCAATAGCACGCCGGAGACGGCGAACACCGCCGTGCCGAGAATATCCAACCAGAACACCAGCATCAGCGGATCTCCGCCAGCTGGCTGCACAGCTGCTGCGCCGCCAACAGGATGCGCGGCCCGCCGCGATTGAACCAGTCTTCGTTCAGCGCGATCACCGGCACCTGCAGCTGCGGCGCCCAGAAGGCTTTCACATTGGCGGCCTCTTTCTCGCCGCCGGTGATGACGATGGCCTGCGGCTGACGCGCCAGCACCTGCTCGCGGCTGATCTGCGGCCAAGGGGTGCGGCTGTCGGCGAAGACGTTCTGCCCGCCGCACAGCGCCAGCACCTGGCTTTGCAATGTGGCGCCGGAGCTGGTGAACAGCGGCTGGGTGCCGAACTGCAGCAGCACGCGCCGTGGCGAGTTAGCGGCGTACTGTTGCTTGAGAGCGGCGAACTGGCGGCGAAGGCCGTCCGCCGCCTGATGCGCCTGCTCCGGGTGCGGGCTATAGCGCGCCAGCTTGTCCAGCAAGCCGGCGATCCCTTCGAGATTGTCGGCGTCCGCATAGAAGATCGGGATGCCGAACGCGGCGAGCTGATCCAACGCGCGTTGTGGATTACCGCCGCGCCAGGCGAGGATCAGATCCGGCTTGAGCGCCAGCACCCGCTCCAGATTGATGCCCTGCCAGGAGGCTACCTGCTCCAGCCTGGCGGCCTGCGGCGGGTAATCGGAATAGGCGCTCGCCGCCACCAGCACATCGCCCATGCCGGCGGCATAGGCGAGTTCGGTGGCGTTGGGCGCCAGGCTGATCACCCGCTGGGCGGCGCCGACCGGCAGGGCCAGCCAGAGCGCCAACAGACAGAGCATCGAGGTGAAGCGCAGCCTCACATCAACCGCGCTTGGCCAGGGTTTGCAGCATGGCGTTGACCATCAGCGTGGACTGCTTGGCCGCTACCACCAGGAACTCGTCAAAGCTCATGTGCGATTCGCTGTCGGCGACGTCGGAAATGGCGCGCACCACCACGAACGGCGTGCCGAACAGATGGCAGACGTGGGCGATCGCCGCGGCTTCCATTTCCACGGCGGCGACGCGCGGGAAGGTGGCGCGGATGCGCGCCAGCGGCTCGGCGCCGTTGATGAAGGCGTCACCGCTGCAGATCAGGCCACGCACCGCGTGCAGATCCAGCTGTTTGATGCAGCTTTCCGCCAGCGCGATCAGCGCATCATCGGCGACGAACGCCGCCGGGCAGCCGGCCATCTGGCCCGGCTCGTAGCCGAAGGCGGTGACGTCGGCGTCGTGGTAGCGCACTTCTTCCGACACCACGATGTCGCCCACGCGCAGCGTGCTGGCCAGGCCGCCGGCGGAGCCGGTATTGATCACCACGTCGGGGCTGCAGTGCTCCAGCAACAGGGTGGTGCCCATGGCCGCAGAGACTTTGCCGATGCCGGATTTCAGCAGGGCCACGTCAACGCCGCCGATCTGGCCGGTGTAGATTTCGCAGCCCGCGCGCTGGATGGTTTGACGGTTTTCGATTTGATCGCGCAGCAGGGTGACTTCCTGCTCCATTGCGCCGATGATGCCTACTTTCATAAATAACACTCGCTGATTGGCCGTGAGAATTGCGGCATAGTCTATCATGGCTGTGTATCAGAGATAATGCGTTGCATCCGCTGCCGGGAATTGTTATCACGGGGGCAGGGCGCAACGGCGGAGAAACAGATGTCCGGGATCGACTTCAAGCAAAAAATCAGCTTCCAACGGCCTTTCAGCAAACCGATCGAGGCTGAGGAAGAGTACGACATCGTGCGGCAGTTCGAGAGCGATCGCGGGCGCATCGTCAACTCGGCCGCCATTCGCCGTCTGCAGCAAAAAACCCAGGTGTTTCCGCTGGAGCGCAACGCGGCGGTGCGCAGCCGCCTGACGCACTCGATGGAGGTGCAGCAGGTCGGGCGCCATATCGCCAAAGAGATCCTCAACCGCTTCAAACAGGCGGGGAAGATCGACGAACTCGGCCTGACCCGGCTTCTCGATCCGTTTGAAAGCATCGTGGAAATGGCCTGCCTGATGCACGACATCGGCAATCCGCCGTTCGGTCATTTCGGCGAATCGGCGATCAATGACTGGTTCGCCCAGCGGCTCGATCCCGCCAGCTGCGGCAGCGAGCCGGGCAGCCACGATCGCTGCCAGGTGGCGACGCTGCGCCTGCATGAAGGGGAGAGCGATCTGAACCGGCTGCGCAGCCGGATCCGTCAGGATCTCAGCCACTTCGAGGGCAACGCCCAGGCGATCCGCATGGTGTACAGCCTGCTCAAGCTCAACCTGACCTACGCGCAGGTCGGCTGCATTTTGAAATACACCCGCCCGGCCTACTGGGCGAGCGACATCCCCGCCAGCCACAGTTACCTGATGAAAAAGCCCGGCTACTATCTGGCGGAAGAAGCCTTCGTCGATCGGCTGCGGCGTGAGCTGCATATGGGCGAGTTCGATCGTTTCCCGCTGACCTACATTATGGAGGCCGCCGACGATATCTCGTACTGCGTGGCCGATCTGGAAGACGCGGTGGAGAAGAGCATTTTCACCGTCGAGCAGCTGTATCAGCACCTGATTCAGGAATGGGGCGAGGTGGCGCCGGGCGATCTGTTCGACAAGACCGTCGCCAGCGCGTTTCGCAAGATCGATCGCGGCGGCGCGCGGCGCAGCGCGGAAGATCAGTTCTTCATGTATCTGCGGGTGTTTACCGTGGCGCGGCTGGTGCCGCACGCGGCGCAGCGCTTTATCGACAATCTGGACGCGGTTTATCAGGGCAGCTTCAATCAGGCGCTGCTGGAGGATTCCAGCCCGGCCTACCGGCTGCTGAAAATATTTAAAAATGTGGCGTTCAAGCACGTGTTCAACCACCCGGAGGTCGAGCAGCTCGAGCTGCAAGGTTACCGGGTGATCAGCGGCCTGCTGGACATTTACAGCCCGCTGTTGGCGATGTCGCTGGCGGACTTCACCCTGCTGGTGCGTGAGGACAGCCACCGCGCGTACCCGATCGAAACGCGTCTGTTCCACAAGCTGTCCACCAAGCATCGGCTGGCGTATGCGGAGGCGGTAGAAGGGCTGCAGCATTTATCGCCGGAGCAGCAAGCCATTCGGGAATATTATTTCCGCGCGCGTTTATTGCAGGACTATATCAGCGGAATGACCGACCTTTATGCCTATGATGAATATCGTCGATTAATGGCGGCGGAATAATTAAGCTGAGGAATAATTATCAGCAATTCCAACCGGTTGGCTGTCTTGATTTTTGTAAAGACGGACAATATTTGTTTACTATTGCCAATCATCTGTGCCGGAACTTCAGGCTATTAATTAACTCTGAATAAGCACGCAAGACGGCCATTCTTTTTTGAACGACTTTATAAGAGACACACAGATGAAAAAAACCGCATTAGTTCTGAGCGCATTGGCATTCAGCATCGGCATGGCGATGGGCCCGGTGACGGCCAGCGCCGCTGAAACCGCCTCTTCCTCCACCCAACAGCTGCCGAGCCTGGCGCCGATGCTGGAAAAGGTGATGCCTTCCGTGGTGAGCATTAACGTTGAGGGCAGCACCACGGTCAACACGCCGCGCATGCCGCAGCAGTTCCAACAGTTCTTCGGTGAAGATTCGCCGTTCTGCCAGGACGGTTCGCCGTTCCAGGGCTCGCCGATGTGTCAGGGCGGTGAACAGCCTGGGCCGGATGGCCAGCCGCAGGGCACGCAGCAGAAATTCCAGGCGCTGGGCGCCGGGGTGGTCATCGATGCCGCCAAGGGCTATGTGGTGACCAATAACCACGTGGTGGATAACGCCAACAAGATCCAGGTGCAGCTGAGTGACGGCCGCCGCTTCGACGCCAAGGTGATCGGCAAGGATCCGCGCTCGGACATCGCCCTGATCCAGCTGAAAGACTTCAAGAATCTGACGGCGATCAAGATGGCGGATTCCGATCAGCTGCGCGTCGGCGATTACACCGTGGCGATCGGCAACCCGTACGGGCTGGGCGAAACCGCCACTTCGGGCATCGTTTCCGCTCTGGGGCGCAGCGGCCTGAACATCGAAAACTACGAAAACTTTATCCAGACCGATGCGGCGATCAACCGCGGCAATTCCGGCGGCGCGCTGGTTAACCTGAACGGCGAGCTGATCGGCATCAACACCGCGATCCTGGCGCCGGACGGCGGCAACATCGGTATCGGCTTCGCCATTCCGAGCAACATGGTGAAAAACCTGACGGCGCAAATGGTCGAGTATGGCCAGGTGAAACGCGGCGAGCTCGGCATCATGGGCACCGAGCTGAACTCTGAGCTGGCCAAGGCGATGAAGGTTGATGCGCAGCGCGGGGCCTTTGTCAGCCAGGTGATGCCGAAGTCTTCCGCCGCGAAGGCGGGCATTAAAGCCGGTGACGTGATCGTCACCATGAACGGCAAGGCCATCTCCAGCTTCGCCTCATTCCGGGCGGAGATCGGCACGCTGCCCGTCGGCAGCAAAATGTCGCTGGGCATTATCCGCGACGGCAAACCGGTGACCATTGATGTCACGCTGGAGCAAAGCGCGCAGACCCAGGTGGCCTCGGGCAATATTTACACCGGCATCGAGGGCGCCGAGCTGAGCAACACCCAGGTCGGCAACCAGAAAGGCGTCAAGGTCGACAGCGTGAAAGCCGGCAGCGCCGCGGCGCGCATCGGCTTGAAAAAAGGCGATGTGATCCTGGGCGTGAACCAACAGCCGATCCAGAACCTGGGCGAGCTGCGTAAGATTCTCGACAGCAAGCCGTCGGTGCTGGCGTTGAATATTCAGCGCGGCGAGAGCCAATTGTACCTGCTGGCGCAGTGATAAACGTCAGGCGCTAAAAGAAAAAGGCACGCTGCGGCGTGCCTTTTTGCGTAACGGCCTGCGAATTCAGGCAGGCTGCGTCAGATGTGCGTGCGCCGCGTGGATCACCAGTTCAATCTCATCCAGCAGCTCCAGCCATTCCGGCTCCAGTTCGTCGTTGGTGACGCCCTGGCGCAGTTGCCGCTCGAGGTAGAAACACAGCTGCTTGAGGCGTGGCACGCCGCTGTAGCTGCAACTGCCGTGCAGCTTATGGACCAGATCGAGGATTTCGTCGTCATGCTGGCCGTCGAGCAGCGCCTGCACCCGTTCGCGCACCTGCGGCAAGAAATCGAGCAGCATTTGCAGCAGATCGCGCGCCAGATCCGGTTTATTGGCCGCCTGACGCAACGCCAGCGGCCAGTCGAGCGACAGCGGCGCGTCGTCGGCGACGGCGTTTTCCATTTCGCCACTGTGATAGCGCGACAGCACGCGGGTCAGCATTTTCTCGTCGATCGGCTTGGCCAGGTAGTCGTCCATCCCGGCCTGCAACAGGTGCTCGCGCTCGCCGCTGGCTGCATGGGCGGTGACGGCGACGATCGGCGTGGAGTTGTGATGCGGCAGTTGGCGGATCAACTCGCTGGCGTGAATGCCGTCCATCTTCGGCATTTGAATGTCCATCAGGATCAGATCCAGCACGTTGTCGCGTGCCAGCGCCAGCGCTTCCTCGCCGCTCTCGCACAACAGGGTTTTTTCTACCTGTTCCCCCAACAACGTGCCGATCAGCTTCAGGTTAGCCGGGTTGTCGTCAACCGCCATCACCGTCAGCGGCAGGCGTTTACGCTCAGGCTGCGCGGTGAGGCGTGCCGGCGCCTCCATCCGGAGCATCGGGAACAGTCGGGTGCTGGTGATCGGCTTGATCAGGCAGCCGAGCGCGCCTTGTTGTTTAAGCAGCTCGGCATCGATCTGCGCCTGGCACGGCAGCGCCAGAATGACCCGATCGGCCAGCTTCAGCGAGGCCAGTAATTTGTCCTCGTGCTGCGCCATGTTGTCGCGGAACGGGATGGGCACGCCGGCCAGCAGGAAATCATAGTGGCTTGGCGGCAACTGGCCCAGCGTCGGCGAGTGGGTGATCACCAGTTGCGTGACGCTGAGCATGTTGAGCGTCGCCTGCGCCGCCGTCGGGTTGGACTCGATATAGGCCAGCGTTTTGCCGTTCAGATCCGGCAGGCTCGGCGCCAGCGACAGCATGCCCTCGTTCAGATCCAGCGTGATGTGGAACCAGAAGGTCGAGCCGCGGTTCAACTGGCTGTGGAAGCAGATATCGCCCCCCATCTCTTTCACCAGCTTTTGCGTGATCACCAGCCCCAGCCCGGTGCCGCCGTGGCGGCGGGAGATGCTGGCGTCCGCCTGGCGGAATGCCTGGAACAGCTGCGACTGCTGGCGTTCGGAGATGCCGATGCCGGTATCGTGGATCTGCACTTCCACTTCCACCCGGCGATCCAGCTGTTTGCGCAGCTCGACGCGAATGTCGATATTGCCGGTTTCGGTGAACTTGATGGCGTTGCCCAGCAGGTTGGTGATGATTTGCTGCAGGCGAAGCGAGTCGCCGATCACCTGCTCCGGCACGTCGTTGTGCACATCCAGCGTCAGCTCCAGGCCCTTGTCGTGGGCGCTGGGCGCCAGCAGCACCACCACTTCGTCCAGCGTTTCACGCAGGGCGAACGGAATATGCTCCAGCACCAGCTTGCCGGCCTCCAGCTTGGAGAAATCCAGCACGTCGTTGATGATGGTCAGCAGGTTGTTGGCCGAGCGCTCGATGGTCTGCAAATAGTCGGTCTGGGTTGCGCTCAGATCGGTTTTCAGCATCTGGCGGGTGAAGCCGATCACGCCGTTGAGCGGAGTACGCAGCTCATGCGACATGTTGGCCAGGAATTCGGACTTGATGCGCGCCGCCTCCTGCGCGCGTTTTTTCGCCAGATCCAGCTCGACGTTCTGGATCTCCATCTGCTCCAGCGTTTCGCGCAGGTCTGACGTGGCCTGATCGATGTTCTGCTGCATCTCTTCGTGATAGGCGGTAAGCGACATCGCCATCGAGTTGATGCCGTTTTTCAGCATGTGCAGCTCGCCGAGCATGTAGCCTTCCACGCGGCTGTCGAGCTGGCCGCGGCGGATGCGGTCGACGGTGTTCACCATATTGCGGATCGGGCCGGTCACGTCGCGCATCAGCCGGTAAGCGAACAGGATGGCGATGCACATGCACAGCAGCAGCAGCAAGGTGGAGACGAAGACCTCTTTATACTGCTGCAGCCGCACCGACTGCAGATCCAGCTCGATCGCCACATAGCCCAGGTTGTTGTCGGGATGGCTGCCGCCGTCGGCGGTTTCATCCGGATACTGGCTTTCCGACAGGATCGGCGTGCGCAGGATCAGCGAATCGCCGCGTCGGGTGAGCATCAGCTCGGTGGGCAACGGCACGCCTTTCGGCAACTGCAACTGAGCGAAGTTGTGGTGATAATTTGAGGTGACGAACAGGTTGTTCTGCGCATCAAACACGGTGATCGAACGCACGATATCCGAATGGCGGCGGTGCAAAAGGCTGACCAACTGCCTGACCGATTCGCGGCTGCGGAACGTCATGCCGTACTCGCTGGCCACCGCCAGCGGCTCGATGATGCTGGCGCCGGCGTCGACCAGTTGCTCCTGCAGCTCGTTATAGCGGTGCACCACGAAGAAGGTGCTGAGCAGCAAACCAATCAGCAAGGTCGGGGCCAGAATCAGGATCATCATGCGCGCACGCAGGCTGTATTTGGTCATGGGATTCCAATGTGGGAGAATTGACAGCTGACACTAGCTTAATGAACCAGCACACAATCGACAAATATGGCGCAATTCTACTCTCCCAAACGCCGCGTGACGACCCGGCAGAGCTCACAAATCTTCACCGTGACGGTGAGCGATCTCGATCCTTTTGGCCAGGGCGTGGCGCGCCACGACGGCAAAGCGGTGTTCGTGCCGGGCGTATTGCCGGGCGAGCAGGCGGAAATCCAGTTGACCGAAGACAAGCGCCAGTTCGCCAAAGGCAAGCTCAAACGCCTGCTGAGCCGCAGCCCGCAGCGGGTAGAACCGCGCTGCCCGCATTTTGGCGTGTGCGGCGGCTGCCAGCAGCAACATGCGGATGAGGCGCTGCAACAGCAGAGCAAGGCGGCGGCGCTGGTGCGCATGATCGCCCGCGAAACCGGCGTAACCCCGCAACAGGAACCGGTGATCGCCGGCCCGGAATACGGCTATCGCCGCCGCGCCCGCCTGAGCCTGGCATGGCAGCCGAAGCTGCAGCGCCTGATGATGGGCTTTCGCCAGGCGGCCTCCAGCGAGCTGGTGGCGGTGGAGCACTGCCCGGTGCTGCGGCCGGAGCTGGAACAGCTGCTGGCGCCGGTGCGCGCCTGCCTGAGCGGGCTGCAGGCGGTGCGGCGGCTGGGGCATGTGGAGCTGGTGCTGGCGGATAACGGCCCGCTGCTGGTGCTGCGCCATCTCGACGCGCTGAAAGAGGCGGATCGGCAGGCGCTGTTGGCGTTTGGCGAGCGGGAAAAGGTCGCCGTTTATCTGGCGCCGGACAGCGATCGGGTGGAAAAACTGTGCGGTGAAACGCCGTATTATCAGGTTGACGGGCTACGCTTAGACTTCAGTCCGCGCGACTTTATTCAGGTCAATGACGCCGTAAACCAACAAATGGTGGCGCAGGCCCTTGAATGGCTCGATATTCAACCCAATGATCGGGTGCTGGACCTGTTCTGCGGCATGGGCAACTTCACCCTGCCGTTGGCGCGCCGCGCCGCCGCGGTGGTGGGCATCGAAGGTGTTGCCACGCTGGTAGCGAATGGGCAATATAATGCACATAAGAATAAGCTGAATAATGCGTCGTTCTTCCATGAGAATCTGGAGGACAACGTTGCGCGGCAACCTTGGGCAGCACAAGGGTTTGATAAGGTGATGCTGGATCCCGCCCGCGCCGGTGCGGCCGGGGTGATGTCACACATTGTAAAACTGGCGCCGGCACGGGTGGTGTATGTTTCCTGTAACCCCACCACGCTGGCTCGCGACAGCAACGTGCTGTTGAACGCCGGTTATCGTCTTGCGCGCGTGCGGATGTTGGATATGTTTCCGCACACGGGGCATCTTGAATCAATGGCGCTGTTTATCAACGAGCGTGCGCCAGAGGTCGCTGCAAAGTAGGGAGAAGTTATGGTTGCGGTAAGAAGTGCACATCTGAATACGGCGGGTGAGTTCGCTCTCGATGAGTGGATCGCCGGCTTGGGGCTACCTAACCCGCAGTCATGTGAGCGATTGGCCGCAACCTGGCGTTATTGTGAGCAGCAGACCCAAAACCATCCCGACGCCTCGCTGCTGCTGTGGCGCGGCCTGGAGATGGTGGAAATTCTCTCGACGCTGAGCATGGACAATGACAGCATGCGCGCCGCGCTGCTGTTCCCGCTGGTGGACGCCGGCATCGTGCAGGAAGAGACCCTGACCGAAGCGTTCGGCAAGGGGATCGTCGCGCTGGTGCACGGCGTGCGCGATATGGACGCCATTCGCCAACTGAAAGCCACCCAAAACGACTCGATGGCCTCCGAACAGGTCGACAACGTGCGCCGCATGCTGTTGGCGATGGTGGAGGATTTCCGCTGCGTGGTCATCAAGCTGGCGGAGCGCATCGCCCACCTGCGTGAGGTGAAAGACGCGCCGGAAGATGAACGCGTGCTGGCGGCGAAAGAGTGTTCCAACATCTACGCCCCGCTGGCCAACCGGCTCGGCATCGGCCAGCTGAAGTGGGAGCTGGAGGATTTCTGCTTCCGCTACCTGCATCCGGAAGAATACAAGCGCATCGCCAAGCTGTTGCATGAGCGCCGCATCGATCGCGAACAGTTCATTGACGATTTCGTCGCCGGGCTGCGCGCAGAAATGGCCAACGAAGGCATTCGGGTGGAGATCTACGGCCGGCCGAAACACATCTACAGCATCTGGCGCAAGATGCAGAAAAAACACCTGGCGTTCGACGAACTGTTCGACGTGCGCGCGGTGCGCATCGTGGCGGAGCGCCTGCAGGATTGCTACGCGGCGTTGGGCATCGTGCATACCCACTTCCGCCATTTGCCGGATGAGTTCGACGACTACGTCGCCAACCCGAAACCCAACGGCTACCAGTCGATCCACACCGTGGTGCTGGGGCCGCGCGGCAAGACCGTCGAGATTCAGATCCGCACCCGGCAAATGCACGAAGACGCCGAGCTGGGCGTGGCCGCGCACTGGAAGTACAAAGAGGGCGCGGGCGTAACCGTGCGCTCCGGCTACGAAGAACGCATCGCCTGGCTGCGCAAGCTCATCGCCTGGCAGGAAGAAATGGCGGACTCCGGCGAGATGCTCGACGAAGTGCGCAGCCAGGTGTTCGACGATCGGGTCTATGTATTTACCCCGAAAGGCGACGTGGTGGATCTGCCGGCCGGCTCCACGCCGCTCGATTTCGCCTACCACATTCACAGCGACGTCGGTCACCGCTGTATCGGCGCCAAGATCGGCGGCCGCATTGTGCCGTTTACCTATCAGCTGAAGATGGGCGATCAGATTGAGATCATCACCCAGAAACAGCCGAACCCGAGCCGCGACTGGCTGAACCCGAACCTGGGATATGTCACCACCAGCCGCGGGCGCTCGAAGATCCACAACTGGTTCCGCAAGCAGGATCGCGACAAGAACATTCTCGCCGGCCGCCAGATGCTGGACAACGAACTGGAACACCTCGGCATCAGTCTGAAAGAGGCCGAAAAGCTGCTGATCCCGCGCTACAACATGAACTCGCTGGACGAGGTGTTGGCGGCGATCGGCGGCGGGGACATTCGCCTGAACCAGATGGTGAATTACCTGCAGGGCAAGTTCAACAAACCGAGCGCCGAAGAGCAGGATCGCGAGGCATTGCGCCAGCTGGTGCAGCAGAAAGCGCCGCCGCCGGCCCGCAACAAGGACAACGGCCGCGTGGTGGTGGAGGGCGTGGGCAACCTGATGCACCACATCGCCCGCTGCTGCCAGCCGATCCCGGGCGACGACATCGTCGGCTTTATCACCCAGGGGCGCGGTATTTCGATCCACCGTGCGGACTGCGATCAGCTGGTCGATTTGCAATCGCACGCGCCGGAGCGCATCGTCGATGCGGTATGGGGCGAAAGCTACTCCAGCGGTTATTCGCTGGTGGTGCGCGTGATGGCCAACGATCGCAGCGGGCTGCTGCGCGACATTACCACCATTTTGGCCAACGAAAAGGTCAACGTGCTGGGCGTCGCCAGCCGCAGCGACACCAAGAAACAGTTGGCCACCATCGACATGGATATCGAAATCTACAACCAGCAGGTGCTGAGTCGGGTGCTGGCGAAGCTGAACCAGCTGCCGGACGTGATAGACGCCAAGCGTCTGCACGGCAACTAAGCCCACATCGCCTTTCGGGCCGTATGCGCCATCGATACGGCCCGAGATCCATGAATTCGGTGGGCGCTCCCATGCGCCCTCATTCTTTCTCAGAGATTTTTTATGACCCAATCCACTCCGCTGCAGCGCCTGCTGAACATCATGAAAACGCTGCGCGATCCGCAGGTCGGTTGCTCATGGGACCGCAAGCAAACTTTCGCCACCATCGCGCCCTACACGCTGGAAGAGACTTACGAAGTGCTGGACGCCATCGAGCGGCAGGACTACGCCGATCTGCGCGACGAACTGGGTGATTTGCTGTTCCAGGTGGTGTTCTATGCCCAGATGGGGCAGGAGCAGGGGCTGTTCGATTTCGATGAGGTGTGCACCGCCATCAGCGACAAGCTGGAGCGCCGTCACCCGCATATCTTCGGCGACGCCGAGGCGGGAGACAGCGAAGCCGTGGCGGCGCGCTGGGAGCAGTTGAAGGCCGGCGAGCGCGCCGAAAAAGCGCTGCACTCGGTGCTGGACGACATTCCGCAGGCGCTGCCGGCGTTGATGAAGGCGCACAAGATCCAAAAACGCTGCGCCTCGGTCGGCTTCGACTGGAACACTCTGGGGCCGGTGCTGGACAAAGTGTATGAAGAGATCGACGAAGTGATGCACGAAGCCCGCCAGGCGGTGGTCGATGAGAGCAAGCTGGAAGAGGAGATCGGCGATCTGCTGTTCGCCACGGTGAACCTGTCGCGCCATTTGGGGCACAAGGCGGAGAATGCGCTGCAGGCGGCGAACCGCAAGTTCGAACGTCGCTTCCGCCAGGTGGAAGCGATCGTCCAGCAACGCGGGCTGCGGCTTGAAGACGCCACGCTGGAGCAGATGGAAGACGCCTGGCAGCAGGTGAAGCGCCAGGAAAGTTGAATCGCTGCGACGACAATGTTGATCGCAAACAAGGTTCACTCGAGCTGAAACGGTTAAGCTTGCGGTCAGGTCACAGGCGCATGGCTGCCGTCGGCAGCAAAAGGCCAACAAACTGAAATCTAAGGCGTTTTATCGCTCCTGAGGGGCGGTAAAAAGAAATTTTCTCCGCTAACTCTTTGTATTTCCTGGAGGGTTTAGGCGGCGCCGGCGGAGTAAACCCTGATGAACACGGGAGGGCGGCCGAGATGATGGACAGCAAAACGATCGTTTGTAGGTCAGGAGAGGTTCGGGTATACTACTTTCCCGTCCTGGTTCTTCCATCGTCTTTAAACCTAAACTCTCAGGTTCAGCATGACAACTAATTATATTTTTGTGACCGGCGGGGTCGTATCCTCTCTGGGTAAAGGCATTGCCGCAGCCTCTCTGGCGGCTATTCTTGAAGCCCGTGGCCTCAACGTTACCATCATGAAACTGGACCCGTACATCAACGTGGATCCGGGCACCATGAGCCCGATTCAGCATGGGGAAGTTTTCGTCACCGAAGACGGCGCAGAAACCGATCTGGATTTGGGTCACTACGAGCGCTTCATCCGCACCAAAATGTCGCGTCGCAACAACTTCACCACCGGCCGCATCTACTCCGACGTGCTGCGTAAAGAACGCCGCGGCGACTATCTGGGCGCGACCGTGCAGGTCATTCCGCACATCACCAACGCGATCAAAGAGCGCATCATCGAAGGCGGCGAAGGCCACGATGTGGTGCTGGTGGAAATCGGCGGCACCGTCGGCGATATCGAATCGCTGCCGTTCCTCGAAGCCATCCGTCAGATGGCGGTGGAAGTGGGCCGCGAGCACACTCTGTACATGCACTTGACGCTGGTGCCGTACATGGCGGCGGCGGGCGAAGTGAAAACCAAGCCGACCCAGCATTCCGTAAAAGAGCTGCTTTCCATCGGTATTCAGCCTGATGTGCTGATTTGCCGTTCCGATCGCGCGGTTCCTGCTAACGAACGCGCTAAAATCGCGCTTTTCTGCAACGTGCCGGAAAAAGCGGTTATCTCTCTGAAAGACGTTGATTCTATTTATAAAATCCCAGGCCTATTGAAATCTCAGGGGCTGGACGATTATATTTGTAAACGATTCAGCCTGAACGCGCCGGAAGCCAACCTGGCCGAATGGGAACAGGTGATCTACGAAGAAGCCAATCCGGGCGGCGAAGTGACCATCGGTATGGTCGGCAAATACGTTGAGCTGCCGGACGCCTACAAGTCGGTAATCGAAGCGCTGAAGCACGGCGGGCTGAAAAACCGTTTGACCGTGAACATCAAGCTGATCGACTCGCAGGACGTGGAAACGCGCGGCGTGGAAGTGCTGAAAGGGCTGGATGCGATCCTGATCCCGGGCGGCTTCGGCTACCGCGGCGTGGAAGGCAAAGTGATGACCGCGCGCTATGCGCGCGAGAACAACATTCCTTACCTGGGCATTTGCCTGGGCATGCAGGTGGCGTTGATGGAGTTCGCTCGCAACGTGGCGGGGATGGAAAACGCCAACTCCACCGAGTTTATGCCAGACTGTAAGTACCCGGTGGTGGCGTTGATCACCGAATGGCGCGACGAAGACGGCAACGTCGAAGTGCGCAGCGAAGAAAGCGATTTGGGCGGCACGATGCGCGTAGGTGGCCAACAGTGCAACCTGAGCGACAACAGCCTGGTGCGTCAGCTGTACGGCGAACCGACCATTGTCGAGCGTCACCGTCACCGTTACGAAGTTAACAACATGCTGTTGAAGCAGATCGAAGCCGCAGGGCTGCGTGTCGCCGGTCGTTCCGCCGACAACAAGCTGGTTGAGATCATTGAACTGCCGAATCACCCGTGGTTTGTAGCCTGTCAGTTCCACCCGGAATTTACGTCTACGCCGCGTGATGGGCATCCGCTGTTCGCCGGCTTCGTGAAAGCCGCAGGCGAGCATCAGAAGCGCCAGGTGAAATAACATATTTGGTAGGCGGCGCGCGGTGAGAACCGCGCGCTGTTTGTCTGGAGTTTTAGTTTAACTTGTACTGAGGAAAACCTAATGTCCAAAATCGTTAAAGTCATCGGTCGTGAAATCATCGACTCCCGCGGTAACCCGACTGTTGAAGCCGAAGTTCATCTGGAAGGCGGTTTCGTAGGCCTGGCTGCTGCGCCGTCAGGTGCTTCTACCGGTTCCCGCGAAGCGCTGGAACTGCGTGACGGTGACAAGTCTCGTTTCCTGGGTAAAGGCGTACTGAAAGCCGTTGCCGCAGTAAACGGTCCGATTGCTCAGGCAGTACTGGGTAAAGATGCCAAAGACCAGGCGAACATCGACAAGATCATGATCGAGCTGGACGGCACCGAGAACAAATCCAACTTCGGCGCCAACGCCATTCTGGCGGTTTCCCTGGCAGCAGCGAAAGCGGCCGCAGCCTCTAAAGGCATGCCGCTGTACGAGCACATCGCTGAACTGAACGGCACCCCAGGCAAATTCTCCATGCCACTGCCGATGATGAACATCATCAACGGCGGCGAGCACGCTGACAACAACGTCGACATTCAGGAATTCATGATTCAGCCGGTTGGCGCGAAAACCCTGAAAGAAGCGGTGCGCATCGGTTCCGAAGTGTTCCACCACCTGGCGAAAGTTCTGAAAGCCAAAGGCATGAACACCGCCGTGGGCGACGAAGGCGGCTACGCGCCAAACCTGGGTTCCAACGCCGAAGCGCTGGCGGTTATCGCTGAAGCGGTAAAAGCGGCGGGCTACGAGCTGGGCAAAGACGTCACTCTGGCGATGGACTGCGCGGCTTCCGAGTTCTACAAAGACGGTAAATACGTGCTGGCCGGCGAAGGCAACAAGGCCTTCACTTCCGAAGAGTTCACTCACTTCCTGGAAGAGCTGACCAAACAGTACCCAATCGTGTCTATCGAAGATGGCCTGGATGAATCCGACTGGGCAGGCTTCGCTTACCAGACCAAAGTTCTGGGCGACAAAATCCAGCTGGTGGGCGACGATCTGTTCGTAACCAACACCAAGATCCTGAAAGAAGGCATCGAGAAAGGCATCGCTAACTCCATCCTGATCAAGTTCAACCAGATCGGTTCTCTGACCGAAACCCTGGCAGCTATCAAGATGGCGAAAGACGCCGGCTACACCGCGGTGATCTCTCACCGTTCCGGTGAAACCGAAGACGCGACCATCGCCGACCTGGCGGTAGGGACTGCGGCTGGCCAGATCAAAACCGGTTCCATGAGCCGTTCTGACCGCGTTGCCAAGTACAACCAACTGATCCGTATCGAAGAAGCGCTGGGTGACCGTGCGCCGTTCAACGGCCTGAAAGAAGTTAAAGGCCAATAAGTTCGACCTATTCGGTTGCTAAATAAAAACCCGCTGCGGCGGGTTTTTTTATGTTTTAAATTCGTGATGATTGTCAGTTTAATAATAAGTTTTTCATTGAATGTGTAGTTTTGTTTAACCCGATAATTTCATTAAAGATAGTAAATGCGTTTATTTTATATTCCCATTTTATTTGCTTTATAACTATTCGTTACTAGACTGCCAATAAGGCAGTTTATTTTTCGCCGTTCTGCCGTAGACCTTCATCATCACCATACCTTAATACTGCCGGCTTGCTGGCCGGTTGAGCGAGGGCTTGATGCGACAGCGAATCATCATTGTCGGCGGCGGAACCGGCGGCACCATCCTGGCCAATTTATTGGCCGCAAAATTGCACCGGGAAATTATTAATAATAAAGTCGAGTTATTAATGATATCGGATTCACCGCTGCATTATTACAAGCCGGCGTTTATGTATGTGGCGTTCAATACTTTTTTCAAGCAAGAGCTCACGCGCTCACAGCGGAGTTTATTGCGGCCAGAAATACAGTTTATTATTGATAAGGCGGAATCTTTCGATTTAAAACAGCGAAGCATAGCTACGCAAAGCGGTAAATTTTATTCCTATGATTTTCTGGTTTTCGCCACCGGCTGCGTACCTTGGCCAGAGCGCATCGAAGGACTGGCGCAGGCGGGCGATCATTTTTACCAGTATCAGGCCGCCAGGCGGTTAGCGCATAAATTGGCGACGATCGAGAAAGGCCGCATTTTCATCACCGTGTCCTTCCCTGAAACGCCCAACGTGCCCCATCAGTGCGGCATTGCACCGATCGAAACCACCCTGATGCTGGATGACTACCTGCGGCGGCGCGGCGTGCGCAAGGCGGTGGAGATTGTGTACACCTATCCGACCATTTCTCAACTCTTGCGTAACTGCCTGTTTTTACAGCGCCCGACCGGCGAAGCGCTGCCCGCCATTTTTGCCGCGCGCGACATTCGCCACCAGCGAGGGTTTACCCTCAGCCGGGTAGACGCCCAGCGTAACGTCGCCTATTCCGCTGAGGGGGAAGAGCAGCCGTTCGACATTCTGATGGCGACGCCGCCGATTCGCGCAGTCGAGGCGGTGCGCAACACCGGGTTGAGCGAGAGTCAAAACGGTGAAGGCTGGCTGCCGACCGATCATCAAACGCTGCAGGTCTACGGCCAGCAGGGCGTGTATGTCATAGGCGATACCGTGGATTTGCCGGTCAGCAAGGCCGGCGGCTCTTGCCATAATCAGGCGCCGGTCATTGCCGACAACATCGTGGCGGAAATACGGCTGGGCCACACAGTGAGCCATTATGACGGCAAGGTGCAGGCGGTCGCGCAAATGGGGCTGAATGCCGGCATGCCGCTGGTGTACGACTATCGTCACGACGTGCTGCCGACGCCCGCCACCAAGGTGGGCGGCATGCTGCGCAATGGGTTTAACCGCGGCCTTTACTGGGCCACGGTAAGGGGGCTGATATGACGGAAAGCACGGTGCATGCGGCGGACCTGCAATCATTGGCGGCGTTGCTCGAGAAACTGCAGCCGCTGCTGGCGGGCGGCCGGTTGGATAACGTGGTCGATCTGTTGTCGCTGTTGTCGGACGTGGTGGATATTGCCGACAACGCGCTGGTGGAGAAACTGGCCGGCGTCTTTGAAGGTTTGGTGACCCTCGGCTGGGAAGGCGGAACGGCGCTGCAGATGGCGCACAGCGAGCTGCAGTTGAATCCTCCGCCGGCCAGTTTTCGCGCGCTGTACGCCTTGCTGAAGCAGCCGGATACCCTGCTGGGGTTAACGCTGCTGCTGCGTACTTTACAAATCATCGGCAAGCGCGCGCGAGACAGCGCGTTGCCGTCAGCCCTTCCAGATGAATCGTCGAATTAAGCTTCACCCACTCAGGTAAGGAGTTGTGTTATGTCCGCTACAGCAGTTGGCCACGACTTTGCCACCCGGGCTATTCATTACGGCTACGATCCTCAGCGGTATCAGGGTGCACTGTCTCCACCGGTGTTTATGAGCTCTACGTTTGCTTTTCCCACGGCGGAATACGGCGGCGCCTGCTTTGCCGGCACCGAGCCGGGGTACTTTTATTCGCGCATCGCCAACCCGACGTTAAACCTGCTCGAGCAACGCATCGCCAACCTGGAGGAGGGGGAGGCGGCGGTGGCGTTCGCTTCCGGCATGGGGGCGATCACCGCGTGTTGTTGGACGCTGCTCAGACCGGGTGATGAGCTGATTGTCGATGAAACCGTCTATGGTTGCACCTTCAGCTACTTTCATCATGGTCTGGCGCGCTTTGGCGTCAAGATAACCCACGTTGACCTGACCCGGCCGGAGCGGCTGGCGTCGGCCATGGGGCCGCATACCCGGCTGGTGTATTGCGAAACGCCGGCCAATCCCAACATGCGCTTGATCGATATCGCCGCCGTGGCGGAGATCGCCCATCGGCATCAGGCGCTGCTGCTGGTGGACAACACCTACTGTACGCCCTATCTGCAGCGGCCTCTGGCGTTAGGCGCCGATATCGTGGTGCACTCGGCGACCAAGTACCTCGGCGGGCACGGCGATCTCCTGGCCGGGATAGCGGTGACGCGTCAGGCGTTGGCCGAGGCGATCCGTCTGGAGGGGCTAAAGGACATGAACGGGGCGGTACTGTCGGCGCAGGATGCCGCGCTGGTGCTGCGCGGGATGAAAACCTTGCCGCTGCGCATGGATCGTCATTGCGATAACGCGCAGCGCCTGGCGGAGATGCTAACGGAGCATCCGGCGATCGAGCGGGTGTATTACCCCGGCCTGGCGAACTTCCCGCAACATGCGTTGGCGCAGCGGCAAATGGCGCGCCCCGGCGGCATGCTGGCGTTTGAACTGCGGGGCGGAATGCGTGCGGGCATTCGCTTCCTCAATGCGCTGCAGCTCATCTTGCGCGCGGTCAGCCTGGGCGATTGCGAAAGCCTGGCGCAACACCCGGCCAGCATGACGCACTCGGCCTACATGCCGGAAGAGCGGAAACGGCACCACATCAGCGAGGGGCTGGTGCGGCTGTCCGCCGGGCTGGAGACGTTTGACGATCTGCAGGCGGATATCCTGCAGGCGCTGGCGCAGGCGCAATAAAAAAACCCGCCGCAGCGGGTTTTGGCCGAAGCGAGCGTTACATCTGTTGCGTCGCTGTGGTCACCGGCGAACCGCCGCCTTTTTTGCGCACCCACAGCCAGTAAGCCGCGGTGAGGAACGCGATCCACACCAGCCCGACGTACAGCGCGATGCGGCTCTCTTCGAAGTAGCCGAGCAGGCCGATGACGAACGCCATAAAGGCGGTCGCCAATGCCGGCGCCACCGGCCACCATGGCACCGGGAAGCTCAACTGACGTGTTTCTTCCGGCGACAGCGTGCGGCGCATGACGATCTGCGACAGCAGGATCATCAGCCACACCCAGACGGTGGCGAAGGTGGCGATCGAGGCGATGATCATGAAGACCTTCTCCGGGATCAGGTAGTTGAGCACCACCGCCAGCAGCAGGGCGATTGACATGACCAGCACCGTCATCCACGGCACGCCGCTGGCGGTCAGCTTGGTGAAGCTGCGCGGCGCCTGGCCGTCCTGCGCCATGCCGTACATCATGCGGCCGGCGCCGAAGATGTCGCTGTTGATGGCCGAAATGGCCGCGGTGATCACCACCACGTTCAGCACGTTGGCGGCGGAGCTGATGCCGAGGTTGCTGAAGATCTCAACGAACGGGCTGCCGTTCTGGCCGATGCTGTTCCACGGATAGATCGCCATCAGCACCATCAACGTCAGCACGTAAAACAGCAAGATGCGCACCGGTACGGCGTTGATCGCCTTCGGCAGCACTTTGGCGGGGTCTTTCGCCTCGCTGGCGGTGATGCCGATGATCTCGATGCCGCCGAAGGCGAACATCACTACCGCTAATGACGCGACCACGCCGCCAATGCCGTTAGGCATAAAGCCGCCGTGCTGCCACAGGTTGCTGATGCCGGTGGCGTGCTGGGCTTGCCCGAAACCGAACAGCATCACCGCCGCACCGCCGACGATCATCGCTACGATGGCGGCGACCTTGACCAGCGACAGCCAGAACTCCAGCTCGCCGAAAACCTTGACGCTGCACAGGTTGAGCGCGCCGATAAACAGGATGATGCTGAGCACCCAGACCCACTGGGCGACGTCCGGGAACCACAGCCCCATATAGATGCCGAAGGCAGTGACGTCCGCCAGGGCGACGATCACCATTTCAAAGGTGTAGGTCCAGCCGGTAAGGAATCCGGCCAGCGGGCCGAGATAGTGGCTGGCGTAGTGGCCGAACGAGCCGGAAACCGGCTGGTGCACCGCCATTTCACCCAGCGCGCGCATCACCATGAATACCGCCGCGCCGCCCACCAGGTAGGCCAGCAGCACCGCCGGGCCGGCCAGCTGGATGGCGCCGGCGGAGCCGTAGAACAGGCCGGTGCCGATCGCCGAGCCGAGAGCCATGAAACGGATATGCCGCGCGTTTAGTCCGCGTCTGAGTTGTGTCGTTTCGTTACGCATGTTGCTTCCCGTTAAGTGTTTGCCGAACAGGCACGCGCTGCCCGCGCCGGGTGGAACGCACCCGGCGGGGCAGAACAAACTGCGTGATTCAGTGTGTGATGATTATGCCTGGCTAGGCAGCAGCGCCGCAGGCAGCAGCGATGTCAGGTGACCGGCCGCCAATAGCTGGCTGGCGGCTTCAATGTCGGGGGCGAAGAAACGATCCTTGTCGTAGAAACTGACATGCTCGCGCAGCAGACGGCGCGCCTGCTCCAGACCTTCCGAGGTCTTCAGGCCGTTGCGGAAATCCAGGCCCTGGCAGGCGGCCAGCCACTCGACCGCCAGAATGCCGCGCACGTTGTCCGCCATGCTCCACAGACGGCGGCCGGCGGCCGGCGCCATGGAAACGTGGTCCTCCTGGTTGGCGGAGGTCGGAATGCTGTCGACGCTCGATGGATGCGCCAGCGCTTTGTTTTCGCTGGCCAGCGCCGCGGCGGTGACCTGAGCGATCATGAAGCCGGAGTTCACGCCGCCGTTCTCCACCAGGAACGGTGGCAGCTGCGACATGTGTTTGTCCATCATCAGCGAGATGCGGCGCTCGGACAGCGAACCGATTTCGGCGAATGCCAGCGCCAGGTTATCGGCGGCCATCGCCACCGGTTCGGCGTGGAAGTTGCCGCCGGACAGCACGTCACCCTGCTCGGCGAACACCAGCGGGTTATCGGAGACGGCGTTGGCTTCGATCTCCAGCACCTCGGCAGCCTGACGGATCTGCGTCAGGCAGGCGCCCATTACCTGCGGCTGGCAGCGCAGGGAGTAAGGATCCTGCACTTTTTCACAGTTGCGGTGCGAGTCGGAGACTTCGCTGCGCGCGCCGAGCAGGTGGCGATAGGCGAGGGCGGCGTCGATCTGGCCGCGCTGGCCGCGCACCTCGTGGATACGCGCATCGAACGGGCTGCGGGAGCCCAGCGCCGCTTCCACCGTCAGGCTGCCCGCCACGGTCGCGGCGGCGAACAGGTCTTCCGCGTCGAACAGGCCGCGCAGCGCGAAGGCGGCGGAGACTTGGGTACCGTTCAGCAATGCCAGGCCCTCTTTCGCCGCCAGCGTCAGCGGTTTCAGGCCGGCTTTGGCCAGCGCTTCGGTCGCCGGCAGCCATTGGCCCTGATGGCGCGCCTGGCCTTCGCCCAGCAGCACCAGACTCATGTGCGCCAGCGGCGCCAGGTCGCCAGAGGCGCCGACTGAGCCTTTCAGCGGGATATGCGGATAGACTTCGGCGTTGACCAGCGCGATCAGCGCCTGGATAACTTCCAGGCGAATGCCGGAGAAGCCGCGCGACAGGCTGTTGATCTTCAGCACCATGATCAGGCGCACCAGATTGTCGTCGGTCGGCTCGCCCACGCCGGCGGCGTGTGACAGCACGATCGAGCGCTGCAGATTTTCCAGATCGTCGCGGGCGATGCGCGTCGAAGCCAGCAGGCCAAACCCGGTGTTGATGCCGTATGTGGTGCGGTTTTCTTCAACGATGCGTTCGACGCAGGCCACGCTTTGCTGGATTGGGGCATAGGCGTTGTCGTCCAGCGTCAGCGTCACCGGGTGTTGATACACGTCGCGTAGCTGGGCCAGCGTCAGTTTGCCCGGGCGAATAGTCAGCGCTTTCATGCTTTTTCTCCTTGGGTCGCGGCAACCATCGGCAGGTTCAGGCCTTGCTCGCGGGCGCAGTCGATAGCGATATCGTAACCAGCGTCGGCGTGACGCATGACCCCGGTAGCCGGGTCATTGTGCAGCACGCGGGCGATGCGCTCGGCGGCTTCGTCGGTGCCGTCGCAGACGATCACCATGCCGGAGTGTTGGGAGAAGCCCATGCCGACGCCGCCGCCGTGGTGCAGGGAAACCCAGGTGGCGCCGCTGGCGGTGTTCAGCAGGGCGTTCAGCAGCGGCCAGTCGGAAACCGCATCGGAACCGTCTTTCATCGCTTCGGTTTCACGGTTCGGGCTGGAAACGGAGCCGGAATCCAGGTGGTCGCGGCCGATGACGATCGGGGCGGACAGTTCGCCGCGGCGAACCATCTCGTTGAACGCCAGACCCAGCTTGGCGCGTTGGCCGAGGCCAACCCAGCAGATGCGCGCCGGCAGGCCCTGGAAGCTGATGCGCTCGCGCGCCATGTCCAGCCAGCGGTGCAGGTGTTCGTCATCCGGGATCAGCTCTTTCACCATGGCGTCGGTTTTGTAGATGTCCTGCGGATCGCCGGACAGCGCCGCCCAGCGGAACGGCCCGATGCCGCGGCAGAACAGCGGACGGATGTAGGCCGGCACGAAGCCCGGGAAGTCGAAGGCATTGTCGACGCCGGTTTCTTTCGCCATCTGGCGAATGTTGTTGCCGTAGTCGAAGGTCGGCACGCCCATCTGCTGGAACGCCAGCATGGCTTTGACGTGATCGGCCATCGACTGCTTGGCGGCGGCGACCACCTTGGCCGGCTCGGTCTGGGCGCGCTGGCGATACTCTTCCCAGCTCCAGCCCTTCGGCAGGTAGCCGTTCAGCGGATCGTGGGCGCTGGTCTGATCGGTGACCATGTCCGGGCGCACGCCGCGGCGCACCAGCTCAGGCAGGATTTCCGCCGCGTTGCCGCACAGGGCGATGGAGATGGCTTTGCCTTCTGAGGTGTATTTTTTGATGCGGGCCAGCGCGTCGTCCAGATCTTTGGCCTGCTCATCGACGTAGCGGGTTTTCAGACGGAAATCGATGCGGCTCTGCTGACATTCGATGTTCAGCGAGCAGGCGCCCGCCAGCGTCGCGGCCAGCGGCTGCGCGCCGCCCATGCCGCCCAGACCGGCGGTCAGCACCCAGCGCCCCTGCAGGCTGCCGTCGTAATGCTGGCGGCCCGCTTCGACGAAGGTCTCATAGGTGCCCTGAACGATGCCCTGGCTGCCGATGTAGATCCAGCTGCCGGCGGTCATCTGGCCGTACATGGCCAGGCCTTTGGCGTCCAGTTCGTTGAAGTGTTCCCAGGTCGCCCAGTGCGGCACCAGGTTGGAGTTGGCGATCAGCACGCGCGGCGCGTTGCTGTGGGTTTTGAATACGCCGACCGGCTTGCCGGACTGCACCAGCAGGGTTTCGTCCTCTTCCAGCGTTTTCAGGGTTTCGACGATCTTGTCGTAGCAATCCCAGTCGCGCGCGGCGCGGCCGATGCCGCCGTACACCACCAGCTCATGTGGGTTCTCCGCAACTTCAGGATCGAGGTTGTTCATCAGCATGCGTAACGGCGCTTCGGTCAGCCAGCTTTTTGCGTTTAATTGTGTGCCGCGTGGCGCGCGTACATCGACATTGCGAACTTTGTTATTTGTAGTCACAGCATTTTCCTCAAACAGTATCGGTGCAGATTCCATGCCGCGGTGGGGATGAGTACCACGGCATAACAATGCGTAGGGCTTATTAACATATACTTGTATGTACAAGCATATGCAACACTGACCAGTTGCCGCTGAAAAGTGGCATAAGAAAAAGTTATTTTCTTTTTATATCAGATTGATATGCGATTTTTTATCACCGGCTTCATATGCGAAAAGCCGGAGAAAAGTGAGCTGTTCGGCAAAAATGAATTAAAATTGACTCATTTTTGGGCGGCTAGTCACAATATTTTTACAGACTGATTACAGTTGGCGGCGGAGGATAAACAAGCCCTATCACCGCGGGAAGAAAGCCCGCCGTGGGCGGGCTTGCCAGACTCAGGCGGCCGGTTGCAGCATCGGCTTGCGGCTCATCTTGCACACCGTGGCGATGGCGGCGATCAGCGCCGGTACGCACAGGAACATCAGGATGCTCTGCACTTCCCACTGCATCGCCAGCAGTTGGGCGCCCATCATGGTGCCGGCGACGCCGCCGAAGCGGCCGATGCCCTGCATCCAGGCGATGCCGGTGGCGCGGCTGTGGGTCGGGTAGAAGGTGGCCGCCAGCGTTTGCAGCCCGGACTGCGCGCCGTTCATGGTGACGCCCATCAGGAAGATGAAGGCGCCCAGCAGCACGATCTGCTTGTCTTCGGTGGCCATCGCCACGATCAGCAGGGCGGTGACGACAAAGCCGCTCGAGACCACTTTGTGCGCATTCCAGCGGTCCATCAGCCAGCCGGCCACCAGGATGCCCAGCGTGCCGCCGAAGGTGAACAGCGAGGTGAGCATCGCCGACTGTTCCAGCTGATAGCCCAGCCCCTGCATCAGGATTGGCATCCAGCTCAGCAACACGTAGTAGATCACCAGCCCCATGAAGTAGGTCACCCACAGCATCAGCGTGCCGAGCAGGTAAGGGCGGCTGAACAGCAGGCCGACGCTGGTCTTGGCCTGCGTCAGCTTCTCTTCGTACAGGTAAAAACGCGTCACGCCGTCGAGGCTCTGGCTGACGAAGCGTTGCGCGATGCGTTTGATCTTCGCCGCATCCTGCCCGCGGTTGACCATATATTTGACCGATTCCGGCAGCAGCAGGATCAGCAAAACCGTCAACGCCAGCGGCGCAATGGCGCCGAGCAACAGCACGCTGTGCCAGCCGTAGCTCGGGATCAGCCACGATGAAATGGCGCCGCCGCCGGCCGCGCCCAGCGGAAAGCCGCAATACATGGTATTGATCGCCAGCGAACGGCAGCGCTGCGGCGCGTATTCGGAGATCAGCGTGATAGCGTTGGGCATCGCCGCTCCCAGCCCGAGGCCGGTGAGGAAACGCCACAGCGTCAGGCTATTGAGCGAGCCGGCGTAGGCGGTGGCCAGGCTCGACAGGCCGAAGAACAGGCAGGAAAACACCAGCACGCGCTTGCGGCCGATGCGGTCGGAGATTGGCCCGGCTATCAGCGCGCCGAGCGACAGCCCCAGCAGCGCGGCGCTCAGCACCGGCCCCAGATCCTGCTTCACGATGCCCCAGTCTTTGGCGACCGAGGGGGCGATATAGCCCATGGCGGCGGTATCGAAACCGTCGATGGCGAGGATCAGGAATCCGAGAATGATCAGTGTCCAGTGAAACAGCGAAAACTTGCTGTCGTCGATGGCCTGTTGAATATTTAACTCGCTGGTGGAATGAGTCATGGCACCCTCTAAACGCAGATGTAGTCGTGATGAATAGTACGTGGCCGAGACTGACGCTCGGCTTGTGTTTGCTTGTATATACATCTGCGCGTCGGCGCTTTATGTCAAATATAATTATCTTATTTGTTAACTGCGTGTTGTTTTCTGTGGAGCAGGTTGCACCGCGAATGAAAGGCCTAAGACCGGTTAACAAATTAAATGAACGCCATTGGCGGTGAGATATGCTGGCGGCGGCGCGGAGGAAAAAATTTAATACAATTTTGGCCGTTTGGTCGCCGGGCCGGAATCTGCGATAATCGTTTTTTACTTTTCCAGATTGAGAAACCGATGCAGTACCCGATCAACGAGATGTTCCAAACCTTGCAGGGCGAAGGCTTTTTCACCGGCGTGCCGGCCATTTTCATCCGCCTGCAGGGCTGCCCGGTAGGGTGCAGCTGGTGCGACACCAAACATACCTGGGAAAAGGAAGCCCATCGGGAAGTAGACCTGCAACGGATCCTGGTCAAAACAGAAGAGAGCGACGCCTGGGGCAATGCCAGCGCCGAGCAGCTGTTGGCGGTGATGCGCCAACAAGGCTACACCGCGCGCCATGTGGTGATCACCGGCGGCGAACCCTGCATTTACGATCTGGCGCCGCTGACCGAGCTGTTCGAACAGCACGGCTACCGTTGCCAGATTGAAACCAGCGGCACCCACGAAATTCGCTGCTCCGCCAACACCTGGGTGACGGTTTCGCCCAAGGTGAATATGCGCGGCGGCATGAAGGTGTTGGATCAGGCGCTGCGGCGCGCCGACGAGGTGAAGCATCCGGTGGCGCGCGAGCGCGACATCGAGGCGCTGGATGCGCTGCTGGCGACGTTGCAGGATGACAAGGCGCGCATTATCGCGCTGCAGCCGATCAGCCAGAAAGAAGAGGCGACCCGTCTGTGTATTGAAACCTGTATCGCGCGCAATTGGCGGCTGTCGATGCAGACCCACAAGTATCTGAACATCGCCTAAAATCAGGGCGCCATTGCGGCGCCCTTTCTTTTAACCTTTATATACGCATCCCGCAGTACAGGTCTCTTTCACCATCACCGCCGTCAATTCCGGCAGCTGGGGCTTGAGCTGCTGCCAAATCCAGGCGGCGAGCACTTCGCTGGTGGGATTTTCCAATCCTGGAATATCGTTCAGATAATGGTGATCCAGCCGTTCCCAGATCGGGGAAAACACAGCCTTGAGCTCGGCGAAATCCATCACCCAACCGGTGTGGGGATCCACTTCACCGGTCACTTCCAGACGCACCATAAACGAATGCCCATGCAGACGGCCGCATTTATGGCCCTCCGGCACGTGCGGCAAGCGGTGTGCGGCTTCAAACTGAAAATCTTTAAACAGCGTGGTTGCCATTATTACGGCCTCATTGACTCAAAAACCGCCGCATAGTACCGGAAAGCGCGTCTGCTTGCCATTTATACCGTTATGGTCTACCGCCGCGGTAACCGCGCCCGGTTAACACTTTTTTTGTTTGGTGTTTGCGGCACCTATCGGCTGGGGTTATGAGTCGAAATGTTGAACGGTGAAAAAATGATGAAAAAAAGCGCTTTAATTTCATCTGGATAAAAAACTTTGTTTAACGGTTTAAGCGTTATCCCTTACCAGAAAAACAGCTTAGTCATTTTGGTTATGATTTATTGCTATCCCTTATTTAATCGTTGCTATTCTGCTCGGTAACCTTACAAACTCTCCTGATCTTTTCCGCACACCCGACGCAGCGAAGAGACAGCGACTGGCACTGGCGCGCGCCTGGCAGGAAAGGCGCTAAGTATAGGAAATAAGTACAGCAATGACGACTCAGGCTCCTCCAACATCTTTGCTCCCGCTGACGCCCGAACAGCTGGCGCGCCTGCAGGCGACGATCGGCGACTATTCGCCGACGCAGCTGGCGTGGCTGTCCGGTTATTTTTGGGGCATGGTCAATCAACAGCCCGGAGCCGTGGCCATTGCGCCTGTCGCCCCTGCGGCTGCCGCCGGCATCACCATCATTTCCGCTTCGCAGACCGGCAATGCGCGCCGCCTGGCGGAGCAGCTGCGCGACGATCTGCTGGCCGCCAATCTGAGCGCCACGCTGATCAACGCCGGCGACTACAAGTTCAAGCAGATAGCTCAAGAGCGCCTGCTGGTGATCGTCGCTTCCACGCAAGGGGAAGGCGAGCCGGCGGAAGAAGCGGTGGCGCTGCATAAATTCCTGTTTTCGAAGAAGGCGCCGAAGCTCAATGACACCGCGTTTGCGGTGTTCGGGCTGGGCGACACCTCTTATGAGAATTTCTGCCAGTCAGGTAAAGATTTCGACGGCAAGCTGGCCGAGCTGGGTGCCGAGCGCCTGGTGGAGCGCGTGGATGCCGACGTGGAGTACCAAGAGCTGGCCGCCGCCTGGCGCAAACAGGTGGTGTCGGTGCTGAAGGCGCGCGCGCCGGCGGAAAGCGCCGCGCCGGGCGTGTTGGCCAGCGGCGCGGTTGACCTGATCGACAGCAGTCCGTACAGCAAGGAACAACCGCTCACCGCCCAACTGGCGGTCAAGCAGAAAATTACCGGCCGCGCGTCGGATAAAGACGTGCGCCATATCGAGATCGATCTGGGCGACTCCGGCCTGCGCTATCAGCCGGGCGATGCGCTCGGCGTATGGTTCGACAATGATCCGGCGCTGGTGGACGAACTGGTGCAGCTGTTGTGGCTGAAAGGCGACGAGCCGGTTGAGGTGGAAGGGCAGACCCTGCCGCTGGCGCAGGCGCTGCGCAGCCATTTCGAGCTGACGCAGAACACCACGCCGATCGTCGATAAATACGCCGCGCTGTCGCGCGACGAAACGCTGATCGGCCTGCTGGCGGATAAAGCCGCGCTGCAGCATTACGCGCACAACACGCCGATCGTCGACATGGTGCGCCAGGCGCCGGCGGATCTGAGCGCCGAACAGCTGATCGGCCTGCTGCGTCCGCTGACGCCGCGCCTGTACTCCATCGCCTCTTCGCAGGCGGAGAACGAAAGCGAAGTGCACATCACCGTGGGCGTGGTGCGTTACGACATCGACGGGCGCGCCCGCAGCGGCGGCGCCTCCAGCTTCCTGGCGGATCGCCTGGAGGAGGACGGCGACGTGCGGGTGTTTATCGAGCACAACGACAACTTCCGTCTGCCGGCCAACCCGGAAACGCCGGTGATCATGATCGGCCCGGGCACCGGCATCGCGCCGTTCCGCGCCTTTATGCAGCAGCGCGACGCGGACGGCGCCGGCGGCAAAAACTGGCTGTTCTTCGGCAACCCGCACTTTACCGAAGATTTCCTGTATCAGGTCGAATGGCAGCGCTACGTGAAAGACGGCCTGCTGACCCGCATCGATCTGGCTTGGTCCCGCGACCAGCAACATAAAATATACGTACAAGACAAACTGCGCGAACAGGGCGCGGAAGTGTGGCGCTGGATTCAGGAAGGCGCGCACATTTACGTCTGCGGCGATGCCAATCGCATGGCGAAAGACGTGGAAAACACATTACTGGAACTGGTGGCCGAGCACGGTGGCATGGATACCGAGCAGGCGGATGAATTTTTAAGTGAGCTGCGCCTTGAGCGCCGTTATCAGCGAGATGTTTACTGATGAGTGATAAACACCCCGGGCCTTTGGTAGTCGAAGGCAAACTGGCCGATGCGGAGCGCATGAAGAAGGAAAGCAACTTCCTGCGCGGCACCATCGCCGAAGATTTGAACGACGGCCTGACCGGCGGCTTCAACGGCGACAACTTCCTGCTGATCCGTTTTCACGGCATGTACCAGCAAGATGACCGCGACATTCGCGCCGAACGCGCCGAGCAGAAGCTGGAGCCGCGCCACGCCATGATGCTGCGCTGTCGCCTGCCGGGCGGCATCATCAGCCCGCAGCAGTGGCTGGGCATCGACAAGTTCGCGCAGGAGAGCACGCTGTACGGCAGCATTCGCATCACCAACCGCCAAACGTTCCAGTTTCACGGCATTCTGAAAGGCAACGTCAAACCGGTGCACCAGCTGCTGAACCGCTTGGGGCTGGACGCGCTGGCGACCGCCAACGACGTGAACCGCAACGTGCTGTGCACCTCCAACCCGGTGGAGTCCGAGCTGCATCAGGAAGCCTACGAGTGGGCGAAGAAGATCTCCGAACACCTGCTGCCGCGCACCCGCGCCTACGCAGAGGTGTGGCTGGATCAGGAGAAGGTGGCCACTACCGACGAAGAGCCGATTCTGGGGCCGACCTACCTGCCGCGCAAATTCAAAACCACGGTGGTGATCCCGCCGCAGAACGACGTCGATCTGCACGCCAACGACATGAACTTCGTGGCGATCGCCGAAAACGGCAAGCTGGTGGGCTTCAACCTGCTGGTGGGCGGCGGGCTGTCCATTGAGCACGGCAACAAGAAAACCTACGCGCGTCAGGCCAGCGAGTTCGGCTACATTCCGCTCGAGCATACGCTGGCGGTGGCGGAAGCGGTGGTGACCACGCAGCGCGACTGGGGCAACCGCACCGATCGCAAGAACGCCAAAACCAAATACACGCTGGAGCGCGTCGGGGTGGACGTTTTCCGCGCCGAAGTGGAAAAGCGCGCCGGCATCACTTTTGCGCCGATTCGGCCGTATGAATTCACCGGCCGCGGCGATCGCATCGGTTGGGTGAAGGGCATCGACGATCAGTGGCACCTGACGCTGTTTATTGAGAACGGCCGCCTGCTGGACTATCCGGGGCGCCCGCTGAAGACCGGCATGGCGGAGATCGCCAAGATCCATAAAGGCGACTTCCGCCTGACGGCGAACCAAAACGTGATCATCGCCGGCGTGCCGGAAAGCGAAAAGGCGAAGATCGAAGCCTTGGCGCGCGATCATGGCCTGATCGACGACGAGATCAGCGAGCAACGCAAAAACTCGATGGCCTGCGTGTCGTTCCCGACCTGCCCGCTGGCGATGGCGGAGGCCGAGCGTTTCCTGCCGCAGTTTGTCACCAAGGTGGAAGGGATCATGCATCGGCACGGGGTGGGTGACGAGCATATCGTGCTGCGCATCACCGGCTGCCCGAACGGCTGTGGCCGCGCGCTACTGGCGGAGCTGGGGCTAGTGGGCAAGGCGGTCGGCCGCTATAACCTGCATTTGGGCGGCAACCGTGAAGGCACGCGCATTCCGCGCATGTACCGCGAGAACATCAACGAAGATGAGATCCTGAGCGAGATCGATCTGCTGGTGGGGCGCTGGGCGAAGGAGCGCAACGCCGGCGAAGGTTTCGGCGACTTCACCGTTCGCGCGGGCATCGTCAAACCGGTGCTGGATCCGGCGCGAGATTTTTGGGAGTGAGGCCGGCGGCCCCTGGGCAGAGGGGCCGCACAGGTCATTTCAAGTATCAGGAGAGACAACATGGCTGAATTCGATCTGGCGGCGCTGAACGCGTTGCCCAAATCCGGGCAGGCGCTGGCATTAGCGGTGGTCAATGGCCAACTGGAGACCCTCAGCGCCGAACAGCGCGTTGCATGGGCGCTGGAGCATCTGCCCGGCGAATTCGTACTCTCGTCCAGTTTCGGCATTCAGGCGGCGGTATGCCTGCACCTGGTGACGCGTATCCGGCCGGATATCCCGGTGATCCTGACCGACACCGGTTATCTGTTCCCGGAAACCTATCGCTTTATCGATCAACTGACCGACCAACTGAAGCTGAATCTGCAGGTGTTCCGCGCGGAGCAGTCTCCCGCCTGGCAAGAGGCGCGCTATGGCAAGCTGTGGGAGCAGGGCGTGGAAGGGATTGAAAAATACAACCAGATCAACAAGGTCGAGCCGATGAACCGCGCGCTGGAAACGCTGGGCGCGCAGAGCTGGTTCGCCGGCCTGCGGCGCGAGCAGTCCGGCAGCCGCGCCAATCTGCCGGTACTGGCGGTGCAGCGTGGGGTGTTCAAGATCCTGCCGATCATCGACTGGGACAACCGCAAGATTTACCAGTATCTGACCGAACACGGGCTGAGTTATCACCCGCTGTGGGAGCAGGGTTACCTGTCGGTCGGCGATACCCACACCACCCAGAAGTGGGAGCCGGGCATGAGCGAGGAAGAGACGCGTTTCTTCGGCCTGAAGCGCGAGTGCGGCCTGCACGAAGGCTAAACGGCGCGATCAACATGACAGGGCTCAGTAATGCTGGGCCCTGTTTTTTTGCGGGCTACTTTTTCTTCTGCGCTTTCGGCGGGTGCGCCTGCGCCAGCTCTTTGATCAGCGGCAGCAGGATTTGCACGCTGTCGCGGCTGCGTTTGTCGATCCGCCCCGGCAGGTAGCGATCCAGATACTGCAGATTGTCATACTGCGGACGGTGCCAGGTGATGCCCTGCGGGAAGTGCGGGCTGACGGCGCGCTGTTGGTAGCCATCTTTGTCGCCCAGCGACCAGTTGGTGGCCTCCACCGACAGCACCGGGATGCCAGCGGCGTCGAACACCTCTTGATCGGAGCAGCAGCCGGTGCCTTTCGGATGCTGTGCGCTGCCCGGATTGGTGGCGGCGGCGATGCCGTAGCGGTGGGCGATATCCAGCGCGCGATCGCGGGAACGCTTCGCCATTTGCGGCGGCGTGTTGCGACCGGCGTTGAAATACAGACGATCGCCGGTGATCAGGCTGTCGAGGTTGATCACCAGCACGGTGTTGCTTTTCTCTTCCGCGCTCATGCGTTGCAGGTAGTTCTGCGCCCCCAGTGAACCGATCTCTTCGGCGCTGGTGGCGACGAAGCGCAGGCCGTAGGCGGTGGGAATGTTCTTCAGGCGTTCCGCCAGTTCCAGCATCACGCCGATGCCGGAGGCGTTGTCGTCGACGCCCTGCAGCGTCAGGCCGCCGAGGTTGTTATCCAGATCCTCATCGCTCTGCGGCGTATAGGTGTCGAAGTGGGCGACGACCACGATCTGTTTTGGGCTGTCGCCGTTGCGGGCGGCGATCACCGAGCTGGCGGTGACGTTGTTCCAATTCTTCTTGCCGTCTTTGCTGGTGTAGAGATAGCGCGTATTGACGCTGCGAATGTCGCTTTGGTAACCCATCTTGCTGAATTGCTGCTTCAGATAGTCGGCGGTGAGCAATTCTGCCGGGCTGCCCGCCATGCGGCCGGGGAAGTAAGTGGCGATGTGGCGGGTCTGTTCTGCGGCGAAACGGCCCATTGGCGCGTCTTTTACGGGCTGTGCGGCACAAACGCTGAAGACGCCGCCGAGTGCGAGGGCCAGCAGGCTGGTCTTCAGGTAAAAACGGGAAAACATACCGAAAAATCCTTCTTTGCTATCGGCGCTGCCGATCATTTTTCTTCGGCACCCAGTATGAGACGCCGGGCGGCATTACACAATTTCCCTGTCTCTTAATTTCGTACGAACGCGCAAACCGCCGCCGTGAGTATTACCGTTTGCCTCCTGCGTTGCGGCCTATATTCCATAAAGGAACTAATCATTCCTTTTCGTCATTTCAGAGGCTAAATCTCAGCCCGTATAGTCACACTATCTTTCTGTTATATGAAAAGGCTGTTGTGGACTATCTACCAATATTCGCCGACCTGAAACAACGCCCGGTACTGGTCGTTGGCGGTGGTGACGTGGCTGCGCGCAAAGTCGATCTGCTTCAGCGCGCCGGGGCTGAAATACGGATAGTTGCGCAGTCGCTCTCACCGGAACTGGAACAACAACGTCAGCAAGGGCAGGTGCTCTGGCTGGGGAAAAGCTTTGATCCGCAGCAGTTGGACGACGTGTTTATGGCGATCGCCGCCACGGACGACAACGCGCTGAACGCCGCGGTGTTCGCCGAGGCGGATAAACGCCGGGTGTTGGCCAACGTGGTGGACGATCAGCCGCGCTGCTCATTCATTTTCCCGTCGATCATCGATCGCTCGCCGCTGGTGGTGGCGGTGTCGTCCAGCGGCCAGGCGCCGGTGCTGGCGCGACTGCTGCGCGAAAAGCTGGAGGCGTTGCTGCCCGCCAGTTTGGGGCAGATGGCGCAGGTGGCGGGCCGTTGGCGCGGCCAGGTCAAACGGCGGTTGGCTTCGATCGGCGAACGTCGCCGTTTCTGGGAGAAAACCTTCGGCGGCCGTTTCGCCACGCTGGTGGCCAACGGCCAGACGGCGCAGGCGGAACGGCAGCTGGAGCAGGATTTACACCGCTTCGCCGCAAGCGATGAAGGCGCACAGGGCGAGATCGCCCTGGTGGGCGCCGGGCCGGGCGACGTGGGGCTGTTGACCCTGCGCGGGCTGCAGGTGATGCAGCAGGCGGACGTGGTGCTGTATGACCATCTGGTCAGCGGCGAGATCCTCGATCTGGTGCGCCGCGACGCCGAACGCATCTGCGTGGGCAAGCGCGCCGGCGCGCACTCGGTGATCCAGGAAGAGACCAACCGGCTGCTGGTGGAGCTGGCGCAGCAGGGCAAACGCGTGGTGCGCCTCAAGGGCGGCGATCCGTTCATCTTTGGCCGCGGCGGCGAAGAGCTGCAGGTGGCCGCCGCCGCCGGCATTCCGTTCCAGGTGGTGCCGGGCGTCACGGCCGCCGCGGGGGCGACCGCCTACGCCGGCATTCCGCTGACGCATCGCGATCACGCGCAGAGCGTGACCTTTATCACCGGCCACTGCCGCCCGGACGGCGATGGTCTGGACTGGGCCGATCTGGCCCGGGCGCGGCAGACGCTGGCTATCTACATGGGCACCATGAAGGCGGCGGACATCAGCCAACGTCTGATCGCCCACGGTCGCGACGCCGCGACGCCGGTAGCGGTGATCAGCCGCGGCACGCGCGCCGATCAGCAGGTGCAGATCGGCACGCTGGAACACCTGGAATACCTGGCCCAACGGGCGCCGCTGCCGGCGCTGCTGGTGATTGGCGAAGTGGTGGAACTGCACCATCAAATCGCCTGGTTCGGGCATCAATCGCAGACGGAAGGGGCCGCGCGCCCGGCCGTCGTGAATTTGGCATAGGCAAGGCTTTTAAGGATCTGTTATGGACGAAAAACGACTCACTCATTTGCGGCAATTGGAGGCGGAGAGTATCCATATCATCCGTGAAGTCGCCGCTGAATTCGCCAACCCGGTGATGCTGTATTCCATCGGCAAAGACTCTTCCGTGATGCTGCATTTGGCGCGCAAGGCGTTCTTCCCCGGCACGCTGCCGTTCCCGCTGCTGCATGTCGATACTGGCTGGAAGTTCCGCGAAATGTACGAATTCCGCGATCGCACCGCGAAGGAGTACGGCTTCGAGCTGCTGGTGCATAAAAACCCGGAAGGGGTGGCGATGGGCATCAACCCGTTCGTGCACGGCAGCGCCAAGCATACCGACATCATGAAAACCGAGGGCCTGAAGCAGGCGTTGAACAAGTACGGTTTCGACGCTGCCTTCGGCGGTGCGCGGCGCGACGAGGAGAAATCGCGCGCCAAAGAGCGCATCTATTCGTTCCGCGATCGCTTCCACCGCTGGGATCCGAAAAACCAGCGGCCGGAGCTGTGGCACAACTACAACGGCCAGATCAACAAAGGGGAGAGCATCCGCGTGTTCCCGCTGTCGAACTGGACCGAGCTGGATATCTGGCAGTACATCTTCCTGGAAAAGATCGACATCGTGCCGCTGTACCTGGCGAAACCTCGCCCGGTGGTGGAGCGCGACGGCATGCTGATGATGGTGGACGACGATCGCATCGATCTGCAGCCGGGTGAAGTGATCAGCCAGCGCATGGTGCGTTTCCGCACCCTGGGGTGCTGGCCGCTGACCGGCGCGGTGGATTCGCAGGCGCAAACCCTGCCGGAGATCATCGAAGAGATGCTGGTCTCCACCACCAGCGAACGCCAGGGGCGGATGATCGATCGCGATCAGTCCGGCTCGATGGAGCTGAAAAAGCGTCAAGGGTATTTCTAAGGAGCCGCCGGATGAACAACGCAATTGCACAACAAATCGCTGACCAGGGCGGCGTCGAGTCCTATCTGCACGCGCAGCAGCACAAGAGCCTGCTGCGCTTTCTGACCTGCGGCAGCGTCGATGACGGCAAAAGCACCCTGATTGGCCGCCTGCTGCACGATACCCGCCAGATCTACGAGGATCAGCTGTCAACGCTGCACAGCGACAGCAAACGCATCGGTACTCAGGGCGAAAAGCTCGACCTGGCGCTGCTGGTGGACGGCCTGCAGGCCGAGCGCGAGCAGGGCATCACCATCGACGTGGCCTATCGCTATTTCTCGACCGAAAAACGTAAATTTATCATCGCCGATACCCCGGGGCATGAGCAGTACACCCGCAACATGGCCACCGGCGCCTCGACCTGCGATCTGGCGATCCTGTTGATCGACGCGCGCAAAGGGGTGCTGGATCAGACTCGCCGCCACAGCTTTATCGCGACCCTGCTGGGCATTCGCCATCTGGTGGTCGCGGTAAACAAAATGGATCTGGTGGACTATCAGGAAGCGGTGTTTGAGCAGTTCAAACAGGATTACCTGACCTTCGCCCAGCAGTTGCCTGGCGATCTGGACATCAAGTTCGTGCCGTTGTCGGCGCTGGACGGCGACAACGTGGCGAGCGAAAGCGCCCATATGCCGTGGTACAGCGGCCCGACGCTGCTGGAAGTGCTGGAGAGCGTTGATGTGATCAGCGAGCGAGAAAACCAGCCGCTGCGTTTCCCGGTACAGTACGTCAACCGCCCGAACCTCGATTTTCGCGGTTATGCCGGCACGCTGTCCGCCGGCGTGGTGCGGGTGGGGCAACGCATCAAAGTGCTGCCTTCCGGCGTGGAGTCCAGCGTGGCGCGCATCGTGACTTTTGACGGCGATCTGCAAGAAGCGGTGCCGGGCGAGGCGATTACGCTGGTGCTGAAAGATGAAGTGGACATCAGCCGCGGCGATTTGCTGGTCGACGCCGGCGAAAACCTGCAGGCGGCGCAGAGCGCGCGGGTGGACGTGGTATGGATGGCCGAGCAGCCGCTGGTGCCGGGCCAGAGCTACGACATCAAGATCGCCGGCAAAAAGACCCGCGCCCGCGTGGAGAGCATCCGCCATCAGGTGGAGATCAACACGCTGGCGCAACACCCGGCCGACACATTGCCGCTCAACGGCATCGGGTTGGTGGAGCTGACCTTCGACGAACCTCTGGTGCTGGACAGCTATCAGAGCAATCACGACACCGGCGGGCTGATCTTCATCGATCGCATGAGCAACGTCACGGTTGGCGCCGGTCTGGTGCGTGAAACGCTGCAGGCCGCATCGGCGGCGCGCGGAGAATTCAGCGCCTTCGAGCTGGAGCTGAATGCGCTGGTGCGCAAGCACTTCCCGCACTGGGGCGTCCGCGATCTGCTCGGTGGCCGATAAGGTGGCCGCTGAACTGAGGGCGACCGGGCCGGACGATGAGAACGTGGTTTGGCATCCGCACGCGGTCACGCGCGCGGATCGCGAAGCGCGCAACGGCCACCGCGGCGCGGTGCTGTGGTTTACCGGGCTGTCCGGCTCGGGCAAATCCACCGTCGCCGGCGCGCTGGAGCAAGCGCTGCATGGGCTTGGCGTCAGCACCTATCTGCTGGACGGCGATAACGTGCGCCACGGTTTGTGCCGCGATCTCGGTTTTTCCGACGAGGATCGGCGCGAGAACATCCGCCGTGTGGGGGAAGTGGCCAAACTGATGGTGGATGCCGGGCTGGTGGTGCTGACCGCGTTCATTTCGCCGCACCGCGCCGAGCGGCAACTGGTGCGCGAGATGCTCGGCGACGATCGCTTTATCGAGGTTTTCGTCGACACGCCGTTGGCGATCTGTGAGGCGCGCGATCCGAAGGGATTGTATAAGAAAGCGCGCGCCGGCGAGCTGCGCAATTTCACCGGTATCGACGCGGTTTATGAGGCGCCGCAGCAGCCGGAAATCCACCTCGACGGCCAACAATTGGTAACAAATTTGATTGCGCAATTGTTAGACGTGTTGCGTGGTCAGGCTATTATCAAACCCTGAATTCAAAAAAAGCGTGTGGCGTTTTTCGCCATGCGCTTTTTACTCTAAGCCGCCGCAGAGCGAGCCGAATAACCAGGGATCACTATGCAAAATGTCACGCCTATCTTGATCGACTCCAAGCAGTCAAAACAGGAGAGAGAGGAGCCTTCTTATTCTTTCCTGGGCGGCGTCAGCGGCTTTGTTTTCTACTGGCTGGCGTTCGCGTTGCCGTTTCTGGTTTACGGTTCCAACACGCTGTTTTTCCTGCTCTATACCTGGCCGTTTTTCCTGGCGCTGATGCCGCTGTCGGTGCTGATCGGCATCACTCTCAGCATGCTGCTGCGCGGTCGTTTGATCCTGACTCTGCTGCTGACCGGCGCCGTCGTGCTGTGCTTGTTCTGGCTGGTGTTCAGCTTCCTGACTGGGTGGTGAGAGAACGGGCGCCGATGCCGGCGCCCGAAGAGGGGTAAAGCGATGCCGAAGGTTACAAAACTTTGCTTAGAAACGCCTGCGTGCGCGGATTGGCCGGCTGGCTGAAGATCTGCTGCGGCGCACCCTCCTCCTGAATGATCCCCTGATCGATAAACAGCACCCGGTCGGCCACCTCGCGGGCAAAGCCCATCTCATGCGTCACCACCACCATGGTCATGCCCTCGAGGGCCAGTGATTTCATCACCGCCAACACTTCGCCCACCAGCTCAGGATCGAGCGCGGAGGTCGGTTCGTCGAACAACATGATCTTCGGCTCCATCGCCAGCGCGCGGGCGATGGCCACCCGCTGCTGCTGGCCGCCGGACAGACTGTTGGGATAGGCGTCGATCTTGTCGAGCAGGCCAACCTTGAGCAGCAGCTGCTCGGCTTGTGCGATGGCTTCAGCGCGCGGCTGTTTCTTCACGCTCACCGGCGCCATGATGATATTTTCCAACACCGTCATGTGCGGGAACAGGTTGAAGCGCTGGAACACCATGCCCACGCTTTCACGCATTTTGTTCAGGTCGGTTTTCTGATCGTGGACGGCGAAGCCGTTCACCTCGATCTCGCCGCCGGAGAGCGTTTCCAGCGCATTGATGCAGCGCAGGAAGGTGCTTTTTCCCGAGCCGGAAGGGCCGATGACGCACACCACTTCGTTGGCGGCGATCTGGCAAGAAATGCCGCGCAGCACGTGGCTTTCGCCGAACTGTTTTTGCAGGTTATGTACGCGAATCACTTTTACCGAACCTCTTTTCCATGTGCTGCACCAGCAGCGAGAGCAGGAAGGTGATGACCCAATAGACCAGCGAAATGGTCAGATAGGGCTCCCAGTAGGTGGCGTAGGCGCCGGAGACGGTACGGGCGGCATAGGCCAGATCCGCCAGGCCGATGGCGGAGGCCAGCGACGAATCCTTGACGATGGCGATGGCGTTGTTGCCCAGCGGCGGCAGCATGCGGCGGAAAGCCTGCGGCAGGATCACCTGACGCATGGTCTTGCCATAGCTCATGCCCAGCGAGCGCGATGCCTCCATCTGGCCGCGATCGATCGACTGGATCCCGGCGCGGAAGATTTCCGACACATAGGCGCCGGCGTTGAGCGTGATCGCCACCACGCAGGAGAGAAAGGCGCCGTAGTCGGCGCGCAGCGCGCGAGCGAAATCGACGCTCATCAGGCCGCTGGTGACCAGCAGACCGTCACGCGGGTTGATGAACAGCGGCACCAGCGCGAAGTGCACCACCATGATCTGCACGAACAGCGGCGTGCCGCGAAAGGCGCTGATGTAGATGCGCACCGGCCACTGAACGCCGTAATGCAGGATGGGTTTCCAGATGCCGTGCGGCGCCTGCGCCAAGCGGCCCAGCCCGAGGATCAAGCCCCAGGTGGTGCCCAGCAGCACGCAGATAATGGTGCATTTGATGGTCATCCAGGCGCCTTCCATAAACAGCGGCGCGTATTCCTGGATGATCTCCCAGCGGAAGTTCAAGGGGTATTCCTTCTTGGTAGGCTGAAACGGTGGCGCGCCGACGCTCTTGCGGGCGCCGGCGACTGGGGATTATTCTGCCGGCAGCGTCGGTACGTTACTGTCGAACCAGGTTTGGTAGATCTTGGCGTAGGTGCCGTCGGCGACGATTTTCTTCAGGCCGGCGTTGATCTTGTTGCGCAGTTCATCGTTGCCTTTGGCGACGGCGATGCCGAAATACTGGCGCTCGAACTTGGCGTCGGGCACCAGCTTGAAGGCTTTCTCAGGGTGGGTTTTGATATAGAACTTGGCCACGCCGACGTCGCCGACCGCCGCGCCGATGCCGTCTTCATACAACTCCTGCAGCATCAGCGGGGTGTTGTCAAAGCGCTTGATGGCGGTGCTGTTTTTACCCAGCACGTCGGACACCACGATGTCGCCGGTGCTGGAGTTTACCACGCCGACCTTCAGCGCTTTCAGCGCGGCGATGGAGTCCACCGTCGAGTCTTGCGGCACCACGATAGCCTGCTCAGCCGGGAAGTAAGGTGCTGAGAAATCAACCATTTGCTTGCGCTTGTCGGTGATGGTGATGCCGGAAATGATGATGTCGCGATCGCCGGAGTTCAGCGTGGCGAAGATCCCTTCCCACGGCGTATTGATCAGTTTGATTTGGAAGCCTTCAGCCTTGGCCACCGCCTTGATGATGTCGATGTCGAAACCTTCCAGCTGCTTTTGGCTGTTTTCAAATTCGAACGGCCGATAGGTGCCGCCGGAGCCGACGACGTAGGTTGGTTCAGCCGCCAACGCGGCGATAGAGAAGGTGGCGGCCAGGCAGGCGCCGATCAGAACTAAACGTTTTAACATCGCGATCCCCGATAATGAATGGTTATATATTGGAATTATTTATGCACTATGAGTGCATAAAAATAAGCTTCAATGAATGAAAGTGCAACCGCTGCATGAGGATTATTCTCTCTATGGTGTTAAATATTCACTTTTTGCTTTGCTGTGGCGTAAGCGATGGGCCAGGAAGCGGTGATGCAGTGATTCTTGCTGCATAATGGAGGTGGGGCAGCGTGTGTCTCATTGGAAAACGCGGCGCGCGCGCCGAGCCAAAGGGGCGTTTTTTGCCGCTTTCGCAGCGGAATTAGGCGATAAACACGGGAACCCTTCATCCGTATTCTGAATTTGGCGCTGAAATGCCGCTCTCAGTGTGGAGTCCAACGAGAAGTTGTGGGATGATTGGTCGGTTTTTCAGGGGGCGGAGATGGGAAAACTTACGCTGCTATTGCTGGCATTGCTCGGTTGGTTACAGTATTCACTGTGGCTGGGCAAAAATGGTATTCACGATTACGTGCGGGTCAATGAAGACGTTGCGGTCCAGCAGGGCAACAACGCCAAGTTGAAAGCGCGTAACGATCAGCTGTTTGCCGAAATCGATGATTTGAACGGCGGACAGGAAGCGATCGAAGAGCGTGCGCGTAATGAGCTGGGCATGATCAAGCCCGGTGAGACTTTCTATCGTCTGGTTCCTGACCAATCCAGACGCAACGCGGCGTCTTCTTCGCAAAACAACGCACAAAAATAACGCATGAATCACTCCGCAGGTACCTTTCCCTCGGTGATTGCCGTCCTGCCCGCTGCCGGTATCGGCAGCCGCATGCAGGCGGAATGCCCGAAGCAATATTTAACCATCGGCCGGCACAGCATCGTCGAACACGCCATTCACGCCCTGTTGCGCCACCCGCGCATTGAACGGGTGATCGTGGCGATTGGCCCCGAAGATCGCCAGTTCGAACAGTTGCCGATCGCCCAGGATCCGCGGGTGATCGTCACCGAAGGCGGCAAGCAGCGCGCCGATTCGGTGATGGCCGGGCTGAAACTGGCGGGTGATGCGGACTGGGTGCTGGTGCACGACGCCGCGCGCCCCTGCCTGCACGCCGACGATCTCGAGCGCCTGCTGGCGATCACCGCACATAGCAAGGTCGGCGGCATTCTCGCCGCGCCGGTGCGCGACACCATGAAACGCGCCGAACCCGGCCGCGAAACCATCGCCCACACCGTCGAACGGCAGGATCTGTGGCATGCGCTGACGCCGCAGCTGTTTCCGCTGCCGCTGCTCAAGCAGTGCCTGCAGCGCGCGCTGGATGAAGGCGCGAACGTCACCGACGAAGCCTCGGCGCTGGAACATTGCGGCTATCATCCGCTGCTGATCGCCGGCCGGGCGGACAACATTAAAGTAACGCGGCCGGAGGATTTGGCGCTGGCGGCGTTCTATTTGACCCAGTTAGACAATTAAGGAGCGCATCATGCGTATCGGTCACGGTTTTGATGTACATAAATTCGGCGGCGAAGGCCCGTTGGTGATCGGTGGTGTTCGCATCCCTTACGACAAAGGCTTGCTGGCCCACTCCGACGGTGACGTCGCGCTGCATGCCGCCACCGACGCCCTGTTGGGGGCGGCGGCGCTGGGCGATATCGGCAAGCTGTTCCCCGATACCGATCCGGCCTTCAAGGGCGCGGACAGCCGCGAGCTGCTGCGCGAAGCCTGGAAACGCATCCGCGCCAAAGGGTACCGCCTGGGCAATCTCGACATCACGATTATTGCCCAGGCGCCGAAAATGGCGCCGCACATCCCGCAGATGCGCGTCTTCCTGGCGGAAGATTTGCAGTGCCATATGGATGACGTCAACGTGAAGGCCACGACCACCGAGCAGCTCGGTTTCACCGGGCGCGGCGAGGGCATCGCGTGCGAAGCGGTCGCCTTGCTGATCAAGGAATAACCGCATGGATATGGCGAATCTGACGTGGCTGCATGGCCGGCCGCAGAGCACCGGGGTGTTGAAAGCCAATCCGGAAGATTTCGTGGTGGTCGAAGATCTGGGCTTTGCGCCGGACGGCGAAGGCGAGCACGTGCTGGTGAATATCCGTAAAAACGGCTGCAATACCCAGTTTGTGGCCGATTACCTGGCGCGCTTCGCCGGCATTCACGCCCGTTCTGTCAGCTATGCCGGTTTGAAGGATCGCCACGCGGTGACCGAGCAGTGGTTCTGCCTGCATATGCCGGGTAAGGACACGCCGGATTTCTCCCGGTTTACGCTGGAAGGCTGCGAGGTGCTCTCGTCTGCCCGCCACCTGCGTAAAATGCGCATCGGCAACCTGAAGGGCAACCACTTTACGTTGGTGCTGCGCCAGATTTCCGATCGGCAGGACGTGGAACGTCGCCTGCAGGCCATCGCTGCGCAGGGCGTACCGAACTACTTCGGCAGCCAGCGTTTCGGCCGCGGCGGCAACAATCTGGCGATGGCGCGCCGCTGGGCGAATGATGAAATTCGTGTCAAAGAGCGCAGCAAGCGCAGTTTCTATCTGTCCGCCAGCCGCAGCGCGCTGTTCAATCTGATCGCGAGCCAACGCCTGGCCGACGGCCTGCAGCGCACCGCGCTGGAGGGGGACGCCCTGCAGCTGAGCGGCCGCGGCAGCTGGTTCGTCGCCAAAGCCGATGAGCTGGAGACATTGCAGCAGCGGCTGGATGCCGGTGAGCTGGTGGTTACGGCTCCCTTACCGGGCGACGGTGAGCCAGGAACCGCCGGCAAAGCCTTGGCTTTTGAACAACAATGCTTGGCGGAACAGCCGGAATTGCTTACGCTTTTAAAGCGCGAGCGTGTCGACCCCGCTCGCCGGGCCCTGCTGTTGCAGCCGCAAAATTTGCAGTGGAACTGGTGGGATGACGTTACCGTAGAATTGCGCTTCTGGCTGCCGGCAGGCAGCTTCGCGACCAGCGTGGTGCGTGAAATTATGCAGCAGGATGACAGTGATGCGGATATTGCTGAGTAACGATGACGGCGTCAGCGCCCCAGGCATTCAGGCGCTGGCGGCGGCGCTGCGGGAATTCGCCGAAGTGCAGGTCGTGGCGCCGGATCGTAACCGCAGCGGCTCTTCCAACGCCTTAACGCTGGAGTCGCCGTTGCGCACGCAGACGCTGGCCAACGGGGATATTGCGGTGTTGCAAGGGACGCCGACCGACTGCGTTTACCTTGGCGTCAACGCATTGATGCGCCCGGCGCCCGATATCGTGGTCTCCGGCATTAACGCCGGGCCGAATTTGGGTGACGACGTTATCTATTCCGGCACTGTCGCGGCGGCGATGGAGGGCCGGCACCTGGGGCTGCCAGCGCTGGCGGTGTCTCTGAACGGTCACCAACACTACGCGACCGCAGCGGCCATTACCTGCCGCATCCTGCGCGCGCTGCAGCGTGAACCGTTACGTACCGGAAAAATCCTGAATATTAACGTACCGGATCTGCCGCTGGCTGAGATCAAAGGCCTGCGCGTTACTCGCTGCGGCAGCCGCCATCCTGCCGACAAGGTCTTCTGCCAGCAGGATCCGCGCGGACAAAATATCTACTGGATCGGGCCGCCTGGTGATAAATTTGATGCCGGGCCGGATACCGACTTTGCGGCGGTGGAACAAGGCTATGTGGCGATAACGCCGCTACAGGTGGATTTAACCGCCTACGCGGCGCAAGAAGTCGTGAAAACATGGTTAACCAAGGCAGAGGTTAGCGGGGAATGGTGAATAAGCGCATGCAAACATTGCTGACGCAGCTGCGGCAGCAGGGGATCCGGGACGAAAAGCTGCTGCGGGCGATCGAAGCGGTGCCGCGCGAGCGTTTTGTCGATGAAGCGCTGGATCACAAAGCCTACGAAAACACCGCATTGCCGATCGGTTCCGGTCAGACCATTTCCCAGCCTTATATGGTGGCGCGGATGACCGAGCTGCTGAATCTGAAGCCCACCTCAAGGGTGTTGGAGATCGGCACCGGTTCCGGTTATCAAACCGCTATCCTGGCACATCTGGTGCAACACGTTTGTTCCGTCGAACGCATCAAGGGGCTGCAGTGGCAGGCCAAGCGCCGCCTGAAACAGCTCGATCTTCACAATGTTTCCACCCGCCACGGCGACGGCTGGCAGGGTTGGGCCTCGCGCGGCCCGTTCGATGCGATCATCGTCACTGCCGCGCCGCCGGAGATCCCGCAGGCGCTGGTGGAGCAGCTGGACGATGGCGGCATTTTGGTGTTGCCGGTGGGTGAGCAGGCTCAAACCCTCAAACGCATTCAGCGTCATGGCAACGATTTCGTTATCGATGCGGTAGAGGCAGTGCGCTTTGTGCCGTTGGTGAAAGGCGAATTGGCCTAGCGATTGTCTGAATTTTCGACCGTCTGCAAAATCTGTTGCACTTTCATCATGGCCGGATAAGGTTTTCTCGTTCCAATCAGGCTAATTTTCACTAGAATTGGCCTTTCTACGTAGTTGTCTTATGGTGCGGCAACGCCAATGTGGTTAGCATTGGCGCGCGTTTTGATGCTCCGGCGCGAGATGACCTGGCGTTCAGGGATCGGCCGGCGGCGCCTTTACATCGCAGAAACTGGGAAGTGGCAAAAGCTCGGCTACGATGTAAAGGGTATTTTGGATATATCACTGATATTGCTGTCATGGGGGAAGCATGAGCACGGGAAGCCCAATGATTACGTTACGCCGGGTAGCGGTGTGTACGATGGTAAGTTTGTGGTTGGCGGGTTGTACGAATACGGCCTCGACGTCGGCTCCTATCAGCAGCGTGGGGGGCGGCGGTGCCGCTCCATCCGGCAATAATAATGGCGGAGTGCAGCAGGCCAGCCCAGAGGGCCGCATTGTCTATAACCGCAGTTATAACGCCATCCCCAAAGGGAGCTACAGCGGCGGCGAAACTTATACGGTCAAGCGCGGCGACACGCTGTTTTATATTGCCTGGATCACCGGCAATGATTTCCGCGACCTGGCGCAGCGCAACAATATTCCCGAGCCATACAGCCTGAATGTTGGCCAAACCATTCAGCTTGGTAATGGTTCTGCCAATGGCGGCGGCGGCATGTTGGCGACGACAGACGCGACCAAAGGCGGCGTTCCGAAGCCACCTTCCAGCTCCCAGATCCAGACGGCAACGGTTGATTCTCAATCAACTAACGCGTATTCTGAAAACTCGGGTAAACAGAATGTAGGTAAGATGTTACCTGCAGCAGGTGCCGCAGCGGTTGGGACCGCGACTGCGCCTGTTACCGCGCCGGAAGCCGCTCCACCTGTGAGCAGCACCGTCAGCAACAGCGCTCCGGTCAGTACCTGGAGATGGCCGACTGACGGTAAGGTTATTGATAACTTTTCCTCATCAGAAGGTGGGAATAAGGGTGTCGATATCGCCGGTTCCCGTGGGCAGCCTATCTTCGCTACCGCCGATGGCCGCGTAGTGTATGCAGGCAACGCTTTACGGGGTTACGGTAATCTAATCATCATCAAACATAATGATGATTACCTGAGCGCCTACGCTCATAACGACACAATGCTGGTCCGGGAACAACAAGAAGTGAAGGCGGGTCAAAAAATAGCCACCATGGGTAGCACCGGTACCAGTTCAGTACGTTTGCATTTTGAAATTCGTTACAAGGGGAAATCCGTAAACCCGCTGCGTTATCTTCCGCAGCGATAGATTGGGCAGAATACGCTGAGATTCTGCTCGCGGTATCACGGGTAGGAGCAGCATATGAGCCAAAATACGCTGAAAGTTAACGAGTTACATGATGATGCGGATTTCGACGAGAATGGAGCTGAGGCCGAGTCGTTTGATGAAAAAGCGCTGGTAGAAGAAGAGACCAGCGAGAACGATTTAGCGGAAGAAGAGCTGTTGTCTCAAGGCGTTACGCAACGCGTATTGGATGCGACGCAGCTCTATCTGGGTGAGATCGGTTATTCACCTCTGCTGACCGCAGAGGAAGAAGTCTATTTTGCGCGGCGTGCTCTGCGCGGTGACGTGCCGTCCCGCCGCCGCATGATTGAAAGCAACCTGCGGCTGGTGGTGAAAATCGCTCGCCGCTACAGCAACCGCGGTCTGGCGCTGCTGAATCTGATCGAAGAGGGTAACCTCGGTCTGATTCGCGCAGTGGAAAAATTCGACCCGGAACGCGGTTTCCGCTTCTCCACTTATGCAACCTGGTGGATCCGTCAGACGATTGAACGGGCGATCATGAACCAAACCCGTACCATTCGTTTGCCTATCCATATCGTCAAAGAACTGAATGTCTATCTGCGCACCGCGCGCGAGCTTTCTCACAAGCTGGATCATGAACCGAGCGCTGAAGAAATTGCCGAGCAACTCGACAAGCCGGTGGATGACGTCAGCCGCATGCTGCGCCTGAATGAGCGCATCACCTCGGTGGATACGCCGCTGGGCGGGGATTCGGAGAAAGCGCTGCTGGACATTCTGGCCGACGAGAAGGACAACGGGCCTGAAGACACCACGCAAGATGACGATATGAAGCAAAGCATCGTCAAATGGCTGTTCGAATTGAACGCCAAACAGCGTGAAGTGTTGGCGCGTCGTTTCGGCCTGTTGGGCTATGAAGCGGCGACGCTGGAAGACGTAGGCCGGGAGATTGGCCTGACGCGCGAGCGCGTCCGTCAGATTCAGGTAGAAGGTCTGCGCCGTCTGCGTGAGATTTTGCAGATGCAGGGCCTGAGCATTGAGGCGCTGTTCCGCGAATAACGCCGGTTGTTGAACCGCATCAAATAAAAACGGTGAGCATGATGCTCACCGTTTTTTTATGCCCGCGTTTGGCGCCTGACTACACCATATTTTTCAGCCGGTAGATCCATTCCAGCGCCTGTCGCGGCGACAGGGAATCCGGATCCAGCGCCTCCAGGGCTTCTACCGCCGGCGAGGTCTCTTCCTGCAGCAGCGTCATCTGGGTGGCGTCGACGCTGCCCGATGCGGTGTGGCTGGAAATAGACTCCAGCTCGCGCAGTTTCTGACGGGCGCGTTTGATGACGTCGCGCGGCACGCCGGCCAGCGCGGCGACCGCCAGGCCATAGCTTTTGCTGGCGGCACCGTCTTGCACGCTGTGCATGAAGGCGATGGTGTCGCCGTGTTCAAGCGCATCCAGATGCACGTTGACCACGCCTTCCATTTTCTCCGGCAGGGTCGTCAGCTCGAAGTAGTGGGTGGCGAACAGCGTCATCGCCTTGATGCGGTTGGCCAGGTTCTCGGCGCAGGCCCAGGCCAGCGACAGGCCGTCGTAGGTGGAGGTGCCGCGGCCGATTTCATCCATCAACACCAGGCTGTGCTCGGTGGCGTTGTGCAGAATGTTGGCGGTTTCGGTCATCTCCACCATGAAGGTGGAGCGGCCGGAAGCCAGATCGTCCGCCGCGCCGACGCGGGTGAAGATGCGATCCACCGGGCCGATGGTGGCCTTGGTGGCCGGCACGTAGCTGCCGATGTGCGCCATCAGCACAATCAGCGCCGTTTGCCGCATATAGGTGCTTTTACCGCCCATGTTCGGACCGGTTATGATCAGCATGCGGCGCTGCGGCGACAGGGTGAGCGGGTTGGAGATAAACGGCTCGCTCAGCACCTGCTCCACTACCGGATGGCGGCCTTCGGTAATGCGGATCCCCGGCTGCTCGCTCATGGTCGGGCAAGCGTAGTTCAGGGTATCGGCGCGCTCGGCCAGGTTGGCCAGCACGTCCAGCTCGGCCAGCGCGGCGGCGCTTTGTTGCAGTTCCGCCAAGTGCGGCAGCAGCAGATCGAATAGCTCGTCGTACAGGCTTTTCTCGATCGCCAGCGCCTTACCCTTGGAGGTGAGCACTTTGTCTTCGTACTCTTTCAGTTCCGGGATGATGTAGCGCTCGGCGTTTTTCAGCGTCTGACGGCGTACATAGTGGATCGGCACCAGGTGGCTCTGACCGCGGCTGACCTGAATATAATAGCCGTGTACGCCGTTGAAGCCGACCTTGAGCGTATCCAGCCCCAACTTTTCACGCTCGCGGATTTCCAGCCGATCGAGATAGTCGCTGGCGCCGTCGGCCAGTGCCCGCCACTCGTCCAGTTCGCTGTTGTAACCGGGGGCGATCACGCCGCCATCGCGCACCAGCACCGGCGGTGATTCAATGACCGCGCGTTCCAGCAGCTCGCGCAGTTCGTCGAACTGGCCTACCTGCGACAGCAGCTGCTGCACGTGCGGCGTTTTCACATCCTGCAGCAGCGCGCGGATGCCCGGCAGTTGCTGGAAAGCATGGCGCATGCGCGCCAGATCTCGCGGCCGGGCGGTGCGCAGCGCCAGACGCGCCAAAATACGTTCCTGATCGCCTACCTGACGCAGCGAAGGCTGCAGATCCGCGAACAGCTCCTGCAATGCGCCGATCGCCTGCTGGCGGGCAGTCAGGACCTTGATGTCGCGGGTTGGCATGTGCAGCCAGCGTTTCAGCATGCGGCTGCCCATCGGCGTGACCGTACGATCGAGGATCGCCGCCAGCGTGTTGTCGCTGCCGCCGGACAGGCTCTGCGTCAGCTCCAGGTTGCGGCGGGTGGCGGCATCCATGATGATGCCGTCCTGCTGGCGTTCCATGGTGATGCCGCGAATGTGCGGCAGCGAAGTGCGTTGGGTATCTTTGACGTACTGCAGCAGGCAGCCGGCGGCGCGCAGCGCCTGGTGCGCCTGTTCGACGCCGAAGCCGGTCAAGTCGCGGGTGCCGAACTGCAGGTTGAGCTGCTGACGCGCTGTCTCCAGCTCGAATTCCCACAGCGGGCGGCGGCGCAGGCCGTGGCGCTGTTCGATCAGCGCCATGTGTTCAAAGGTTTCCGGATAGAGCAGCTCGGCCGGATTGGTGCGCTGCAGCTCGGCGGCCATGGTTTCCAGATCCTGCGGCTCGGCGACGCGGAAGCGGCCGGAGCTAACGTCCAGCGTAGCGTAGCCGAAGCCGCGCGCGTCCTGCCAGATCGCCGCCAGCAGGTTGTCCTGGCGCTCTTGCAGCAGCGCTTCGTCGGTGATGGTGCCGGGGGTGACGATGCGCACCACTTTGCGCTCGACCGGCCCTTTACTGGTGGCCGGATCGCCGATCTGCTCGCAGATGGCGACGGATTCGCCGAGCTGCACCAGCTTGGCCAGGTAGTTCTCCACCGCGTGGTGCGGCACGCCGGCCATCGGGATCGGCTCGCCCGCCGAGGCGCCGCGTTTGGTCAGCGAGATATCCAGCAGTTGAGAAGCGCGCTTGGCGTCGTCGTAAAATAGCTCGTAGAAGTCGCCCATGCGGTAGAACAGCAGGATTTCAGGATGCTGGGCCTTGAGGCGCAGGTACTGCTGCATCATCGGCGTGTGCGAATCGAGTTTATCGGTGCTATTCATGCGATTATTTTTCCAATCCATTGAATGTAAAGGGAACTGTGATTTTCATTGTCGTCATTCGCTATCACATTGTTTCAGCAGGCGTCGCCCCATTCAGCGCTTGGCGGGCGGCGCAAATCAAATCATCAAAACGCCAAACGGCGCGCTCAAACCCGAGGTTTGCACAGACGCTTATACTAGCCCAGCGGGCAATCGGCTGTCACAGGTAAAAATGGGAAGTGCTGCGCAAGGCCGGTTTGCAACGAAGCGAGATTGTCGTTCGCCTGCGGGCAACAACGCAAGTGTCGCCGCCCGTTGAGGCGGCGTAGAGTTTATTTTGCGGCGGTGAGAGGCAAGGGCAGTTGATAGAGGCGGAAACTGTCGGGCACTTCGGTTTCATGGCCGGGCAGCAGGCGGTGGCGGATGCGCGACTCGCTGACGAAGGCGCAGCCTTGCGGAGTGATAGTGAGGTTGACCGGCGATTCCATGCCTTCGCGCAAGACCTCAATCCGGTGCGTGCCTGCCGCCTTGGGAGACGGGATCCGCAGGATCCGCCCCTGCCCGCTTTGGATCCCGTTCTCCAGCACAATCAGCGCGCCGTCCGGCGCCAATCCCATCCCGTCCGGGTTTTCAATCAGGCGCGGCAGCCGCATTTCCGTCAGCTGCGGCTTTGGAGCGTTATAACTGAGGGTGTAGAGCTTACCGGTGCCGAAATTGGCGACTGCCATCAGCCGGTCGTCGAGCAGCACGATCCCGGCGGCCCCCAGCCCGCTGGGGGCCGCTAGTTGCGGATCCTGATATAGCGTACGGAATGCCGCTTCGCCTGGCCGCAGGCGCAGGATGCCGCCGCCGCGGGTTTCCGTCACATACACCGTACCGTCTGCGCCGAGCACGATATCGTTGCCCATTTCTCCCGCCGGCAGCGCCAGGCTGCGGTTGAGCGTGCCATCCGCGACGTTCAGCGCATAGATGCGGTTGGCGCGCGTTTTGCCGCCGGAGAGAAAGTCCGGCGAATTGCCCCACAGCAGCCCGCGCCGTTCGTCCAGCCGTAGCGCGTTTGAGGCGAACACCGTGTCGGCGCCGGGGAAAAAGGTTTCCCACGCTTGACCCGGCCGCTTGCGCAGCACGTTGCCGCTGGTGATCAGGCCGACATACAGCGTACCGTCCGTCGCGCGGGCGATGCCGTTGGGGTAAAGCGCGCCAGGCGGCAGCGTCATGCTGCTTTCTGTGCAGTCTGCGCTGGCGGCGGCCTGCACCGGAGCGCTAAGGGTGAATGCGGCAGCGAGGGCGAGCAACGCCGCTCGCGCGGTAACAGCGTATGACATGTTTATCTCCGGGAATGGGGGAAAGGGGGCTACCAGCGCTCAGGGCGGGCAGCGTGCGCCATTGGCGCCTCCAGCGCGGCCACGTCTTCCGGTGATAGCCTGAGCTCGAGCGCCGCCAGCGCATCTTGCAGATGGTGCGGCTTGGACATGCCCACCAGCGGCGACGCCACGCCGGGTTTGGCCAACAGCCAGGCCAGCGCGATTTGCGCCGGTGGAACGCCGCGCGCGGCCGCCACCTCCGTGACCGCCGCGACGGTGCGTTCTACCTCGTTTCTGCCGCCGTACCAACGGGGCGCCTGCTCGTCGGTGGCGGCGCGCAGCGTGCCGCCGCTGCCGGAGCCGGCCAGCACGCCGCGGGCCAGCGGCGACCAGGGCGTCAGACCAAGCCCCTCCTCCAGGCACAGCGGGATCAGTTCCTCTTCATCTTCACGCGTCACCAGGTTGTATTGGCTTTGCAGCGAAATAAACGGCGCCAGGCGGTGCTGACGTTGAAAGGCCAGCATTTTCATCAGGCGCCAGGCGTGCAGCGAGGAGGCGCCGAGATAGCGGATCTTGCCCGCCCGCACCAGGCCGTCGAGGGTGTCGGCGGTTTCTTCGAGCGGCGTTTCGGTGTCGAAGCGGTGCAGCACGAACAGATCGAGGTAATCCGTTCCCAGCCGCTGCAAGGAGGCGTCGACGCTGTGCAGCAGGTGCTTGCGCGAGAGCCCCCGGCTGTTCGGCTGCGCGTCGATTGGAAAATAGGCCTTGGTGGCGATCACCACGTCTTCACGGCGGGCAAACGCCTTCAGCGCGCGGCCGAGAATGCGCTCGCTTTCTCCGCCGGAGTAAATGTTGGCGGTATCGAAAAAATTGATGCCCGCTTCCAGCGCCTCGCGGATAAAGGGGCGCGCTTCGTCTTCCTTCAGCACCCAGGGCCGCCAGGCCGGATCGCCGTAGGTCATGCAACCCAGGCAGAGGCGAGACACTTTCAGGCCACTGTCGCCAAGCCGAACGTAGTTCATGGCCTCGTCTCCTCAACGCATGCCGGCGATGGTGTAACCGCCGTCCACCAGCAGGCTTTGGCCGGTGATGAAGCGGGCTTCGTCCGTCGCCAGCCACAGCGCCACATCGCCGATGTCTTCCGATTCGCCCAGGCGGCCGGCGGGCGTGTGGGCGATAAAGGGCGCGAAGGCCGCGCTGTCAGCCACGCTGCCGCGCGCCATCGGCGTGTCGATGATGCCGGGGTTGATGTTGTTGACGCGGATGCCCTGGCCGCTGTATTCGAGCGCCACCGCGCGGATCATCGCATCGAGCGCGCCCTTGCTGGCGGAGTAGCTGGATGAGCCGGCCAGCGCGCCGTGGGTCAGCCAGGAGGAGGTGTTGATGATCACGCCGCCCGAGCGCTGAGCCAGAAAGGTTTCAATCTCGTATTTCATCGCCAGCCAGACGCCTCTGAGGTTAATGGCGATTACCCGGTCAAAATCCTCGCTGCTCTGTTCGGTGATGGGGGCGAAGTTGCCGATGATGCCGGCGTTGTTGAAGGCGACGTCGAGCCGGCCGTAATGGGCGGTCACCGTGGCGATCAGTTGGCGGATATCGTCTTCCTGGGAGACGTCGGCCACGATGGGCAGGGCGTCGCCGCCGGCCAGCGCGATGTCGCGCGCCGTGGCTTCGATTTCCGCCGCGCGTCGGCCGGCCAGCGCGACTTTGGCGCCTTCGCGGGCATAGGCCAGCGCGGCGGCGCGGCCGATGCCGGTGCCGCCGCCGCTCACCAGTACGACTTTGCCCGCCAGACGGCGCGGCGTTTCATGAGTTGGAGCTGTAGCATTAATCATCGTATCGATACCTGGTAATGGGGTCGATCGCAATGCTATGTTGTTAGATGACGGATAACTATCCGCTAAAAATTCATCTCACTATTAGATAATTTATATCAATAGCATGAAAAAACCTGAACTGTCCGGCCTGGCGGCCTTTGTGGCTATCGCCAGTGAACGCAGCTTCCGCCGCGCCGCCGCCCGATTGGGCGTGACGCCGCCGACGCTCACCCACACCCTGCGCGAATTGGAAGCGCAGGTGGGCATTCGCCTGCTGAATCGCACCACCCGCAACGTCTCGCCGACGGAGGCCGGAGAGCATCTGCTGGCGCAGTTGGTGCCGGCTTTTACCGACATCGACGCCGCGCTGGAGAGCCTGAATGCGTTTCGCGCAGGGCCGCGAGGCCTGGTGCGCATCAACGCGCCGCGTTCGGCCATCGAGCTCGCCATCGTGCCGCATCTGGGGCGGTTGGCCTGCGAGTACCCCGGCATTACGCTGGAAGTGGTGGCGGACGAGGGGTTCGCCAACATTGTCGAGCAGGGCTTTGACGCCGGCATTAGGCTCGGCGAGGATCTGCACAACGATATGCGCGCGGTGCGTCTGACGCCGGATCTGCGTTTCGCCATCGTCGCCACGCCGGATTATTTTCAACGGCACGGCGAACCGACGCATCCGCAGGATTTGCTGCAGCACCGCTGCATCGGTTGGCGTAAGGCCTCATCGGGCGAGCGCTACAAATGGGTATTTCAGCAGGGCGAGCAGCGGTTTTCCGTGGCGGTTAACAGCCCGTTGATACTCGATGACGGCAGGATGATGGTGCAGGCGGCGCTGGCGCACGTCGGCATCGCTTTCGCCATCGAACAAGAAGTAGAAGAACACCTGGCGAGTGGGCGGCTGCGGCGGGTGTTGACCGACTGGTGCGCGCCGTTTACCGGTTTTTATCTCTATTACCCCAACCGCAGGAATCATTCCGTGGCGCTGAGCACGGTGATCGAGTTGCTGCGTCTGCCCACCTAATCCTCTTCACCGGCTCTCGCGTTCGGATGGCAGCAGCCGAATCAAGCTTGAACTATTTTTATTCCCTTTTCGTTTGTTCAGGCGCAAATAAACCCTTAAATTCTCGGTGAGTTTGTAACTTACTGTTTATAATTGTTATTTGAATATCCATTGCGAATATTCCGAGTTTTTATCGGTTATTTGAGAGCCTGGTCACACTATTTTTTTGTGCGAAATGTGAAGGGGGTCAATCCATCAGGTCAATGAGAGACGGTTATGTCTCCTCCTGGCTTACCGATCCGTTTTTCATGCTCCGTATACTGTCCGTAACCAGGGCAACGTGACGGAAATTTTCATAAGGAATGTGCGTGAAGCAATCGTGATTGCATCTGGCATACAAATAACACGGGGTTTTTTTGATTATCTGAGGTGCTTGGTATGGAAAAGAAAAAAATCTATCTGTTTTGTTCTGCCGGTATGTCCACTTCCCTGTTGGTATCAAAAATGAAGGCGCAGGCCGAAAAATATGAAGTGCCGGTGATCATCGCCGCCTATCCGGAAGCGTTGGCCGCAGAGAAGGGCGTTGAAGCGGATCTGATCCTGCTGGGGCCGCAGATCGCCTACACCTTGCCGGAAGTGCAAAAACAGCTGCCCAATAAACCCGTTGAGGTCATCGATCCGCTGCTGTACGGCAAGGTCGATGGGCTGGGCGTGCTGAAGGCCGCGGTGGCCGCCATCAAGAAAGCCAATCAATAACAGGAGGCCGCCGTGAATACCCTCATTGCCTCGCTCGAGAAGGTTATCCTGCCTTTCGCCGTAAAAATCGGTAAGCAGCCCCACGTCAACGCCATCAAGAATGGCTTTATCCGCCTGATGCCGCTGACCTTGACCGGGGCGATGTTCGTGTTGATCAACAACGTGTTTCTGAGCTTCGGCGAAGGATCGTTCTTCTATTCTCTGGGCGTAAGGTTAGATGCCTCTACCATAGAGACGCTGAATAGTCTGAAGAGCATCGGCGGCAGCGTTTATAACGGCACGCTGGGGATCATGTCCCTGATGACGCCGTTCTTTATCAGCATGGCGTTGGCGGAAGAGCGCAAGGTCGATCCGCTCGCTTCGGCGCTGCTGGCGGTGGCGGCCTTTATGACCGTCACGCCGTTCAATGTCGGCGAGGCCTATGCGGTGGGGGCCAACTGGTTGGGCGGCGCCAACATCATTTCCGGTATGGTGATCGGGCTGGCGGTGGCCGAGATGTTTGCCTTCATCGTGCGGCGCAACTGGGTGATTAGCCTGCCGGACAGCGTGCCGGCCTCGGTGTCGCGTTCCTTCTCGGCGCTGATCCCCGGTTTCATCATCCTCTCCATCATGGGGCTGGTGGCGTTCGCGCTGGCGCACTGGGGCACCAACTTTCACCAGATCATCATGGACGGCATTTCGGCGCCGCTGGCCAAGATGGGCAGCGTGGTGGGCTGGGTGTACGTGCTGTTCTCCTCGCTGCTGTGGTTCTTTGGGGTGCACGGCTCCATGGCGCTGGCGGCGCTGGACAGCGGCATCATGACGCCGTTCGCGCTGGAAAACGTGGAGCTGTACAACAAATACGGTTCGGTCGAAGCGGCGGTAGCCGCCGGAAAAGAGTTCCACATGTGGGCGAAACCGTTCGTCGATTCCTACATCTACCTCGGCGGCACCGGCTCGACGCTGGGCTTGATCATCGCCATCTTCATCGCCTCGCGCCGCGAAGATTACCGCCAGGTCGCCAAACTGGCGACGCCATCCGGCATCTTCCAGATTAACGAACCGATACTGTTCGGCCTGCCGGTGATCATGAACCCGGTGATGTTCATTCCGTTCATCCTGGTGCAGCCGGTGCTGACTATTATCACCTCCCTGGCCTACTACTCCGGGCTGATCCCGCCGATCACCAACATCGCGCCCTGGACCATGCCGGTCGGCCTGGGGGCGTTCTTCAACACCAACGGCAGCATCATGGCCATGTTGCTGAGCCTGTTCAACCTGGCGGTCGCCACCGTGATCTATCTGCCGTTCGTGGCGATCTCCAACAAGGCGCAGAGCCAGATCGACGCGGCGACGGAAAGCGAAGAAGACATCGCCAAGGCGCTGAAATTCTAACTGTGGAACGGGGCGGCGCGGCCGCCCCGCGAGGGACGCGAGTATGGAATATCAATTTGCCGACGGGTTCTGGTGGGGCAGCGCCACCTCCGCGCCGCAGTCTGAAGGGGCGGCCGCGCGGGACGGCAAGAGTCGCAACATCTTCGACTATTGGTACGAGATCGCGCCCGAGCGCTTTCACGGACGGGTGGGGCCGACCGAGGCCTCGACCTTTTATGACCATTTCCGCACCGATATCGGGCTGCTCAAAACGCTGGGCCATAATACTTTCAGAACCTCGATCTCGTGGTCGCGGTTGATCCCGGACGGCGACGGTGAGGTGAACCCGCAGGCGGTGGCGTTCTATAACGCGATGATCGACGAGCTGCTGGCGCAGGGCATCACCCCGTTTATCAATCTCTATCACTTCGATATGCCGCTGTGCATGCAACAGCGCGGCGGCTGGGAAAGCCGGGCGGTGGTCGAAGCCTATGCGCGTTACGCCGATACCTGTTTCGGCCTGTTTGGCGATCGGGTCACCCACTGGTTCACCTTCAACGAGCCGATCGTGCCGGTGGAAGCCGGTTACCTGAATGACCTGCACTACCCTTGCGTGGTGGACTTCAAACGGGCGGTCACCGTGGCGTATCACAGCGTGCTGGCGCATGCCATGGCGGTGCGGCGTTTCAGAGCGCGGGGGCTGCCGGGGAGCATCGGCATCATTTTGAACCTAAGCCCAACCTATCCGCGATCCGACGCGCCGGAGGATCGGCTGGCCGCACACGACGCCGATCTGCTGCTCAACCGCAGTTTCCTCGATCCGGTCGCCAAAGGGCGTTACCCGGCCGCATTGCTGCACCTGTTGGAGCGGCATGGGCTGATGCCCTATTGCGAACCGCAGGACGCGCAGCTGATCGAAGGCGGCGTGGTGGATATCCTTGGCGTCAACTATTACCAGCCGCGCAGGGTGCAGGCGAAAGCGGGACGGCGCGCCGAGGGGCCGATCGCATCGCCGGAGGATTTGTTCAGTTACTATGCAATGCCGGGCCGCAAAATCAATCCGCACCGCGGCTGGGAGATCTACGAGAAGGGGCTGTACGACATCCTGATGGATCTGAAAGAGAACTACGGCAATCTGCCCTGTTATATTTCGGAAAATGGCATGGGCGTCGAGGGCGAAGAGGCGTTTATCGGCGCCGATGGGCGGGTGGAGGACGATTACCGCATCGACTTTATTCGCGAGCACCTGAAGTGGCTGCACCGCGCGCTGGCGGAAGGCTCGCAGTGCAAAGGCTATCATCTGTGGACCTTTATCGACTGCTGGTCCTGGCTGAACGCCTACAAGAATCGTTATGGGCTGGTGCGGCTGGATCGGGCGGATCAGCAGCGCACCATCAAAAAAAGCGGTTACTGGTTTGCCGAGGCGGCCAGACGCAACGGATTTGACTAACGGGAGGCCGGCGCCGTGTCCGATAACCGAATTTCGCTGAGTGCCAACGACGTGAAGCTGATTCGCGAGCAGGATTTCTTTAACTGCAAAGACTTTCACCTGTTCATCTACAACAAGGTGGAAAGCGCCACCGGGCTGCATCAGCACGACTATTACGAGTTCACCATCGTGCTGAGCGGAAAATGCTATCAGGAGATCAACGGCAAGCGGGTGCTGCTGGAACGCGGGGATTTCGTCTTTATCCCTATCGGTTCCTACCACCAGAGCTTTTACGAGTTCGGCGCGACGAAAATTTTCAACGTGGCGGTCAGCAAAGCGTTCTTTGAAGAGCATTACTTGCAACAGCTGCCGCGCTGCTTTGTCGCCTCGCAGGCCTACAGCCTGAGAAGCGAGTTTTTGGCCTATATCGAATCGGTGGTGAGTTCCCCGCAGTTTCGTGAGGACGACTTCGCCGAATTCCTCGAAACATTGACCTTCTACGTGATCAGCCGCATTCGTCACCATAAAGAAGAAAACGACGGCGGCGATGATATCCCGCAGTGGCTGAAGAACACCCTGGCCGGCATGCATGACAAGGCGATGTTCGGCGAAAAGGCGTTGGCGAACATGGTGGCGCTGTCGGGGAAAACCCAGGAGTACCTGACCCGGGCGATGCGGCGTTACTACCATAAAACGCCGATGCAGGTGATCAATGAGATCCGCATCAACTTCGCCAAGACGCAGCTGGAGGTCACCAACTATTCGGTTTCCGATATCGCCTTCGATTCCGGCTATGGCGACGTCAGCCTGTTCATTAAAAACTTCAAGCGGCTCACCGACGTGACCCCGGGCAATTACCGAAAAAAGTGTTACGGCCCTCTTTAGGGCCGCTCCCGATCAGTATCAACGCCGATATGCCAATGAGCTTCAGGGCGCCGGTCGGTTAATCATTTGATTTTTACCTTAACGAGGGGGAATGCCGCGCTGAGCGGTCGGCCTTCTCTTGCCAAAAATCTATCCCGCGGGAGCCTCTATGGAAAAACTACTGATCGTGAATGCCGACGATTTCGGCCTGAGCAAAGGGCAGAACTATGGCGTCATCGAGGCGTATCAGCATGGCGTCGTTTCCTCCACCACGGCGATGGTGAACGGCGGCGGCGCGCAGCACGCGGCGGCGCTCAGCCGGCAATATCCGGGGTTGCCGATCGGGCTGCATTTCGTTTTGACCCATGGCAAGCCGCTGGGCGCCATGCCTTCGTTGGTCAACGAACATGGCGAACTGGGCAAATGGCTGTGGCGCCGCGCCGAGGCCGGCGAGCTGCCGCTGGACGAAATTCACGAGGAGCTGCAGCGCCAGTTCGCGCGGTTTGTGACGCTGTTCGGCCGCCCGCCGACGCATATCGACAGCCATCACCATGTGCATATGCAGCCGCAAATTTATCCGCTGGTGGAGGCGTTCGCGCAAGCGCAGGGTCTGCCGCTGCGTCTCGATCGCGAAGAGGCGAAACGGCGCGAACTGGCGTTGCAGACTCCCTGCAGTACCGACGCGTTTGACGCGGGATTCTACGGTGAAATGATTTCCGAAGCCTTGTTCTTGCAGCGGTTGGCGCGCGCCGACGAGCAGGGCGCAGAGTCATTGGAAATGATGTGCCACCCTGCGTTCCTCGACGCGACGATCCTGCAGAGCAAATACTGCCACCCGCGCCTCGTCGAGCTGGATGTGTTGACCGCGCCGACGCTGAAAGCGGCGATCGCCGAACGCGGTTTTCTGTTGGGCTCCTTCCAGGATCTGTAACACCGCCGTTTACAGCATGGCGTGCGCCTTTTTCAGGCCGGTGTCTTCTTCAGGATCGGCGCCCTGAGGCAAGGGCTCCGCCTCTTGTGCTTCAGGCTGTGGCTCGTCGACCTCGGGGGCCGCTTCCGGCGGCGGCATGGTGTCGTGAATGATCTGCTCATCGAAGGTCGGATTGAGCGCCGGCGACAGCGGCGAGCTGGCGAGGCTGTCTGGCAGCGGGATGTGGGGCACCGGCGCGTCCTGCGCCAGCTGCGGTTCTTCCGCTTTCGCCGTGCGGCTGAGGGCCGCCAGCAGCACGCCGCACAGGGCGAAAAAGGCGTACAGGATATTGCCGCCCAGTGGTTCGATCAGCGCGCCGACCGCCAATGGCCCGATGCTGGCGCCGACGCCGAACGCCATCAGCAGACAGGCGGCCAGCGAGACGCGGCGTTCCGGCTCGATCAGATCGTTGGCCAGCGCCACCGCCAGCGGGTAGAGCGTAAATTGCAACATGCTGACGATGAACCCGACCGCCAGCAGCAGCGGGAAATCGATGTGCGGCAGCAGCGCCAGCGGCAGTGCAGCCACGATCAGCAAAATGGCGTTGAGGCGCATCAGCAACGGGCGATTATAGCGATCCGACAGCCAACTGAGCGGGAACTGCGCCACCAACCCGGCGAAGATGGCCAGCGCCATGAACAGGCCGGTTTGCTGAGTGGTTAAGGATTGCAGGCTGGCGTAGACCGGCGCTAGGCCGTAAAACGAGCCTACCACCATGCCGATCACCAGCGTGGTGGCCAGCACCTTGGGAATGGCGCCGACAAAGTAACGCAGCTCCATCGGGGCCGGCGACATGTGGCGCGCATTGGTGCGGGTGGTAAGCGCGATCGGCACCAGACAAAGCGCGAAGCACAGCGCGATCACCAGCAGCGTGGTGATGCCCAGGTTGCTTTGCAGCATCAGCACGATCTGACCCAGCGACATGCCGAGATAGGTCGCCGCCATATAGAAGCCGAACACCATGCCGCGCTGGTTGGATTCCGCCTGGTCATTCAGCCAGCTTTCCAGCACCATATACTGGCACATCATGCACAACCCGATCACCAGACGCAGCGCAACCCAGGCGGGAATGAACGCCGTCAGGCCGTGCCCCAGCACCGCGGCGGTGATGATGCCGGCGCAGGCCACGTAGGCGCGGATATGCCCGACGCGGGCGATGAGAAAGTGGCCGACCTTGCCGCCGATCACCAACCCGATGTAGTTGGCGGCGATGATGGCGCCGATCAGCGCGCTGCTGACGTGGATGGAGGTCAGCCGCAGCGAGACGTAGGTGGTGAGCAGGCCCGAGCCCAACAGCAGCAGCAGGGTGGTGGTGTACAACGGCAAGAATACGCCCAACGTTTTTTTCACACTATCATCCTAATCTCTTCTGGTGCGCCCTGAGGCCGCCGCAGCGTGCCGCCTCCGTGATGTTCCTTGTGCTGGTGCGCCGCCGCTCGATGGGGCGCTTCTTTTGATACTAGCAGCTTGGCCGGGCGCTTAAAACCGCACCTCTTGCGAGACGCTGCGCATTTCCACGCGCCAGCCGCTGCAGCGCCTTGATAAATGCTACTATCGGGCGCATATATCTGAATTCGCAAGGGAGGGGTTATGAGTGAAAACCAACTGCGCCGGCTCAGCGTGCTGGCAGGGGAGAAACTGAAGGCTCAGGGCCGCTGGATCACCTGCGCGGAATCCTGCACCGGCGGCGGCATCGCCAAGGCCATTACCGATATCGCCGGCAGCTCCGCCTATTTCGATCGCGGTTTCGTCACCTACAGCAATGCGGCGAAACATGATCTGCTGGGGGTGAGCGAAGCGACGTTGGCGGCGCACGGCGCGGTCAGCGAAGAGGTGGTGCGCGAGATGGCAATTGGGGCGCTGCGGGCGGCGCAGGCCGATCTGGCGCTGTCGGTGAGCGGCATCGCCGGCCCGGACGGCGGCAGCGCGGAAAAGCCGGTCGGCACCGTGTGGTTCGGCTTCGCCGGCAGCGATGGCCGGGGGCTGTCGCGCAAGATGCAATTCGAGGGCGACCGCGACGCGGTGCGGCTGCAGGCGACGATTTTCGCGCTGCAAACCGCCATCGACGAATTTTTGTAAATTAGGCTTGATACTGTATGACCATACAGTATAATTAGTGACATTTCCTGCACAACATACATTCAGTGGCAGTGTGGGGTAACACCGGCATTGCGAAACGAAGGAGCAAAAATGGCTATTGATGAGAACAAGCAAAAGGCGTTAGCTGCGGCACTGGGCCAGATTGAGAAACAGTTCGGCAAAGGCTCCATCATGCGCCTGGGTGAAGACCGCTCCATGGACGTGGAAACGATCTCCACCGGCTCACTGTCACTCGATATCGCTCTGGGCGCCGGCGGCCTGCCAATGGGCCGCATCGTCGAAATTTACGGCCCGGAATCCTCCGGTAAAACCACTCTGACGCTGCAGGTGATCGCCGCCGCGCAGCGCGAAGGCAAAACCTGTGCGTTCATCGATGCCGAGCACGCGCTGGATCCTATCTATGCGAAAAAGCTGGGCGTCGATATCGACAACCTGCTGTGCTCCCAGCCGGACACCGGCGAGCAGGCGCTGGAAATCTGTGATGCGCTGACCCGCTCCGGCGCGGTTGACGTCATCATCGTCGACTCCGTGGCAGCTCTGACGCCGAAGGCGGAAATCGAAGGTGAAATCGGCGATTCGCACATGGGGTTGGCGGCGCGCATGATGAGCCAGGCGATGCGTAAGCTGGCCGGCAACCTGAAAAATGCCAATACCCTGCTGATCTTCATCAACCAGATCCGTATGAAAATTGGTGTGATGTTCGGCAACCCGGAAACCACGACCGGCGGTAACGCCCTGAAGTTCTACGCTTCGGTGCGTCTGGATATCCGTCGTATCGGCGCCATCAAAGAAGGCGACGAAGTGGTGGGCAGCGAAACCCGCGTGAAAGTGGTGAAGAACAAAATCGCTGCGCCGTTCAAACAGGCTGAGTTCCAAATCATGTACGGCGAAGGCATCAACAGCCGTGGCGAACTGGTCGATCTGGGCGTGAAGCACAAGATGATCGAAAAAGCCGGCGCCTGGTACAGTTATAACGGCGAGAAGATCGGTCAGGGCAAGGCGAATGCCTGTAACTTCCTGAAAGAAAACCCGGCTATCGCCGCCGAGCTGGATAAGAAGCTGCGCGACCTGCTGCTGCACAGCGGCGGTGAGCTGGTGGCTGCCTCCGGTGACGACTTCGAAGATGACGAAGCGGAAACCAGCGAGCAGTTCTAATCGCTGAAGATGTGCGCCGCCGTTTATGTGGCGCATATCCTCTGAATTCAGGCTTGAATGATGAATGACTTGCTAAGCCGCGCCATGCGCCTGCTGTCGCAACGCGATCATAGTGAAGCTGAACTGCGCCGCAAACTTGCGGCGCAGCCGTTTGTGGCGAAAGCCCAGTTTGGCGGCAAGGGGCCGCATGCGCCGACGGTGGCCGAAGAGCCGGTGGATCCTGCGCTGATCGATCAGGTTGTCGTCTACTGTTACCAGCACAACTGGCTGGACGATAAGCGTTTCGCCCACAGCTACATCGGCAGCCGCAGCCGCAAAGGTTATGGCGCGCAGCGCATCCGCAGCGAACTGATGCAAAAGGGCGTGGATAAAGCGCTGGTGCAGGACGCGCTGGCGGAATGCGATATCGACTGGTGCGAACAGGCGAAACAGGTGGCGCAGCGAAAATTTGGCGATGCGTTGCCAACCGACTGGAAAGAGAAAGCCAAAGTGCAGCGTTATCTGCTCTATCGCGGCTTCTTCCAGGAAGAAATTCAGTCAATTTACCGTGATTTTGCGCAATGAGCGCACACGGGGTTTTACTTCCCTCTGAAGAAAATTTATCTTATCCCCACTTTTTGTTCGTGAGCTGGTTGTCATCGTCGGGATGACGCGCCACCGGCTCACGTGTCGTTATTCTAGCCTTTCCAGGAAAATTATGAGCAAGAGCACCGCTGAGATCCGTCAAGCGTTTCTCGATTTCTTTCATAGTAAGGGTCATCAGGTTGTAGCAAGCAGCTCCCTGGTGCCTAACAATGATCCGACATTGCTGTTTACCAATGCCGGCATGAACCAATTTAAGGATGTTTTCCTGGGGCTCGACAAACGCGCCTATTCCCGCGCCACCACCTCGCAGCGCTGCGTGCGCGCAGGCGGCAAGCATAATGACCTGGAAAACGTCGGTTATACCGCTCGTCACCACACCTTCTTTGAAATGCTGGGCAACTTCAGCTTCGGCGATTACTTCAAGCACGACGCGATCAGCTACGCGTGGGAACTGCTGACCGGTGAAAACTGGTTCAACCTGCCGAAAGAGAGACTGTGGGTCACCGTGTATGAAACCGATGACGAAGCGTTCGACATCTGGCAGAAGCAAATCGGCGTACCGGCGGAGCGCATTATCCGCATCGGCGACAACAAGGGCGCGCCTTTCGCTTCCGATAACTTCTGGCAGATGGGCGACACCGGCCCATGCGGCCCGTGCACCGAGATTTTCTACGATCACGGCGATCACATCTGGGGCGGCCCTCCAGGCAGCCCGGAAGAAGACGGCGACCGTTACATCGAGATCTGGAACATCGTTTTCATGCAGTTCAACCGTCAGTCCGACGGCACCATGCTGCCGCTGCCGAAACCTTCGGTGGATACCGGCATGGGTCTGGAACGCATCGCGGCGGTGTTGCAGCATGTGAACTCCAACTATGAGATCGACCTGTTCCGCACCCTGATCGCCGCCGTGGCGAAAGTGACCGGCGCGACCGATCTGGACAACAAATCTCTGCGCGTTATTGCCGACCACATCCGTTCCTGCGCTTTCCTGGTGTCTGACGGCGTGATCCCCTCTAACGAAAACCGCGGCTACGTGCTGCGTCGCATCATTCGCCGCGCGATCCGCCATGGCAACATGCTGGGCGCGAAAGATACCTTCTTCTACAAGCTGGTAGCGCCGCTGATCGAAGTGATGGGCCCGGCGGCCGACGAGCTGAAACGCCAGCAATCGCTGGTGGAACAGGTGCTGAAAACCGAAGAGGAGCAGTTTGCCCGCACGCTGGAGCGTGGTCTGGCGCTGCTGGACGAAGAGCTGGCCAAGTTGCAGGGCGATACTCTGGACGGCGAAACCGCTTTCCGTCTGTACGATACCTACGGTTTCCCGGTCGATCTGACCGCTGACGTCTGCCGCGAACGCGGTCTGAAAGTCGACGAAGCGGGCTTTGAAGAAGCGATGGAAGCGCAGCGTCGCCGCGCGCGCGAATCCAGCGGCTTCGGCGCCGACTACAACAGCCTGATCCGCGTGGACGGCAGCAGCCAGTTCAGCGGCTACGATCACGACGAGCAGCAGGCGACGGTCATCGCACTGTTCCGCGACGGCCAGCCTGTCGATCAGATCAACGCCGGCGAAGAGGCGGTGGTGGTGCTGGACGAGACGCCGTTCTACGGTGAATCCGGCGGCCAGGTCGGCGATAAAGGCGTGCTGAAAGCCGCCGGCGCCGAGTTTGTGGTCAACGACACCCAGAAATACGGTCAGGCTATCGGCCATCAAGGCAAGCTGGCGCAAGGTTCGCTGAAGCTGAACGATCGCGTGGATGCGCAGATCGACGCCGAGCGCCGCAACAGCATCCGCCTGAATCACTCCGCGACCCACCTGCTGCACGCCGCGCTGCGCCAAACGTTGGGCGAGCACGTTGCGCAGAAAGGCTCTCTGGTTAACGACAAATACCTGCGCTTCGACTTCTCGCATTTTGAAGCGATGAAGCCGGAACAAATTCGCGCGGTGGAAGATCTGGTTAACCAGCAGGTGCGTCGTAACCTGCCGGTGCAGACCGAGCTGATGGCGTTGGAAGATGCCAAAGAGAAGGGGGCGATGGCGCTGTTCGGCGAGAAGTACGACGACAACGTGCGCGTGCTGACCATGGGCGACTTCTCCACCGAGCTGTGCGGCGGCACCCACGCCAGCCGCACCGGCGATATCGGCCTGTTCCGCATTCTGAGCGAGTCGGGCACCGCGGCGGGCATCCGCCGTATTGAAGCGGTAACCGGCGCTGGCGCTATCGCCACGCTGCACCAGCAAAGCGATTTGTTGCAAGACGTTGCGCAGTTGGTGAAGGGCGACAGCAACAACTTGACCGATAAAGTGCGCTCGGTGCTCGATCGCACCCGCGCGCTGGAAAAAGAACTGCAGCAGCTGAAAGATCAGCAGGCGGCGCAGGAAAGCGCGTCGCTGTCCAGCCAGGCGAAAGTGGTTAACGGCGTGAAGCTGTTGGTCAGCCAGTTGGACAATGTCGAAGCTAAAATGCTGCGCACCATGGTGGATGACCTGAAAAATCAATTGGGTTCGGCCATTATCGTGTTGGCAACGACGGCTGATGACAAAGTCAGCCTGGTCGCGGGCGTGACCAAGGATCTGACTGACCGCGTGAAAGCCGGCGAGTTGATCGGCAACGTGGCGCAGCAGGTCGGCGGCAAGGGCGGTGGTCGCCCTGATATGGCGATGGCGGGGGGGACGGATATCAACGCCCTGCCAGCGGCGTTAAACAGTGTAGAAGCCTGGGTGGCCTCGAAGCTGTGAACATAAATAAATAGCACGCACAAACGCCATAATACTTTGTTGATTATGGCGTTTTCATACTGTGCTAACACAATTTAGTTACAATTGCGGGAACAAAGTTTTTCAGGTCGGCTAAACTTACCGTTATCTGAGGTGGGACCAAGTCTGCTTACACTTATTGTGGATTGCGCGGCTTACGTTTTCACCACATATGATGGATAATGACGGGGAAACTGAGAGACCCGACTCTTTTAATCTTTCAAGGAGCAAAGAATGTTAATTCTGACTCGTCGAGTTGGTGAAACCCTCATGATTGGCGATGAGGTCACGGTCACTGTGCTAGGGGTAAAAGGCAACCAGGTGCGTATTGGTGTGAACGCCCCCAAAGAGGTTTCAGTTCACCGTGAAGAAATCTATCAGCGCATTCAGGCAGAGAAGTCTCAGCAGACGACTTACTGATTCCGAAGCAGCGTCTCGTTGCCTGACGAGACGCTACTGCATCGTTTTAACCACTTCCTTCGCTCTCCCTCTTCTTTTTCGTGATTATTTTCCCGGTGAGTTTCCTGCTTTGTTGCTATGGACGCCGCGGTTGCCTGTTGATAAAACGCCCTTTTTGCCGTGAAATCGCCCATGTTGGGTGTGAATTGTGCAAACGCGCATGAGTTGGGAAAAATTGTTTGACTTAAAAGTCGGAGAAAGTAATATGTGCGCCACGCAGTGCCGATGAGCTTCTCTAAAGCAAGTCAGGCACAATTCGAAAGAAGCGTTTGGTGAGGTGGCCGAGAGGCTGAAGGCGCTCCCCTGCTAAGGGAGTATGCGGTCAAAAGCTGCATCCGGGGTTCGAATCCCCGCCTCACCGCCATTTGCATCCGTAGCTCAGCTGGATAGAGTACTCGGCTACGAACCGAGCGGTCGGAGGTTCGAATCCTCCCGGATGCACCATATTTTGCAGTATGGTGGGGTAGTAACAACGTACCATACGGTATCAAAAAAGAATTCCTGTGCATCCGTAGCTCAGCTGGATAGAGTACTCGGCTACGAACCGAGCGGTCGGAGGTTCGAATCCTCCCGGATGCACCATTCTTCAAGTCTGGCTTTATTAGCAAAGCCGGCACGCGGTAAAAATAGTAATGCATCCGTAGCTCAGCTGGATAGAGTACTCGGCTACGAACCGAGCGGTCGGAGGTTCGAATCCTCCCGGATGCACCATCTAAGAGAAGCCCGCCTTAGCGGGTTTTTGCTTTTCTGTTATTCGTGAAACAGGCAAGCGGCAAACAGTCATGCATCCGTAGCTCAGCTGGATAGAGTACTCGGCTACGAACCGAGCGGTCGGAGGTTCGAATCCTCCCGGATGCACCATGTTTAACTCCCCGTATCGCGAAGAGAAATCTTCAAGCGGGTGGGAGAAAGGAAAGTGTCCTTGGGGAGGATAACGTTGCTTTAGCAACGGCCCGCAGGGTGAGGCGTTGGTCCCGAATCATCCTCCCGGATGCACCATCTAAGAGAAACCCGCCTTGGCGGGTTTTTCGCTTTTCAGCATTTAGCCATTCTCTCTTCACCCCTTTCCTTCTTTGCACCCGATCGATCACAGCACATTCCGCTATGACGCAGTCAGCGACAACCCAACGGCTTTACGCTAAAGTAGTTTTCTTTCCTCAACGATCATGGAGTAACGATGTACGACCGCTATCAGGGTCTTATTTTCGACATGGACGGCACGATTCTGGACACCGAGCCAACGCACCGCAAAGCGTGGAGTGAAGTGCTGTCGCGTTATGGCATGACGTTTGATGAAGCGGCTATGGTGGCGCTGAGCGGTTCACCGACCTGGCGCATCGCTCAGGCGATTATCGCCAGCCACCAGGCCGAACTCGATCCCCATCATCTGGCCGCGGAGAAAACCCGCGCGGTGGAGGCGATGCTGTTGGACAGCGTGCGCCCGTTGCCGCTGATCGAGGTGGTAAAATCCTATCACGGTCGCCGTCCGATGGCGGTCGGTACCGGCAGCGAGCACCGCATGGCGGAAATGCTGCTGCGTCATCTCGGCCTGTTCAACTGCTTCGACGCGATCGTCGGTGCGGACGACGTACAGCGCCATAAACCGGAGCCGGACACCTTCCTGCGCTGCGCCGAACTTATCGGCGTGCCGCCAGAGAAGTGCGTGGTGTTTGAAGACGCCGAGTTCGGCATCCAGGCGGCAAAAAGCGCCGGTATGGACGTGGTAGACGTTCGCACGCTGTGAGTAGTACGCTAGCCGTAATATCGTTATTTGGCAGCAGCTTCCTCAGTGCGACGCTGCTGCCGGGAAATTCAGAAATCGTTCTGGTCGCTTTGCTGACCCAGAGTCGCGTCTCGCCGGAATTGCTGGTGCTGGCCGCGACCCTGGGCAACACGCTGGGCGGCTTGACCAATGTCATTATCGGGCGCCTGTTACCGGCGTTGAAACCACAGCGGGGGCTGGCAACGGCGCTCGGGTGGCTGCAACGCTTCGGCCCGGCTGCGCTGTTGCTCAGTTGGGTGCCGGTGGTGGGCGATTTGTTGTGCGTGTTGGCAGGTTGGCTGCGCATGCCCTGGGGCTCTGTCGCGCTGTTTCTGTGTATCGGAAAGGCGCTGCGTTACATCGTTTTGACTATGATAACGGTACAGGGCATCGCCTGGTGGCAGTAACCAAGTGAATATAACTCAATATTCTCTCGGGTGCGGATTCAGTATGCTTACGAGTTATTGTTTTTAGAAGCGGGAGGTCAATTTGATCCCGGACGTATCACAGGCGCTTTCTTGGTTGGAAGCCCATCCTCAGGCATTAAAAGGCATTCGTCGCGGCATCGAGCGTGAAACGCTGCGAGTCACGCCGAACGGCACCTTGGCGACTACCGGGCATCCGGAAAAGCTGGGGGCGGCATTGACGCACCACTGGATCACCACGGATTTCGCCGAGGCGCTGTTAGAGTTCATTACGCCGGTTGATGACAATATCGATCACCTGCTGACGTTCCTGCGCGATATTCATCGCTACGTGGCGCGCAATATTGGCGATGAGCGCATGTGGCCGCTCAGCATGCCGTGCTTTATCGAAGCCGAGCAGGATATTGAGCTGGCGCAGTTCGGTTCTTCAAACATCGGCCGCATGAAGACGCTGTACCGCGAAGGGTTGAAGAATCGCTATGGCGCGTTGATGCAGACCATTTCCGGCGTGCACTACAACTTCTCGCTGCCGCTGGAGTTTTGGCAGGCCTGGGCTGGCGTGCAGGACGCAGAAAGTGGTAAAGAGCAGATCTCGGCGGGGTATTTCCGCCTGATCCGCAACTATTACCGTTTCGGTTGGGTGATCCCGTATTTGTTCGGCGCATCGCCGGCCATTTGTTCTTCGTTCCTCAAAGGACGCGAGACCACTCTGCCGTTCGAACGCACCGAGCAGGGGATGTGCTATCTGCCGTACGCCACCTCGCTGCGTCTGAGCGACCTGGGTTACACCAACAAGTCGCAGAGTAATCTGGGCATCACCTTCAACGATCTGCACAGCTATGTGGCCGGTTTGAAGCGGGCGATCGTTACGCCTTCCGAAGAGTTCGCCAAGCTGGGCGTGAAAGAGGGTGACCGCTACCTGCAGTTGAACAGTAACGTGCTGCAAATCGAAAACGAGCTGTATGCGCCGATCCGGCCGAAGCGCGTGACCAAAAGCGGCGAGACGCCGTCAGACGCGCTGCTGCGCGGCGGTATCGAATACATCGAAGTGCGTTCGCTGGATATCAACCCGTTCTCGCCGATCGGCGTGGATGCGGTGCAGGCGCGTTTCCTGGATCTGTTCCTGGTGTGGTGCGCGCTGGCCGATGCGCCGGAGATGAGCAGCGATGAACTGCTGTGCACGCGCAAGAACTGGAACCGGGTGATTCTGGAAGGACGCAAGCCGGGCCAGACCATCGGCATCGGCTGTGGCGCCAGCCATGAACCGCTGGAAAACGTGGGCAAGGCGCTGTTCGCCGATCTGCGTCGGGTCGCGGAAGTGTTGGACGGCGAAGCCGGCAACCGTCAATACCAGCAGGTGTGCGATGAGCTGGTCGCCGCATTTGACGACCCTGAGCTGACCTTCTCCGCGCGCATTCTGAAGGCGATGAAGGCGGAAGGCACCGGGCGCGTCGGTCTGCAGCTGGCGGAGCAGTATCGCCAGACATTGCTGGAAGAGCCGTTGGAAATCCTGAACGAAGCCGAGCTGGATAAAGAGCGGGAAGCTTCTTGGCAGCGTCAACGCGACATAGAAGCCAATGATACGCTAAGCTTTGAAGCGTTCCTGAAGCAAAACGGCGGAAGCTGAAAAAGAAAAAGGCCACATCAATGTGGCCAAATATGCATCTCTGATGACAGGGATGATGATAACAAATGCGCGTCTTTCACATACTCAGACTCGCAGGGTTGGAAAAGGTTTCCCGGTTAGGAAAAAAAGTTTCGAAATAAATGCTCTTTTACGAGGAGGTAGCGAAATGCCATTGCTGGATAGCTTTACCGTCGATCATACCCGTATGGCAGCCCCGGCTGTCCGCGTTGCGAAAACCATGAAAACGCCTCATGGCGATACCATCACGGTATTTGATCTGCGCTTTTGCCGCCCGAACCTGGAAGTGATGCCCGAACGCGGCATTCACACGCTGGAACACCTGTTCGCCGGCTTTATGCGCGACCACCTGAACGGCCAGGGCGTGGAGATTATCGACATCTCCCCAATGGGCTGCCGCACCGGTTTCTACATGAGCCTGATCGGCGTGCCGGAAGAGCAGCGCGTTGCCGATGCCTGGAAAGCGGCGATGGCCGACGTGCTGAAAGTGACCGACCAGCGCAAGATCCCTGAGCTGAACGAGTACCAGTGTGGTACCTACCACATGCACTCGCTGGAAGAAGCGCAGGAAATCGCCAAGCACATTCTGGATAACGGCGTGGTGGTGAACCACAACGACGAGCTGGCGCTGCCGAAAGAGAAGCTGCAGGAGCTGCATATCTGACCGTACGTTTCCCGCAGAAACAAAAAAGACGCGATTTCGCGTCTTTTTTACGTTCTGGCCGGCGGTCAGTGATGGCCGACGCTGGACTGCAGCGAGGTGATCGGCGTGACTCGCACCTGTTTGATCATGTTGCCCTGCACGTCGAGGATGTCGATATCGTAATGGCCGATACGCACCCGTGTGCCGATTTCGGGGATCTCTTCCAGTTCTTCCAGCAGCATACCGTTGACGGTACGGGCTTCATTGGCTGGCAAGGTCCAGTTGAAGGCTTTGTTCAGCTCCCGCACGTTGGCGGTGCCGTCGATCAAGACCGAACCGTCGCTCTGCGGCGTGACTTCTTCCGCCAGCGTCGGCGACATCGAGGTGGTGAAATCGCCGACGATCTCTTCGAGAATGTCTTCCACCGTGACCAGGCCCTGAATGTCGCCGTACTCGTCGACCACGATGCCGACCTTCTCTTTATTGCGCTGGAACTTCACCAACTGCACGTTGAGCGGCGTGCCTTCCGGTACGAAGTAGATCTCATCGGCGGCGCGCAGCAGGTTCTCTTTGTTGAACTCTTTTTTCTCGGTCATCAGGCGATAGGCTTCGCGCACGCGCAGCATGCCGATCGCATCGTCCAACGAGCTGCGATACAGCACGATGCGGCCGTGTGGCGAGTGGGTCAGCTGGCGCATGATCGACTTCCAGTCGTCGTTGACGTCGATGCCGACGATCTCGGTGCGCGGCACCATGATGTCGTTGACCGTCACCTTTTCCAGATCCAGCACCGAGATCAGCATGTCCTGATTGCGGCGGGAGATCTGCGACTGGGATTCACGCACGATGGTGCGCAGCTCATCCTTGCTGACGGCGTCGCTGATGCGCACGTTGGTGCGAATGCCGAACAGGCGCAAGGTCAGGCTGGTGATGCCGTTGAGCAGCCAGACCAGCGGGAACATCACCTTTTGCAACGGCGCCAGCAAGACGCTGCTGGGGAAGGCGATGCGTTCCGGATAGAGCGCGGCGAAGGTTTTCGGCAGCACTTCGGCGAACAGCAGCACGGCGAAAGTCAGTATGCCGGTCGCAATCGCCACGCCCAGATCGCCATACAGCCGCATGCCGACGATGGTCGCCAGCGCCGAGGCAAGGATGTTGACCAGGTTGTTGCCGATCAGCACCAGGCCGATCAGCCGATCCGGTTTTTGCAGCAGCTTCTCCACCCGGCGCGCCGAGCGGTTGCCCTGTTTGGACAGGTGACGCAGGCGATAACGGTTGAGCGTCATCATGCCGGTTTCGGAAGCGGAGAAGTAAGCGGAGACCACGATCATGATCACCAGGATAATGATGAGAGTCCCCGTCGACACATGCTCCAATGCAGTATTCCTTATAGAGAGGGAAAGTTGAACCGGGCTGGCTCAGCGCACCATCACCTGTTGAATCAGACGGCTGCCGAAGTAGGCGAGCGTCAGCAGGAAGGCGCCGGCGAAGCTGAACCAGACGACGCGGCGGCCGCGCCAGCCTTCATGGTAATGGCCCCACAGCAACACGATATACACGAACCAGGCCATGATCGACAACACGGCTTTATGCACGTTTTCTTTGCTGAACAGATTATCCATGTACAGCAGGCCGGTGCACAGGGTGAGCGTCAGCAGCACCACGCCGATCTGGGTGATATGGAACATCTTGCGCTCGATGCTCATCAGCGGCGGCATGTCGGCGCTGAAGGTCAGCTTCTTGTTTTTCAACAGGTAGTCGAGCCAGGCGAGCTGTAAGGCGTAGAGCGCGGCGATGATCAGGGTGGCGTAAGAGAATAGCGCCAGGCCGATATGCACCATCAATTCCGGGCTGGCTTCCAGGTGAGTGATGAACTCGCCGGGCATGAAGCTGGCGAAGGCCAGATTGATCATCGCGAAGCTGTAGACGATCGGCAGCAGGAACCAGCCGCGATCGCGTGAAGCGACGAAGGTCATCACCGAACAGATGATCAGGCTGACGATAGAACCAATGTTCAGCAGGCTGAGATTCTGCCCAGCGCTGACGTCAAAGATGCGCTGCTGCAGCGCGATGGCGTGGCAAATCAACGCCACCACCGCCGAGACGAGGGCGAGCCGACGGTATGCGCTGTTCTTCCGCAACAAGCTGGGAATGATCAGTCCAAGGCTGAGCAGGTAGGCCATCAAAGCCACAATGGAGAAAACTGGCATAACGTTTAATTTTGCTTCGGCGTGGTTAATTGGAGTGTCAGTATAGCGTTGCGCGCGTTTCACTCCAACCTATCTCCAACGCTGAGGCAGAGATCCTGCGCGCTTCGTGTTATCATCGGCGCAATTGTGTCGCCGGAGCGGCCTGTCATTACACGTTGAGCATGAGACGATGTTTGAAAATTTAACCGATCGATTGTCGCGCACGTTGCGCAATATCAGCGGCCGCGGGCGGCTGACCGAAGAGAATATCAAGGAAACCCTGCGTGAAGTGCGTATGGCATTGCTGGAAGCGGACGTCGCGCTGCCGGTGGTGCGCGACTTCATCAACCGCGTCAAAGAGAGCGCGGTTGGCCATGAAGTCAACAAGAGCCTGACGCCGGGGCAGGAGTTCGTCAAGATCGTCAAAGGCGAGCTGATCGCCGCGATGGGCGAAGTCAACACCGAGCTGAATCTGGCGGCTCAGCCGCCGGCGGTGGTGCTGATGGCGGGCCTGCAGGGCGCCGGTAAAACCACCAGCGTCGGTAAGCTCGGCAAGTTCCTGAAAGAAAAACAGAAGAAGAAAGTGTTGGTGGTTTCCGCGGACGTTTATCGCCCGGCGGCGATCAAACAGCTGGAAACGCTGGCGGAAGGCGTCGGCATCGACTTCTTCCCGTCTGACGTCAAAGAAAAACCGATCGACATCGTCAATCGCGCGCTGCAACAGGCCAAGCTGAAGTTCTACGATGTCCTTATTGTCGATACCGCCGGCCGCTTGCACGTTGACGAAGCGATGATGGACGAGATCAAACAGGTGCACGCGGCGATCAAGCCGGTGGAAACCCTGTTCGTGGTCGACGCCATGACCGGCCAGGACGCCGCCAATACCGCCAAGGCGTTTAACGAAGCGCTGCCGCTGACCGGCGTGGTGCTGACCAAGGTCGACGGCGATGCGCGCGGCGGTGCCGCGTTGTCCATCCGCCATATCACCGGCAAGCCGATCAAGTTCCTCGGCGTCGGCGAGAAGACCGAAGCGCTGGAGCCGTTTTACCCGGATCGCGTGGCATCGCGCATCCTGGGCATGGGCGACGTGCTGTCGCTGATCGAAGATATCGAAAGCAAGGTCGACCGCGAGCAGGCGGAGAAGCTGGCCAACAAGCTGAAGAAGGGCGACGGTTTCGATCTGACCGACTTCCTGGAGCAGCTCAAGCAGATGCGCAACATGGGCGGCATGGCCAACATGCTGAGCAAGCTGCCGGGCGCCGGCCAACTGCCGGACAACGTCAAATCGCAGATGGACGACAAAGTGCTGGTGCGCATGGAGGCGATCATCAACTCGATGACGCTGAAAGAGCGCGCCAAACCGGAAATCATCAAGGGCTCGCGCAAGCGCCGCATCGCGATGGGGGCCGGCATGCAGGTGCAGGACGTCAACCGCTTGCTGAAGCAGTTCGACGAAATGCAGCGTATGATGAAGAAGATGAAGAAAGGCGGTATGGCGAAGATGATGCGCGGCATGAAAGGCATGATGCCGCCGGGCTTCCCAGGCCGCTGACGGGCCCCCGCACGCTGAGTGCGGGCGCTTTCAGCATTCGCCGTTCGCGGTGAAAACCGCCCGGAATTTGACAGGCTGCAAAAGTTGTCCCCTGCGATCGACGCTTTAGATTGCTTTTTGCGCCAAAATGAGTAAAATTTTCGGGCTTTTTATATTGCAACCGGGCCCCGTCCCTCAATGGGGCCCGGCTGTTTTATTAACTAAAGAGGATGTTATGGTAACAATTCGTTTGGCACGTGGCGGCGCTAAAAAGCGTCCGTTCTATCAAGTAGTAGTGACCGACAGCCGCAACGCTCGTGATGGTCGTTTCATCGAGCGCGTAGGCTTCTTCAACCCGATCGCTTCCGGTCAGGCTGAAGCACTGCGTCTGGACCTGGACCGCATCGAGCACTGGGTTGGTCTGGGTGCAACCGTTTCTGATCGCGTTCACGCGCTGATCAAAGACGCTAAGAAAGCAGCTTAATCTGTCGCGGTGGTGGCAATGAGCAAGCAACTCAAACCGGTAGCGCCTAAGCAGCCGATTGTACTCGGTAAAATGGGGTCCGCTTACGGCATTCGTGGTTGGCTCAGAGTGTTTTCATCCACCGAGAACGCCGAAAGCATTTTTGACTATCAGCCGTGGTTTATCCAGCAGGCGGGTCAGTGGCAGCATATCGAGTTGGAAGACTGGAAGCGCCACAGTCAGGATCTGATCATCAAGGTCAAAGGCATTGACGATCGGGACGCGGCGAATCTGCTGACTAATCGCGAGATTATGGTGGATTCTGAGCAACTTCCTCCGCTGGAGGGTGACGATTACTACTGGAAAGACCTGATGGGCTGCCAGGTAGTCACCACCGCCGGCTACGAGCTGGGTAAAGTCATCGATATGATGGAAACCGGCTCGAACGATGTGATGGTTGTGAAAGCGAACCTGAAAGATGCGTTCGGCATGAAGGAGCGGTTGATTCCGTTTCTTCATGGGCAGGTTATCAAGAAAGTCGATCTCACTGCCCGCGTGATTGAGGCAGATTGGGATCCTGGTTTTTGACCCCCGGATCAAACGGTCGAAGCAAGTGGAATAACGGTAAGGGGATTGGCTTGTGTTCATCGGTATTGTAAGCCTGTTTCCTGAGATGTTCCGCGCTATCACCGATTACGGGGTGACTGGCCGGGCAGTAAAAAATGGCCTGCTGAGCGTGCAGTGTTGGAGTCCTCGCGACTTCACCTACGACCGGCATCGCACCGTGGACGATCGCCCTTACGGCGGCGGCCCGGGAATGCTGATGATGGTGCAACCTTTACGGGAAGCCATTCATGCGGCGAAAGCAGCGGCAGGCGAGGGAGCAAAGGTGATTTATCTGTCACCTCAGGGGCGCAAGCTGGATCAAACCGGCGTGTGCGAACTGGCGGCCAATCAGAAGATGATTCTGGTGTGCGGCCGTTACGAAGGGGTAGACGAGCGCGTAATCCAAACCGAAATTGACGAAGAATGGTCAATCGGCGATTACGTTCTCAGCGGCGGGGAACTGCCGGCGATGACCCTGATTGATTCAGTCGCCCGTTTCATACCGGGTGTGCTGGGCCATCAGGCCTCAGCGGAGGAAGACTCCTTCGCCGACGGATTGCTGGACTGCCCGCACTATACCCGCCCCGAGGTGTTGGAAGGGATGGAGGTACCGCCGGTTCTGCTGTCGGGCAACCATGCCGAGATACGTCGCTGGCGCTTAAAGCAGTCGCTGGGCCGAACCTGGCTTAGAAGACCTGAACTTCTAGAAAGCCTAGCTCTGACTGACGAGCAAGCGGTGTTGCTGGCTGAGTTCCAACGGGAACATCAGGCCAGGCAACAGGACTATGAAGGAAACGTCTGACATCAGACGGGACCGATATATCAGTTTACCTAGGGTAAGAGACATATTATGAGCAACATTATTAAGCAACTTGAACAAGAGCAGATGAAACAAGACGTACCTGCATTCCGTCCGGGTGATTCCGTGGAAGTGAAGGTATGGGTCGTTGAAGGTAGCAAAAAACGTCTGCAGGCATTCGAGGGCGTGGTTATCGCTATCCGTAACCGCGGTCTGCACTCTGCATTCACTGTTCGTAAGATTTCCAACGGCGAAGGTGTTGAGCGCGTATTCCAGACTCACTCCCCAGTAATCGACAGCATTACTGTTAAACGTCGTGGTGCCGTTCGTAAAGCTAAACTGTACTACCTGCGTGAACGTACTGGTAAGGCTGCTCGTATCAAAGAGCGTCTGAACCGCGTTAACTAACGCTGCATCCAAAAGTTAATAGTTATCAGGGGTTGGCCTATGCCAACCCCTTTTTTTATCTTAAAACCTCGACAGGTTGCATTTGCGAGATTTCGTCTGCGCACCGCCAACATAATAAAGCCTGCATAAGCAGGCTTTTTGCATTACAGCGCTACGGCGCTGTGTTTCTGCTGACTCTCCGGCGGGTGAGGCTGCGCCGGGATAATGTCATCGCCAGGTTTGACGATCACCCGTGCGACGGATTCGTGCGTGGCGAACGTGCAGCTGCAATTGATGTTGCGGCATTGATGGTAACGCTCTTTGGTCGACTCGCTCAAATAGCGGCTGGAGCGAGTGTGGGCCACGTGACCGCATAATGGACAGTGCATCATAAGAACCCCCTTGAACAAATTAAGTGAAATTGGTGTGGCATCACCACTTAGGCGAGCGAGCCCGTCATGATGAGGCAATGCCTTGCAAGCACAGTGCGCGTTCCATGGCGCGTCGCTGTTCCAGCCCTTTGTTTTTCTTTCCGTTTACGTAAACCCAGCGTGGCAGCTGATCGCAGGCCTGCCGCCACTGGCGCTGTTGCAGCAGCGCGACCAGCGTAGAGCGGCAGGCTGCGCTGACGCCCACATTGAAGGCGAAAGCGATCACCGCATCATAGGTTTGTTGCGAGAGCGTATCCGGCAGGCAGGCGGCCATGCCGCGCTCGGTGCGGCGAACATCGTCGACCAAATCCATCGCGGCTTTGCGTTCATCGATCGCTTTACCAGGGATGACGCCAGCGGTGTGCCCAATGCCCTGCGTCCACACCCCGGCGCTGCACTGGTAAGGCGATAGGCGGCAACCTTCGAGATCGGCGATCAGCCTGAGGCCGGCTTCTGAGGTTTGCAGCTCGCCAAATGACGGCAACAGCACGGCGCTGGCCAAAACGGCGGCGACGCTGCAGCGCTTAACGGTTGCACTCATCGTAAATGTTCCTCCGAGATGTCGCATTGCGCTCAATGGCCTTCAAGATCTGCAGGCTTTTACGTCGGTAGTACCAGTTCACCAGAAACGTGCCGATGCCTACCGCCGCACCGACTAAAAAGGCAATGTCCTGCGGAGACAGCTTGCCGAGCCAGGCGAGAAACAGCGCCATGGCGTAGGTGATGAATGAGGTGATTTTCTCCATAGCCTTATGCTCGCTTCGTTTACAGAATCTCGGGAGCCGGAGGCATCGATGCGTGAGAGCTCGCTATCGATATCCATCATGCTCCTGGTCTGTATGATAATTACTGTATATGCATACAGTATTAAGCTATTTGCTAAAGTCGTCAATGGGTGGGATGAATATTTTTAGCAGATTGTGCAAAAGAGGGCGGCCGGCATAAAAAAAGCCCATCGATGATGGGCTTCGAGAAATAATGGGGGGAGATTACAGGCCGTAGACCAGCGTGACCGAGGTCGTCGTGTCGGTGTTCTTCGGCGCCGAGGCCGGCGGTTTGCTGTTGTAGGTCACGGTGTAAGCCACGCGCAATGAGAAGCGATCGTTGATCGCCACGTTCAACGCGCTTTCCGAGTTCAGCGTGGTTTCTTCGTTCGCCAGCGCGGAAACGCCCTGAATGAACTTGGTGTTATCGGTCAACTGATAGGAATAGTTGGCCGCACCATAGGCTAGCCCCTTGGTCGCACGGCCGCCGCCATGGTACTCGTCATGGCGCACGCCGGGACCGAATTCCACCCGCAGGTCACTGAGCGGCCCGTTAAGGAGTTGACGGCCGTAGCCGCCGGTCAGCGTGGAGCGTGAGTCGTAACCGTTGAAACGGTCACTCAGCCAGCTGGCCTGACCGAACAGGTAGTTGCGATCGGTCAGGTTATAGCGCGTACGGCCACCGGCCTGGTATTTTTCGGACGAGCGCACGTTGGAGGAGGTGGTGTTGTTGGCCGCCCCCCACAGGCTGTACGCCGCGTCGCTATTGAACCAGGTCATGTTGGTGTTGGCCAACAGGGTGGAGCTCTGCGAGTTGCCTGACTGGGCGTTGTAGCCCGCCTGCACGTTGCCTTCGAACGGTTTCTTGGCGGTGGCCGGATCGTCCATCGCGGTGAAAAGCGTATTGTCGGCAAGGGCTGAAACACTGGTGAAAGTCGTTAAGCAGCAAATATACAGCGGAAAAGCGCGACGAGCGCGAGAAGAGAGCATCTTGGATCCAGTTGTTAAGGGGAATTATTGTTGATGACGATCACATTATATCGGTTCATTTCGGCGACAAAAATAGCCGCCATTAGCTTAAGTTTTTAATTTTTATCCCTCATTTATTCGCTTTTCTTCTACTTAAAATCATCGCTTTTGGCGGCATTTCGTGCTGATCCTGCTTCGCACAGGCGTCGGTGCCGAGATCGGGGGCGTATCTTCGCTGTAAAATCATGTGTACAAATAAATTTACATATATTCATTTTTCTTAGACCGGATGGTTAAGGTGTGGTGAAGGTTTTTTTGATTTATTAAGTTCATGTATTTATTGTATTTTAATTGGTTTTCCCAACTCTTTTTCAAAGGTGATTTAATCAGGATAATTGCGGTAATTTTTTATTTACGGAAAATGGATTGAAAACTTTACATATCGTGATAGGGTAGAGCCCTGAAACGCTCAATGTTCCATTTCAACGCATAACGCCAAACGACAGGAATAGCATCATGCAAAAAGACGCGCTCAATAACGTACACATCAGTGCAGAACAGATTCTCATCACGCCGGAGGAGCTGAAGAACCAATTCCCGCTCAGCGCCGACGACGAAAATGAGATCGCCACTGCGCGCAACACTATCGCCAACATTTTGCAGGGGCGCGATCATCGCCTGTTGGTGGTATGCGGGCCTTGTTCGATCCACGATCCGGACGCGGCGCTGGACTACGCCCGTCGTTTGAAAACCCTGGCGGCTGACTTGAGCGATCAGCTGTATATCGTTATGCGCGTCTACTTTGAAAAACCCAGAACCACTGTCGGCTGGAAAGGTTTGATCAATGATCCGTACATGGACGGTTCGTTTGACGTTGAAGCAGGCTTGCATATCGCGCGTCGCCTGTTGCTGGATTTAGTGGGCATGGGCTTGCCGTTGGCTACCGAAGCGTTGGATCCGAACAGCCCGCAGTACCTGGGGGACTTGTTCAGCTGGTCGGCGATCGGTGCGCGCACCACCGAATCTCAGACGCACCGCGAAATGGCCTCCGGCCTGTCGATGCCGGTCGGCTTCAAAAACGGCACCGACGGCAGCTTGGGTACCGCCATCAACGCCATGCGCGCCGCCGCTATGCCGCACCGCTTCGTCGGCATCAACCAGGCAGGCCAGGTTTGCCTGCTGCAGACGCAGGGCAACCCGGACGGACACGTGATCCTGCGCGGCGGCAAAACCCCGAACTACAGCGCTGAGCACGTTGCGGCCTGTGAAAAACAGATGCTTGAGGCGGGACTCCATCCGTCCTTGATGATAGATTGCAGCCATGGCAACTCGAATAAAGACTATCGCCGTCAGCCGGCGGTTGCCGAGTCCGTGGTGGAGCAGATCAAGGCGGGTAACCGTTCGATCACCGGCATCATGCTGGAGAGCCATCTGCATGAGGGCAACCAGTCTTCCGAACAGCCGCGTGCAGACATGCGTTACGGGGTGTCCGTCACCGATGCCTGCATCAACTGGGAGAGCACGGAAACTCTGCTGCGTCATATGCATCAGGAACTCGGCGCTGCGCTGACGGCTCGCACGGGAGAAAAGTAAGTTATGGTGGCTGAACTGACCGCGCTGCGCGATCAAATCGATGAGGTGGATAAAGCGCTGCTGGATCTGCTGGCGAAACGCCTGCATCTGGTAGCGGAAGTGGGCGAAGTCAAAAGCCGTCATGGCCTGCCGGTTTACGTACCGGAGCGCGAAGCCGCGATGCTGGCCTCGCGTCGCCAGGAGGCGGAAAACCTCGGGGTGCCGCCGGATCTGATCGAGGACGTCTTGCGCCGCGTGATGCGCGAATCGTACGTCAGCGAGAATGATAAAGGCTTTAAAACTCTGTGTCCGCAGCTGCGGCCGATCGTCATCATCGGCGGCAACGGCCAGATGGGCCGGCTGTTCAACCGCTTGCTGACGCTGTCGGGTTATCAGGTCAGGGTATTGGATCAGGAAGATTGGCCGCAGGCGGAACAGCTGCTGGCAGACGCCGGCATGGTGATCGTCAGCGTGCCGATCCATGTGACCGAGCAGGTGATAAGCCGCCTGCCGACGCTGCCTGCCGACTGTATTCTGGTGGATTTGGCGTCGGTGAAGAACCGTCCGCTGCATGCGATGTTGGCGGCGCACAGCGGCCCGGTGGTCGGTCTGCACCCGATGTTCGGCCCGGACGTGGGCAGCGTGGCGAAGCAGGTAGTGGTTTACTGCGACGGCCGCCAGCCGGAGGCTTACCAATGGTTGCTTGAGCAGCTGCAGGTGTGGGGCGCGCGGCTGCATCGCATCAGCGCGGTCGAACACGATCAGAACATGGCGTTTATTCAGGCGCTGCGGCACTTCGCCACCTTCGCCTACGGGTTGCATCTGGCGGAAGAGAACGTGCAACTGGAGAAGTTGCTGGCGCTCTCCTCGCCGATCTACCGGTTGGAGCTGGCGATGGTTGGCCGCCTGTTTGCGCAGGATCCGCAACTTTACGCCGATATCATCATGTCGTCGGAAGAAAACGTGGCGCTGATTAAGCGTTACTACCAGCGCTTCGGCGAGGCGATCAAGCTGTTGGAGCATGGCGACAAACAGGCGTTTATCGACAGTTTCCGCAAGGTGGAGCACTGGTTCGGCGATTACGCCCAACGCTTCCTGGTGGAGAGCCGCACGCTGTTGCGGCAGGCTAACGACAGCCGACAGTAAAACGCGGGCGGTAAACGTAAAGGGTTCGGCTTGGCCGAACCTTTTTTATGGTTTCAGGATGGGTTGACCGGCACCACGGTGTCGCTTGGGTAACAGCCCAGTACCTTCAGCGAGCGGGTGATTGGCGCCAGATCGCGCAGCGCTTTTTGCATCGCGTCGGCACGCAGATTGGCTTGCACATCGATATAAAACATCTCTTCCCACGGATTGCCGTTGATCGGGCGTGATTCCAGTTTGGTCATGATGATGCCGTTGTCGCGCAGAACCAGCAGCGCTTCGACCAATGCGCCGGATTGCTGGCCGGTCGCCATAATCAGCGTGGTTTTGGCCGGCACCTGTTCAGATACGTCGATCGCTTTGCGCGCTAGGACGATGAAGCGAGTGATGTTCTGCTGCTGGTTGGCGAGGTTGTGTTCCAGCACCTGCAGCCCGTACAACGCGCCGCCGGCCTCGCTGCCCAGCGCCGCCACCTTCGGCGAATTCAGCTTGGCGACTTTCTCCATCGCCGCGGCGGTGCTTTCGGTGTACTCGATTTTCCAGTGCGGGAAGCGGTTAAGGAACTGGCTGCACTGTTGGAACGGCTGCGGATGGCTGTAGACGGTTTCAATCTGGCTCAGGTCGCTATCGCCGGCCACCAGAACACAGTGGTCGATCGGGTTGGTCAGTTCGCCGACGATCGACAGGCTGGTGTGCTGCAGCAGATCGTACACCTCGTTAATCGAACCGGAACTGGTATTCTCGATCGGCAAAATTGCGTAGTCCGCCTGGCCGGTTTCCACCTGGGCGAAGATATCCTGAAACTTCTGGCAACCGCATTCGATCAGCCGATCGAAATGGCGGGCGGCATATTGGCGTGCCGCCAGATGTGAATAAGAGCCTTTCGGGCCGAGGAAGGCGATGCGTGCGGCGTGTTGGCTGACAGGGTTGAGCTGGTGCTGCAGCAGCGCCTGCTGGGTCAGGACGGAATCTTCGATAATCAGTTGGAACAGGCGGGTGACGTAGAAGCCGTCCAGGTCGTAGGGTTTGGCGGCGGCGATCAGCGCATCCAGCAGATCGCGTTCGCGCTCTTTGTCGCGGATCGGACGGTGAGAGTGCAGCTTGGTCTTGCCGACTTCGATCGCCAGTTCACGGCGTTCCGCCAGCAGGGCCAACAGTTTCAAGTCCAGTGCGCTGATGCGCTCGCGCAGCACCAATAACGGGTTGTCAGTCATAATCAGCTTCCGCCTTCAATTCTTATTCGTTGTAAAACAGCCATAAAAAAAGCCTCCTGTTTCCAGGAGGCCTTGTTGTTCGTCTTCGCATTCTTTCTTACACGACGAAACGCCTCCCAGTCAGGGGAAGGTAAAAAAGAATGCGAAGAAAAACGGTGTGCGTGGCATGGTCTACCTAAGGTTAATGCGAACAGGTTTTAAAGTAACCGCTGGCTTTTACCCCGTCAACAAAAATACCCGACAAAAAACGCGCCCTCGGGCGCGTTTGATGCGGCAACCGCATTCGGACGGTTATTCCTGCTCTTGCGTGACTTCCGGCACGATGTCTTTCACGCTGGCATTGCAGCGGCGCGCTTCGCCTTTGTGCTGCACCTTGTTCAGCTGGCGCTCCAGCTTGGCGATCAGCTCATTAACGGCGGTATACATGTCATCATGTTTGGCGCTGGCGACCAGCGGGCCGTTAGGCGTGGTAATGGTAGCATCGGCGACAAACCCTTGCGGTTCTTTGGATAAGACAATATGCGGGTTAATCAGCTGGGTCTGCCATTTTTCCAGTTTGGTGAGACGGTCTTCGACGTGATTGCGGATTGCGGGAGTGATATCCATTTGTTTGCTGGTAATGTTCAATGTCATATAACTTACCTCTCTGTCTTTCCGTCTTGGTGAATTCAGCATACCCCGCTTTTTGTTTAAATGCGTGATGTAAATCACGATTTTTTGTCACTTTTTGCAAAGTTAGTTCAATCTGTGATTCAGCATTTGAATTGGCTATCTAATGCTTGAGAGTTGTCGCCGGATGGCGCATTATTGATGAGTTGACCGGTGAGGAGCACTAGCTAACACCGTGTTTTTACTTGTGTATTTTTCCAGTGAAAACCAGGTCGACGCCAATGAAAACGGCAGCCGAGGCTGCCGTTTTGCTTTTCTGCCGTTGCCGACGCGCGCTTATTGCGGGTTGGCGGCGATCACTTTGGCCACTTTGTCTGCCTGGCCGTTCAGCTGCAGCTGCTTGTAGGCATTTTCCATCAGCGGCAACACGTCGTGCGTCGCTTTGGTATCCGGGAATTCACGCAACATCTGCTCGGCGCGATTAACGACCGCGACGTAAGCACCGCGTTTAGTGTAGTATTCCGCCACCGAAAGCTCATACTTGGCCAAGCGGTCTTTCAGATACACCAAACGCTTGTTGGCGTCGGTCGCGTATTGGCTGTTCGGGTATTGCTGAATCAACTGGCTGAAGTCGCGGAACGCAGCGCGAGCGTGCTGAGGATCGCGGTCAGAACGGTCAACCCCGAAGAAGCCCTGCAGCGCGCTGTCATCAAGCGCCATGTCGGTCAGGCCGCGCATGTACATCACGTAATCGATGTTCGGGTGCGTCGGGTTCAGACGCATGAAGCGATCGATGGATGCCTGAGCCATCGGCAAGTCGGCGGCCTTATAGTAGGCGTAAATCAAATCCAGCTGGACCTGCTGGGAATACGGCCCGAAAGGATAGCGGTTATCTAACGCTTCGAGTTGCGTAATCGCGCCCTTGAAGTTACCGTCCTGCAGTTTTTGCTGCGCGGTAGCATAGATTTCCGAAGGTGGGTTGTCGGGAACCGCATCCTTGGATGTGGAGCAACCTGCCAGCGCCAGGCTCAACGTGGCTGCCGCCACCAGATATTTCATACGCGTCATGACGTTTTGATTATCCTCAGGGTGTTATTCCGGGAGACTGTCCGTTAAGCTCCCGACAAAGACCAGGTACAATAGCACATTATATTAAACGGCATCGCCGTGAAAACCCAACGTTAACGAAGAAGCTGCATATGGCACAACAAGTACAACTCACCGCAACGGTGGCCGAATCTCAACTCGGACAACGTTTAGATCAGGCTTTGGCCGAATTGTTCCCTGATTATTCACGATCTCGCATAAAAGAGTGGATCCTGGGCGATCGGGTGAAGGTCAATGGCAAAACGTCAAACAAACCGAAAGAGAAGGTGCTGGGCGGAGAGACCGTCGCCATCGATGCACAGATTGAAGAAGAGGCGCGTTGGGAGCCACAGGATATCGCGCTGGATATCGTCTATGAAGACAGCGACATCCTGGTGATCAACAAACCGCGCGATTTGGTGGTGCACCCTGGCGCCGGTAACCCGGACGGCACGGTGCTCAATGCGCTGCTGTATCATTACCCGGAAATCGCCGACGTGCCGCGCGCCGGCATCGTGCACCGTCTGGACAAAGACACCACCGGCCTGATGGTGGTGGCGAAAACCGTGCCGGCCCAAACCCGGCTGGTGGAAGCGCTGCAGGCGCGTGAAATCACCCGTGAATACGAAGCAGTGGCGATCGGCACCATGACCGCCGGCGGCACGGTAGAAGAGCCTATCGCGCGTCATTCCACCAAGCGTACCCATATGGCCGTGCACCCGATGGGTAAACCGGCGGTAACGCACTACCGCATCATGGAACACTTCCGCGCACACACCCGCCTGCGCCTGCGCCTGGAAACCGGCCGTACTCACCAGATCCGCGTGCACATGGCCTATATCAGCCATCCGCTGGTGGGCGATCCGCTGTACGGCGGTCGTCCGCGTCCGCCGAAAGGCGCTTCGGAAGCCTTCATCAATACGCTGCGCGGTTTTGACCGTCAGGCGCTGCACGCCACTATGCTGCGTTTGTATCATCCGATTAGCGGTATTCAGATGGAGTGGCATGCGCCGCTGCCGCAGGACATGGTCGATCTGATCAACGCGCTGAAGGCGGACACCGAAGAATTCAAAGATCAGATGGACTGGTAATGAGCTCGCTCATTCTGCCTGACTGGCCGTTGCCTGCCGGCGTTAAGGCCTGCAGCACCACGCGTCACGGCGGCGTCAGCCTGCCGCCTTATGACTCGCTGAACCTCGGCGCTCACGTCGGTGACGAGGAGCAAGCGGTGAAGCGCAATCGGGAACGATTGGTTATCGCCGCCGGCTTGCCGCAGATGCCGGTGTGGCTCGAGCAGGTGCACGGCACTCGCGTGGTGACGTTGACGGGACAAGCGCCCGCCGATCTGCGGGCGGATGCGGTGTACAGCAACGTGCCGGGGCAGGTGTGTGCCGTGATGACGGCGGATTGTCTGCCGGTGCTGTTCTGCTCGCAGCACGGCGACGAAGTGGCCGCCGCTCACGCCGGCTGGCGTGGGCTATGCCACGGCGTGCTGGAGCAAACCGTGGCGGCGTTCAGCGCCGCGCCGGGCCAAATTAGCGCCTGGCTGGGGCCGGCGATCGGCCCGCAGCAGTTTGAGGTCGGGCCGGAGGTGCGCGCCGCTTTCATGGCGGAAGACGCTGAGGCCGCAGCGGCATTTACCCCGCACGGCGATAAGTTTTTGGCTAATATCTACTTGCTGGCTCGCCAACGCTTGTTGCGTGCGGGCGTTCAGGCCATCTACGGCGGCGACCGCTGTACGGTTAACGAAATGAGCCATTTTTTCTCCTATCGGCGCGACGGAATAACCGGACGTCTGGCAAGTTTAATCTGGCTGATATAACCTATTGAATTAGGACGATCCAACGACGCATGGCGTTGTACCGAAAATTTAGCGTCGAGATAACCTTGAAAATTTGAGGGATGACCTCATTTAATCTCCAGTAGCAATTTCGACCCATCTTGGAGGTGTTATGCGTCTGGATCGTCTTACCAACAAATTCCAGCTTGCCCTCGCCGATGCCCAGTCACTAGCCCTTGGGCACGACAACCAGTTTATTGAACCGCTACATCTGATGAGCGCCCTGCTCAATCAGGAAGGGGGCACGGTTCGTCCACTATTAACTTCCGCAGGTATCGATGCCGGGCGCGTGCGCACCGAAATCGAACAGGCGCTGTCCCGTTTACCGCAGGTAGAAGGCACCGGTGGCGACGTTCAACCGTCCCATGAGCTGGTGCGCGTTTTGAACCTGTGCGACAAGCTGGCGCAGAAGCGCGCGGACAAATTCATTTCTTCCGAGCTGTTTGTGCTTGCGGTGCTGGAAGACCGCGGCTCGTTGACCGACTTGTTGAAAGCGGCCGGCGCGACGGCCGACAAAATCAGCAAAGCCATTGAACAAATGAGAGGCGGTGACAGCGTGGAAGACCAAGGCGCCGAAGACCAACGGCAGGCATTGAAGAAATACACGATCGATCTGACCGAACGCGCCGAGCAGGGCAAGCTTGACCCGGTGATCGGCCGTGACGAAGAGATCCGTCGCACCATTCAGGTGCTGCAACGCCGCACCAAAAACAACCCGGTGCTGATCGGTGAACCTGGCGTAGGTAAAACCGCCATCGTCGAAGGCCTGGCGCAGCGCATCATCAACGGCGAAGTGCCGGAAGGGCTGAAGCACAAGCGCGTATTGTCCCTCGATATGGGCGCCTTGATCGCCGGCGCCAAATACCGCGGCGAGTTTGAAGAGCGTCTGAAAGGCGTGCTCAACGATCTGGCCAAGCAGGAAGGCAGCGTTATCCTGTTTATCGACGAACTGCACACCATGGTTGGCGCCGGTAAGGCGGATGGCGCGATGGATGCGGGTAATATGCTCAAGCCGGCGCTGGCGCGCGGCGAGCTGCACTGCGTCGGTGCCACCACGCTGGATGAGTATCGTCAATATATAGAGAAGGATGCGGCGCTCGAGCGTCGTTTCCAGAAAGTGTATGTGGCGGAGCCGAGCGTGGAAGACACTATCGCTATTCTGCGCGGCCTGAAAGAGCGTTACGAACTGCACCACCACGTGCAGATCACCGATCCGGCCATCGTGGCGGCGGCAACGCTTTCGCACCGTTATATCGCCGATCGTCAATTGCCGGACAAGGCTATCGACCTGATCGACGAAGCGGCGTCCAGCATTCGCATGCAGATGGACTCCAAGCCTGAATCGCTCGATCGGCTTGAGCGCCGCATCATTCAGTTGAAGCTGGAACAGCAGGCGCTGAATAAAGAGTCGGACGACGCCAGTAAGAAACGCCTGGACATGCTCAGCGATGAGCTGGGGCAGAAAGAACGCGAATATTCGGAGCTGGAAGAAGAGTGGAAAGCGGAAAAAGCGTCGCTCTCCGGTACTCAGAACATCAAGGCGGAACTCGAGCAGGCCAAAATCACCCTGGAGCAGGCGCGCCGCGTCGGCGATCTGGGGCGGATGTCGGAACTGCAGTACGGCAAGATCCCTGAGCTGGAGAAACAGCTCGCCGCCGCCACGCAGGCCGAAGGCAAGAGCATGAAGCTGCTGCGCAACCGGGTGACCGATGCGGAGATTGCTGAAGTGCTGGCGCGCGCCACAGGGATCCCGGTGGCCAGAATGCTGGAAGGCGAGCGCGACAAGCTGCTGCGTCTGGAGCAAGAGCTGCATTCGCGAGTGATTGGCCAGGACGAAGCGGTCAGCGCGGTCTCTAACGCTATCCGCCGCAGCCGCGCCGGGTTGTCCGATCCTAACCGGCCGATCGGTTCGTTCCTGTTCCTTGGCCCGACCGGGGTGGGGAAAACCGAGCTCTGCAAGGCACTGGCTTCGTTCCTGTTCGACAGCGACGACGCCATGGTGCGTATCGACATGTCCGAGTTTATGGAGAAACACTCCGTTTCGCGTCTGGTCGGCGCGCCTCCGGGTTATGTCGGTTATGAAGAGGGCGGCTACCTGACGGAAGCCGTGCGCCGCCGGCCTTACTCGGTGATTCTGCTGGATGAAGTCGAGAAAGCGCACCCGGACGTATTCAATATTCTGTTGCAGGTGTTGGATGATGGCCGCCTGACCGATGGTCAAGGCCGCACCGTCGATTTCCGCAATACTGTGGTGATCATGACGTCCAACCTGGGGTCCGATCTGATCCAGGAGCATTTCGGTCAGATGAACTACGCGCAGATGAAAGAGTCGGTGATGGAGATGGTGAGTCACCACTTCCGTCCGGAGTTCATCAACCGTATCGACGAAGTGGTGGTGTTCCATCCGCTGGGCGAGAAACACATCGCTGCGATCGCCAAGATTCAGCTGTCGCGTCTGTACAAACGTTTGGAAGAGCGCGGTTACGAAGTGACCATGACCGAACCGGCCCTGGCACTGTTGAGCAAAACCGGTTACGACCCTGTGTATGGTGCGCGTCCGTTGAAACGTGCTATTCAGCAGGAGATCGAGAACCCGCTGGCGCAGCAAATCCTGTCTGGCAAGCTGATCCCCGGCAAGCTGGTAACGCTGGATGTGGAAAACGACCATATCGTTGCACGCCAATAACGACAGTTAAGCGTAATAAAGATGAAAGGGAGCGGGTGACCGCTCCCTTTTCTTTATCTTCGTTTGCCCCTATTTACAGGGTTTGCCGCTATTACTGTGCTAGAACCGGTATTTTTTGACTAATAAATATCCTAAAAAGCCGTTTTTGGTGATTATTTGAACGCTTGAAAAGTTTTTTGCAAT